>NZ_JACVXA010000099.1 GCF_014903745.1 Mangrovicoccus algicola | reverse complement strand
GCCGGGGCGGGCGCGGCGCGCGGCGGCCAGCCGGTCCAGCCCGATGCGCGCCAGTTCCGCCAGATCCTGCGGCGCCCGGGAATGCAGCGGCTGACGCCCCCGCGCCGCGAGTTCCGGCACGGCGCGCAGATAGGCCGCCAGACCGGCGGCGAAACCGGCATCGGCCAGGCCCGCGGGCGCCGCCCCCAGCGCGGCCCCGGCCGCGACCGTCACCTGGCCGCCCGTATCCTCCAGATACTCGATCAGGGCCACGGCCGTGGCGAAGGGCGCGGGATCCAGGTCCCGATGGCGCGCGACGATCGCGGCATCCAGCGCCCGCGCGCCTTCCGCGCCCAGCACCGCCGCCAGCGGCGTGGCCACTTCGTGACGCCGCACCGGGCCGCCTGCCGCGATCTCTTCCATCACCTCGCGCCACCAGGTCAGGCGCATCTGCCCGATCGCCGGTTCGGCGCTGACCCAGGGGGCGCGGGCGATTTCCAGATTGGCGGCATAGACCGGCAGAAGCCGCGCCCGCACGGAATCCGGCTGCCCCCGCAGGGATTGCCAGCGCGCCGGGTCGCCGCGCCGCACCAGATCGGCGCAGGCGTCGAGGCTCATGCCGGGGCGGCCACCGGCGCCGCCGCGCGCCCGGCCACCGGCGCCCCGTCGCGCACCAGTTTCCAGGTGATCGCATCCAGGAGCGCCTCGAAGGAGGCATCGACGATATTGGGCGACACCCCCACCGTGGACCAGCGGTTGCCCGCGCGATCCTCGGTATCGATCACGACGCGCGTCACCGCCTCGGTGCCGCCATTGGTGATGCGCACCTTGAAATCGACCAGCTTCATCTCTTCGATATAGCCCTGATAGACGCCCAGATCCTTCATCAGCGCCTTGGAAAGCGCGTTGACCGGCCCGTGATCGGCGCCCTCGAGATCGGTGCTTTCGCTGACCGAAAGATGGGTCTCGGCACCGATGCGCACGACCACCACCGCCTCGGAGAGGCTGACCATGCGGTCGCGGCGGTCGCGGCGGCGTTCGGCCGTCACGCGGTAGCGCGTGACCTCGAAGAAGGCGGGCAGCCGCCCCAGTTCGGCCCGCGCCATCAGCTCGAAGCTGGCCTGCGCGGCGTCATAGGTATAGCCCTCGGCCTCGCGCGCCTTGACCACCTCCAGGATGCGTCCCAGCGCGGGATCGCCGGGCGCCACCTCGATCCCGGCCTCGGCCAGGCGGCGGCGCAGGTTCGACTGCCCGGCCTGGTTCGACATCGGGATCTGGCGGGCATTGCCCGTGCTGTCGGGGCGCACATGTTCGTAGGTGGCGGGGTTCTTCAGGATCGCGCTGGCATGCAGCCCCGCCTTGTGGGTGAAGGCCGAGGCCCCGACATAGGGCGCCGAGCGCAGCGGCACCCGGTTCAGGATGTCATCCAGCAGCCGCGACGCCCGGGTCAGCCCGGCCAGCGCCTCCGCCGTCACCCCGGTGCGGTAGCGCGAGGCATAGGGTTCCTTCAGCATGAGCGTCGGGATCAGCGTCGTCAGATTGGCATTGCCGCAGCGTTCGCCCAGCCCGTTCAGCGTGCCCTGCACCTGCCGCACGCCGGCATCGACCGCCGCCAGAGATCCCGCCACCGCATTGCCGGTATCGTCATGGCAATGGATGCCCAGATGCGTGCCGGGAATGCCCGCGGCGATCACCTCGCGCACGATGCGGCCGATCTCTTCGGGAAGCGTGCCGCCATTGGTGTCGCACAGCACGATCCAGCGCGCCCCCGCCTCATGGGCGGCCCGCAGGCAGGACAGCGCGTAATCGGGATCGGCCTTCCAGCCGTCGAAGAAATGTTCGGCGTCATAGAGCGCCTCGCGCCCCTGCGCCACGATATGCGTGAAGGAGGCGGCGATGTTCTCGCGGTTTTCCTCCAGCGTGATCCCCAGCGCCTCGGTGACGTGGAAATCATGCGCCTTGCCGACGAGGCAGACCGCCGGGGTGCGCGCGTCCAGAACGCCCGCCAGCACCTCGTCATTCTCCGCCGAGCGGCCCGCGCGCTTGGTCATGCCGAAGGCGGTGAAGGTCGCGCTTGTCTCGGGGCGCGCGGCAAAGAAGGCGCTGTCGGTCGGGTTGGCGCCCGGCCAGCCCCCCTCGATATAGTCGATCCCCAGACTGTCCAGCACGCCCGCGATGCGGATCTTCTCCTCGGTGGAGAATTGCACGCCATGGGTCTGCTGCCCGTCGCGCAGCGTCGTGTCGAACAGGTACAGCCGTTCGGGAGACATCACAGCGCCTCCAGCTTCGCGGCGTCGAATTCGGGCTTCGGCGACAGATCGACCCCGGCCTTCGACATGCGCACCTCGACGCCTGCCGCCAGCAGCATGGATTTCAGCGCGTCAACGGCGGAGAAATCCTTGGTCGCCATCGCCTGTTCGCGCGCGGCGGCCAGCGCATCGGCGTAGGCCGAGAGATCTACACTTGCGGTAACGGCCCACTCACCGATTTCATCAGTCAACAGACCAAGCAACTGTGCCGAAGCCTTAAGTTTCGCGCGCAACTCGACACTCGACTTGACTAACACAGAGCCTTGACCGCCGCGCTCGATCTTCTCGTGATGATATATATCTTGCACCAGTTTATGCAGAGCCTGAATAGCCCCATGGGTATTGAGATCGTCGCCAAGGTAATAGACTACTTGTTCATCGATTTCGCCCGGCTCCACGCCATTCGTCAGCGCGCGCCACTTGCGCAGAGTCTTCTCCGCCTCCTCGCGCTTGGCCTCGGTCCAGTCCATCGGCTTGCGGTAATGCGTGCCGAGAAAGACCATGCGGATCACCTCGCCGGGGATGCCCTGATCCAGCAGGTCGCGCACGGTGAAGAAATTGCCCAGCGACTTGGACATCTTCTTGCCCTCGACCTGCAGCATTTCATTATGCAGCCAGACGCGGGCGAAGCCCGAGCCGGGATGGGCGCAGCAGCTTTGCGCGATCTCGTTCTCATGATGCGGGAACATCAGGTCGTTGCCGCCTGCATGGATGTCGAAATCAGCGCCCAGCAGGTCATGCGACATGGCCGAGCATTCGATATGCCAGCCCGGCCGCCCGCGGCCCCAGGGGCTGTCCCATCCCGGCAGGTCGCCATCGGAGGGTTTCCACAGCACGAAATCCATCGGGTTGCGCTTGTAGGGCGCGACCTCGACCCGGGCGCCGGCGATCATGTCCTCGACCGACCGGCCCGAGAGCCTGCCGTAATCCCTGTAGCTTTCCACGGCGAAAAGCACGTGGCCCTCGGCCTCATAGGCGTGGCCTCCGGCGATCAGGCCTTCGCACATGGCGATCATCTGCGCGATATAGCCGGTGGCGCGGGGTTCGTGATCAGGGCGCGCCGCGCCGAGCGCATCCATGTCGGCATGGTACCAGCCGATGGTTTCCTCGGTCCGCTCGGCGATCAGATCCTCCAGCGTGCCGGGGGCGCCGGCCGCCTTGCGCGCAGCCGCCGTCGCGTTGATCTTGTCGTCCACATCGGTGAAATTACGCACATAGGTGACGTGATCCGCGCCATAGACATGGCGCAGGAGCCGCACCAGCACGTCGAAGACCACCACGGGGCGGGCATTGCCCAGATGCGCGCGGTCATAGACGGTCGGTCCACAGAGATAGATCCGCACATTCGACGCGTCGATCGGCACGAAACGCTCCAGCGTCCTCGTGCGGCTATTGGTCAGGCGGATCTGTGCCATCGCGGCCTCCGTTGCGGTCTGGCTTGGGTCTGCCGGACCTATACCGGATCGGGAGCGATGAAAAGCCGGAGCGCCGCGGCTCCGGCCCGGGGCGGGGTCAGGCCGCCTGCCGCAGGGTCTGCACGACCTGCCCGTAGCCGCCCTCCTCGAGGAAGCGGGCCTCCTCGGCGGTCGTGTTCCGGTCGAGATCCGGGTTGCGGTGCGGGAAGCGCCCGAAGCGGCGGATCACCTCGCGATGCGCGCGGGCATGAAGCAGGTTGTCGGCGCCGGTCTCGGGCATGCGCTCCATCATCAGGCGGATGCAGCGCTCCTGGTCGATGAGGCATTCCGAATGCATCAGCGGCAGGTAGAAGAACTGGCGCTGGGGTTCGGGAATGCGCAGGTCCCAGCCCTTCTCGACCGCCTTCTTGGCGACCGCGCGGGCCTGGGCGTCGCTGGAAAAGGCGCGGCCCTCGCCGCGGAACATGTTGCGCGGGAACTGGTCCAGCAGGATCAGGAGCGCCAGCGTGCCCTCGGGGGTCGCGCTCCACTCCGGCAGGCCGCCGGCCTGGGCCATGTGCCACGCGGCGCCGAACCGGTTGCGGATCGTCGCGTCGATCGCGTCCTCGGCGCGGTACCAGCCCGCCGGGCCGACCTCTTCGATCCAGAAATCCAGCACGTCCTGATAGCTGGTCATCACCCTGTCCTTCCTTCGTCTCGCCGGATCGCGCCATGGCCCCTGCGGGCTCAGGCGGCGTGATCCTCTTCCTCGTCGTCATCCGCGGCCGTTTCCTCCTGATCCATATAGGACTCGGCCGCGGCCTCCATCGTCACCAGCGACGCCGTCGGCAGGACCGGCGCGAATTCGCCGGTCTCGCTGGCATCCGGCGCCGGGCGCTGGGTCATGCGATAGCCCGCATAGATGGTCAGAATGGCGAAAAGTCCGAGAAGGAAAAGGAAAAATCCGTTCGGCCCGACGCTGCCCATGGCAAAGCCGGTGACCACCGGCCCGATCACGGCGGCGAAACCATTCAGAAACAGCAGCTGTCCCGAGGCCGAGGCCATGTCGTCAGGTTCCAGGAAATCGGCCGTATGCGCGACGAGAAGGCCGTAGAGCGGGTTCGACACCCCGCCGATCACCGCCCCCGCCAGCAGCACCACCGGAAAGCTCAGGCTCAGCAGCGGCACCGCCGCGCCGAGCGCCCCGGCCGCCGCCGCGGCCAGGATCAGCTGGCGGCGGTCCATCCGGTCCGACAGCCAGCCGATCGGGAACTGGCAGACCAGCCCGCCCAGATAGATCGCCGCGATGAAGAGCGAGATCTGCGACACCGACAAGCCCGCCCGCGTGCCGAAGACCGAGGCCATGCCGAAGGTCGCCGAATAGACCCCGCCCATCAGCAGGATGCCGATGCAGCCCAGCGGCGAGACCTTGAACAGCCGCCCGATCCCCATCCGCTTGGTCGACCCGAAGGTCGGCGTCGGCGTCACCGACAGAAGGATCGGCGCGAAGCTGATCGAGACCAGCACCGACACCACGACGAACAGCACGTATTGCGCCGGGTCGCCCAGCATCGACAGCCCCTGCGCCAGCACGATCCCCGAGGTCTGCACGATCATGTAGAGCGACAGGGTCTGGCCGCGCAGGTTGTTGGGGGTCGAGGAATTCAGCCAGCTTTCGGCGGTCACGTAGACCCCGCACATGCAGAACCCGAACACCACCCGCAGCGCGATCCAGACCCAGGGATCGGTGATCGTCGGATAGAGGATCAGGATCGCCGAGATGAAGGAGGCCAGCGCCGCGAAGACCCGGATATGCCCGACCCGGCGGATCATCTCGGGCGCCAGCTGCGAGCCGCCCAGGAAGCCCGCGAAATAGGCCGACATCACCAGCGACAGCTCGAAGGTGGAAAAACCTTCCATCCCCCCGCGGATGCCCAGCAGCGTGCCCTGCGACCCGTTGCCGACCATCAGCAGGAAGATCCCGAGGAACAGGGGCCAGGACATCACGAAGGCGCGGAACATGGGGCGATTCTTTCGGCTAGCGTTTTTCCCTGCCCTAACGGGGCGCGGTAACGGTTTGCCATGCCAAAAGCGACAGGGCAGCGGTTTTTTCGCCCCGGGGCGGCATCCCGCCTACCCGTCCCGCGTTACCGCCGGGTTGACGGCAGCAGCAGCGACGCATCGCCATAGCTGAAGAACCGGTAGCCCGCCGCCACGGCATGGGCATAGGCGTCCAGCATCCTGTCGCGCCCCATCAGCGCCGAGACCAGCATCATCAGCGTCGATTTCGGCAGGTGGAAATTGGTCATCAGCCCGTCCACGGCGCGGAACTCGAAGCCCGGATAGATGAAGATGTCGGTCTTGTCGGCGAAGGCGCGCACCTCTCCGGTCTCGCGCGCGGCGCTCTCGATCAGGCGCAGCGCGGTGGTGCCGACGGCGATCACCCGCCCGCCCGCCGCCCGGGTGGCGCGGATCTCGGCGGCGGCGGTCTCGCTGACCTCGCCCCATTCGGCATGCATCCGGTGCCGGGTCGGGTCCTCCACCTTCACCGGCAGGAAGGTCCCCGCCCCCACATGCAGCGTCACCTCGGTGAAATCGACGCCGCGGCCGCGGATCGCCTCCAGCAGCGGCGCGTCGAAATGCAGGCTGGCCGTGGGGGCCGCCACCGCCCCGGCATGGCGGGCGAAGACGGTCTGGTAATCGGTGCGGTCCTGGTCGTCGGCCGGACGCTTGGCGGCGATATAGGGCGGCAGCGGCATCGCGCCGACCAGGGCCAGCGCCGCCTCGGCCGTCGCCTCGCCATGCTCCAGCCGCAGCCGCGCCATGCCGGTCTCGTCGCGATCCAGCATCACCGCCCGCACGCCATGGCCGAACTCCACCGCCTCGCCGTCGCGCAGCTTGCGCAGCGGCTTGACCAGCGCGGTCCAGACGTTTTCCTGCGGCTGCGGGTCAAGGAGCGTCACCTCGATGGCGGCCGCGCCCGTGCCGCTGTCGCTGGCGCGGCGGCGCGTGCCCGACAGGCGCGAGGGCAGAACGCGGGTATTGTTCAGAACCAGCCGGTCGCCTGCGCGCAGCAGGTCCGGCAGATCGGAGACCGATAGGTCGCGCAAGGGCGCCTCCGCCCCCTCCACCAGCAGCAGCCGGGCCGAGCTGCGCGGCCGCGCGGGCCGCGTGGCGATGCGGTCCTCGGGCAGGTCGAAATCGAAATCCGAAAGTTTCATTGCCCGGTCTCCACGATCTGCGGCGGTTCGCGGCGGAAGATCTCGCGGAAGAAGCCCGGCGTCAGCACCGAAAGCGGATTGGCCTTCAGCCGCGGCGCATCCAGCGGGCCCGCCAGCTTGAAGGTGATGCCGACCAGGCCTTCGCCCGGGCGCGTCATGCCGGCGCCCAGCCGGTTGACGAAGTAGAATGGCGATATCACGCCCTGCATGTCCATGGTCTTGCGTTCCAGGTCGAGTGTTCCGTCCAGCGACAGGCCGAGACTCGGTCCCGTCGCGCTTGACTGGCTCACAACCACGCGCTCCGGCGTCAAGAGGAAGTCTGCCTCGACATCGCCGAAATGCAGCCCGCCCTCGCCCGCCTGCTCGGCGATGCCGACCACGGAAATCGCCGACAGGAGGCTGGCGGCGAAAGGCGCGTCGGAGATGGTCAGCCCGTCGATCGCCAGATCGCCGCGATACGTGCCGGGCGCCCCGGTCGGGTCCAGCCGCAGATCCAGCGCCCCGCCGGTGGCCTTGGCGAAGATCCCGGCATCGCGCGCCGCCTGCCCGGCATTCTCGCCGCGGATGCGGATGCGCGGGCCGGGGCTGGCGCGGGTCAGGTCCACGCGCAAGGGCGTGCCGCCATTGACCCGGCCCGACACCCGTCCGGCGACACCGCCGGCCAGATCCACCCGGCCTTCGGCGCCGCTCAGCGCCAGCCGGTCCGAGACCCGGATGCGCATGTCGCGCAGCGTCACCTCCGTCGCGCCGGTGCCGCCGCCGGAGCCGCCGCCGCCTTTCGGCAGGCCGCCCAGATCGACCGTGCCCCCGGACACCGTGACCGCCCGCGTCCCGCCCGCGCCGGGGCGCAGGCTGACCCCGGCATCCAGCCAGCCGCCCAGCCGGGCCCGCGACAGGTCCAGCGCCGCGATCCCGCCCCCCTGCGCAAGCGACAGCCGTCCCTGCGCCTCCAGCCCCGGTGCGCTCAGCGCCAGCCGGTCGAAGGCCGGCGCGGCGCCCAGGCTGCCGGCCAGGGCGAGGCTGGCCGCGCGCCCCGCGGATTTGGACCAGCCCAGTTCCGCCACGCGGATCCCCATGCCGGTCAGGTCGGCCTCGAGATCGATCCGCGCGGGGCGGCCGGGCATCAGCGCGACATGGCCCGTGGCGCGCCCCGTTCCGGTGACGCTGCCCGCGGCCAGCGGCAGGCCCAGATGATCCAGCAGCTCCGGACTGACGGAAGCGGAGAAATCCAGACGGCTGCCCGGCTCGCCCCCGCCCAGGCTGCGGCCCCACTCGATCTGCGCGGGAAACCCGTCCAGCGTGGCGGGACCGGCGATGGCGATGCGGCGATCGGCCAGGACCAGCTCCAGCTCCGGCGTCGCGACCTGCCGGCCCGGCAGCAGCGCATCGCTGGCGGCATCGGTGATCCGGCCGGTGGCGCTGTAGCCGATCTGCCGCTCTTCGCGCCCCGGCCCCATCGGCACCTCGAGCCCCAGATCCAGCGCGACGCGCCCGGCGACCTCCTCCGGCGCGACGGGCAGTTCCGCCCCGCCCAGAAGCGGCAGGGAAAGCAGCGACAGCGCGCTGGAGGCGGCGGCCTCGACATGGCCCGCAACCGCCAGCGGGGTCTCCTTCACCGATGTGTCGGCCTTTCCCACGGTGCCGCCGCGGATCGCCACGGCACCGCCATCGGGGGCGGTCATCCGCGCATGATCCAGCGCCACCGCCATCTGCCGGTCCTGCAACGAGAAGAACCCGTCGGCCCCGGAGATCTGCGGCAATCCCGGATCGGCGGTCACGGCCCCGTCGGCAAAGGTGAAGGTCAGCGCGGTATCGGGCTTGCCCGACGGCCCCAGCCGCATCGCGAGGCGCAGGTCGCGCAGGCTGCCCCCGTGGATGTTGTCGAGGGCCCAGGCCCGGGTCGGCGGCTCCAGCGCGGGTGGCCACAGCGCCTTGACCGCCGCGGTGTCCAGCCTGCGGGCGGCGGCATCCAGGGACAGGCGCCAGCAATCGGGCAGGAAGCTGCGGCTGGGCGTGTCGGGGGCGGCACAGCGCAGCGGATCGGGCGCGCGAAGATCGCCCCGGAAGCGCAGGCTTGCCTCCCCGGCGACCAGCCAGCCCGGGGCCAGTTCCGCCCGCCGCGCGGCGAAATCATAGCGCAGCGCGGTTTCAAGCCGCGCCCCCGCCACCGGCGCCGCAAGGACCCCCGGCAGGTCGAGCGCCACCTCCTCCAGCGACAACTGCGCGGTCAGCGTGGAGACCGCGCCGGCCGGCGTCATTCCCGGCCAGATGCGGGCACGCCCCCGGAAGGCGGCCAGGTCGCTCTGCAGCTGCAGATCATCGAGCCGCAGCAGGGTCCGCGCCGGGTCGAGGGTGATTTCGGCGCCGCCGCCGGTCACCCGGGCCACCCGGTCGCCGCCCAGGCGCAGATCCCCTTCCCCCAGCGCCAGCCGCCCCCGCAGCGGCGCGATGCGTCCGCCGGCCCCCAGTTCGGTCTCCAGCACGACGGAGACCGGCAGATCGGCCAGCGGCGGGTCGCGCGGCGCAAGGATGCCGCCCTCGCCCGGCAGAAGCTGCGCCGGGTTCAGGCCCCGCGCCGCCAGACGCAGATGTCCCGTGCCCTGCGCCAGGTCCGCCTGCATGCCGAGCGCCAGCGTCCCCGGTCCCGTGCCCTCTCCCGGACCGGCCAGCCGCAGGTCCAGGCTCATCTCGTCGCCGCGGCGCGAAATCAGCAGATCGCCATCGCCGTTCAGCCAGGCCCAGCCATTGACCCGGTCCTCGACGCGCAGCGAGATCCCCGAGACGCCCAGTTCGCGCAATTGCGAAAACCGCGGCTTGTCGAGGATGGCGCGCAGCTGTGCCAGCCCCTCGCCGGGATGCTGCACCGCATCGATGAATACCGCGCGCCCCGCCCCCAGGCTGACCCCCCCGCCCGAGGCGATCAGCTGCGCCTGCATGCCCTCCAGCCGCAGCGCGGCGGGCAGGATCCGCCCGCGCAGCAGCGCCCCGCGATCGATCACCAGGTCGGCGGCATCGAGCGCCACCAGCGGCACGTTCTCGCCGCGGCGATAAAGCGCCAGGCGCCGCGCCTCGACCACGGGGACAAGCCCGGGACGCAGGGTCAGCTCGAAGGTGCCGATCACCGCCGACAGCCCGTCCTCGGCCAGCCGGTCCTGGATCCGGTCGCCCGCCAGCCGTCCGATCCACGGTCCCAGCGGCACCGGGCGTTCCTGCGCGACGACGGCGAAGGTCACTGCCCCCGCCAGTGCCACCGTGCCCAGGATCACCGCCGTCTGCACCAGCCGTCCGGCAACCTTCAGCATCCGCCGATGCATCCGCCGCTTGCGGGCGCGGCCGCTCTGATGCTGATGCTGGCGCGGATGCATGGGGTTGGATTCTGCTTCGATTCACCTAGAACTTCGGTGCAGTATCAATTGCGAGGACGCACAATGCCAGAGACCGGGGACACCGCACCGGAGTTTACCCTGCCGCAGGACGGCGGCGATCCGCTCACGCTCTCGGCGCTCAGGCCCGCGCCCGTGGTCCTGTACTTCTATCCGAAGGACGACACGTCGGGCTGCACCAAGGAGGCAATCGCCTTCACCGGGCTGATGCCCGAATTCGAGGCGGCAGGCGTCCGCGTGCTGGGCGTGTCGAAGGACACGGTCGCGAAACACGCGAAATTCCGCGAGAAGCACGGACTGGGCGTCGGGCTTCTGTCGGACGAGGATGGCGCGGTCTGCGAGGCCTATGGCACCTTGGTGGAGAAATCCATGTATGGCCGCAGCTACATGGGCATCGAGCGCACGACCTTCCTGATCGACGGCGCGGGCAAGATCGCGCAGGTCTGGCGCAAGGTGAAGGTGCCCGGCCATGCCGAGGCGGTGCTGGAGGCGGCGCGCGCGCTCGGCTGAGGCTCTGCCCGCGCTTGCCCGCCCCGCCCCTTTGCGGCTAGAGGGCAGCGCATGACCATGACCCTTTGCGACATGGCGGTGGATGTGCTGACCACCGCCGACCCGATGGAGAAGACCGGAAAGTCGCGCGAGCATGCCGCGCGATGGGTCGCGGCCCGTGCCGCGGGCGCGCCCCTGCCGGTCGGGCAGGCCGCGCCGCCGCT
>NZ_JACVXA010000098.1 GCF_014903745.1 Mangrovicoccus algicola | reverse complement strand
CCCGGCAGGGCCGCGGCCGCCCGGTGCACCGCCGGCCGGGCCGGGGCCGTCCGCGGCGGGAGGGGCGGCGGGCATGGATTGCAGCTTGCGGATCAGGTCGTCCGGCGGCGGCAGGTCGGCGACATGGGTCAGCCGGATCACCGCCATCTCGGCCGCCATCATCGCGTTGGGCGCGGCGGCGACTTCCTCCAGCGCCTTCAGGAGCATCTGCCACATCCGCGTCAGCGCCCGCATCGGCAGCCGCCCGGCCATGTCGGCGCCGCGGCTGCGCTCGTCGGGGGGCAGGGTCGGATCCTCCGCCGCCTCCGGGGTGATCTTGACCACCGACAGCCAGTGGGTGATCTCCGCCAGGTCGCGCATCACCGCCATGGGATCGGCGCCCTCGGCATATTGCGCCGCCAGCTCCGCCAGCGCCTCGGCGGCGCGCCCTGCCATGATCATGTCGAACAGGTCGAGGATGCGGCCGCGATCGGCGAGGCCCAGCATCGCGCGCACCTGTTCGGCGCTGGTCGCCCCCGCGCCATGGCTGATCGCCTGGTCCAGCAGGGAGGTCGCGTCGCGCGCGGAGCCTTCCGCCGCGCGCACGATCAGCGCCAGCGCGTCCTCGCGGATCTCGGCCCCCTCGGCGGCGGCGATCCGTCCCAGCATCGCCATCATCACCTCGGGCTCGATCCGGCGCAGGTCGAACCGCTGGCAGCGCGACAGGACCGTCACCGGCACCTTGTTGATCTCGGTCGTGGCGAAGATGAACTTCACATGGGCGGGGGGTTCCTCCAGCGTCTTGAGCAGCGCGTTGAACGCGCTCTTCGACAGCATGTGGACCTCGTCGATGATGAAGATCTTGTAGCGCGCCTGGCTGGGCGCATAGGCCACCGTGTCGAGCACCATCGAGCGGATGTCGTCGACCCCGGTATTGGAGGCGGCGTCCATTTCCAGCACGTCGACATGGCGCCCCTCGGCGATGGCGCGGCAATGCTCGCATTGCCCGCATGGGGTGGTGGTCGGCCCGCCGGTGCCGTCGGGGCCGATGCAGTTCATGCCCTTGGCGATGATCCGCGCGGTCGTGGTCTTGCCGGTGCCGCGGATGCCCGTCATGATGAAGGCCTGCGCGATCCGGCCCGCGCCGAAGGCGTTCTTCAGCGTGCGGACCATGGCATCCTGGCCCATGAGGTCGTCGAAGGTCTCGGGGCGGTACTTGCGTGCCAGCACGCGGTAGCCCTGATCGGTGTCGCTCATGCCCTGTCCTGTCCTTGCCGTCGCCGCACCCTAGTCCCCGCCGCGCGCCGGGTCCAGACCCGCGCCGCCGCACAAGGCGAGGTCCGTCCGGCGGCGATCCCTGCCAAAGCCCGGTTTTTCCGGAAAAACTTCTCCTTCGTGCCTTTTGACACAGATGCAGGCGCGCCCGGCGCCTAGGGTCCCGCTCGTCCGGCATGACGAGGCCCGGCCGAAGGAGACTGCCCATGAAGACCATCCCGCGCATCATCTGCCCGACCGCAGGGGCCGCAGGCCGCCCCTTCCGTCCGGGGACGGGGCGATGAGCCGCCTCGCGGATCGGCGCGGGCCCGTCGTGCTGCTGCGGCCCGTTGCGGCCGGTCCCGCCCCGGCCCCCGCGCGCGGCGCCCGCCGCCCTGCGGATCCGCAGATGGCGCCCGAGACATGGAGCGGGGCACCGCCGCATCGGCTGCGCTGCGCGGCCCCTGCGCATGCCTGCCCGCAGCAGGTCCCGGGCGGGGCCTGCGATCTCCTCCGGGGCGCCTGTGCCGCGCCCGATGTCCAATGTTCCGTTCTTCCGTGAGGAAACCCGAATGATGTTTGCCCCGATCCGTGCCCATCAGCGCCCCGACGGCGCTTTCCTGTCCCAGGCCGCAGCGTCTGTCGGGCGCGGCGCCGATGCCGGCAGCGGCATCGCCACCGCGCTGTGTCTCGAACTGCTCTGGCCGCGGCGCGAGGCGCCCGAACTGGCGCCGGTCCTGCGCGCGGCGCTGGACTACCTGGAGCGCTGCGAGATCGCGGGCCAGCCCGGCGCCTACGGAGGCCATGCCGGCGCGCGCGGCCCGGATCTGCGGGCAAGCGTCCTGATCTCCGGCATCCTCTACCGTTTCGGCCGCCGCAGCCTGGCCGATCTGCAGATGGTCTATCGGCGGATGCTGGTTCCCGCGCGGATCGAAGATCTGGGCGGCGCGCCGATGCCCTGGCTGGATTACGACGTCTTCGGCCGCAAGGCCGGTGCCGCCGGACCCGTGGCCGATCTGGTGGCGAACCTGGATGCGCTGGCGATGCTGCACCAGCTGGGCCAGCCGATGGCGGAGATCCCGGCGATCCGGCTGATGCTGGCGCGCGGGATGGTCTGGGCGGGCAGCTCGATGACGCGGATGCGCGCGCTGATGCCGGACCATCCCGAACCGGCCGAACTGCTCTGGGCGATCGAGCGCGCCGAACGCGCCGGGGTGGAGGGTCTGTCGCATTTCGCCGCGAGCCTGCGGCGGCTGGACTGGCTGTGCCGCGCGCTGGAGACGGCAGAGCCGCCGCTGGTGGGCTGCGAGGACGGGCAGGGCTGGAGCTGCGCGCTGCTGCACGACCTGCGCCGGGGCGGCGACGATGCCGGGCTGGCGCCGATGCTGCGCCGGGTGCTCTAGGCGCCGCGCCGCTTGCCTCTTGCCCCCGTTCCCCGCGGGCACTAGGCAGGGGCGCATGAAAATTCTGTTTCTTGGCGATGTGATGGGCCGGGCGGGCCGCGATGCGGTGATCTCCCGGCTGCCGGGGCTGCGCGAGGCGTGGCAGCTTGATTTCGTGGTGGTCAATGGCGAGAACGCGACCTCGGGGCACGGGCTGTCCGCCGATCACGCGCGCGATCTGCTGGCGGCGGGGGCGGATTGCATCACGCTGGGCGACCATGCGTTCGACCAGCGCGACATGCTGGCCTTCGTCGACAATGAACCGCGGGTGATCCGGCCGCTGAACTATGCCAAGGCGGCGCCGGGCAAGGGCGCGCGGGTCTTCGAGACGCAGGACGGGCGCCGCATCCTGGTCGCGCAGGTGCTGGGCCAGGTCTTCATGAAGCGTCCCTATGACGATCCCTTCTCGGCGGTGGAGCCGATCCTCAAGAACCATCCCCGGGGCGGCCAGATCCAGGCGATGCTGATCGACATGCATTGCGAGGCCACCAGCGAGAAGATGGCGATGGGCCACTGGTGCGACGGGCGCGCCTCGGTCGTGGTGGGGACCCATACGCATGTGCCCACGGCCGATGCGATGATCCTGCCCGGCGGCACGGCCTACCAGTCCGATGCGGGCATGTGCGGCGACTATTATTCCGTGATCGGCATGGACAAGGACGAGCCCATGCGCCGCTTCATCACCGGCATGGTCAAGGGCCGTTTCACCCCCGCCTCGGGCGAGGCGACGCTCTCGGGGCTCTATGTGGAAACCGACGACCGCACCGGCGCGGCGACCCGCGTGCAGATGATCCGCCAGGGCGGCAGGCTTTCCCCGGCGGCGCCATAGCGCCGCATGGCGGCGGGCGCCTTTGCCCTTGTGGCAGGCGGTTGCATGCACCAATCTGTCCGGGCAAAGAATAATGGGTACTTTTCCGGATGCTTGGGTATGAGTGGATTCCGATAAGCCAGCCGGTGGCTGCGCTTGTCGTGGTGTTCGGCATGTTCATCTTGTTCATGACGGAGCGCTATCCGGCGGAGGTCACGGCGCTGATCGGCGTGTCGCTGATGATGGTCCTCGGGATCCTGCCCTACGAAAAGGCCCTGACGGTCCTGTCCAATCCCGCCCCCTGGACGATCGCGGCGATGTTCATCGTCATGGGGGCGCTGGTGCGGACCGGGGCGCTCGACTGGTTCATCCAGCGCATCGACGGCTTTGCCAAGGGAAGGCCCGGCCTGGCGGTGGCGGTGCTTCTGCTGTTCGTGGCGGCGGCCTCGGCGGTGGTGTCGAACACGCCGGTCGTGGTGGTGATGATCCCGGTCTTCATCCAGCTGTCGCGCTCGCTGGGCATCTCGCCCTCCAAGATCCTGATCCCGCTGAGCTATGCCGCGATCCTCGGCGGCACGGTCACGCTGATCGGGACCTCCACCAACCTGCTGGTGGACGGCGTCGCGCGCACCCGCGGCCAGGAGCCTTTCGGCATTTTCGAGGTCACGCCGGTCGGCCTTCTGGTGGTGGCCTGGGGCCTGACCTACCTGTATCTCTTCGGGCGGCATCTGCTGCCCAACCGCGACAGCATGGCGACGATGCTGTCGGGGCGCTCGAAGATGAAGTTCTTCACCGAGGTCGCCGTTCCCGAGGACAGTTCGCTGATCGGCAAGCCCGCGATGGACGTGCCGATGTTCAAGCGCGAGGGCATCCGGCTGATCGACGTGCTGCGCGGCGATGCATCGCTGCGGCGCGACCTGGCCGCGGTGGTGCTGGAGCCGGGCGACCGCGTGGTCCTGCGCACCGAGATGGAGGAATTGCTGGGCTTCCAGCAGAATAAGGACCTGCGCCTGGTGGACAAGCTGTCCTCGGTCCAGACCACCATCGTCGAGGTTCTGATCACGCCGGGGGCCAAGCTGGTCGGCCGCTCGCTGCGCAACCTGCGCCTGCGCCGCCGCTACGGGGTCTATCCGCTGGCGGTGCACCGGTCGAACCAGAATGTCGGGCGGCAGCTGGATGATATCGTCGTGCGGGTGGGCGACACGCTGCTCTTGGAAGGCGCGCCCGAGGATATCCGGCGCCTGGCGCAGGATGCCGACCTGGTCGATGTCAGCTCGCCCTCCGCGCGGGCCTATCGGCGCCAGCACGCGCCCATCGCCATCCTGACCCTGGCGGGGATCGTGATCCTGGCCGGGATCGGGGCGGCGCCGATCCTGATGCTGTCGGTCATCGCCGTGGCGCTGGTGCTGGTGACGCGCTGCATCGATGCCGACGAGGCCTTCTCCTTCGTCGAGGGGCGGCTCCTGGCGCTGATCTTCTCCATGCTGGCGGTCGGCGCGGCGCTGGAAAGCTCGGGCGCGGTGCAGCTGATCGTCGAGGGGATCGCCCCGGCCCTGGCCAAGATGCCGCCCTTCTTCATCGTCTACACGATCTACCTGCTGACCTCGGTCCTGACCGAGATGGTGTCCAACAATGCCGTCGCCGTGGTGGTCACGCCCATCGCCATCGGCCTGGCCCAGGCGCTGGGGGTGGAGCCGCGCGGGCTGGTCGTGGCGGTGATGATCGCGGCCTCTGCCAGTTTCGCCACGCCGATCGGCTATCAGACCAACACGATGGTCCTGGGGCCGGGGGGCTACCGGTTCCGCGATTTCGTCAAGGTCGGCGTGCCGCTGAACCTCACCATGGGGCTGCTGGCCTCCGCGGTCATCCCGATCTTCTTCCCGCTCTAGCGCGGGCGGGGCGCGACGGGATTGCCCTGACCGGGCCTGTTGCGGTATGGACACGCCAATTCAGGCAAGTCGAACGGAGAGGACCCATGGCAGGGCACTCAAAATGGGCCAACATCCAGCATCGCAAGGGTCGTCAGGACGCCGCGCGGTCGAAACTGTTTTCCAAGCTGTCGAAGGAGATCACCGTCGCCGCGAAGATGGGCGATCCCGATCCCGACAAGAACCCGCGCCTGCGCCTTGCGGTCAAGGAAGCCAAGGGCCAGTCCATGCCCAAGGACAATATCGACCGCGCGATCAAGAAGGCGACCGGCGGCGATGCCGAGAATTACGACGAGATCCGCTATGAGGGCTATGGCCCGAACGGCGTGGCGATCATCGTCGAGGCGATGACCGACAACCGCAACCGGACCGCGTCCAACGTGCGCTCCACCTTCTCCAAGAACGGCGGCAACCTGGGCGAGACCGGTTCGGTCAGCTTCATGTTCGACCGCAAGGGCGAGATCGTCTACCCGGCCTCGGTCGGCGACAGCGACACGGTGATGGAAGCCGCGATCGAGGCGGGCGCCGAGGACGTGGAATCCGACGAGGACAGCCATGTGATCTATTGCGCGGATACCGACCTCAATGACGTCTCCGCGGCGCTGGAGGCGGCCTTGGGCGAATCCGAGTCGACCAAGCTGATCTGGAAACCGCAGACCACGACCGAGCTGGGCCTGGAGGATGCGCAGAAACTGTTCCGCCTGATCGAGATCCTCGAGGATGACGACGACGTGCAGAACGTGACCGCGAATTTCGAGGTCTCCGACGAGGTCATGGCCGCGCTCTGAGACGCGGGCGATCCGACGCAGAAAGCCGCCCCCCGGGGCGGCTTTCGCGGTTTCGGGGGCGGCCCCGGCGGAGGCTAGGGCGCCGTCGCGCCGGCGGGGAGGGGGGCGGCGGTCCGCCAGGCGATGACCGCCAGGACCAGCGCGACCGCCGACAGCAGCGCCCCCGCCCAGTTCGGCGAGGCCAGCCCGAACCCCGCCGCGATGGTCGCCCCGCCCAGCCAGGCGCCGAGCGCGTTGCCCAGGTTGAACATCCCGATATTCACCGAGGAGGCCATGGTCGCGGCGCCGGCGCGGTCGGCGCGCTCCATCACCAGTTTCTGGATCGGCGAGACGGTGGCGAAGCCGAAGGCCGCCATCAGGAAGATGCAGGCCGCGGCCAGCCCGGCATGGCTCGCCCCGGCCCAGAAGATCAGCAAGACGGCCGCCTGCGCGGCAAGCGTGACGAAGAGCGTCCCGAAGAGCGACCGGTCGGCAAAGCGGCCGCCCAGCCAGTTGCCGACGGCCAGGCCCAGCCCGAACAGCACCATCAGCCGCGCGACCGCCGCCCCGGACAGGCCCGCCTCCTCGATCATCATCGGCGCGACATAGGTGATCGAGGTGAAGAAGGCCGCCGGGCCGAAGACGGTGATCGCCATCGCCAGCAGGACCTGCGGGTCGGCCAAGGCGCGCAATTCGCGGCGCAGCGCCACTGCCGGGCCGCCGGCGATCCGCGGCAGGCACAGCGCGAGGCTTGCCATCGTCGCCAGACCGATTGCCGCCGCCAGCCAGAAGACCAGCCGCCAGCCATGGACCTGGGCCAGCCAGGTCCCGGCGGGAACGCCGACCAGGTTGGCCAGGGTCAGCCCCGAGAACATGAAGGCGATCGCGCTGGCCTGGCGCTCGCGTGGCACCAGGGAGGCGGCGATGATCGCGCCGATGCCGAAGAAGCTGCCGTGATTGAAGGCGGTCAGGATGCGCCCGGCCAGGGCGACGGGCAGCGTCGGGGCCAGCGCGGTAAGCACATTGCCCAGCGTGAACAGCCCGGCCAGCCCGATCAGCACGGTCTTGCGCGGGATGCGCGCGGCCAGGACCGTCAGGATCGGCGCGCCGACGAAGACGCCGAGCGCATAGGTGGTGGCCATCAGCCCGGCCCGGGGGATCCCGATGCCGAAGTCCCGGGCAATCTCGGGCAGGATGCCTGCGACGACGAATTCGGTCAGTCCGATACCGAAAGCGCCGATCGCCAGCGCGAAAAGGGCGACGGGCATGGGATGTCTCCATTCTGCATGATTTCGTTCCGAACCATGTTCGGTTAGTGTGCAGATATGAGACACAGCATTCGGAGATAAACCCGGAATGGACATATCAGGAAAAGAAACAGACGCGGTTCGGCAGGAACGCCATCGCCCGGCCGAACTGGACCGGACCGACCGAATGATATTAGGCGCCCTGGCCGCGGACGCGGCGCGCAGCTATGCCGAACTGGGCCGGATGGTGAACCTGTCGGCCCCGGCCGTGCATGACCGGGTCAAGCGGCTGAAGCGCGACGGGGTGATCCGCGGCACCGTCGCGGTGCTTGACGGCTGCCGTCTGGGCCGGACGCTGCTGACCTTTCTCGTGGTCGATACCAGCAGCTATGGCGCCACGCGCGGATTGCTGAAATTCGCCGACCGGCCGGAGGTCGAGGAACTTCATACCGTGGCCGGGGATGGCTGTGTCCTGATCAAGGTGCGCGCCGTCGATACCGAGGGGCTGGAGCGGTTCCTGATGGAGATCCAGAGCCTCGAGGGCGTCCGCTCCGTGCGCAGCTACATCACCCTGTCCACCTTCGTGGAGCGCGGCCCGGCCCCGGACGGCCCCGCGCCGGGCTGACGGTTCCTTGCCGCGCGCCCGGCGGACCGGGCCTTCCGGATCGGGGCCATTCGGATCAGGGCCATTCGGATCAGGGATTGTCGCGTTCCATGTCGCGCAGCGCCTCGTCGGTGGGGCCCGCCAGCAGCAGCCGCCGGGAGGCGGAGGCGAATTCGCGGTGCCAGATCGTGGCCGTCGTGACCAGCGTGGTCAGCACCAGCGCGCCGGGCCCCAGCAGCCAGCCAAGCGCCCCGAGCGCGAAATAGACCGAGCGCAGCCCGCGATTGTAGGATCGCGCCGCCTCGATGTTCAGCTCCGCCGCCATCAGCGCGCGGCTGCGCGCCTCGGCGCTCTGCTCGTCATTGGGGATCGCCCCCATCATCACCGAGCAATAGCCGAAGACCCGGTGCGACCAGACGAATTTCATGAAGGCATTGGTGATCAGCAGCAGCGGCAGCAGGATCTTCACCTCCCACAGGATCGCCGGGGTGGGGCCCATGTTCAGTTCCTCCGCCACCCGGTCCAGCCGGTCGGTATTGCCGATCAGCGCCAGCGCGCCGCCGATGGCGATGAGGCAGGCGGAGGCGAAGAAGGCGGTGCCGTCGCGCAGCGATCCCAGCAGGGTCGCATCATGGACCCGGGGGCTGCGATCGATGTTGTTGAGCATCCATTCCCGCCGGTAGCGCCGCATCAGCCGGTTCACCGAAGGGCGCGACTGGCGGGGATGCTCGACATGCCACCCCACGCCGCCCCAGCACAGGATCGTGAAGACCGCGGAGAGGAGGTCGGGCCAGGAGAGCAGCAGCAGGATCGTCTTGAGGTCCATCATGGGGGAGCCATAGCGCAGCGGGGCGGCCCCGGGGAAGGGGGCATGACCCGGCGGCTGCCCGGAATCTGGTCAGCCTGCACACCGATCGGCCGCCGCGCACGGGCGCAGGCGCCGCGCCGGGCCGGGGGCGGGATCCGCGCACTTGCCTTCGGGGCAGAGCTGCGCCACTTATTGTTTCCAGTATGGCGATGATGTCGATCCGGTCTGTCCCGGTCCCTTCCGCAAGAAGAGGCATGCGCATGCCGCACCAGTTGCGATCCGGCCGAGGCCGGCCATTCGGTTTCCCCGGCCGCGCGCTCTGGCGGCGGCGGCTGGGACTGGCGTCCTGCCTGCTTCTGGCGCTGGGATCGACGCCGCAGGCCCAGGACAGGGCCGCGATCGGCGCCCTGCCGCAGGGCTCGGCGCGCGAAGTCCTGGATGCCGTGCAGCAGGCGCAGCTGGGCGCCATCGGGCGGCTGGCGGCCAGCCCGGGCGGGGCGCATTGCACCGCGACCCTGATCGCCCCGGATCTGGTGCTGACGGCCGCGCATTGCCTGAGCGCCCCGGCAAAGGGCTGGGTCGCCCCGGCCTATCGCGTGCAGTTCCGCCCCGGCTACCGCGAAGGGCACAGCCCGGCCGTGCTGTCGGGCGCGGCGCTGGTGCTGGGGCAGGATTACGAGAGGACCGCCATGCTCTCCGAGGACCTGGCCCTTCTGCGGCTGAAGACGCCCGTGCCGCAGGATCTGATCCAGCCGATACCGGTGGGGACGGAGCCGCTGCTGCGCGGGCGCGACCTGTCCATCTATTCCTATGGCTACGATGTCGCCGAGGTCCTGTCGCGCGAGACCGGCTGCAGGGCGCTGGCGGCGCTGCATGGCGCGATGGTGACCACCTGCGAGGCGGTGGGGGGCGTGTCCGGCGCGCCGGTGATCGCCCTGGACGGCGCGGGCCGGCCGCGTGTCGCCGGGATCGTCTCCAGCCGCCTCAAGCGCCAGGGCGAGACGGCGCCCTTCGGCCGGGCCGTGGTGGTGCCGGTGGATGCCGCGCGGATCTCGGTGCTGGCGCATCGCCTCGTGCCCTCGACAATGGTGGCCCGCGGCAACGGCCCCCTCTATCCCGCCGGAGGGTCCGGGGACGGGGGTTGACAGCGGGCGGGGGCCTTCCCAGATGAAGCGGGCGGGGCGCCGGCGACCGGGTCCCGCCCAGGCCCGTCCATGACGGAGGGCCGCATTCAGGACATCGCTCAAGGAGGATATCCCCATGCGCAGTTTCGATCTTGCCCCGCTTTACCGGGCCACTGTCGGGTTCGACCAGATTGCCGATCTCATGGACCGGGTTCTGGCCACCGAGGTGGGCCGCGAAAGCTATCCCCCCTATAATATCGAGAAGACCGCCGACGACACCTACCGGATCTCGATCGCCGTCGCCGGCTTTTCCGAGGACGAGCTGACGGTCGAGCTGAAGGAACACGCGCTGGTCGTGTCCGGTCGCAAGGCCGAGGAGTCCGGCGCGCGGACCTATCTGCATCGCGGCATTGCCACCCGCGCCTTCGAGCGCCGCTTCACCTTGGCCGATCACGTCCGGGTCACCGGCGCCGCGGCCGAGAACGGCATGCTTCATATCGAGCTGAAGCGCGAAGTGCCCGAGGCGCTGAAGCCGCGCCAGATCGAGATCGCTCGCGGCCTGATCCGCGACGAGGCACAAGAGCCCCGGCCGGTCAACTGAGGCTGCGGGAGCCGCGCCTGCGCGGACCATCCGATCTGGGGGTCGCCGGTTCGTCCGGCGGCCCCTTTCCTCATGACGCCCTGCTCGTGCCGGGCGGTCCGTCCCGGCGGGGCCATCCGCGACACCGCCGCGCTTGGGCGCGGGCGGCTTCTCTGCGAGGCTGATGCCGGAACAGACCGGCAGGCGCCGGGGAAGGGGACCCCATGGAAGAGATGATCGCGGCATTCCGCAAGGCGGTGCTGCGCAATTACGCGACCTTCGCCGGCCGCGCGGGACGGGCGGAATTCTGGTGGTACTGCCTGGCGGTGTTTCTTCTCAACATCCTCGTCAACCTGGCGGATGCCTTCCTGGTCTCGCCGCTTCTCGGCCTGCCGGGGCAGGCGGGACTGCTCTCGGCGATCCTCGGCCTGGCGCTGATCCTGCCGGGGCTGGCGATCACGACACGGCGCTTGCATGACACGGGCCGCACCGGCTGGTGGCAGCTGCTGTGGCTGCTGCCGCTGATCGGGTTCATCATCCTGCTGGTGTTCTGCGCCCGGCGGGGGGAGGCCGGGCCGAACCGGTTCGGCGCCGCGCCCCTGCCGCTGGAGGGGGAGGCGCCGCCCCCGGGCTGAGCCGTGCCGATGCGCGCCCGCCCCCCGGCGGGCGCCTCCGGCATCCCCCGGGCCGGGCTCATTTTTCCGCGAGGCAGCCGGGGGGCGGTTGCAGCCCGCGCCGTGGCCTCCGACATGTTCTCTGAGGGCGTGCGCCGGATGCCGCCTTGCGCGGCAGCGGCAGAGGAGACCCGCCCATGACCATTCCCCGACCCGGTCCTTCCGCGGAGGGCGCGGCGGCTCCGCTGATCCTCGCCGATACCCCGGCCGCAGATGCGACGGGCGCGCGCCTGGCCCTGCGCCTGGGCTGGACCCATCTGGACGCCGGGGCCCATGACGGGGACCTGCCCGCCGCGCTGCTGGCGGCCTTCCGGGCCGGGCGTCCCGTCCTGGCGCTGTGCCGCCCCGAGCGCGCGATCCACGCCCTGGCCCCCTGGCTTGGCACGGTCGCGCCAGAGCCGCCGGTGATCGTCCTGCCCGGGGACGGCGCCGCGCCGGTGGCCCTGCTGGGGCTGGGCGCCGGGGCCGCGGCGCTG
>NZ_JACVXA010000097.1 GCF_014903745.1 Mangrovicoccus algicola | reverse complement strand
CTTCTAGACAAACAACCAAACCCCCGCAACGCGATTCTCGCCGAAATCACAAAAAAAGACAGGTGACCTTGCGGAATGCACCCCTGAGCGCCGCCGCACTGGCTCCCGGCAGCAGAATGCCCTAACGTCACCCCATTCTCCGGCACGGCCGGGACAGGGAGAGGAAACATGCATTTCAGCCATCCGGGCAGGAGAGATCGCCCGCTGCATCATGCTGCCGCCATGCTTGCCGCGCTTCTGGCCATATCCGGCCCTGCCATCGGTCAGGAGGATCCCTTTGCCGGGGGATGGGTCCTGGATGCGCCGGACTCCAGCCTGGCCTTCCAGTCGATCAAGACGCTGGCCGACGGGACGGTGAAGGTCGAATCCAACGGGTTTGCCGGGCTCGCGGGCGGCATCGACCCGGATGGCACCGCGCGGCTGCGGGTGCTGCTGGATTCGGTCGATACCGGCATCGACCTGCGCAATGTCCGCATGCGCTTCCTGTTCTTCGAGACCTTCCGCTTTCCCGAGGCGGTGGCGCAGCTGAAGCTGGATCCCGCAATGGTGGCCGGGCTGCCGGACAGCCGCCGCAGCACCCTGACCCTGCCCTTCACCCTGTCGATGCATGGCGCAACCGTACCGCTGGAGGCCCGGCTGGCCCTGACCCACCTGGACGGGGACCGGGTGTCGGTCGCGTCGCTGGAGCCGGTCTCGGTGCCTGCCGCCGCCTTCGGGCTGGACGCGAATGTCGGCAAGCTGGAGGAGGCGGTCGGCGGCATCTCGATCGTGCCCACGGCCACCGTCAGCTTCGACCTGCAATTCCGCCGCGGCCCGCAGACCGGCCCGTCGGCGCCCGACCCGGCAGCGCCGGGGCCGGACGGGGTCGCGCTGGAGGCGGCCGGGGATTTCCCGGTGGAGGCCTGCATCGGGCGCTTCGAGATCCTGTCGCGCACCGGCAATATCCATTTCGCCCCCGGAAGCGCGGCGCTGGACCCCGACAGCCTGCCGCTTCTGGCCAGCCTGCTGGACATCGTGCGGCGCTGTCCCGGCATGCGGGTGGAGATCGGCGGCCATACCGACAGCGACGGAAGCTGGGCCGCCAACCAGGCGCTGTCGGAGGCGCGCGCCCAGGCGGTGATGGACCATCTTCTCGCAGAGGGGATCGCGCCCGAGCAGCTGGCCGCCCGCGGCTATGGCGAAACCCGGCCGCTGGTGGCCAATGACGGCGCGGCCAACAAGGCACGCAACCGCAGGATCGGCTTCATCGCGCAGCCGCGCTGATCCGCCCCGGTCATCCCGCCACCAGCCAGTCGGCGAACAGCCGCGCATTGGCCGAGGCATGGGCATGGATGCGCAGGTAGAAGGGACAGGGGGAGATCATCGCATCCGGCACCAGCTGGACCAGCCGCCCGCTTTGCAGATGCCCCGCCACCAGCCCCTCCCAGCCCAGCACGGCGCCGACATCATCCTCCGCCGCCTGCAGCGAGATGAGATAGTTGTTCAGCGCGAATCCCGGCCCCTCCGGCGGCGGCCAGCCCAGCGTCTCGAACCATTCGCGCCAGTCGGTCCAGGCAAGGGTGCCCGACAGGGTGTGGATCAGCGGCACGCCCAGCAGGTCCGCCGCCGCGACGATCCCGTGCGCCCGGGCAAAGCCCGGCGACCCCACCGCCAGGATCCGGTCATGGAACAGGACCCGCGTCTCGTCGCTCTCGCGCTCGGGGCGGCCGTAATGGATGCTGAGATCCGGCGGCACCGCCCCCGGCCCCACCGGCACGATCCCGTCCTGCACCATCTGGGAAATCGCGATGCCGGGATGCGCCCGCCAGAAGGCGGCCAGCCGGGGGGTCAGCCACAGGCCGCTCATCGCCGTGGTCGCCGCGATCGTCACCCCGGCCTGGTCATGCCGATAGCGGATCCGCGCCACGCCGTCGGAGATCGTCTCGAATCCCCGCTGCAGCGACACGAAGAGCAGCGCCCCCGCCTCGGTCAGCTCCACCCCGCGATATTGCCGGGTGAACAGCGCCTGCCCCAGCTCCTGTTCCAGCGCCTTGATTCTGTGGCTGACCGCCGCGGGGGTGACGTTCAATTCGGCAGCCGCCTGCTTGAAGCTCAGATTCCGGGCAGCGCATTCAAAACAGGACAGATCGCCCAGCGAGGGCAGGTCATAGGGCTTGGACATGGCGCGTGTCGCTTTTGTGACGGAAAATGCCGCTCGCGCGACATCGCCGGGATAAGGTTAGCTGATCTAATCCTGGATGAGAATTTTGGCGATTGCCAAGCGCGAAGGCGCGGTTTTCTGCTGCGGAAAGTCACGCATCCGGCTTTGGAGCGCCGCCATGTCCGCATTCTCCGCCACGCTGTCCGACCTGCTCAGCCGCCACGTGCCGGGCCGTTCCCTCGCGCAGCCCTTCTATACCGCGCCGGAAATATTCCGGCACGACCTCGACACGATCTGGTACCGCGAATGGCTGTTTGCCCTTCCGGCCTGCCAGCTGGGCAAGCCCGGCAGCTATCAGCGGCTGAAAATCGGCGTCTACGACATTGTGGTGATCCGCGATAGCAAGGGCGGGATCCGCGCCTTCCACAATACCTGCCGTCACCGCGGATCGATCCTGTGCCGCGCCGCGCAGGGCCGCGTGGCCAAGCTGACCTGCCCCTATCACCAATGGACCTACGACCTGGACGGGCGGCTTCTCTGGGCGCGCGACATGGGCGGCGATTTCGACCCGGCCGCGCATGGGCTGAAATCCGTCCATTGCCGCGACCTGGCCGGGCTGGTCTATGTCTGCCTCGCCGCCGAAGCCCCCGATTTCGACGCCTTCGCCGAGACGGTGCGCCCCTATCTGGGCGTGCATGACCTTACGGAGGCCAAGGTCGCGCACCAGTCCTCGATCATCGAGAACGGCAACTGGAAACTGGTCTGGGAAAACAACCGCGAATGCTATCACTGCGCGGGCAACCATCCCGATCTGTGCCGCACCTATCCCGAGGATCCGACCATCACCGGCGTTTCCGCCGACGGCACCTTCCCCGAGAAGGTCGAGGCGCATTTCAACCGGCTTGAAGCGGCCGGCGCGCCCTCGCGGTTCCACATGGCCGAGGGCGGCCAGTACCGGGTGGCGCGGATGCCGCTTCTGGACGGGGCGGAAAGCTACACGGTCAGCGGCAAGATCGCGGTGCGGAAACGGCTGGGCCGGGTGCCGGTTCTGGATGCGGGCACGCTACTGCTGTTCCACTATCCGACGACCTGGAACCATTTCCTCAGCGACCATTCCCTGACCTTCCGGGTGATCCCGATCAGCCCGACCGAGACCGAGGTGACGACCACCTGGCTGGTGCACAAGGACGCCGTCGAGGGGGTGGATTACGACCTCGACACGCTGACCCGCGTCTGGATCAACACCAATGACGAGGATCGCCGCGTGGTCGAGGAGAACCAGCAGGGCATCAACAGCCCCGCCTATGAACCCGGCCCCTATTCGGCCACGCATGAGGACGGGGTGATGCAATTCGTCGACTGGTACCTCGCCCGGCTGCGCGCCGCCCGTCCGCCCCTGACCGTCGCCGCGGAATGAGCCTGCCCATGTCCCCGATGCCCCTGTCCCAGGACCCCTCCCTGCCCGGCCACTGGACCGACGAGGAGCCGCTGGAATGCGTCTCCATCCTGCCCGAGATGCGCGATGTCGCCACGATCTGCTTCCAGGCGCCGTCGGGGCGGGCCTTCCGCTTTCTCGCCGGGCAGTTCGTAACGCTGGAACTGCCGGTGCCGGGCGGGCCGCTCTACCGGACCTACACCATCTCCTCCTCGCCCTCGCGGCCGCTGTCGCTGACCGTCACGATCAAGGCCCAGCCGGATTCCATCGGCACCCGCTGGATTCTGGACAACCTGCGCCCGGGGATGCGGGTGAAGGCTCTCGGCCCGGCCGGGCGGTTCACCTCGGCACAGCACCCGGCAAGGAAATACCTCTTCATCTCGGCGGGCTCGGGCATCACGCCGATGATGGCGATGACCACGCTGATCTATGATCAGGGCCGGCCCTCGGACATCGTCTTCGTCAACTGCGCCCGCCGCCCGTCGGAAATCATCTTCCGCGAAAGGCTGGAACACATGGCCTCGCGGATCGAGGGGATCGACCTGAAATGGGTGGTGGAGGAACCCGACCGGTTCCAGCCCTGGACCGGCTACATGGGTCGGTTCAACCAGCTGATGCTGGGCCTCATGGCGCCCGACTACCTGGAACGCGAGGTGTTCTGCTGCGGTCCCGACCCGTTCATGACCGCGGTGCGCGAGGCGCTGGCCGGGCTGGGCTTCGACATGGACCACTACCACCAGGAAAGCTTCCAGGCGCCGCAGGTCCCCGGCGAGGTGGCCCCCGGCCCCGACCTGCCCGAGGATCCGCAGCCCGAGGCCGACCTGATGGCCGAGGTCGCCTTCGACATCACCGGCACCACCGCCACCGTGCCCCAGACCCAGACCGTCCTGGCCGCCGCGCGCGGCGCGGGCGTGGCGATCCCCTCGGGCTGCACCTTCGGGGTCTGCGGCACCTGCAAGGTGCTGAAGACCGCGGGCGAGGTGCACATGGTCCATAACGGCGGCATCACCGAGGACGAGATCGAGGAAGGCTATATCCTCGCCTGCTGTTCCAACCCGATGGGCAAGGTGGTCATCGACGCCTGAGCCCGGTCCTGCGTTGCGCAGGGGAAACACCGGAACGGTTCGCCCCCGTTAACCCTCTTGCCAGATGACGGGGACGGTGCCACAGACCCATCGCGAGACGGGAGGATCCGCCCATCCGGGAGGCCCCGCAGATCCGGGGCCGAGGTGGGACCATGAGAACGACGCGCGACCGCATGCGGCACGCCATCCTGTTCGAGCTTTGCGCGCTGGCCCTGTCCGCGCCGCTCGGCGCCGCCTTGTTCGGGGTGCCCGTGCTGGATTTCGGGATGCTGGCGGTGATGGGCACGACCATCGCCATGGGCTGGACCTACCTGTTCAATCTGGGATTCGACCACGCGCTGCGCCGTGCCGGGCGGCCGCAGGAAAAGACCCTGGGGCTGCGCATCCTGCACACGCTCCTGTTCGAGGGCGGGCTGCTGGTGCTGCTGGTGCCCCTGATTGCCTGGCACCTGGACGTGTCGCTGGGCCGGGCCTTTGTGATGGACGTGGTGATGGCCGGGTTCTACCTGCTCTACACCTTCGCCTTCAACTGGGGCTATGACATGGTCTTCCCGATCCCCGGCGAGGCCGAGACGGCGGCGATCCCCAGCGAGGGCCGCGCCGCCTGAGAGGCCCGGCCGCGGCGGCTCAGCCCATCCGCTCCGAGGCATATTCGCCGGGACTGGCGGGAAACACCACGGTCCGGTCGCCATTGAGAAACGCCCGGCCCTGCACATGCGCATGCACCGCGCGGCTCAGCACCGTCGCCTCCACGTCCCGCCCGAGGCTGACGTAATCCGCCGCCGACTGCGCATGGGTCACGCGGACCGTGTCCTGCTCGATGATCGGCCCCTCGTCGAGATCGGCGGTGACGTAATGCGCCGTCGCCCCGATCAGCCGCACGCCGCGGGCATGGGCCTGCCTGTAGGGGTTGGCCCCCTTGAAGCTGGGCAGGAAGGAATGGTGGATGTTGATGATCCGCCCCGACATCTCCCGGCACATCCGGTCCGACAGGATCTGCATGTAGCGCGCCAGCACGATCAGCTCGGCGCCGCTGCGCGCGACGACGCGCAGGATCTCGGCCTCCGCCGCCGCCTTGTTCTCCTTCGTCACCTCGATATGGTGAAAGGGGATGTCGGCATTCACCACCTGTTTCTGGTAGTCGAGATGGTTGGAGATGACCGCCGCGATCTCCACCGGCAGGGCGCCGATGCGCGCGCGGTAGAGCAGGTCGTTGAGGCAATGGCCGAAGCGGCTGACCATCACCACGATGCGGGCCTTGCGCCGCGGGTCGAGGAACCGCGCCTCCATGCCGAACCTCCCGGCCACCGGGGCGAACCCCTCCTCCAGCGCGGCGGGCGCGGTCCCGGCCGGGGCGAGGAATCCCAGCCGCATGAAGAACCGCCCCGCCTCCAGGTCGGTGAACTGCGCGCTGTCGAGGATGTTGCACCCCGCCTCGGCCAGATAGCCCGAGACCGCGGCGACGATGCCGGTGGTGGCGGGGCAGGACACGGTCATCACATGCGCCGTCTGGGCGGCGGAGGCAACAGTGGCGGCGGGCAGGTCGTCGGTCATCTTCGCTCCGGATCGGCAAGGGCGCGCGCAAGGCGCGGCAGGCGGTGGACGGGAGGCCCCCGCCGCCGGGGCCGGGCCGGGGCAATGCGGGGATTGCCGTGATCCTAGCCCGGCCGCCCTGTCCCCGATGGAAGGAATGCGACAGGCGCCGGGAAGGATTGCAACAGCCCCTAGCCCGCCGCCAGCCCCTGTCCCTTTTCCTGCGCCCGGCGCAGCGCCTGCGGGGTGGTGCCGAATTCGCGCCGGAACATGCGGCTGAAATGCGACGAATCGCAGAATCCGCAATCCAGCGCGATCTGGGCGATCGGCTTGTCGCCGGTCGTCACCTGGTGATGGGCCAGCGACAGGCGGATCGACAGGAAGGCCGCCTGCGGCGAGACATCCAGCGCAGCGCGGAAATGCCGTTCGATCTGGCGCTTGGAATGGCCCAGCCGCCGCGCGATCTCGGTGATCGACAGCGGCGAATCGACGGTCTGCTGCATCAGCAGCAGCGTGCGCAGCACCAGCGGGTCGCGCGTCTTGAAATCGAGCGTGATGCCCGGCTGCGGCTTCTCCGGCTCCAGCGCCTCGTCGATGATCATGATGCGCAGGCTCTTGCCCGCGGCGGCGCGGCCGATATGGCGATCCACCAGGAAGGCCGCCAGATGCGCCGAACTGGCCCCGCCCGAACAGGTCAGCCGGTCGCGGTCCACCACGAAGATCTGGTCCGCGACGGGGTTCAGCCCCTCGAACTGTTCCAGGAACTCGGCATGGTGGAACCAGCTGACGCAGCAGCGATAGCCCTGCATCAGCCCCGCCTGGTGCAGCATGAACGCCCCCGAGCAGACCCC
This sequence comes from Mangrovicoccus algicola, assembly GCF_014903745.1. GTDB lineage: Bacteria > Pseudomonadota > Alphaproteobacteria > Rhodobacterales > Rhodobacteraceae > Mangrovicoccus > Mangrovicoccus algicola. Next base: position 4,656 of record NZ_JACVXA010000097.1, on the reverse strand, counting down.
CGCCAGCGGCACCCCCGCCGCGGCGGCGGCCTGCAGGAACCGCGTTTCCCCCGCGCTCAGCCCCGGCATCTCGTCCATCAGCCCGCCGACCACGACGATATAGTCGAACCGCGCCGGGTCGCCCAGCCGCGCCCCGGGCTGCACCGTGATCCCCGAGGAGGAAGCGACCGGCTCCATCCGCTCCGACAGCACGGTCCAGTTGCACAGGATCGGCCGCGACCGGTCCCCCTCATCCGCGGCCAGGCGCAGCACGTCGACGAAATTGGCGAAGGCGCAGAGCGTGAATCGCCGCGCCAGGATGAACCCCACCGACAGCCGCGCGGACCCGCGCCCGGCAGCCCCCCGGCGGGCGGCGGAACTGGAGACAGGGACAGGCATCGGCAGGCTCCCGGCAGGAAACGGACCGCCTGTCGTAGCGGTTTTCCCGTCCCGTCGCAATCGTCCTATTCAACCCGCCCCGCCCGGCGCAAGACTTGGACCCGCGCCCCCCGCACAGCCGGGGCCGGTCCGTCCCCCGGCCGGTCCCGGCGGCCGGTCGCGGCTGTCGCACCCCCACCCTGCCCCGCCCGGGGCCGCGCCCGCAGAGGATACAGATATGGCAGCTTTCCCCGACCGCGCCCGCGTCGTCATCGTCGGTCTCGGCGGGATCGTCGGCGCCTCGGTCGCGCATCACCTGATCGAGCGCGGCTGGGACGACATCGTCGGCATCGACAAGTCGGCCATCCCCACCGATATCGGATCGACCGGCCACGCGTCGGATTTCTGCTATGTCACCGGCCATGACCTGCTCAGCACCTGGTCCTCGATGTACTCGGTCGATTTCTACGAGAAGATGGGCCATTACAGCCGCATCGGCGGGCTGGAAGTCGCCCGCGTCGGCGACGACGAACGGCTGCAGGAACTGCGCCGCCGCTGCGACTCGGGCCGCGCCTTCGGCACCCGCGTGCAGATGATCACCCCGGCAGAGGCCAAGGAGAAATTCCCGCTTCTCGAAGAGGACCAGATCCAGGCCGCGATGTGGGATCCGGATGCGGGGCTCGTCGTGCCGCGCTCGCAGACCGTCGCGGGCAAGCTGGTCGATGCGGGCGAAAAGGCGGGCAAGCTGCGCGCCTTCGCCAATACCCCGGCGCTGGAGCTGATCCAGGAGAACGGCCGCGTGGTCGGCGTGAAGACCCATCGCGGCACGATCATGGCCGATCATGTCGTCGTCTGCGCCGGTCTCTGGGGGCGGCTGATCGCGGGCATGGTGGGCGAGGACCTGCCGGTGATGCCGGTCGACCACCCGCTGACCTTCTTCGGACCCTATGACGCATTCGCGGGCACCGGGCTGGAAATCGGCCGCCCGCTGCTGCGCGACCAGGGCAATTCCGCCTATATGCGCGACACCGGCGATCCGGCCACCACCGAGGGCGGCCAGATGGAATGGGGCTATTACTACGAGACCGAGCCGCGCATGGTGCATCCGCGCGACATCCTGGAAAAGGGCCAGGCGCGTCTGGGGCCGTCGATGCGCGACCTCGTGCTGGAGGACGTGATCGAGCCGCTGGAACGCGCGATGGAGCTGACCCCGATCCTGGCCGAGCTGGGCTTCAACGAAAGCCATTCCTTCAACGGCCTCCTGCAGACCACCACCGATGGCGGCCCCTCCATGGGCGAAAGCCGCAAGGTCCGCGGGCTGTGGTACGCCGTGGCGATCTGGGTCAAGGACGCGCCCGGCATGGGCAAGCTGATCGCCGACTGGATGACCGACGGGCGCACCCATATCGACCATAACCGGATCGACTATGCGCGCTTCTCGGACTTCCAGCTGGACGAGCAGTTCATCCATGACCGCTGCTGGGAAACCGCGAAGAAGATCTACAACCCGCCGGTCCATGTCCGCGAACCCTTCTCCAGGGGAAGGGGCATCCGCCGCTCGCCGTTCTACCAGCGCGAGGTGGAACTGGGCGGCTATTTCATGGAACTCGGCGGCTGGGAACGCGCCCATGGCTATGCCGCGAACGAGCATCTGCTGGAGAAATACGCCGACCAGGTGCCGCTGCGCGAGGCCGAATGGGACAACCGCCATTTCTGGCGCGTCTCCAATGCCGAGCAGCTTGAGATGTCCGCCGATTGCGGCCTGATCAACCTGTCGCATTTCCACATGACCGACATTTCCGGGCCGGATCACGTGGCGCTGATGGAATGGCTCTGCGCCGCGAAGATCGGCGGCGACGCCAATATCGGCCGCGGCATCTACACCCACATGCTCGATGACGAGGGCATGGTGCGGGCCGATTTCACCGTCTTCCGCATGGCCGACCGCTGCCGGCTGGTCAACGGCGCCGATGCCGGGCCGCGCGACCTGACCTATATGCGCCGCGTCGCGCAGGATCGCGGGCTTGACGTCACCATCGAGGAGGTGACCGAGGCCTTCACCACCATCGGCATCTGGGGGCCCAATGCCCGCGCGAACCTCAAGAAGGTCGTCGCGGATCCCGAAGCGCTCAACGTCGAGAACTTCCCCTTCGCCGCCATCCGCCCGATCGAGATCGCGGGCAGGACGGTCACCGCCTTCCGCATCTCCTATGTCGGCGAGCAGGGCTGGGAACTGCACATGGCCTATCAGGACGGGCTGGCGGTCTGGGACGCGCTGCGCGCCGTGGGCGTCATGGCCGTGGGGGTCGAGACCTATGCCAATTCCCGCCGCCTGGAGAAATCGCTGCGCCTGCAGAACGCGGATCTGATCACCCAGTACAACCTGCTGGAGGCCGATCTGGCGCGGCCCAAGGTCAAGGAGGCCGATTTCCGCGGCAAGGCGAAGCACCTGGAATACAGGGCGCGCGCGCATCAGCCCGCGATGCTCTGCACGCTGGTGATGACCGCGCATACCGATCGCAACGGCGTGAAGCGCTATCCGAACACGACAATGCCGGTCATGGATCCCGAGACCGGCGCGATCCTGATCGACGAGCTGGGCCGCCGCTCCTACACCACCTCGGTCTGCTACGGACCGAGCATCGGCAAGAACATCGCGCTGGCCTATCTGCCCTGGGAATACTGCCAGATCGGGCGCAAGCTGACCGTCACCTATTTCGACGAACCCTATCCGGTGGAGGTGGCGGGCGTGGGCTATGCCCCGCTTTACGACCCGGAAAACGCCAAGCCGCGCAGCTAGCGGCGCCCGGCCCGGCGGATCTCGGCAAGGGCGACCGCGGCCAGCACCGCCCCGGTTCCCACGAACAGCCACGCACCGATCCCGGCAAAGGCCAGCGCCCCGCCGATCCCGCCCAGGGCAAAGCACAGCAGCGTCAGCCCGTGCAGCCCCAGCCGGGGCAGCGCGGCGCGCCGCGCCCCCTGCCCGCCCAGCAGCGCCGCCAGCCCGATGCCGATATCCGTGGCCATGCCCGAGACATGGGTCGTGCGCACCCGGGCGCTCGAGATCATCGTGCTGACCGCGTTCTGCAGGCCCATGACAAAGCTCAGCGCCTCCACCAGCAGCCCCTCCGACAGACCGGCGGGCCGGGCCAGCATCGCCACGCCCAGCCCGATCAGCAGCCCCGCCTCTGCCAGCACCGCCCAGGCATAGACCGAGCGCAGCCCGCGCCTCTCGCCCGACTGGATCGCCAGCGCCGCCAGTGTCGCGCCCAGGATGAAGGCCGCCAGCAGCCCCGCGAAAGGCAGCGCGATGCCGATCTGCCCATGCGCGACGTGATCGGCGAAGGCCGAGATATTGCCGGTCATGTTGGCGGTGAAGGACCCCGCCACCAGGAACCCCACCGCGTTCAGCGCCCCGGCGATGCTGGAAAGAAGCCCCGCCAGGGACAGGTCGATCGCCGCGCTGCGCGCCGCGCCGGTCCGGATCAGCATTCCCCTGCCCCCTGCCGCCTCTGTCCCGGCGGCAGCCTAGACCCTGCGGGGGCCGGTGTGAAAGCGCCTCCCGCACCCGGCGCGGCCGCCGCGGCACGGCGTCCCGCCCCCGGGGGGACGGGCGCCGCCCCTGCCGCGCGGCCGGGATCAGTTGGCCAGAAGCACGCTGGCCAGCCCGACCACCGCGAGGACCTTCAGCGTCTGGCTGTCGACCCGCACCACGCGGTCGTCGATGACGCGGTATTCCTGGCCCTTGGGCGGCGCCTGCAGGCGGCCGTCGGGACCGGGCGTGACCGGGCGGCCGCCGCGGGCGCTGTCGCCGGGTTTCGGCGCGGGACGGGCGGGGGCGGATTGCGCCACCTGCCGCGAGGGGGCCCGGGCAGCCTCGCCCGGCCTGCCGCCCTCGCCGCGCGCCTGGCCCTGGTCCTGCCCGCGGGCGCGGTCGGGACCGCCCTGCTGGCGGCCGTCCTCCTTCCGGGCGCCCTCCTCACGGGCTCCCTCGTTCCGGGCGCCCGGCGCGGGGCGCGCCTGCGAATGGGCGCAGGTCTGGCTGTCGCGGTCCCGGCCGCAGCTGTCCTGCTGCTGGGCGGACCCGGGCTGCTGCGGCTGGGCAAGAACCGGCTGGGCAAGGTTCAGCGCGGCCATGACCGCGCCGGCGGCGAAGGCGAAACTGGTACGCATGGGGATTATCCTGTCTGTCTGCAAGGAAGGGAATGGGCCGGCCCCGCCCGCGCGGGACCGGTCCGGGGGCTCAGCGCGGCGCAGGCGCGGCACGGGGGCCGTCGCCCTGCGCCTGCGGGGCGGCAC
>NZ_JACVXA010000096.1 GCF_014903745.1 Mangrovicoccus algicola | reverse complement strand
CGCGCCGCGGCCCTTGCGGGTCTCGGGCGGACAGGCCGCCGGCGCCCGGCCGGTGGCGCAGGCCGCGGCGCCGGGGGCGCTTGACGCCTATCCCGATTTCGCCGCGGTGCTGGATCTCATCCGCGAGAAGCGCGACATGCACCTGCTGGTGGAGGCCGAGACCGGGATCCGCCTGGTGTCCTACAGCCCCGGCCGGATCGAGTTCACCCCCGCCCCCGGCGCGGCGCGCGACCTGGCCTCCAAGCTGGGCACGCGGCTGCAGCAATGGACCGGCGCCCGCTGGGCGGTCAGCGTCTCCAATGCCGGGGGCGCGCCCAGCCTCGCCGAAACCCGCCTGAGCGAGAAGGAAGAGGCGCTGCTCCGCGCCCGCACCCATCCCGGCATCGCCGCGGTCCTGTCGGCCCTGCCGCAGGCGCGCCTGGTGGAGATCCTGCCCCCCGTCCGTCCCGAGGAGGCCGCCGCCGCCGAAGCGCTGCCCGGGATCGAGGAGGTGGACGAGGACTGGGATCCCTTCGAGGACGACTGACCCCGGCCGGGGGCCCGGCCGGCATCGCGCCCTGCAGGGACATTTCCGCCGTCCCCGCGGCGCGATGAGTCCCGCCGCGGTGCTTGTGCCGGGCAGCCGGACCGCCTAGATCCAGCCGGAACGCATGCAACCACGGGAGAACCGCGATGCTGAAGGGTCTGGGCGCGCTCGGCGACATGGGCAAGATGATGAAGGCCGCGCAGGAGATGCAGACGAAGATGGCCGAGCTTCAGGACGAGCTCGACACGATCATCGTCGAAGGCGAGGCCGGGGCCGGGCTGGTGCGCGCCACCGCCACCGCCAAGGGCGAGCTGAAAAGCCTGGAGATCGACCCCAAGGTATTCTCGCCCGACGACAAGGAAATGGCCGAGGACCTGATCCTTGCCGCCATCAAGGATACCCAGGCCCGCGCCTCGAAACGCGCGCAAGCGGAAATGGGCAAGCTGGCCGAAAGCATGGGCCTGCCCGCCGACATGAAACTGCCCGGTCTCTGACATCCGCCGGGAGGCGGCGGGTCGGGGCCCGCCGCGGGACGGCGAGGGCCCCGGCGGCGGGAGGCCTGCCCCGCGCGGCGGGACGGACCGGCCCGGTTGTCCCGAGGGCCGCGGACAGCCCTGCCCGCACAGGGGCCCGTGGCCCGGGGACGAGGGCTGCGCCCGCGAAAGACCGGCCGGCGTTGTCCGGTCAGGCGTGCTGTCGCAGCCTGGGCACCGTCTGTTCGCCGACCGGAGTTCCGCGGGCCCGCAACTGGCCGCTGGCGGCTCCGGGCGCGTCTCCGCAGGCGCGGGAATGCCGGCAGGCGGCAAGAGAGTGCCGCGATCCCGGGCCATTCTTCCGCAGGACATGCCGCCAGCCATGGATCTGCGACCGCGGCGTGTCCTGCCGCCGCGCAACCTCCGTCGGCGTCGCGCCCGGGATCCCGTCCCGCATCCCCCTTCCCCCGGACCATGGCCTGACGGCCTCCCTGCGACGGTCTTTCCGACATCGCGCGAAATGCGGGCAGGGAGTCCGACCCGGCGGAGGCCAGAGGCCTTCGCCTTCCCCCGCCACACCGCGCCGGCCGGGCGCCGCTCCCGGCCCCCGCTGCAGCCTCCGCGCCGGAGCGCGCGGGAGCACCCCCGTCCGCCCGCCAGCGCCCCGCCCGAGGAAGGCGCGGGCCCGACCGCGACCGGCCGGGCCTCCCGGTGCAGCGGCGGCCGGGTCCGGCCCCGAACGCAAGCGGGCGCCCCAAGGGGCGCCCGCATCCGGACCCGTCTGCCGCAGGATCAGAGACCCCCGCCGCCGGACAGCCACAGCAGCAGCACGCCGAGCGCCAGCGCGCCGAGGCCGAGCCCGCGCCGCGCATCCGTGGAGAAGCGCGACAGGGTTTCGATCAGGCTCTCGAGCCGCGAGGGCAGCAATGCGAAGACCAGCCCCTCGAAGACCAGCACGAAGCCCACCGCGCTCAGCAGCGTCGTCATCAGCGGCCTTCCGCTCTGCCGAGATAGTCGAAGAACTCGCTCTCCGGCGTGATGACCATCGAGGAATTGCCCGATTGCAGCGCCCGCTCATAGGCGGTCAGCGAGCGGTAGAACTCGAAGAACGCCGCGTCCTGGCCATAGGCCTCGGCGAAGATCCCGTTGCGTTCGGCATCCGCCTCGCCGCGCGTGATCTCCGCCTCGCGATTGGCATCGGAGGTGATTTCCACGACGGTCCGGTCGGCCTGGGCGCGCACCCGCTGGGCCGCTTCCTCGCCGCGGGCGATCTCGTCGGCCGCCTCGCGCTCGCGCTCGGCGCGCATCCGCGCGAAGGTCGCCTCCAGGTTCTGCTCGGGCAGGTTGGTCTGCTTCAGGCGCACGTCCAGCACCTCGATGCCCAGCGATGCCGCGCGCTGGCGCGAGGCATCGGTGATCTGCTGCATCAGCCCCGAGCGGTCCTCGGAAAGGATGGTGTTCGACGTCACGCCGTCCTGACCCAGTATGGCGCGGATCTGCGGGTTGATGATGCCTTCGAGGCGGCTTTCCGCCGTGGCCAGGCTGCCCGTGCCGATCGCCTCGCGGAACTGCCGCGGATCCGAGATGCGGTAGCGCGCGAAGGCATCCACGACCAGGCGGCGGTCATCCGAGGGGGTCACCTCGATCGTGGTGGTGTCCAGCGACAGGATGCGGTCGTCATAGCGCACGACCTCGTTGATGAAGGGCCACTTGAAGGCCAGGCCCGGCTCTTCCTTGACCGACTGGATCTGGCCGAAGCGCAGCACCAGCACCTTCTGGCGTTCGTCGACGATGAAGATCGAGGAGGCCAGCAGGATGACGGCGACGACAATCCCGATGAGGAGGATGTTCAGTTTCTTCATGGCTCGGCTCTCCTCACTGGGCGTCCTGGCGGCGCAGGTCGTTCAGCGGCAGGTAGGGCACGACGCCGCTGCCGCCCTCGCCTGCCAGGGCGGGATCGAGGATCACCTTATCGACATCGCCCAGCACCCGCTCCATCGTTTCCAGATAGAGCCGCTTGCGCGTCACCTCGGGGGCCTCGCGATACTCGTTCAGCACGGCGACGAAGCGGCTGGCCTCGCCCTCGGCCTCGTTGACGACGCGGGCGCGATAGCCCTCGGCCTCCTCCAGCACCTGCGCCGCCTCGCCGCGCGCGCCGGCGAGGACGCGGTTGGCATAGGCATCGGCCTGGCGCTGCAGCCTGTCGCGTTCCTGTTCGGCCGCCTGGACCTCGCGGAAGCTGTCGATGACCTCCTGCGGCGGATCCGCCTTGTCGAGGTTGACGCGCACCACGTTGATGCCCGCGCCGTAGCTGTCCAGCGTGCCCTGGATCAGCTCATGCGCCATGTCCTGGATCAGCCCGCGATCGCGGTTCAGGATCGGCGCCAGTTCCGACTGGGCGATGATCTCGCGCATGGCCGATTCCGAGACCGCGCGCACCGTCATCTGCGGATCGCGCAGGTTGAACAGGAAGGCGGCCGCATCGGTGACGTTCCACACGACCTGGTAGTCGATATCGACCACGGCCTCGTCGGTGGTCAGCATCAGCCCGCCATCCTCGGAGCGCGAGCCGTTGCGGCCGACGCCCAGATCCTCGACCCGTTCGACCGAGACGGGGATCACCTCGTGGGTGACGAAGGGCCAGGGCGCGAAGTTCAGGCCCTCGGTGCCGGTCTGGCTGTACTTGCCGAGGAACAGCTCGACCGAGTTCTCCTCCGGCCGCACGGTATAGAGCGAATTGTAGAGCCAGATGCCCACCAGCACGACGCCGACGATGCCCCATGTGCCGCGGTTCATCTTGAACCCGCCGCCGCCGGAGCCGCCGCCGCCGTTTCCGCGGCCGCCGCGGCCGCCCAGGATCACGCGAAGCTGCTCCTGGCCCTTCTTCATGATCTCGTCGATCTCCGGGATCTGGGACCCCTCGCCGCCCGGCTTCCTGCCGCCTCCGCCGCGGTTGTCGTTCCCCCCGCCCGAGCCGCGATTGCCGCCGCCCCAGGGTCCTCCGGAATTTGCCATATGTGCCTTTTCCCCGTGTTCCATCACGTTGTTGAGAAGAAGATGCGGATCATGGACCGCGGTTTCAAGCGCTGCGCGTCGGGTTCCTCATCGTCACCAGTTCCTCGGCCATGGTCGGATGCACCGCGCAGGTGCGGTCGAAATCGGCCTTGGTCGCGCCCATCTTGACCGCGATCCCCGCCAGCTGGATCATCTCGCCCGCACCGGGCGCGACGATATGGCAGCCGATGACGACGTCGTCTTCCTTGCGCACGATCAGCTTCATGAAGACCCGCTCCTCGCGCCCGGCAAAGCCCGACTGCATCGCCTTGAAGGAGGTGGTGTAGATGTCGACCGCGATGCCCTTCTCCACGGCGTCCTCTTCCGAGAGGCCGGTCGTCCCGATCTCGGGCTGGGTGAAGATCGCCGAGGGGATCAGGTCGTGATCGACCGCGGTTGGGTTGCCCTTGAACACCGTCTCCACGAAGGCCATCGCCTCGCGGATGGCCACCGGCGTCAGGTTCACCCGGTCGGTCGCATCGCCGATCGCGTAGATCGAGGGCACGGCGGTGCGGCTGAATTCATCGACCTTGATGGCCCCGTTCGGCGCCATCTCGACGCCCGCACCATCCAGACCGAGGCTGTCGGTATTGGGCTTGCGGCCGGTGGCGAACATCACCAGGTCGAAGACCCGCTGCGAGCCGTCGGTGCCGTGGACGAGGATGCCCTCCGCGGTCTTCTCCATCGACACGGTGTTGGTGCCGGGGCAGAGCGCGATCCCGGCCTTGCCCATCTGGTCGGCGACCAGGTCCACCGTCTCGCGGTCGAAGCCGCGCAAGATCTGCTCGCCGCGGAAGAACTGCGTCACCTCGACGCCCAGCCCGTTCATGATCCCCGCGAATTCGCAGGCGATATAGCCGCCGCCGACGATCAGCAGGCGTTTGGGCAGCGCCTCGAGATGGAACATCTCGTTGGAGGTCACGGCCAGGTCGCTGCCCGGAAATTCCGGCACGAAGGGCCAGCCGCCGGTGGCGACCAGGATGGTCTTCGCGGTCTTCGATTCGCCGTTATCCAGCATCACCGTATGGGCATCGGTGACAACCGCGCGATGCTTGACCCAGTCCACCCCGGAATTGTTCAGCAGCCGTTCATAGACGCCTTCGAGCCGGTCCAGCTCGGTCTCCAGCTGGCCCTTGAACCGGCCCCAGTCGAAGCCGCCCGCGGTGACGTCCCAGCCATAGGCGGCCGCATCGGCCATGTGGCCGGGATAGCCGGAGGCGAAGACCATCAGCTTTTTCGGCACGCAGCCGCGGATGACGCAGGTGCCGCCCATGCGGCTTTCCTCCGCCAGGCCCACCCTGGCCCCCTCGGCCGCCGCCACGCGCGCCGCGCGCACGCCGCCGGAGCCGCCGCCAATGACGAACAGGTCGTAATCGAAACTCATGACAGGGTGTCCTTCGCTACTCGTTCAGGCGGTCGGCAGGAGCGCCGCCAGTTCCATGATGACATCGCCCCAGGCGGGCGTCTGGTCATGCATGCGGGTTTCGTGGCGGCCGTCGGGATGGCCGATGATGACCGTGTCGCACAGCCCGATGAACAGCCCGTGCTCCACCACGCCGGGGATGTCCGCCAGCGCCGCGGCCAGGCCTTCGGGGTCGCCGATCCGCCCCAGATGCGCGTCGATGACGTAATTTCCCTCGTCGGTGATGACGGGCTTTCCCTCCGCCATGCGCAGGGCCGTGTCGCGCCCGTCCACCTCGGCCGTCTCCAGCACCGCGCGGATCCGCGCCTCGGTGCCCTTCCAGCCCATCGGGATCACCTCGATCGGCAGCGGGAAGGCGCCCAGCGTCTCCACGTCCTTGGAGGGATCGGTGATGACGATCATCCGGTCGGAGGCCGCGGCGACGAGTTTCTCGCGCAGATGCGCCGCGCCGCCGCCCTTGATCAGCCGCAGATGGCCGTCGAATTCATCGGCGCCGTCGATGGTGACGTCGATGCGATCCACCTCGTCGAGCCCCACCACCGTCAGCCCCAGCGCCCGCGCCAGTCCGGCCGTCCGGTCCGAGGTCGGAACACAGGTCAGGCGCAGCCCGTCCTCCCGGGCCCGGCGGGCCAGGGCGCGCACCATCCACGCGGCGGTGGAGCCGGTGCCCAGCCCGACGGTCATGCCGTCCTCGATCTCTGCGACGGAGGCCATGGCGGCCGCGAATTTCCCGGCCTCGGCCGGCGACAGCGTTTCGGTCATCCTCGATCCTCTTTTCTGCAGGGAGATATAGGCAATCCGGCGCGCTGCCGCGACCCCCAATCGCCCGTTACCAGCCCGGCGCCCCCGGCAGCGCGTCGAGGAGCCGCGGCAGCGCGGCCCGGGGCAGCATCAGCAGCAGCTTGGGCGCATGGGCGTTCAGGCTGACATGACCCGTCGCCCGGTTGGAGGTGCCGCCCTGCCCGTCCGGGGCGAAGCCGATCCCCTGCACCGGCCATTCCAGACCGCGGCTGTCGGCCGTCACCGGCGCCATGGGAAACAGGCTGACCGGCGTTCCGGGGTCCAGGTCGATCGACAGCGAGGGCGGCGCCAGCAGGCACAGGTCCTCGGGGCCGAGGATCACCGCGCGGCGCCGGGGCAGCCGCACCAGCACGTTGAACACCGCCAGCATGTGATCCATCCGCCCGCCGGCAAAGCCCAGCCCCAGCACCAGCGGCGCCTCGATCCGCGACAGGCATTTGTGGAAATCGGTGCTGTCCTGTTCGGCCACGTGCTGCAGCCGCTCCGCCGGGATCGCCGCCCGCGTAGCCGGGTCGAGCGAATCGAAATCGCCGATCACCGCCAGCGGCATCTGCCCCGCCTCGAGCGCCGCGGCGGCGCCGCCATCGGCCGCCACCAGCACCGGCGCCAGGTCCAGCGCGGCCGCGACCTCGCCCGCGGCGACGGGGCCGCCCCCCACCAGCGTCACCGCCCGGTCGCTGCGGATCAGGGCATTCATCCGTCCCGGTCCCCGCCCGGGGCCGGACCCGCGCGGCCGATGCCGCGGAAGACCGCGCGGAAGGGCAGCGCCCAGACGAGGCCCAGCCCGACATAGATGCCGAGTTCCGCCCAGATCGGCGGGCGCTCGAACTGCGCCACAAGCGTCACCGCCGCCACGACATAGAGCGGCAGCCCGATCAGCAGGATGGCCAGCGACCAGCGCCGCCGGGCCTTCAGGGATAGCGCCATGGGATCCTCCTCGCACCGCCCCGACGCTACGCGACCGGGCGGCGCAGGCCAAGGCCCGGCTCAGTCGGCGAAGGGATCGGTGACCAGGATCGTGTCGTCGCGTTCCGGCGAGGTGGACAGCAGCGCGACCGGGCAGTCGATCAGCTCCTCGATGCGGCGCACGTATTTGATGGCCGCCCCGGGCAGGTCCGCCCAGCTGCGCGCGCCCTCGGTGCTCTCGCTCCAGCCTTCCATTTCCTCGTAGACCGGCGTGCAGCGCGCCTGCGCCTCGGCCGCGGTCGGCAGGTAGTCCAGTCTCTGGCCGTCCAGCTCGTAGCCCGTGCAGATCTTCAGCGTCTCGAACCCGTCGAGCACGTCGAGCTTGGTCAGCGCGATGCCGGTCACGCCCGAAGTGGCGCAGGTCTGGCGCACCAGCGCGGCATCGAACCAGCCGCAGCGGCGCTTGCGCCCGGTCACGGTGCCGAATTCATGGCCGCGCGTGCCCAGGCGGTGCCCGGTCTCGTCATCCAGCTCGGTCGGGAACGGGCCCTCGCCCACGCGGGTGGTATAGGCCTTGACGATGCCCAGCACGTAATCGATCGCGCCCGGCCCGAGGCCCACGCCGGTTGCCGCCTGCCCCGCGATCACGTTCGAGGAGGTGACGAAGGGATAGGTGCCGAAATCGATGTCCAGCAGCGCGCCCTGCGCGCCTTCGAACAGGATCCGCTTGCCTGCCTTGCGCTTCTCGGTCAGCACCTTCCAGACCGGGGCCGCATAGGGCAGGATCTGCGGCGCGATCTCCTTGAGCTTCTCGATCAGCGCGGTGCGGTCGATCGGCGCGACCCCGAGCCCCTTGCGCAGCGGGTCATGATGCTGCAGCGCGCGGTCGACGCGGGCGATCAGCGTCGCCTCGTCCGCCAGATCCGCGACGCGCACGCAGCGGCGGCCGACCTTGTCTTCGTAGGCCGGGCCGATGCCGCGGCCGGTGGTGCCGATCTTGGTGCCCTTGGACGCGGCTTCCTCGCGGGCGCGGTCCAGTTCGCCGTGGAAAGGCAGGATCAGGGGCGTGTTCTCGGCGATCATCAGCGTCTCGGGCGAGATCTCGACGCCCTGTTCGCGGATCTTGGCGATTTCGCCGACCAGGTGCCAGGGATCGAGGACCACGCCGTTGCCGATGACCGACAGCTTGCCGCCGCGCACCACGCCCGAGGGCAGCGCGTTCAGCTTGTAGACCTGGCCGCCGATGACCAGGGTATGCCCCGCATTGTGGCCGCCCTGGAACCGCGCGATGACATCCGCGCGCTCCGACAGCCAGTCAACGAGCTTCCCCTTACCCTCATCGCCCCACTGGGCGCCGACGACGACGACATTGGCCATGGTTCTCTCCATTTCGGTCCGCGGCGTGCATATCCAAACGGCGCGCGCAACGAAACCGCTAATTCGGTCGGTCCCGCGGGGCCGACCCCGTCAATGGCCGCTTGCCGGAGCGCGGCGGCCATGCGAGAGGCGGAGAGACAGCTTTCCGGGAATCGCCATGACCTTCGCGCCCTCGCGCCTGCCCCTTCTCGTTCCTCTAGCCCTGCTGGCCGCCTGCGGGACGCCGCCCCATCTCCAGGGGCCGGTGCCGCCCGCCCCCGAGCCGCTGGCCCAGCCTGTCGCGGCGCAGGGACCGCTTTCGGACTATCCGGCGCTGAGTTCGCAGGATTACGGATCCTGTGCGGTGGTGCTGATGACAAGCCGCGCGATGGCCGATCCCGAAGGCTTCGCGGCGCGGCAGCCGCAGATGCAGGAGGCGATGACGGGGATGCTGTCGCAGGCGCCGAATGCCGAGACCGCGATGGCCACGGCGGATGCCGTCACCGGGGCCGACCAGGAGCTGTTCTATGCCTATGCGCAGCGCAGGCGCGAGGGCTGCGCCGCGCGCTACCCCGCCTATGCGAGGCAGATCGGCGGCTGAGCCCGCCTTCGCCCCCGTCCCTTTCCGCAACCGGCCCCGCCCCTTCCGCAACCGGCCCCCGTCCATTCCGCAACCGGCCCCTGCCCTGACCCGGCCCGCCCCCTTCCCGCCGAGCCCCGCCCATGTCCGAGATCCTGCCCCGCTGGGCCATCGCCTTCCTTCTCGTTTCCGCCACCTTCAATCCCACGCAGGTCAATTACATCCGCTGGGCCCTCGACCGGGGCTGGAGCGGGCTGTCGCTGACCGTGCTTCTGGGGCTGGTGCTCTTCGCGCTCTGGCTCATCTTCCTGCGCGCCACGCTGCGGTCCATCGGACCGTTCGGCATGGCGCTGGTCGCCGCGATCTTCGCCGCCTCGGTCTGGGTGCTGCGCGACCTCGGGATCCTGACGCTGCGCAACAATGCCGTCACCACCTGGCTGGGCATCCTGGGCCTGTCGCTGGTGCTGGGCATCGGGCTGGGCTGGAGCCATGTGCGCCGCCGCCTCTCGGGGCAGGCCGACATGGATGATGTCGACGAGGACTGACCCGCGCGGCTGCGGGCGCGCAACGGGGTTGCGTCCGGAAGCCGTGGCGACTAGGTAGGCCCCGATCCGAACATCAGGTCCCTTGCATGCAAAACGTCATCCTCATCGTCCATCTGATCCTTGCGCTCTGCCTCATCGGGGCCGTGCTGCTGCAACGTTCCGAGGGCGGCGGTCTCGGGATCGGCGGCGGCGGCGGCGGCGGCGTGATGTCGAGCCGGGGGGCCGCCAGCGCGCTGGCCAAGGTGACCTGGGGCTTCGCCGCGGCGTTCATCGCGACCTCGATCACGCTGACCATCATCGCGGCGCAGACCTCCTCGGGCAGCTCGGTGCTGGACCGCCTGCAGGACGCGCCGCTGACCGCGCCGGCGGAGACCGGCACCGATGCGCAGCCCGCCCTGCCCGGCGGCGACCTCCTGCCGCCCTCCACCGGATCCGAGCCCGCCGCACCGCCGCGGGCCGAATAACCCGGCAAACACAACACCTTGTAAAATCTGGATATCCCGCAACAGCATGTTGCGGGATCACTGCGAATCCTATATGGGTCTAATCCCGTGGTCAGGGTTCGCAGCCTAACCTTTTTCGGCCGACATCACGGGAGTTCCGAGCAAATGACGCGCTATATCTTCATCACCGGCGGCGTGGTGTCCTCGCTTGGCAAGGGGCTGGCCTCGGCCGCGCTCGGCGCGCTCCTGCAGGCCCGCGGCTTCACCGTGCGCCTGCGCAAGCTCGACCCCTATCTGAACGTCGATCCCGGCACGATGTCGCCCTTCGAGCATGGCGAGGTGTTCGTCACCGATGACGGCGCCGAGACGGACCTGGATCTGGGCCATTACGAACGCTTCACCGGCGTCGCCGCGCGCAAGACCGATTCCGTGTCCTCGGGCCGCATCTACTCCAACGTGCTGGAGAAGGAACGCCGCGGCGACTACCTCGGCAAGACCATCCAGGTGATCCCGCACGTCACCAACGAGATCAAGGACTTCCTCTCGACCGGCGAGGGCGAGGTCGATTTCATGCTGTGCGAGATCGGCGGCACGGTCGGCGACATCGAGGGCCTGCCCTTCTTCGAGGCGATCCGCCAGTTCGGCCAGGACCGGCCGCGCGGCCAATGCATCTTCGTTCACCTGACGCTCCTGCCCTATATCGCCGCATCGGGCGAGCTGAAGACCAAGCCGACGCAGCATTCGGTGAAGGAACTGCGCTCCATCGGGATCGCGCCCGACGTTCTGGTCTGCCGCTCCGAGGGGCCGATCCCGCAGAAGGAGCGCGAGAAGCTGGCGCTGTTCTGCAACGTGCGCCCCGAATCCGTCATCGCCGCGCAGGATCTGAAATCCATCTACGACGCGCCGCTGGCCTATCATGCCGAAGGGCTGGACCAGGCGGTGCTGGACGCGTTCCAGATCTCGCCCGCGCCCCGCCCGGTGCTGACCAAGTGGCAGGATGTCTCGGACCGCGTGCACAATACCGACGGCGAGGTCCGCATCGCCATCGTCGGCAAGTACACCCAGCTGGAAGACGCCTATAAATCCGTCTCCGAGGCGCTGACCCATGGCGGCATGGCCAACCGGGTCAAGGTGCGTACCGAATGGCTGGATGCCGAGATCTTCGAGAAGGACGACGCCCCCGCCCGGCTCGAGGGCTTTCACGGCATCCTCGTGCCCGGCGGCTTCGGCGAGCGCGGCACGGAGGGCAAGATCAAGGCGGCGGAATTCGCCCGCACCCGCAACATTCCCTATCTCGGCATCTGCCTCGGCATGCAGATGGCGGTGATCGAGGCCGCGCGCCATCTCGCCGACATGGAGAATGCCGGGTCGGAGGAATTCGACGACGAGAAGGGCAAGAAGCGCTTCACCCCCGTGGTCTACCACCTCAAGGAATGGGTCCAGGGCAATCACCGGGTGGAACGCAGCAAGGGCGATGACAAGGGCGGGACCATGCGGTTGGGCGCCTATACCGCCTATCTGGCCGAAGGCAGCCGCGTGGCCGGGGTCTATGGCGACACGGTGATCGAGGAACGCCACCGCCACCGCTACGAAGTGGACATGAGCTATCGCAAGCAGCTCGAGGAACAGGGGCTGCTCTTCTCCGGCGTCTCGCCCGACGGCCGCCTGCCCGAGATCGTCGAGGTCAAGGATCACCCCTGGTTCATCGGCGTGCAGTTCCACCCCGAGCTGAAATCCAAGCCCTTCGCACCGCATCCGCTGTTTCGCGATTTCGTGCGCGCCGCCAAGGACCTGTCCCGGCTGGTCTGATCCCATGCGCCGCCCCCGGCATCCCGCGCGGATGCCGGGGGGGGGGGGGGGGGGGGGGGGG
>NZ_JACVXA010000095.1 GCF_014903745.1 Mangrovicoccus algicola | reverse complement strand
CAGCAGGTAGCCCGCCCCGAACAGCGCGAACCAGCGCCTGCCGGCGCCGCCTTCCGCGGCGGCCGGGGAGGGGCCCGCGGCGCGGGGCGGACCGGCGGCGGAAGCGGGGCGCGGCACCAGGTGCCAGGCGGCCGGCACCAGCAGCAGCGCGATAACCGCGAAGCCCGCCCATTGCCCGCGCCACCCGGCCAGCGGGTCCAGCGCCAGAACGGCCAGGCCGCTGAGGCAGATGCCCAGGCCCAGCCCGGTGAAATGCGGGCCCAGTTCGGGGCGGGCGCCCCGGGCGCGCAGCCAGCCCAGGATGAATTCCGCCGCCAGCAGCATTCCCCCGGCCCCGGCGGCGCCGCCGAGGAACCGCGCGAGGCCCCAGATCCACAGCCGGTCCGTCATCGCCATCGCGGCGGTGCTGGCCACGGCAAGGACCAGGCAGGCGCGGTAGACTGCCAGCCGGTGGCCGGGGCGGCGCAGCCCCGACAGAAGCAGCACGGCGGCCAGGTATCCCGCGTAGATCAGCGCGCCCAGCAGCCCGGCCGCGCGCGGCGACAGCCCCGCCTCCGCCTGCATCGCAGGCAGGAGCGGCGTATAGGCGAAGCGCGCGATGCCGATGGTCAGCAGCTGCGCGGCAATGCCCCCGGCAAAGGCGCGGCGCAGCGCGCCGGGCGTGGCTTGCAGGTTCGGCTGGGTCTGCGGGCGCGGCATCGGCAATCCTCCTCGGTCGGGACTGGGTATCAGCTTCGCCTGCGGCTGCAAGCTGCCGCCGCCTGCCGCGGGGCCGGGGCGGGGCGGGTCCCGGCGCCGCAGGCGGGACGGGAGGGCTGGCCAGCGCGCGGCGGATCGGCCATTCTGCCGCGGGACAGTGCGGCGGGGGTCGGAACAGATGAGCGCGCGCGACGAGGAAACCGGCGACCAGGAGCTTCTGGCGCGCATCGCGGCGGGGGACATGACCGCGATGCGGGCGCTCTATCTGCGGCATGCGGCGGTGGTGGAACGCTTTGCCCGGTCGCGGCTGAACGATCCGGCCGAGGCGGCGGATGTGCTGCATAACACGATGCTGGATGTCTGGCGCAATGCCGCGACCTTCGGCGGGCGCTCCGCCGTGCGGTCCTGGATGCTGTCGATCGCGCGCAACAAGGCGGTGGACCTGATCCGCAAGCGCGCCCGCACCGAGCTGGCCGAACCCGATGACACGCTGCCCGATGACGCCCCCGACCCGGAGGCGGCGCTGGCGGCGGCGCAGGATGCGCAGCGGGTGCGCGACTGCGTGGCCAAGCTGGGCGAGCGTCACCGCGCCGCCGTGCAGCTGGCCTATTTCGAGGAGATGAGCGTCGCCGAGATCGCCGCCGCCGAGCAGGTGGCCGAGGGCACGGTCAAGACCCGGCTGTTCCACGCGCGCAAGCTGCTGATGCGCTGCCTGTCGCGCTGAGGCTCATTCCTCGGCGACGAGGGCGACGATCGGATCCGCGTCCAGCATCGCGCGGGCGGCCTCGCGGGCGGCCTCGTCGGCAAAGCCCAGCCGGTAGAGCGCGGCGGCGCCGGGGCCGCCGGTGATCTCGGCCCCCGCCGCCCGGATCAGCGCGCGCATCTGCGCCTCGGTCGCGGCCGGATCGAATGCCACTGCCAGGACATGGGCCGCGGCCGCGGGGCCGGAGGCGGTCTGGTATCCGGGCGCCGCGGGACGGGTTGCCAGGAAGGCCGCCTGTCCCAGCGCCGCGACCGCGCAGATCGCCGACGCCGCCTGCCACATCCGCAGCTGCCGGGCGCGGGCGGGGACGGGCGCGGCGGCGGGGGTCTCGCGGCGGATCTGCGCCTCCAGCCTGCGCCAGGCCAGCTCGCCCGGGGGCTGGACGGTGTCGCCGTCGCGCAGCGCCGGTCCCAGCGCCGCCATCACCCCCAGCTCGGCGGCGAATTGCGGATCGGCCTCGCGCGCGGCGGCGATCTCGGCCGCCTGGTCGGGCGGGGCCTCGCCGCGGATGAAGGCCAGGAGCGCATCCTCGGAGAAACGTTGC
The DNA here is from genome assembly GCF_014903745.1 of Mangrovicoccus algicola. Classification (GTDB taxonomy): domain Bacteria; phylum Pseudomonadota; class Alphaproteobacteria; order Rhodobacterales; family Rhodobacteraceae; genus Mangrovicoccus; species Mangrovicoccus algicola. Next base: position 10,158 of record NZ_JACVXA010000095.1, on the reverse strand, counting down.
GGTCGGCCTGCCATGTCCTGCCCTTTCCTGCTGCCGGGCGGGGGCCCGGTCTGGCGCTATCATGGTATGTGTCGCACGCGCTGGCCAGTGGGTTCAATCGGCGCGGCCGGCAGGGCGGCGGGCGCGGGGGGTTCCCAGACGCGGCGGGCCGGGTATCATGCCGCCACCGATTGCCGTTCCCGCCGGAGCCCCCAATGTCCTTTTCCATCCGCCTTGCGCTTGCCCTGTCCACCTGCCTTGCCGCCCTTGCCGGATGCGCCCCCCCGGGGGTCACCCCGTCCGCGACCCAGGCCCCGTCCGCGGCGGGGGCCGCGCCGGAGATCGTCGATGACCGGCAGCTGCTGGTCCTGACCGCGGGCGCGCCCGCGCCGCTGATCGCGCGGGCGGAGGCCCTGGGATATGTGCTGCAGCGCACGGATGCGCTGGCGGGGATCGACGAGACGCTGATCAGCCTGCGCATTCCCGCCGGCCGGACCATCCCGCAGGCCATCGCCGAGATCGAGGCGCTGGAGCCGGGCGTCACCGCCGGGGCGAACCATGCCTTCCGCCTGCAGCAGGCGGCGGCCGCCTCGCCCGGGACGGGCCGGGATTTCGCCGGGGCGATGATCGGCTGGCCTGCGGCGGGCTGCGCCGCGGCGCGGCAGGTGGGTCTGATCGATGCCGGGATCGGGGCGCAGAGCGGGCTGCTGGCCTCCGGCGCGGTGCAGCAGCGCCGGTTCCGCGCCTCCGAGGCGCCCCCGGCCACCGATCACGGCACGCTCATGGCGGAACTGCTGATCGGCGAGGGACGGCTGAGCCGCGGGCGGCTTCTCAGCGCCGACGTGGTGGATCCCGATCGCGGGGCGGGCGATGTCGCCGGGGTGGATGCGATCCTGCGGGCGGTGGACTGGATGGCCCAATCGGGCGTGGACCTGGTCAATGTCAGCCTCGCGGGCCCCTATAACAAGCTGATCGACCGCGGGCTGGGCAAGGCCGCGTCCGAGGGCATGGTGCTGGTGGCGGCGGCGGGCAATTCCGGCCCCGCCTCGCCGCCGCGCTATCCCGCCGCGCTGCCCTTCGTGCTGGCGGTGACGGCGGTGGATCGCGATGCGGAAGTCTATCCGATGGCTGTGCACGGATCCTACCTGGACCTGGCGGCGCCGGGGGTCGATATCGTCGTGCGCTCCGGCGGGCGGATGCGGATCCTCAGCGGCACCTCGGCGGCGGCGCCCTATGTCACCGCCGCCATCGCCGCGGATCCCGCGCTCGGGCAGGGGGTGCCGGTCGCCGCGGTCCGCCGCCACCTGGCGCGCGCGGCCACCGACCTGGGACCGCGCGGCAAGGACGACATCTTCGGCGCGGGGCTGGTCCATGCGCCGGCAGGCTGCCGCAGCTGAGCGGATCCGCGCCGGGACTCGCGGCGGCGCGCGGGGCTCCGGACAGGTGATCTGACCAATACGCCGCCGTGACAGCCCTGCGCAGGGTGCAGGGCTGGGCGCGTGCCATGCCCTGCATGCATAGTTGCCCTGCAGAATTGAGCGGGGATTCTAGCAAATGCCGCAGCGCGATATCGCGGCGGGTTGATTCATCAAAGCGTTTTCAACGTCTTGGTTCGGCCGGTGTGGGTCATCACTTTTCCGGGAACAGCTTCAGGTTGTGACGGTGCCGCGCTGCGGCGCTTGCAAGATTCTTGCGCATGCATAATTTCCGCGCCGTGGCAGTACAGAAAGGGCCTGCGATGGAGTTCAGGAAACGTCGGGCGGCGCGCCAGGTGGATGTTCTTCTGGTCGGGGGCGGGATCATGAGCGCGACCCTGGGCGTGCTGCTGCAGGAGCTGGAGCCGGACTGGTCCATCGAGGTGGCCGAACGGCTCGAGGATGTCGCCGCCGAAAGCTCCAACGGCTGGAACAATGCCGGGACCGGCCATTCCGCGCTGTGCGAGCTGAACTATACCCCGCAGCGGCCCGACGGGTCGGTCGACATCTCCAAGGCCGTGGCGATCAACGAGCAGTTCCAGGTCTCGCGCCAGTTCTGGGCCCACCAGGTGCGCGCCGGGGTGCTGAACCGCCCCGAGAGCTTCATCTCGGCGGCGCCCCACATGAGCTTCGTGCAGGGCGAGGCCGATGTCGATTTCCTGCGCCGCCGCTATCGCGCGCTGGTCGGCAACCCGCTTTTCGCGGGGATGCGGTTCTCCACCGATCGCGCGCAGATCGCCGAATGGGCGCCGCTGATGGTCGAGGGGCTGGATCCTGCCCGGCCGGTCGCGGCGACCTGGGCGCCGCAGGGCACCGACGTGGATTTCGGCGAGATCACCCGCCAGTTCGTCGCCGCGCTGGCGGCGCGCCCGAATGTCTCGGTGCGCACCGGCCGCACGGTCACGGGGATCCGGCGCAATCCCGCGGGCGGCTGGCGCGTGACCACTGCCGCGACCCGCGGCGGCGCGCCCGAGGTGATCGAGGCGCGCTTCGTCTTCCTGGGCGCGGGGGGCGGCGCGCTGCCCCTGCTGCAGATGTCGGGCATCCCCGAGGCGCGGCGCTATGCCGGGTTCCCGGTCGGGGGGTCCTTCCTGGTCTGCGAGACGCCCGAGGTGGTGCGCCGCCACGGGGTCAAGGTCTATGGCAAGGCCGCCGCGGGCAGCCCGCCCATGTCGGTGCCGCATCTGGACAGGCGCTGCATCGGCGGGCGCGACATGCTGCTGTTCGGGCCCTTCGCGACCTTCTCCACCAAGTTTCTCAAGGAAGGATCGCTGTGGGACCTGCCCTCGTCGATCACCGGGCGCAACCTGATGCCGATGCTGCAGGTGGGGGTGCATAATTTCGCGCTGGTGGAGTATCTCGCCGGGCAGCTGCTGCTGACCGCGAAGGACCGCATGGCCGCGCTGCGCGCCTATTACCCGGAGGCCGAGGATGCCGATTGGCGGCTGTGGCAGGCGGGGCAGCGGGTGCAGGTGATCCGCAAGGATCCCGGCCGCGGCGGCGAGCTGAAGCTGGGCACCGAGATCGTCACCGATGCCGGGGGCAGCATCGCCGCGCTTCTGGGCGCGTCGCCGGGGGCCTCCACCGCCGCGCCGATCATGCTGGAGCTGCTGGGCCGTGCCTTCCCCGAGCGGCTGGCAGGCGACGCCTGGCAGGCCCGGCTGCGCGAGATCGTGCCCAGCTATGGCCGCAGCCTCGGCGAGGCGCCGGATCTGCTGGCGGCGGAATGGGCGGAGACCAGTTCCGCGCTGGGGCTGCTGGAGATCGGGGCGGAGGAAATCCTCAGCCGCATGGACCGTTTCCGCGCCAGCGTCGCGGCGGAGCTGGACACGGCCGCCTGAGGGGGCGCCTCACAGGTCGATATATTCCATGCCCAGACGGTCGGCCAGCGCCAGGATCGCGGCATGGCAGGCCGCCCCGGCGACGGGGCGGGTGGGGCCGGGGATCACCGCATCGCCGGCCCGGTCGCCGAAAAGCATCAGCGCCCGCGCGGGGCCAAGCTGGTGGGACGGATAGATCAGCCCCTCCGCCTCCGGGAGCGCGGCATGGATCGCCGCCGCCCAGGCCCGCGTCGCGGGATAGCTGGCCATCGGCCCCCCGAGCAGGGCGTTGTGATCCACCCCCAGGCCGCGCTGTCCGGCGATGCCCAGATCGACCAGCCGCAGGTCGCGCGCCAGCGTCACCTCGCTATGGGCATGGGCGGTGAAATCGGCGGGAAAGGCGATGGCCAGCGGCGGCAGCCCGGTGGCCGGATCGGTGGCGGGCAGGTCGGGGCTGCGCAGGATGATCTCGGCCGCGGCGCAGTCGAACCCCTCCCCGGCATAGAGCGTCGGCACGAGGGTTCCGGCGGCATCGCGCAGCGGCGAGAACCGGGCATTGCCGCGGGCGCTGTCATTGAACTGGGCGGCGCCGTAGCGGGCGGGATGGATCCGGTGCAGACGCGTGCCCGCCGCCAGCCGCTCCAGGACCGCGCCGCCCGGACGCAGCCGCGCGGGGCCGGGCAGGGCGATGCGATAGTCCATCAGCCGTGATCCGCAGGCTCCGCCGCATCGCGGAAGGCCGCCAGGACCGCCCCGGGATCGCGGCCCAGCCGCGCGGCGGGCGTGGCATCGCCAAGCGCCCGGTGCGGCCGGGTCAGCCAGTAGAGCAGGCGGAAATCGCTCCATCCCGCCGGACGCTCCGCCAGGATCGCCGACATGGCCGGATGAAGCCGCTGCGCCTCGGCATCGAACTGGAACAGCGGATAGCGCGCCCGCCCTTCCAGCGTGAAGCGCAGGATCTCGCCCTTCTGCTCCTTGCGGCGCATGGTGGCCGAGGGATTGGCCAGCGACAGGCCCAGCAGCTCGCAGGCCTCCGCCTGGTCGGCCATGGGCAGCCCGGCAAGCACCCCGGTCTGAAGCCGCACCCGGTTCAGCGCCTCGCGCAGCGCCGCATCCTGTCCCTTGGCCAGCTGTTCTTCCAGCCGCGCGCGATAGGCCGCGACCAGCTGTCCGAACTCGCGGCTGAGCGCCGCCTCCAGCCGGTCGGCCAGGCGGCCCTGCAGCGCGTCGGCCGCCTGCGCGGGCAGGTCGGAGGCGGTGAGGGTCAGCGCCACCTCGACCTCGCGGGCATCGCGCATGCGCGCCTCGATGCGGGCATCGCGCATCAGCGGCGCGGCCTCCGGGGCGGGGGGCAGGGCAGGACCGGTCATGGAAGGCGATCTCCTACATGCGATATCCTTTAGGGATACATAGCGCATGTAGCGCCGCGTTTCAATCCCGTGCAGGCGCCGGGCGGGGCGGACGGCGGCTGGCGGAGGGCGGTTCGCCATAGGCCCGGCGATAGGCGGTGGCGAAATTCGCCGCGCTGCCATAGCCCGCGATCCGCGCGGCCTCGGCGACCGGCACGGCCTCGGCGCGCAGCGCCCGGCGGGCCGCCTCCAGCCGCACCTGCCGGACATGGGCCTGCACGGTGCAGCCATGGGTCTGCCGGAACAGCCGCCGCAGGGTGGAGAGGCTGACGCCGCCTTCGCGGGCGATCTCCTCCAGCCCGGGCAGCGGGCGGGTGGTGTCATGGATCAGCGCCTCCATCCGGGCCAGGCGCTGGCGGTCATGGGGGGCGCGGGCGGGCGGCACGGGATCGGCGCCCGGGCAAAGCCGGGCAAAGCCGCGCGCCACCAGCATCAGCGCCAGCGCCTCCGCCTCCAGCCGGTCAACCGGACCGGCCCCCTGCGACAGCCGCAGCAGGCGTTCGAAATCCGCGACCTCCCCGGGGCCCAGGGGCAGGCTGCGCCGCCGCGTTCCGGCCGGAAGGACCAGGCCGCGCGCCGCCATCCAGTCCGGGTCCATCCGGATATTGACCTTGCGCACGTAATCCCCGGCGCGGCTGCAGCGGCGGAAGGGCTCGGGCTCCTGCGTGGCGGTCAGCACCAGCCGCGGAGCGGCGCCGCCGCTGCGGCCCAGCCCCATCGCGCGCCCCGACAGCCGCGCATCGGTGCGCCCGTCGAGGAAGCAGTGCAGGATCACGCCGGGCGGACGGACCGCCTGCACCTCGAAGCTTTCGCGCGCCGTGGCCTCCAGCGTGTGCAGCGCCAGGCCCGAGCCGAAGCGCAGCGCCACCATGCGCCCGTCCAGCCGGTTGCCGATCTCCTGTGCCGATAGCGGCGTCATGCGCTGCCCCTTCGTGATCGCGCCCCGGTCACGCAAATGTCGGCTCCCGGCGCGCGCGCAAAGATATCTGGCGGCCCTGCAAAGATCGCGCCCTGTCCTTCGGCGCGAAACCGGACCAGTAATCGATAGGAATACTCTGTCTTTTCGATCCTCACAAGGAGTCCCGCCCGTGCGCCGCCTTCGCCTTCGCCACCTGTTCCTCGCGACGACCTGCCTTGCCGCCCCCGCCGCGGCGCAGGAGGCCGTGGTCCTCGACAATGTCGTCATCCGCGGTTCCAGCTACGAAACCGAAGGCACGGGCAGCCTGACCACCGACCAGGTCTCGGTGGGCGAGAAGGAGGTCCGCGACATCCGCGAGATCCCGATGTCCACCACGGTCATCACCGATGCGCAGATCGACGATCGCGGCTTCACCTCGCTGGACACGGCGCTGCAGAAGACGCCGGGGATGCGGGTGCTGACCAACGATTCGGGTCGCTCGTCGCTCTACGTGCGCGGCTTCGAGATGGATTACCTGTATTTCAACGGGTTGCCCGCACCGCTTTCCTCGATCTACGGCACCCAGCCGGACCTGTCGATCGTCGACCATGTCGAGATCCTCAAGGGGCCCAACGGGCTGTTCATCGGCACCGGCGAGCCGGGCGGCGCGGTCAATATGAGCCTCAAGCGCGCGCAGCGGGATTTCGGCGGCTATGTCAGCCTCTCGGGCCAGAGCTTCGGGCGCGGCCGCGCCGAGGCGGATGTCACCGGCAGCCTGAATGACAGCGGGACGCTGCGGGGCCGGGCGGTCTTTGCCTACGAGGATGGCGACGGCTTCGTCGACCAGCAGGAGAACGGCGTCGCCCAGGCCTATGGCACCGTCGCCTGGGACGTGACCCCCGATACCGAGCTGACCTTCACGATCAGCCACATGGAACGGGACATCACGCCGTTCAACGGCCTGCCCACCGATGGCGACCTGGACCTTCTGGATGTCGACCGCTCCACCACCACCATGGCGGACTGGAACGAGTTCGAGAATACCGTCGACGACTATCTCCTGGAGCTGCGCCACGAGCTGGATGGCGGCGGGTTCCTGAAATTCTCGGGCCGCTATTCGACCCGGGACGTCGATTTCCTCTATGCCTACGGCGCCAGCGCCGCGGATGAGGATGACACCGTCACCAACCTGTCCTGGCTCGCGCAGCAGTACAAGGAGGACAGCCTGGCGCTGGATGCCTATGCCAGCCTGCCCTTCGATTTCGGCCGCACCACCGGCAACCTGATCGTCGGCGCGGATTACCAGAAGGTCGAATCGCGGCTGTACTCGGCGCGGGGCACGATCGCCGGCAGTTTCGACCTGAATGACTGGGACGTGTCGGATGTCGACCGGCCCGATGTCAGCTGGTCGTCGCGCGAGGAGACCGAGACCGAACGCTACGGGCTGTATTCCCAGCTGCGCGTCTCGCCGCTGGAGGGGCTGAACCTGATCGCGGGCGGGCGCTTCACCTGGTATGACCAGACCGCCACCGATCTGGATACGAACGAGGAGACCGACGATATCGGCGAGAACGGCCGGTTCACCCCCTTCGGCGGGCTGACCTGGGACGTGACGGAGCAGGTGACGCTCTATGCCAGCTATACCTCGATCTTCCAGCCGCAGACCGAAACCGACGTCAATGACAGGCTGATCGACCCGGCCGAGGGCCACCAGGTCGAGATCGGCGCCAAGGGACGGTTCTTCGACGGGCTGAATGCCTCGTTGGCGCTGTTCCAGCTGGAGGAGGACAACCGCGCCGAGGTGGAGACCGGGACCCGCGACTACTATGCGATGGATGTCGAGAGCCGCGGCGTGGAGCTGGAACTCTCGGGCGAGGTGCTGCCCGGCTGGCAGGTCTTCGGCGGCTATACCTATACCGAGATGAAATACACGGACGGTCCGATGGATGGCGACGTGTTCAAGGGCTACACGCCCGAGCACATGGTCCAGCTGTGGAGCAGCTATGATTTCGGGCCCGGCGCGCTGGACCGGCTGACGCTGGGCGGCGGGCTGACCTACATGAGCGATTTCAAGTCGGTCAGCAGCACCGGAGAGATCGAGGCGCCCGGCTATACCGTGGTCGACCTGATGGCCCGCTGGGAGGTGACCGAGCAGAGCGATATCCGCCTGAGCGTCAACAATGTCTTCGACGAGACCTATTACAGCCGCGTGGGCGGCCCGTCGGTGTTCAACTTCTACGGCGAGCCGCGCAACCTGGAGCTTGCCTTCACCCAGCGGTTCTGATGGAACGGGCGGCATCCGGCGGGTCCGGATGCCGCCAGCGCGCCGGTTCCGCCGAACCGCCCGACGCAAGCCAGATGTTGCAGAGACAGGACAACGGAAGGAAGCCGGCGATGACCGTGACCCCCGAATCCCGCGGCGAGGCACGCGGGCCCTTTCCCGAAGGCTTGATGGAGCGGCTGGCGCAGGAGATGCGCGAACATGGCCGCCAGCCCGAAACCGGGCCCGGAGCCCTGTGGATCGAGGGCGAGGAAGGCCGCGTGGACATGGCGCTCGAGGACGGGATGTTCCGGGTGCGCGTCGCCGCCTCCGAACAGCGCCAGGTGCTGCGCTTGCGCGAGGCCGTGCTGCACCTGATCGACCATGCCGCCGAGGGTCTGACCGGGCGGATGGACTGGGTCGGCGGCCCGGTTCCGGGCAGCCTGCCGTCGAACATCATCTTCGCCGAGGTCGAGGGCGTGACCCGGATCGGCGCGAATTTCCTGCGCGTGGCGGTCCGCTCGGACCAGATGGCGGTCTTTGCCGAGGGCGGCATGCATTTCCGCCTTCTGCTGCCGCCGGAGGGGCGCGCGCCGGTCTGGCCGGTGATCGATGACCGCGGCCGCAGCATCTGGCCCAAGGGCGAGGATGCGCTGCACGCGCCGGCCTACACCATCGTCGAGATCGATCCCACGGCCGGAACGATGAGCTTCGACCTTTACGAGCATGACGGCAGCCTGGCCACCGACTGGGCGCAGGGCGTCGCGCCCGGCGCGCGGATCGGCCTGTCGGGGCCGGGCGGCGGTCATTTCCCGCCGGGCGACTGGATCCTGATGGCCGGGGACGAGACCGCGCTTCCGGCGATCCGCCGCATCCTGGCGCATTCCCCCGCCGGGCGGCAGGGGCATGTCTTTCTCGAGACCGGCGATCCGGGCGATCGCGTCCCGCTGGAGGCGCCGCGGGGGATCCGCGTGACCTGGCTGGATCGCGGGGCCGGGCCCGGCCTCTTGGAGGCGGCCTCCGCCGTCGCGCTTCCCGGCGGGCAGGACAGCCGCTTCGTGTGGTTCGCGGCCGAACGCGACCAGGCGCGCCGCGCCAAGGCGCTGTTCCGCGAAAGGTTCGGATTGCAGGCGGCCGAGGGCTATTTCTCGGGCTACTGGACGGCGCCCGCCGCCTGACCCCGCGGCCGGCCCGGGCGCGCATCCGCGGCCGTCGCGGGGCGTCCGCGCCGGATCAGTAGGCGTTGCGCGTGTCCAGCAGCGCCAGCGGCGTGCGCAGCAGGATGCGCAGGTCGAACCAGAGCGACCAGTTCTCGATGTAGTACAGGTCATGGGCGACCCGCGCGCGCAGCTGCTCCGGGGCGTCGATGCCCCCGCGCAGCCCGTTGATCTGGGCCCAGCCGGTGAGTCCCGGCGGCAGGCGGTGCCGGGAGGCGTAATCCTCCACGAGCTCGGCAAAGGGATCCATCCCCGCGGACCGGGCATCCAGCGCATGGGGGCGCGGTCCCACCAGCGAGAGGTCGCCGCGCAGGACCCCGAAAAGCTGGGGCAGCTCGTCGATGGAGCTGCGCCGCAGGAAGGCGCCCACCCGGGTCACGCGCGCATCGCCGCCGCGGCGCACCACGCGGGTGCCGCCGTGATCGGCCCGGTCATGATACATGCTGCGGAATTTCAGCACCGGGATATGCCGCCCGGCCAGCCCGTGGCGCCACTGGGTGAAGAAGACCGGCCCGGGGGAGTCGAGCCGGATCGCAAGCGCCGCCGCCGCCATGACCGGCGACAGCAGCAGCAGGGCGAGGCTGCCGAAGAGGAGGTCGAAGGCCCGCTTGCGCCAGCGCCGCCCGGTGCCGTAGCTGGCCTGGCGCGCCAGGATCAGCCCGCCGGCCCGTCCGTCGCGGAACCCGCCGCCGGGCTGGAACCCGGCCAGGTGGATCTGGTGGGGCAGCGCCTTGAACGCCGCCAGGAGCCAGCGGATGCGGTCCTCCGCCTCCAGCGGCAGCGCGATGATGACCATGTCGATCTCGGCCTGCGCGACGAAGCTCAGCACATGCCAGAAACTGCCGATTCGCGGCACGCCCAGAACCTGCTGCGGCGAACGCGAGTCGCCGCGGTCGTCGAACAGGGCGACGATGCGGATGTCATCGCTGCGCGCGCCCTCCAGCGCGCGGATCACGACCTCGGCGGCCGCGCCGCCGCCCGCGATGATCGCCCGCCGTTGCAGGGCCCCGAATGCCACCGCCCAGCGGAGGAAGGCGCGCGCCGCGAGGCGCAGCGCCAGGAGCGGACCAAGCGCCAGCGCGCCGATCCCGGCCAGGCCG
>NZ_JACVXA010000094.1 GCF_014903745.1 Mangrovicoccus algicola | reverse complement strand
TTCGGCCGTCGCCGCGACGGTGGAGGCCGCGGCCGCGCGCGGCTGCGTCCCCCCGGCCTCCGGCGGGGCCTGCGGCTGCACCAGCACGAGGCCCCGCGTCTTCTGCTTCTGGAAGATCGCCTCCAGTTCCGCGGCACTGAGGTCGCTGGCATCGGTGCCCTGTGCGGCGCCCTGCCCCGGCAGCAGCGCCGCCGCGAGGGCCAGCGCCATGATCGCGGCAATTGCATGACCCGGCATCTGTCTGTCCTCCCTTCGGGTGTTCCGCCCGGCTGCGGACGGTGTGGTGCGGCAAGGGCGGCGGCGGGGAGCCCGGCCCGTCCTTCACCGCGTCGCGCGGCGCCGTTGCCTTTGGCGCTGCTTGGGATAGAGTCATATCAGACAAACCGGATATGACACGATGCGTTTTCTCACAATGGCCGTTCTTCTTCTGCTGGCGCCCTGCGTCGCCGCTGCATCGGAGGCACGCATCGCGCTGGTCATCGGCAATGCCGGTTACGAGGCGGTGACGCCGCTGGACAATGCGGGCAACGACTCGCGGCTGGTGGCCGGGGCGCTGCGGGAGGCGGGGTTCGAGGTGACGCTGGTGCAGGATGCCGGGCGCGCGGCGCTGACCGCCGCCGTCGCCGCCTTCGGACGCGACCTGCGGTCGCGCGGGCCGGAGACGGTGGGCCTGTTCTACTATGCCGGGCACGGGATCCAGAGCTTCGGCGCCAACTACCTGCTGCCGGTGGATGCCCGGCTGAGCGACGCGGCGGATCTGGACCTGGTCGCGGTCGATGCCGCCTCGGTGCTGCGGCAGATGGGCTCGGCGGGCAACCGCACCAATATCGTGATCCTCGATGCCTGCCGGAACAACCCTTTCGAGGCGATCCGCGATCTCGATGACAGCGGCCTCGCGGAGATGAAGGCGCCCACCGGCACGTTCCTGGCCTATGCCACCGCGCCCGGCGCCGTGGCGCTGGACGGAACCGGCGCCAACAGCCCCTTCTCGGCCGCGCTGGCCGAGGCGATGGCGCAGCAGGGCCAGCCGATCGAACAGGCGTTCAAAGCCGTGCGCCGCCGCGTGCTGGAGGAAACCGCCGGGCGGCAGACCCCCTGGGACACCTCTTCGCTGACCGGTGATTTCATGTTTCGCCCGCCGCCGCCGCTCTCGGCGGAGATGCTGGCCGGGCAGCGCCTGTGGACGGCGGTGCGCGCAAGCCGCGATCCGGTGCAGGTGATGCTGTTCCTGCGCTCCTACCCGGACAGTCCCGAGGCGGCGGAGGCCCGCGACCTGCTGGCCGCGCTGGTGGCCGAGGAACTGGACACGACCGTCCCCGCCCCGCCCGACCTGTCCGCAAAGGCCGGTCCCGCGGCCGCAGACGCCCCCGCCGCGGAAGCTGCGCCGGTCTTCTTCGACAGGCCGATGACCGAGGGCGCCCCCGAGATCGTCGGGCGCACCATCATGGAGGTCACGCGGCTTCACCCGCTCTTTCCCCCGATCGAGGGTCTGCCCGAGGCGGTGTGGAAGACCCAGACCTGTTCGGGCTGCCATGCCTGGACGCGCGAGGCGCTGTGCACCCAGGCGCAGGTCTACCTGGCCGAGGGCGCCACCCGCGCCGTCGCCAAGGACCACCCGATGGGCGGGTCGTTCAAGCGCAACCTGCGCAGTTGGGCGGCGGGCGGGTGCCGCTGAGCCGGGGCTACCAGGGCCGGAAGGTGACGATCGTGTGGGTCCGCTCGATCCCGTCGATCCCCAGGATCTGATCGTTGACGAACTTGCCGATATCGGCGCCCTCGGGCGGATACAGCTTCATCAGCAGGTCGTATTCGCCGCTTGTGGAATACAGCTCGGAATGGATTTCCCGCAGCGCGATGGCATCGGCCACCTTGTAGGTCGTGCCGGGCCGGCAGCGGATCTGGATGAAAAGCGCCTGGGTCATGTATCCTGTCCTTCCCTCTGGCCGCGCCGGAGCTGCCCGGCGGGCCTTGCCGATCCCTAGCGCAGCCCTGCCGCGCCCTCCAGCCTCTTTCGCCTGCCGCCTCCGGCCGGGACGGGCGCGCGGGCCGGGCGCGGCCAAGCGGCGCGGGCCGTTCCCGCCGCCCCGGGCCTCTGCTAAGAGACCATCCCATGACCCGCAACACCGCCCTGACCCCCGAGGCGCTGCCATCCGGCGCCGACGGGATGATCCTGCGCTTCGCCCTGCGCCCCGGGCCGGAGGCGATGGCGGCCGCCGCGCGGCTGGCGCAGCGGCTGGAGGCCGCCCCGCCTGCGGGCATGGTGGAGATCTGCCCGGCGCTGGTCTCGGTCTTCCTGCGCTTCGATCCTGCGCGCAGCACCCGCCGGGCCCTGGCGGAGGCCGTCCTGGCCGAGGCGCGCGCATTGCTGCGCGATCCGCCCGCCCCGCCCGAACCGCTGCGCCGCTGGCACCTGCCGGTCTGTTTCGGCGGCAGCCACGGGCCGCAGCTGGGCGAGGCCGCGCGCCTGGCCGGGCTGTCCGAGACCGCGGCGGTGGCACAGCTCTGCGCGGCCGATCTGCGGGTGCTGGCCATCGGCTTCGCGCCCGGCCAGCCCTATCTGGGGCTGCTGCCCGAGGCATGGGGATTCCCCCGGATGTCCGAGCTGAACCCCTCGGTGCCGCAGGGCGCGGTGACGGTGGCGGTGCGGCAGCTGGTGATCTTCGCCGCCCAAAGCGCGACCGGCTGGCGCAGCATCGGACGCACCGCGATGCGGCCCTTCCAGCCCGGCCGCGAGACCCCGGTTCCGCTCCGCGCGGGCGACGCGATCCGGCTGAGCCCGGTGGCCCCCGGAGAGTTCGACGCGCTGGCGGAGGCCGCCGACGGCATGGGCGGCGCACGGCCGGAGACCCTGCGATGAGCGCGCTGGAGATCCTGCGCGCCGACGGGGTGATGAGCGTGCAGGATGGCGGGCGGCCCGGCAAGCTGGCGCTCGGCCTCTCGCGCGGCGGGGCGATGGACCTGCTGGCGCTGTGCGAGGCGGCGGCGCTGCTGGGGCGCGAGGACGTCCCCGCGGGGATCGAGATGGCGGGCGCGGGCGGGCGGTTCGCCGTCACGGCGCCGATGCGGATCGCGCTGACCGGGGCGCCGATGGCGGCGACGCTCGACGGCGCGCGGCTGCGCTGGGACGCGGCGCATCCGGTCGCGGCCGGGCAGGTGCTGCAGCTCGGGGCGATGGCGGAGGGGCTCTATTCCTATCTCGTGCCCGCGGGCGGGATCGCGACGGATCCCTGGCTGGGCTCGCGCGCGGCGCATCTGGCGATCGGCATCGGCGCGCGGCTTTCGGCGGGCGAGGCCCTGCGCTGCGGTGCCGATCCCGACCCAGCCGCCCCGGCCCGCGCGATCCGCGTCGCGCCGCGTTTCGCGGGCGGCACCGCGCGGGTGATCGACGGGCCGCAGACGGGGCTCTTCGACGCGGAGGTGCTTGACGCCTTCTTCGCCGCGACCTTCATCCGCGCGCCGCGCGGCAACCGCCAGGGCGTGGCCCTGGACGCGCCGCGCCGCTTCGCCTCGGATCATGCGGCGGGGCTGGCCTCGGATGTCATCCAGCCGGGCGACCTGCAGATGACCGGGGACGGGCTGCCCTATGTGCTGATGGCCGAATGCCAGACCATGGGCGGCTATCCCCGGATCGGCACGGTGATCCCCGAGGACCTGCCGATGGTGGCGCAGGCCGCACCCGGCGCGCGGCTGCGCTTCCGCCGGATCGGGACGGAGGAGGCCGACCGCGCCTGGAGCACCCCCGCCGACTGGCGGCGGCGAGCGGCGGCGACGCTGGGGCCGCTCCTGCGCGATCCGGCGGACATTCCCGACCTTCTGTCCTATACCCTGATCAGCGGCGTCACGGCCGGTGACGAGCTTGACGACTGATCCCGCGAAGGAGACCGCCATGACCCGCAGCCTCGACCTGAATTGCGACATGGGCGAAAGCCTCGGCGCCTGGACCATGGGCGAGGATGCCGCCATGCTGGACCTCGTCAGTTCCGCCAATATCGCCTGCGGCTTCCATGCGGGCGATCCGCCGGTGATGCGCCGCACCATCCGCATGGCCCGCGACAAGGGCGTGCGCGTCGGCGCGCATCCCGGCTTCGCCGATCTCTACGGCTTCGGGCGGCGGCGCATCTCGGGCGAGCGGCCTCAGGATCTGGAGGCGCAGCTGATCTACCAGATCGTCGCCATGCAGGGGATGTGCGCGGTCGAGGGCCATGCCATGACCCATGTGAAATTCCACGGCGCGCTGTCGAACATGGCCTGCGAGGATGCCGATCTGGCGGCGCTCTGCGCGGGCGCGATCCGCGCGGTCGATCCGTCACTGGTCTTCGTCACCATGCCCTATTCGGAACTGGCCGTCGCGGCGCAGAAGGCGGGGCTGGCCCAGGCCTGCGAGATCTTCGCCGATCGCAGCTATGGCCCCGATGGCCGGCTGACGCCGCGCAGCCGTCCCGGCGCGGTGATCCATGACCCCGCCGCCTCGGCGCGGCAGGTGCTGGAGATGGTCGTGGAGGGCCGCATCCCCTGCACCGATGGCAGCACCCTGCCGGTTGCGGCCGACACGCTCTGCGTGCATGGCGACACGCCCGGCGCGGTGGAGATCGCCCGCACCCTGCGCGCCGCGCTGGAGGCCGAGGGCGTCGCCATCGCCCCTTTCGGCGCCTGACCCCGCCACGACACGATCTGGCCACGAAACGATCTGGGAGGATCCCGTGAAATCGCTGTTCCATCTTGCGCTGCATGTCACCGACCTGGAGGAGACCCGCCGGTTCTACGGCGATGTGCTGGGCTGTGCCGAGGGCCGCTCCGCCGAGACCTGGGTCGATTTCGACTTCTTCGGCCATCAGCTGAGCTTCCATCTGGGCACGCCCTTCGCCACCACCCGCAGCGGCCGCGTGGGCGACCACATGGTGATGATGCCGCATATGGGCGCGGTGCTGCCCTTGGCGGACTGGCTGGATCTGGCCGCGCGGCTGGAGGCGAAAGGCATCGCCTTCGACATCCCGCCGGTGGTCCGCTTCGAGGGGGAGCCCGGCGAACAGCGCACCATGTTCTTCTTCGACCCCTCGGGCAATCCGATCGAGATCAAGGGCTTCGCCGATTTCGACGGGCTCTTCGCGCGCTGATCGCACCTGCCGCGACGTCATCCGCGCGGGCGCGGAAAAATCCGATACCGGGGCGGGTTCCGTCACACGGCTGACATGGAACGGATAATATAACATCGCGCATCCCAAGCCGGGATGCGCGTCGCGTCCCGGTCCCCGCCACCTTGACAGCCAGGGACCACAGAATGACCTCCTCCTCCCATACCGACCTCAGCTGGGACGAATTCGACGAGCTGCGCGATCCGCGCCCGGCCGAGAACGAATTCGACCGTGTCGTGGAACGCGCGATCTCGCGCCGCGGCTTCCTTGGCTCCGTTCTGGCCTTCGGCTCGGGCGCGGCCGTCTTCGGCTCGGGCCTGCTGTCCACCACGACCGCCGCGCGCGCGCAGGCGGCGGGCTTCGCCTTCACGCCCATCGGCATCTTCACCGACCACGACATCCACGTCCCCGAGGGCTACCAGTGGAAGCCGCTGGTGCGCTGGGGCGATGCGCTGTTTTCCGAGGCCGAGGGCGCCTATTCGCCCGAGACCGGCGTGCCGGTCGCCATGTCCGACAAGGTCTTCGGCGAGAATACCGACGGCATGGAGACCTTCGAGCATGACGGGCATGTCCTGCTGACGATCAACTCGGAATACGTGAACCCCAAGATCAACCTGCCCGCCGCCTCCGAGGGCAAGCCGCAGACCGCCGACGAGGTCATGCTGCTGAAGAACATGCAGGGCGTCACCGTTCTGGAGATCGCGCCGCAGGACGGGACCTGGGGCGTCGTCGTCGACAGCGCCTATAACCGCCGCATCACCCATGAGACCCAGATGACCATGGACGGCCCCGCCGCCGGGTCGGATCTGGTGAAGACCAATGCCGATCCCGAGGGCATGTCGCCCAAGGGCACGATGAACAATTGCGGCTCGGGCCGGACCCTCTGGGGCACGTATCTGACCTGCGAGGAAAACTTCAACGGCTATTTCGGCATGGTCACCGAGCGCGAGCAGACCCCGGCCGAGAAACGCTACGGCATCGGCGGCGAGTCGAACTATCTCTACGAGAAATTCGACCCGCGCTATGACATCTCGGCCGAGCCGAACGAACCCCACCGCCATGGCTGGGTGACCGAGATCGACCCTGCCGATCCCGAAAGCACCCCGGTCAAGCACACCGCCCTCGGCCGGTTCAAGCACGAGAACGCGGAAATGGTGCAGGCGGCCGACGGCCGGATCGTCGTCTACATGGGCGATGACGAACGCGGCGAGTTCATCTATCGCTATGTCTCCAACGGCACCTGGGCCGAGGGCGAGCCGACGGACGGGCTGCTGTCGGACGGCACGCTCTATGTGGCGAAGTTCAACGACGACCAGTCGGGCGAATGGCTGGCCCTGACCCCCGAGACCACCGGCATGTCGGCGGAGGAGATCCTGGTCTTCTCGCGCATGGCAGGCTCCGAGGTCGGCGCCACCACGATGGACCGTCCCGAATGGATCGCGGCCAACCCGCTGCGCGCCGAGGTCTATTGCGCGCTGACCAACAATTCCAAGCGCGGCGGCGATGCGATGCCGGTCAACGCGGCCAACCCGCGCGAGACCAACGAATACGGCCAGATCGTGCGCTGGCAGCCCGAGGGCGGCGATCACGGCGCCGACAGCTTCGCCTGGGATCTCTATGTCATGGCCGGCAACCCGGCGGTGCATTCGGATGCCTATGCCGGGTCGCAGAACGTGACCGAGGGCAACATGTTCAATTCGCCCGACGGCATGGCCTTCAGCTCCGACGGGATGCTGTGGATCCAGACCGATGGCGACGACAGCAACGAAGGCGACTTCGCGGGCCAGGGCAACAACCAGATGCTGGTCGGCAACCCCGAAACCGGCGAGATCGCCCGTTTCCTGACCGCGCCCAACGGCGCCGAGGTGACCGGCCTGACCTGGTCGCCGGACCGCAAGGTGGCCTTTGTCGGCATCCAGCATCCCGGCGGCTCCTGGCCCGACGGCGCAGGCAAGCCGCGTTCCGCCGTGATCCAGGTCTGGCGCGAGGATGGCGCGACGATCGGCTGATCCCGCCGCGCGGGAACCGGAATGCGAAGGGCGTCCCGGCGGGCGCCCTTTTCGCGTTCAGCCCTGCCAGGGATCGAGAAGCGGCACGCCGGTCGCGGCGAAATCGGCGATGTTGCGGGTGACGACCCGCAGCCCGTGGACCAGCGCGGTCGCGGCGATCAGCGCGTCGCGCTCGGATTTCGGATCGGGCACGTGCAGGCCCGCGCAGCGCAGCGCGACGGCGGCATCGACGGCAAGGCAGCGCGGGGCGAATTCCGGCAGGACGCGATCCTGCATCCACCGCCGCAGCGCCGCGCCCTGCGCCGGATCGCGCCGCTCCACCCGCAGGATGCCGATCTCCAGCTCCATCAGGCTCAGCGCCGAGACATGGCATTCCGCGGCCGGGACGGCGCCGACCCAGGCGGCGACATTGGCATCGGCGCGCCCGTCGCCGAGCTTGCGCAGCTCCGACAGGACATTCGTGTCGAGAAGATACATCAGCCCAGATCGGCGGGTCGGCTGGTCAGCGCGGATTTCGGCGGCTCCAGCGCGATCTCCGACAGGCCGGGCATGGCAAGCGCCGCGCCGAGGCTGCGCGCGCCGCCGGTCAGGCGGGTGTATTCGGCAATGCTCATCAGAACATGCGCCGGGCGGCCGCGATCGGTGATGATGACGGGGCCATCCTCGGCGGCGCGCTTGGCGCGGCCCAGATCCTGGTTCAGCTCGCGGCTGGTCAGCGTGGTTGTGGTCACGGTCGGTCCCTCCGGAAATGTAGCAACGTTACTACATATGGGCGGCGGAGGCAAGGCGGCAAGCCCGGGCCGGTTCCTGTCGGATCCGGCCCGGTCAGGCGTCAGATGACGATGACGGCCAGCGGCGGGAAGCCGTTGAAGCCCACCGAGGAATAGCTGGACGTGTAGGCGCCGCAATTGCGGATCATCACCTTGTCGCCGCAGGCCAGGCCCAGCGGCAGCTGGACGGGACGCTTTTCATACAGCACGTCGGCGCTGTCGCAGGAGGGGCCCGCCAGGATGCAGGGGCCGGTATCCTGCCCGTCCTTCGCGGTGGCCAGCTGGTACCGGATCGCCTCGCCCTCGGTCTCGGCCAGGCCCGAGAAGCGGCCGATATCGAGATAGACCCAGCGATGGATGTCATCCTCGGACTTGCGCGACACCAGGAGGACCTCGGCGGCGATGGCGCCGCAATCGGCGACCAGTCCGCGGCCCGGCTCCGCCATCACCTGCGGCACGTCGCCGAAACGGTCATGGATCAGCTCCATCACCTTGGCGGCATATTCGGTCTTGCCGTCGACTTCTTCGCCGTAGAAGGCCGGGAAGCCGCCGCCGATATTCAGCAGGCTCAGCGCGAAGCCCGCCTCGCGCGCGGCCGCCCAGGCCCCGGCGACATTGTCCAGGACGCCGGTCCACATGGTCGCGCGGCGGGTCTGCGACCCGACATGGAAGCTCAGCCCGCGCGGCTCCAGCCCCAGCTCCTCAGCCAGGCCCAGCAGGCCCACGACCTTGGAGGGGGCGCAGCCGAACTTGCGGCTCAGCGGCCAGTCGGCCTCGCAATTCTCGACGAGGATGCGGATATAGACCGCGGCGCCGGGCGCGTTGGCGGCGATCTTGTGCAGCTCCTCCTCGCTGTCGGCGGCAAACAGCGTCAGCCCCGCGGCATGGGCGAAGGCGATATCGGCCGGACGCTTCACCGTGTTGCCGAAGGAGACGGTCTCGGGACGTGCGCCCAGCGACAGGCACAGTTCGATCTCGCCGCGCGAGGCGGCATCGAAATGCGAGCCCAGCCCGACCAGCGTGGCGATGATCTCGGGCGCCGGGTTGGCCTTCACGGCATAGTGGATATCGGCATGGCCCAGCCCTGCTTTCAGCGCCGCGTAATTGCCCGCCACGATCCCGCGATCGATGACCAGCGTGGGACGGTCGAAGGTGGTGGCGGCGATATAGGCCTCCAGCCGGGAGGCGGACAGGTCGATTGCGCCGACGAGGTCGGGAGTTGCAGCGGTCATGGTCATCTCCATCGGGATTATCCGGCAGGCCGGAGGATCGGGGGGAGACGTTTCCGTCGCTGCATCGCTTGCCGGGTGGTACCCTCTGGGCCAGAGGCGCGTGCGTTGGCGTCTGTTTCGCGCATATGCATAGAACCGGGATTCGTCGCAAGACGCTTTTTTCACCGCACCCCGAAAATTTTCCGCGCCCTCAGACGGGTATCTCGGTGGAGGCCTTGATCTGCTGCATCGGGATCTCGGTCTTGACGCTCTGCACCCCCGGCAGGCGGGTCAGGTGATGCGCCTGGAAGTGCCGGTAGCTGGCGATATCGGCAACCACCACCCGCAGCAGGAAGTCGCAATCCCCGGCCATCAGGTGGCATTCGACCACTTCGGGCATCTTGCGCACCGCCGCGGCGAAGGCATCGACGCTGCGCCCGTCCTGTCCGGTCAGCCAGATGCGGGTGAAGATCGTCATGCCCAGCCCCAGCGCCGCGGGGTTGAGGATGGCGACATAGCGGTCGATCGCGCCCCCCTCCTCCAGCCGCCGGACGCGGCGCAGATAGGGGGTCTGGGACAGGCCGATCTCGGCGGCGATCTCGGTGCTGGTGCGCTTGCTGTTGCGCTGCAGCGCGCGCAGGATCCGGCGGTCGGTTTCGTCAAGCTGCATCGCGTTGCTCCGGCTAGGCATGGTGTGCTGCGCCACAGTTTCCCGTAGTCGTGGCGCAACGCAATCGCCAAACGCCGGAACGCGCCGGATTTTGGCGTCCTTTTCTCTTTGACCGCCGGTAGAACCTCCTCCTGCGGGGCCGCCATCCCGGGCGCGCCCGGCATCCGCAAACAGAAAGACAGAACCGATGACCCCAAGGACCGATTTCGCCGCCTGGCTTCAGGGCACCAACGACATGACGAGCCGTTTCGTCGGCGCGGCGGGCATCGCGGGTCTGGTCAATGTCGCGGGCGGTCTGCCCGATCCGTCGCTGTTCCCCTCCGAGCGGCTGGCCGATATCGCCGCCGGGGCGATCCGCGGCACGCCGGAGGTCGCGCTCGGCTACGGCCCCACGCCGGGCCTGCCCGAGCTGCGCGCCGAGATCGCGGCCCGGTTCCGCGCCCGCGGTGCGGCGGTGACGGCCGAGAACGTGATGATCACCGCCAGCGGCTCGCAGGCGCTGGACCTGATCGGCAAGGTGCTGATCGAGCCGGGGCGGGTGATCGGCTGCGATTTCCCCACCTATGCCGGGGCGCTGGACGCGTTCCGCCCGCGCGCGCCGCGCTACCGCCATCTCGACCTGGCCGATCATGCCGGGCTGCCCGCGGCGCTGCTGCGCACCGACCTGGCCTATCTGGTGCCGAATTTCTCCAACCCGACCGGCAAGCTGGTCGACCTGGAGACTCGCCGCGCGCTGGTCGCCGCGGCGGAGGAGACCGGCACCTGGCTGATCGAGGACGACCCCTACGGCGCGCTCTACTATGACGGGCCCGCCCTGCCCGGCCTGCTGGAACTGTCCTGCGACGGCGGGGACGGTCCCTATCGCGGGCCGGTGATCCACCTGGGCAGCCTGTCGAAACAGCTGGTTCCGGGGCTGCGCGTGGGCTGGGTCATCGCCGCGCCCGAGGTGATCGCGCAGCTCAGCTCGGCCAAGCAGGCGACCGACCTGTGTTCCAACACGCTGGCGCAGATGATGACGCTGGCGGCGCTGCGCGAGGGGCTGGTCGAGGAGGTGCATCCGCGGGCCATCGCGCTTTATCGCGAGCGGCGCAGCGCGCTGGCGGCGGCGATGGCGCGCCACATCTCCGCCTGGTTCGACTGGGAGGTGCCGGTCGGCGGCATGTTCATCTGGGCGCGGGCGAAGGACCGGCGGCTGGATGTCGAACAGGTGGTCGAGGCCGGGCTGGCCGAGGGGGTCCTGGTCGGGCCGGGCAGCGCCTTCGACCCGATGGGCCTGGCGGGTCCCGCCCTGCGGCTGAACTTCACCGCCAATGACGCCGAGGGTCTGGATCGCGCGATGGCGCGGCTGGCCCGGGCGATGCAGGCCGTCAGCCCGGCCGCCGCCCCGGCGGGGCTGGCCGCGGGCTGACCGCTCAGCCCTGGCGCGGCTCCGTCGCGGGGTCGCGTCCCAGGATCTGGTCCATGTCCGCGCCCAGCCGCCGCGAGATGTCGCGGCACATCTCCACCAGCGCGTCGCGGCAGTATTCGGGCGGAAAGATCGAGGTGCCCGACAGGCGCTGGATGAAGGGGATCGTCACCGAGGCGACCGGCTGCCCGGTGAAATCGAAGATCGGCACCGCCAGGTTCTGCACCCCGGCGATGGTCTGCGAGGGGCTGACGCAATAGCCCTGGCGGCGCACGGCGGGCAGGTCGGCCTCGAACCCCGCGCGCTTGGGCGCGTCGCGTCCGGCCGCATCGATCAGCGCCGCCAGCCCCGGCCGGTCCAGCCAGGCCGCCAGCACCCGCCCCGAGGCGGTTTCGTAGATCGAGACATGCGCGCCCAGCCGCACCGAGGTCAGGTTGTTGTCGGGACAATCCACCTGCGCGATCACCAGCATCTCGCCGCGATGCAGGATGCCCAGATGCATCGACTGGTTCAGCCGGTCGGCCAGGCGCTGCATCGGGTCGCCCGCATAGGCGGCCAGCCGCTTCACCGGCGGGTGGCGATGGGCCATGACGAACATCTTGGTGGTCAGGTGATAGCGGTCATTGTCGATCTCGACATAGCCGCGCTCGCGCAGCACCATCAGCATGCGGAAGATCTCCGACGAGGTCCGCCCCAGCGTCTTGGCGATCTCCGCCTGGGTCAGCCCGTCCGCGACGGTCGACAGGAGTTCCAGGATATCCAGGCCCTTGGACAGGGCCGGGGCCCGGTATTTCGCAGCTTCGCTGGTCTCGTCGCCGATTTCCGTCATCTCGTCACTCCGCACATTCCGGGCCACCCCCCGGGCAGATAGGCATGGGCGCCGGGAAAGTCAGGCCCCGGCGGGATTTTCGGTCCCTGCTGCGCCGCGGCGGATCGCCCTGCCGCCGGGCCTGCCTGGAATCGCGGCAGGTCGCAGCGATCCGGCGATGCGCGGCGGGTGTCACGCGGGCTGCGCCGCCGGGCCGAGATGCGCGGCGAGGATGGCGAAATCCTCCGCCATCGCCGCCTGCGCATCGGGATCGGGCGGCAGGGTCCAGGGGGCGGGCGCCATGCGCTCCAGCATCCCGGGCAGGGCCGCCGCCCCGCCTGCCGCCGCCGCCGCCGCCCTGGCCGCCGCGCCCAGAAGCACCGCATCGATCGCCCCCGCCCGCGCGACGGG
>NZ_JACVXA010000093.1 GCF_014903745.1 Mangrovicoccus algicola | reverse complement strand
GGACCGCGACCGGCCGGGGCCTCCGGGCGCCGCGCCGGCCGGGTCCGGCCCTGGCGGCTTGCAACCGCCGCCCCGGCCCGCCTAGATCGTCGCGCAGCCCGATACGGAGACCGCCATGACCGCCCCCCATGTCCTTTCCTGCCGCGTCCATTACGAGGATACGGACATGGCCGGGATCGTCTATCACGCCAATTACCTGAAATTCATCGAACGGGCCCGCTCCGACTGGGTCCGCCGGCTGGGGATCGACCAGAATGCCCTGCGTGCCGCGGGCCAGGTCTTCGTGCTGCGCCGGATCGAGGCCGATTTCCTGGCCCCCGCCCGGTTCGACGACCAGCTGGAGGTGGTGACGCAGGTTCAGGCCGCCACCGGCGCCCGGCTGGTGCTGATGCAGGAGGTGCGCCGCGACGGGACCTGCCTGTTCCGGGCGCTGGCGACCCTTGCCCTTGCCACGCTCGAGGGCCGCCCGCAGCGGATGCCCGCCGCGCTGCGCGCGCTGCCCGGGGCCGACTGAACCCGCCTGCCCCCACGTCGCGCGAAAAATCCGCGGCCCCGCCCGGTTGCGCCCTTGACGCCGCCCGCCGCGGCCCATATTCCCGGCGCACTCTCTGGCGGAGTAGCTCAGTTGGTTAGAGCAGCGGAATCATAATCCGCGTGTCGGGGGTTCAAGTCCCTCCTCCGCTACCATTACCCCCCACTTGAAAATTCGAGTTTGTGATGAGGGCGCTCAAACGCCCCCTGACCTCGACAGGGATGCCATCGCTCTCCGGACGCGAGACGATGATCGCGGAGACCAAGCCTCGCACCGCATCGCGCGCCTTGTTGTCGGGCTTGCCATCGGGCGCGGTGAGCGATGCCACGAGATCGCGAAGCGCGGACGCATAGCGGCCCGGTATGGCCGGATCGAAAACGACGCCCTCATCAACTCCCTTCAAAGCCGCAAGCTCGGCTTCCGCTGCGCGAAAGGCATTCTTCGCCTTGGACCTGCCCGGGTTTCGGGGAGAGTTTCGCTCACTTCCCGGGCCTTTCGCCCGGAGGCAATGAGGCTCAGGTAGCCGAGTGATGAATGCTGTCTGACGGGGTTATGGAAACCGTCGATGTATCTGGCGATGGCATTCTCGGCCTGCCGTCGTGTTTGCCACGCCGTCGTGCGGATCAGCCTGGCTTTGATGGTCTTGGAGAACTTCTCGACCATGGAATTGTCGTAACAGTTGCCGCTATCGCTGTGATGGATCAAGCCCGGAGCCGGGTTCCGGCTGGCGATCGCGCTCTTCAGAGCATCGAGCGCCAACGCCCGTTTCAGCCGGTCACTTGCGGCCCGCCCACGACCATCCGGGAGTACAGATCGATGACAACAGCGAGGTAAAGCCAGCCTTGGGCAGTCCAGATGTACGAGATGTCGGCGCCTCATTTCTGGTCCGGGCAAGTCCAACCCGTTAAGGCAGGCACTCAGCGAACCTCCGCGTCCTTTGCCGATTTGCATAGGATCTGCGCGAGCGCCGGAATTAGGAAAGCCACTCCGCAGCAAGCGGTTACAGTCCAGCCTGTATGGACCAGCAGCCAACCTCCAAGCGCGGATGCCGCGGCCCCGGCAAGCGTGAAACTCGCCATGAAGATACCGTTCAACCGGGCACGGGCACCCGGTTCAAGCTCGAATATGGCGCGCTGCCCGACGACGAAGCTGAATGTGACCGCCGCATTTATCATGCTTGCTCCCGACACCAGCGCGGCGACCGACCATGGGCTGGAAGGCCACGCAACCGCAGCAAGCGCAAAGCCGCCGGCCGCCATCGCCAGCGCGCCGCACGTGACCCGATCCCCGCGCCCACGGTCAGCCAGTGCCCCGGCCATGGGGGCGGCAAGCGCCCCGCTTGCAGCGGTAAGAGAGAACAGGCCGACCGCCCCTTCGGACCACCCCCAGCCCGGCTGCATCAGCCAGAGCGGCACCGCTGTCCAGAACAGCGAGAAGCCTCCGAAAAGCGCGGACTGGTAGACGATCCTGCGGCGAAGCAATGCGTAGCGGAACGGCGCGTGAAGCATCGAGCGCAGAACCGATGCATAGGGCTCGCGCTGATCAGGGCGACGTTTTGGCAAGCGCAGGGCCAACAGGATGAACAGCCCGCACATCAGCACACCGGCACTGGCAAAGACCGCTGGCCAGGCGAGCGCCTCGGCGACAAGGCCGGCGGCCGGACGCGCCAGCAGGATGCCGAGCATCAGCCCGGCCGTGACCAGGCCGACGGTCGTGCCCCGCGCCTTTTCAGGCGCGACATGAGCTGCATAGGGCACCAGAACCTGCACGCAGACGGACCCCAGGCCGATGCCGAGGCTTGCGGCGAGGAAGACACCGGCCTGCCGCGCGACGGCTGCCAGCGCGAGCGATAGTCCCGCCAGGGCGACCAGTGAGAGGATCAGCCGCCGGTTTTCCACCCGGTCAGCCAGCGGCACCAGCAAAAGCAACCCCAGCCCGTAACCGAGCTGGGTCAGGGTGACAATCCAGCCTGCTGCCTGCGGCGGCAAGCCGATCGTTGCAGCGATCGGGCCTGCGAGCGGCTGCGCGAGATAGACGTTGGCCGCAAGCGCGCCGCAGGCGAGTGCCAGCAGCGCGATTGTGCCCCTGAGCGCCGACATGAGAGATCAGGCGCCGGTCTGCATCAGGATCTGCTTCCAGACCGAGGTCTCGTCATAAAGCGTCCATTCGCGGCGCAGCTTCGGCGTCGCGGTTCCGATCTGGCCGAACTCGGCGTGAGAAATGCCAAGAACATGCACCTTAGCCCCGGTCGGCGCGCCGAAGACGCCCCAGCCGTCATGCGTCCCTGTCAGGCTCCAGCGGACGGCGGCGCGGGGCGGCATCATCGGATCGTCCCGGCCGATCTGGTGGTGGATCTCGAATGTCGCGCGCGGGAAGGCGGCGCGCAGGCCCATCCAGAAGCGATCCACCGGGCCGGTGCCGTGGCCGGTGATGCCACCGGGATATTCCGACTGTACCGCGCGATCGTATTCCTCGGGAATGGCGCGCATGTCCGCCCCCATGATACGGGTGAGCAGGTCGGCATAGCGGACCCCCCAGGGGCTGTCATTCCCGCGCCCCGAATATGGGCCGGGCCGGTCGGTCTGCGGTGTCAGCGGCTGTACGCAAGCCTCCACGCCGCCTTCGCGCGCGATGAGATCGGCGGCGTAGGCGCGCGGCTCCCAGCCCATCTGGCGCACGATCGCGCCCTGGTCGCGGATCAGCCATTCGTCGTCGATCATGTTGTTCCGCGCATGGCAGTCGGCAAGGATGCGGTACTGAAGCTTTCGCCCGGTGGCGGCGCCATAGACCCCGTCGCCAAGATGTGTCGCAGTGGACAGGATACGGTGCGAGCTGAGCATGCCCTCCTCGGGGGTGCCTGACCAGATCACGTCTTCGCCCAGCAAGGTACGGTCGGGAAACTCGGCGAGCGTTGCCATGGTCGCGGCAATCACGCCCTGGTTCCCGGACACGACCGAGGCCGGCGACCGCACCACGATGTCCGGCGCGTAATAGTCATGCAGCGTGGCAATGCCTCGGTCTTCCCAGATCTCCTTCGTGATGCCGATGATGTAGTCGGGAAAGTCGCGGAACTTGGGGTCGAAGCCGTTCATTGGGTCCATCCTTGGGGAATACGGGCCGAGGCGCGCAGGATCAGGGGCGCCTCTATGGCATGGCGCTCGGGCGCGGCACCGGGGGTTTCTATGGCGCGAAGAAGCGTGCTCACGCAGCGCGCCACCATCAGGTCGGCCTGCTGCCGGACGGTCGTGAGCCGGTAGGACAGCCAGGACGCGGCGGGCACGTCGTCAAAGCCCACGACCGAGACGTCGCCGGGCACTGAAAGGCCCAGTTCGTGCCGCAGCACGTCCATCGCGATCAGGGCCATCTGGTCACCCGCGACAAAGACCGCATCGGGGCGCGATGAGCGGTCGAACATGATCCGGACGGCATCCGCCGTGCGGGACGGCTCGAACCGGCCATCCTCCCATGCGTGCAGCCGTCGCCCCGCGACGTCGAGCGCCGCGACAAAGCCCCTCTGGCGGTCGCGCTGGGTCGACGCGCCCTCCCATCCCGCAAGATAGGCGATGCGCTCATGCTCTCCGGCAAGCAGGAACTGCCCGACCTGAAAGGCCCCGGTGAAATTGTCAGACGTGACGGCGCTGATGCCGTCGATGTCCTGCGAGCGGTTGAACAGCACCACCGGCACGCCCGCCGCCTGGCAGCGCGACGCAAGGTCCGAACTGAGCGAGACAGAGGCCAGCACGATCCCTTCCACCTGGTAGTCGAGGATCTCCTCGACCACGGTGTCGAGCGTTCCCGCCTCCTGCGAGGCCATGAAGACGAGGATGTGATAGCCCTCGGCCTGAAGCGCGTTGGACAGCTTTTCAAGCACCTCGGGGTAGAACTGGTTTTCGAGATAGGCGACCACCAGCCCGATCATCCGGCTGCGCCCCGAGACCATCGCGCGCGCGAGTACGTTGGGCCGATAACCAAGCGCCGATGCCGCCTCGCGAACCTTTTTCTCGGTCCGGGCCGAGACCGAGGCGCCGGGCGTGAAGACCCGGCTCACCGCGGATTGGCTGACCCCGGCCCGTTCGGCCACCATCTGTGCCGTCACCTTTTCGGCCATGTCTCTCTCCCCTTCATGGTGCGCCTACCGGGAACGGCACCCGCCCGGGCACCCGTGCCTTGTTGAAT
This sequence comes from Mangrovicoccus algicola, assembly GCF_014903745.1. Classification (GTDB taxonomy): domain Bacteria; phylum Pseudomonadota; class Alphaproteobacteria; order Rhodobacterales; family Rhodobacteraceae; genus Mangrovicoccus; species Mangrovicoccus algicola. Next base: position 8,016 of record NZ_JACVXA010000093.1, on the reverse strand, counting down.
TCGCGCAGCCGGCGAAAGACGTCCACCCCAAGCTGATGATAGGCGTGCAGCAGATCGACCAGCACCCAGTTCTCGCGGATGAGGCCGTTTTCGATGCGCCAGAAATCAAGGCTGCGCATCTCGATCCGCTTGCCCGCCGGGGCGATGCCGAGCCAGCCATCATCCGTCACGGTCTGGATCATGTTGGGCCAGCCGGTGACGGCGGCATAATCGCCATCGCCGAAGAAATGATAGGTGATCTCGTCGAGATACTGCCCCCGGTCCGGCATTCCCGAAAGGAAGGGGATCTGGTGCCAGTTGCGGAAACCCGCGATGCCGCGCCCGGTGCCGATGCCCGATGGGCCGTACCAGCTCATGCGCGGATGCCAGAAACGGTCCATCTCCATGACCTCGGGGCCGCCTTGTGACGGGTGCCGCTTCATGTGCTCGAGCATGTCGACGATATGGCGGCAGCTGGCATCGGATCGGGCCTCGTCGCGCGGGCCGGGGACGAGCCCATCCTGGGTCGAGGGGCCGGGCACATGCCATTCGCGCCCGAGGCTCGGCGCCATGGGCCAGGCCCCCGCCTGCATCATCAGCTCGGGGATATCCCAGATCGCCTGCATCTCGACGGCGCGGCCGCCGACGATGCGGAAGAACTCGGCAAAGCGCATGTGCATCTGGCGCCCCGTCGGCGGGATGTCGAGCCACGGCCCCGCAAAGGTGCCGGTGTAATAACCGCCCGCGCCGACCCAGTCGTTCCCGAATTCGTCAGGGCCGGACATGACGATGTAATCGCGGCGCTCAAGGTCGGGGACTGCATCGAAAAGCGCCGCATAGCAGCTGTCATAAAGCGCATGCGGTCCGGTCAGATCACCGAAGGGATGGCACATGCGCATCAGCGCATCGGGGGCGAAGGCGGTATCCAGCGCCCTGCGCACGCCGCTTTCGTCGAAATCATACATCGCGGCGCGAAGGGGCGCGATCAGCGCCTTGTGATCGGTGTGGCGGCAGCTCATCGGGCGGGCCTCGGCGCGGTGCGCGCGCCCCTGTCGAAGGCTTCCCAACCCTCGCCGCCGAAAACGTCATGGCCAAGCTGCGCCAGCACATGCGGGAAATCGACCATCACCCAGTTGTCCCGGATGCGCCCGTCCTCGACCTTCCAGAAATCCATGTAGCGGATCTCGACCCGTTTGCCGGTGGGGGCGATGCCCATGAAGGGGCCGGAATGGACGGCCTCCTGCCGACCGAAGGCTGCCGCCCATTCGCCCATGAACAGGCGCGCCTCGTCGATGCAGACCTTGTCCGAGAATGCCGCCTGGAACGGGCGTTGCCAGTTGTCCTGAAATTCGCGCAGGCCGGTCTTGGTGCCGCAGCCCGTGTTTCCCATCCAGCGAAAGCTGTCGTGGAAGAAGGCGCCGATGTCATCGATGCGGTGATCGTTGAGCCCGTCGACCATGCTTTCGATGACAGCGCGGGTCTCGGCGGTCTTGCACATGTCGGTGTCGCGGCTCAGCGCCGCCTGCTCGGGGCGTGCGCCCGTGGATGTCGTGGTCATCGTGTCGTGTCCTTGTTGATTTCGAAAGGGGTGGCAAAGGTGGCCCCTTTCAGGAAATCGCGCGGCATCCGGTTGAGCGCGGGGTGGCGCATGCGGGCGCCATGACGGGCGGCGCGGCTCATCCCTTGACCGCCCCGGCGGTCAGGCCGCTGACGATCTGGCGCTGGAACACCATCACGAGGATGAACAGCGGCGCGGTGATCGACACCGCGGCGGCCACGGCGACCACCTGATCGGTGGTGGTGGTCTCGCGGTTGAACATGCCCGCAATGGCCGGAACCATCGTCTGGTTCTGCGCATCCAACAGCAGCGAGGTCACGAGAAAGTCATTGTATCCCAGCAGGAACGAGAACAGCCCCGTGGTGATCACCCCCGGCCACATCACCGGCATGATGACCCGCCGGAATGCCTGGAAATGCGTGCAGCCGTCGACGCGCGCCGCCTCGTCGAGATCGGCAGGGATGTTCTGGAAGAAGCTGCGCAGCATCCAGATCGTGAAGGGCTGGTTGATCGCGACCAGCACCGCGATCACCGCCAGCGGCTTGCCATAGAGCGTCGGTGCCGCGTCACCGAGGATCGGGCGCAGGATTTCGGCGGAGTTGATGAATACCGGCAGGTAGCCTGCGACCAGCACCGAATGCGGCAGCGCCCGGAACACCAGCGCGATGATCAGGATCCAGAAGGCCAGCGTACTGCCCGACCGCGCCAGCCCGTATCCCGCCAGCGTGCCGACGGTAAGCGACACCAGCACCACGCCGCAGGTCACGATCATCGAGTTCTGGAAATTGCGCAGAAAGCCGCGCTCGATCCAGACGGTGCGGTAATGCTCGGTGGTGAAGCCGAAGACGTCGCGCCCCAGCGGACCGGCAAGCGGATTGAGCACCGCAAGAAGCGTCGGCAGCAGCACGAACAGCACCAGCGCGGCGCCAAGCGTCACGACCGCAGCGCCAAGCACCCAGCCGATCCAGCGCCGCCTAGGCGGGATCTGGCCGATCAGCGAGGGCATCTGCCGCGCGACCAGCCGCACCATGCCCCAGCAGGCCGCCAGATATAGAGCGATCCCCAGAACCGACACCCCGCTGCCATTCGCCAGCGTCGCGGGTCCGGTGACGACATTCCAGAAACGGTCGTCGAAAGCGTCCACAGGAGATTTGACGCTCATCACCGCGATCCACAGGATCGGGAAGGCGGCGACAAGACACCAAAGGGCAAGGAACCCCGAGGACAGCAGCTTCAGCGAGACGGGTTGGCGTGCAAGGGCGGTGGCCATGTCAATGCGCCTTTCTATGGTCGCGCCAGCTGCGCTTGAGCGGCGGGATGAGCAGGATGACGATGCCGACCATGGTGAGCATGGCGCTGGCCGAGGCGCGCGAGATCGACCGGTTGCCCGCCTGATCCGGTTGCAGGAAATCGTAGGTCAGCCATTGCAGCGAGATGACGTGCCCCTGGCTGGAGAAGCCGACGACCTCTTCGAAGACGCGGTAGCTGTCCATCAGGTGGATCATCCCGACAAAGAGGATGAGCGGCATAAGGTGCGGGATGACGATGTATTTCATCCGTTGCCAGCGGCTGGCCCCGTCGATCAGCGCGGACTCGAGGCTGTCACTGCTGACGGTCTGCAAACCGGCATAGAACACGATGGCCGCGAAGGGCGCGACGTGCCAGACCCGGTAGAGCATCATCAGCACCTCGATCGTCCAGGCCTGCGCGAACATCGAGATGTCCTGCCCCGAGGCGCGTTCCATCAGCGCGGTCAGGATGCCGTCGCCCCGGAACAGCCAGTTGATCGACAGCGCGCCGATTACCGGCGTGATGATGAAGGGCAGCAGCGAGACGAAAATCACCGGCCCGCGCAGCCGCTTTCCGGCATTGTTGATCGCCACCGCAAGGGCCAGCCCAAGCGCGATGACCGCCGGAAGCGTCAGCAGCGTGAAGCTGAGCGTGAAGCGCAGTGCCTTCCAGAAGTCGATCGCCATGAGCGCGCGCCAGCTGCCCGCGCTCACAGCATCCCAGGCGCGGCCAAGCTCGAGCACGTTGGCATAGCTTTGCAGGCCGACCCAGCGGGTTTCGGTGACGATCTTGCCGTCCTCGCCCAGAACCGGCTGGTTGCGGGTCTCGATCACGCAGGTCTGGGTGAGGAAGCCCGGCGTGCAGGTCTCCACCTCGACCGCCTCATACAAAGGCTGCGTCACCTGGAAGCTCTGCACGAAGACCGATATCAGCGGAAAGGCGATGAAGAGCAGCATCATCACGACCGATGGGCCGACAAAGGCGGAAAAGGTGGTGAATTTCATGATGCTCTCCCTGCCCCTGCCCGATCAGTCGACCAGCCCGGCCTCGCGGGCGGCGACCAGATAGGCCGCCTCGATATCGGCAAGGGTGGTCTGCGCGTCCTTGGCCCCGGTCAGGTAGGCGGCGATGCCGTTGCCAAGCGCCGTGTGCATGATCCCCATCGGGGCAGAACCGGGATAGGGGGCGGCACCTGCCTCGGCCGTCGCGGCGGCGCCTGCGGCCAGCGGGCCGGGCACATAGCCCTCGACCAGCCAGACGGCGGCGTCGTTGTTGGCACTCACCATCTCTTCGTCGAGCCCCTCCATCGCGACCCGGAATGCCGCGGCGGCCTCTTCGTCAGGGATGTTCTGCGCGATCACGATGCCATCCCACCAGATGCTCGACGCGGGCCGCTGCGATCCCATCGGAGCCGATGCCATGGTGACCTTGCCGACCACCTGGCTTTCGCCCGGATCCTCCATCGCGGCGGCACGGCTCGACCACAGGTTGGCCATGGCGATCTTGCCCTGCTGGAATTGCTGCTGCACGTAGGTCGAATCCGAGACCAGATACTCGGGGTCCATGAATTCGGTCATCGCCGTCATTGTCTCGAGGCTCCTGATCCCCGCCTCGTTGGCGATGCTGGGCATATTCTCCGCATCGACGAAGGCCGCGCCTTCGCCGAGGTAGAGATTCACGAATTCCTCGCCCAGATCCCAGCCGGTCTTGAAGGTCGCGCCGATCGGGTAGTCGACCAGCCCCGCCTCGCGGATCGCCTCGGCGGTGTCCAGCGCCTCATTCCAGGTCGCAGGCACCGGCAGGCCGAGCTCGTCGAGGATGTCCTGCCGAACCATCAGGTGCTGCGTGTTGACCATCATCGCCACGGCCATGGTCTGCCCGTCGATCCTGATCAGCTGGTTGGGCTTCAGCGCCGCGCCATATTCGGCAACCAGATCGTCAAGCGGGCGGATGGTGCCGGCGTTGAGCAGCGGCACGATGGTGGAATTGGCGACGCCGCCGATCTGGTAGAGCGCCGGGTTCGCGGCAAATGCTTCGGGCTGCTTTTCGCGGAATTCCTGGTCGAGCGAGGCCGACACGTTGCCACATTCGGCCATGGCGTCGGTAACGGCCTTCCAGGCCTCGAACCCGGCGGTGAGCGAGGACACGGGCGTTTCGTTGTCGAAGGAACAGGCGGCCTGCGCCATGGATGCTGCGATGCCGAGGCTGCCCACAAGGGCGATGGTCCTGAAGATCATGGTCGGTACTCCTTGATGGGCTTAAACGCGTTCGCCGGTATCAGCGTCGAACGGGTGGCAGATACGAGCGGGCACATGGATCGACACCGGCGTGCCGATCTCGGCGCGAAAGCTCTTGTCGGCCTTGACCGACACCAACGCGCCGCCAATGCGGACAGAGATCATCACCGCGTCTCCGAGCAGTTCGATGGTATAGATCGGGGCGGTGATCTCGGCTTGCGTTGCGAATTCGGCCAGTCGCGCGTCTTCTGCCCGGAAGCCGAGGGTCAGCGGCCCGTCCGGGAGGTCGAGGCCGGAAATCGCGGTGCCATCGGCGGTGAAGGTTCCTTCCGCAACCTGCCCGTCGATCAGGTTCATCGCAGGCGAGCCGATGAAACTGGCGACAAAGGCATTGGCGGGCCGGTCATAGATCTCGGTCGGGGTGCCGACCTGCTGCACCTTGCCCTTGCGCATCACCACCACGCGGTCGGCAAGCGTCATCGCCTCGATCTGGTCATGGGTGACGTAGATCGTGGTGACCTTGAGGTCATGGGTCAGGTTCTTGATCTGAGCGCGCGTCGAAACCCTCAGCTTGGCATCAAGGTTCGACAGCGGCTCGTCCATGAGGAAAACATTGGGCTGGCGCACGATGGCACGGGCAAGGGCCACACGCTGACGCTGGCCACCCGACAATTCGGCCGGGCGACGGTGCAGGAACTCGCGCAGCTCGACCATGTCGGCGGCGCGCATGACCTTTTCATCATGGCTCGCCGGATCAACGCCGCGCACCTTCAGCGGAAACCGGATATTCTCGTAGACGGTCATGTTCGGGTAAAGCGCGTAGCTCTGGAAGACCATCGACACATCCCGGTCCTTGGGTTCGAGGTCGTTGACCACCCGGTCCCCGATACGGATCTCGCCACCGGAAACCTCCTCCAGACCTGCGATCATCCGCATCGTCGTGGTCTTGCCGCAGCCCGAAGGCCCCAGCAGCACGAGAAATTCGCGGTCGGCGATCGTCAGGTCGAACCCCTCGACACCGACGAAATCGCCCCATCTCTTTTGCAGGTTCCTTAGCTGAATCTCGGCCATGTCGCCCCCGGCTGTGTGTATCTGCATACGCTTGCAAATAGCCGTAGACATCGCGCCCGACTTCGGGAAAGCTCTTTTTGCAAGCGTATGCAAAATTTCGTTTCGCGCCTCATGATGGTCAGCGAAGTCGCGGAAACAAGCCGAAGGTGCCGAAGAAATGAGCGACATTCAGACAGCCAAGGCCGTCGTGGCCGAGTTCCACCACAAACTGGACAATGCAAGGTTCGAGCAGATTCCGGACATGCTTGCCGCTGCGACAGCGGACGATTACCTTTGGCGCGGATACCACCCGTTTCACGAATTGCACGGGGCCGATGCCGTCGCCTCGCGGTTCTGGCAGCCGCTGCGCGCCGCCCTGCGCCGAATGCAACGTCGGCAGGACATCTTTTTCGCCGGGCGCAACGAGATGGACGGCGAAGCCAGCACCTGGGTCGTCTCGATGGGGCATCTCATGGGGCTGTTCGATGCGCCATGGCTGGGGATCGCGCCGACACGTAAGATGGCGTTCCTGCGTTACTGCGAATTCCACCGCGTCGAAGATGGGCGCATCGCGGAAACGGCGCTGTATTTCGACCTGCCGCATTTCATGGTGCAGGCCGGGCTGCGCCCGTTCCCTGTGCAGACCGCTGCGCATCTGGTGCAGCCGGGCCCCATGACCCATGACGGGCTTCTCACGGCGCCGCAGGATCCGGCGGAGGGCGCGGCGACTCTGGCCCTGATCAACGCGATGATCTCGGACCTCGGTCAATGGAACTCCGGCCTGACGCTGGAAGAGGAACTCGCCCGGACCTGGGCCGACGACATGATCTGGTGGGGCCCGGAGGGCATCGGCGCCACCTACACCATCCCGCGCTACGCCGAGCAGCATTCCGGCCCGTTCCGCGCCGGCTTCACCGGGCGCACTCCGACGAAACACCTGTGCCGGATGGCCGAGGGCAACTATGGCGGCTTTTTCGGCTGGCCGAATTTCACCGCGACACCGACGGGCGGCTTCATGGGCATGCCGGGGACCGGCAAGGCCGGAGAGTTCCGCGTGATCGACCTCTACCGCCGCGAGGGTGACAAACTCGCCGAGAACTGGATCTTCATCGACCTTCTGCACTTCTGGAACCAGCAGGGAATCGATATCCTTGCCAGAACGACAGCGCTGAACGGGACGCTCCGTGAATGACAACGGGCCGGGGGCGGCTTTGCGATGCTTCAGCTGGCTCGCGTCATTTCAGACATACGGAGCGCTGCTGCGCGACAACGCGGCTCAAGTGTCGCGGTGAATGGTCTTCGGCAGCCCCTCACTCCACTTGCGCAGTTCATCCAGGAAACCCAAGGCTGTGCGCCCGAAATCGGTGATTTCGTAAACCACGGTGATCGGGGCGGTGTCACACACCTCGCGTCTGACCAGCCCCTGCTCTTCGAGTTGCCGCAAGCGTTCCGTGATCATCTTCTTCGACGCGCCGCCGATCATCCGGGCGAGGTCGTTGAACCGCACCGGCCCATCCTTGACGTGCCAGAGGATGGAGCCGGTCCATTTGCCTCCGATGATCCGCATCCCGCGCTCGATGGCGCAGGGTTCGGTGCAGGCATTGGCCGCGCTCCGTCGGCCGGAACCGTCTACTTCGATCTTTGCATCCATCGTTTTTAAGCTCCGCTGATCCGCGCTGGATTAGGTTACCAAAAGTATACTGGTTGTTTTTACTTCCCGCCACAGTCATCTCATCCCGGACCCCGCCGAAGTCAAGCGGGCGGAGCAACGGAAGAGACGATATGAGCAAGATCCACATCCTGAACGGCGCGCAGCCTTATGAATTTGCCCCCGGTAAACTCAACAAAACGCTCGCGGAGCGCGCCAAGGCGACATTTGAGGCGCAGGGTCACGAGGTTCGC
>NZ_JACVXA010000092.1 GCF_014903745.1 Mangrovicoccus algicola | reverse complement strand
CCATCGCGCGGCCTGCGCCGTCCGGGGCGCGCGCCGCGGCGCCCGCGGCCGGGCCGGGCTTCCTCCTGGCCTGCGACATCGACGGCACCCTGACCGGATGCGCCCGCGGCGCGGCGCGGTTCCGCGACTGGCTGGAGCAGGGCGACAGGATCCGCGGCTTCGCGGTGGCCACCGGACGTTCCGTGGTGGAGGCACGCCGCGTGCTGCAGGACTGGCAGCTGCCCGAACCCGACACGATCATCGCCTCCACCGGCACGGAGATCTGGCGCCGCGGCCCGCGGGGCTACCGTCTGTGCGAGGCATATGCCGCGCTGATCTCGGCGGATTGGGACCCGGAGGCCCTCGCCCCCTTCCTGGAGGGCGACGGCCTGTCCCGCCAGCCCGATTACGAGCAGCGGCGCTGGAAGACCGGTCTTTTCGGCAGCCCCGCCGCCGCGCGCCGGGTCGCGGATGCGCTGGCGCGGGCGGGCCGGCCGGCGCGGGTCGTGCCGTCGCATGGCCGCTTCGTCGACATCCTGCCGGCCCGGGCGGGAAAGGCGGCCGCCATCCGCTTCGAGGCGGCGCGCCGCGGGCTGCCGGACTCGGCATGCCTGGTCGCGGGGGATAGCGGCAATGATGCGGACATGATCGCCGCCTTCGCCCGTGCGGTGATCCCGGCCAATGCGCTGCCCGAGCTTGACGCGCTGCGTTGCGGATACCGGTCCCCGATGCCCCATGCGGCCGGGGTTCTGGACGGGATCGCCCATTTCCGCCTGGATGACAGCCACCGGCGGGAGAGAGCCCATGCGTGACCTTGCCCCTCCTGCCGCCCCGTTCGGGTATTTCGTCCATCACCAGGGGCGCGGCCATGCGGAACGGTGTGCCGAACTGGTGAACGCGCTGCCGCCGGAGCGGCCGGTGCGCATCTTCTGCGCCCGCGAGGACATCTTTCCGCCGCTGCGCCCGGGGGTGGAAGTGACCCGCATCCCCTCGCTTTTCGAGCCCGCGGGGGAGGAGGCGCCGGGGGCCGCGCTGCTGCCCACGCCCGAGACGGTGCATTGCGCCCCGGTCGGCTGGGCGACGATCCGCGCGGCCATGGGGGAGATGGCGGGGTTCTTCGCGGCCGAGGATCCGGCGCTGATGATCGTCGATGTCTCCGCCGAGGTGGCGCAGCTGGCGCGGCTGTGCTCGGTGCCGCATGTGAAGGTGCTGCAGCATGGCGATCGCGGCGATCCGGGGCATCGCGCGGCCTATGACGGGGCGGCGGGGCTGCTGGCCCCGTTCCATGCCGACCTGGACCAGCCGGACTGGGCGCCGTGGGCCTCGCGGATCTTCCATGCGCCGGGCCTGGGCCTGCATGCGGCCCTGCCGGAACGCGCCGGGGCGCGCGCGCGGCTGGGCCTGGGGCAGGAGCCGCTGGCGGTGGTGGTCAGCGGCAAGGGCGGCAGCGGCTGCGCCGAGGCGCCGCTGGGCGTGGCCGCGCGCAGCTTTCCGCAGATGCGCTGGATCACCATCGGCGAGGTGCAGCGCGACTGGCATGCCACGGTCCCGCCCAATCTGCGCCATGCGGGCTGGGTCGCGAACGCGCCGGATTACTTCGCCGCGGCCGACCTGCTGGTGACCTCGGCGGGCAACACGACCTGCGCGCAGGCGCTCTGCGCCGCCAGGCCCTGGATCGTGGTGCCGGAGTGGCGCTATTTCGACGAGCAGGTCGAGAAGGCGCGCGCGCTGGACCGGGCTGGGGCCGCGCTGCACCTGCCGCATCTGCCCGGCTCCGCCCATGGCTGGCGCAGGGCGGTGGCGGCCGCGCAGTCCCGTCACGACCCCGCCCGGCAACGCGCGCTGGCCGGCGGGGCCCGGGCCGCGCGGGATGCCGCCGCCTGGCTCGAACATCTCTCGGCGCGGCTGTGGTCCGGCCTGTCCGGCGCCGCCCCCATTTCCCGGAAGGAGCAGACGAATGCCTGAGGTTTCCGCCCTGACCATTGCCCGTGGCCGCCACGCGCATCTGTCCAACGTGATCCGCGGCTTCGAGGCCCAGGCCGTGCCGCCCTGCGAGCTGGTGATCGCGGTGATGGATGAGCGCCTCTACGAGGACCTGCCGCCGACCTCCTTTCCGCTGCGCCAGATCCGGGTCAGCCGGGAGGACGGGGAATTGCCGCTTGCGGCGGCGCGCAACGCGGCCGCGGCGGCGGCGCGGGGCGAGGTGCTGGCCTTCGTCGATGTCGACTGCATTCCCCATCCCGGATTCGTCGCGGATATCGCGGCCGCCGCCCTGCCGGGGCGGGGCCTGGTCATGGGCGAGGTGGCCTACCTGCCCAAGGGCGCGACCTCCGGCGGCCTCGATCATGCCGCCTTCGAACGGCTGGGCGTGCGCCATTCCGACCGCCAGGCGCCGCCGCCGGAGGGGCTGCGCCGCTGCGAGGATTACCGCTGCTTCTGGTCGCTCAATTTCGCCATGCATCGCCGGGACTGGGACCGCGCGGGCGGCTTCGACGAGGGCTATTACGGCTATGGCGGCGAGGATACGGATTTCGGCCGCATCCTCGACGCGCGCGGGGTGGGGATCTGGTGGATGCGCGGGGCGAAGGTCTATCACCAGTTCCACCCCCATTGCATGCCGCCGGTCCATCACCTGGACTCGGTGGTGCGCAATGCCGAACATTTCGCCGCGCGCTGGGGACAGCGCACGATGGGCCATTGGCTGCACGCCTTCCACCTGATGGGGCTGATCGACAATTCCGGCCCCCGCCTGCGCATCCTGCGCCGGCCGTCCGAGGCGGATTTCGCGCTTTGCCGCCAGGCGGAGGACATGCCCTATGCCAATACCCGCCGGGTGCTCGACAGGCTGCACGACACGCTGCAGGACGAGACCGCCCGGCGCCGCGCGGCCGAACGCGGCGAAGCGATGATGTCGCGCGTCGCGGCGCAGTAGCGCCGTGCGCATCGCGGTCATCGGGCATGTGCGCTTTCCGGTCGCCCGCCCCTTCATGGGCGGGATGGAGGCGCATTGCTGGCACCTGTGCCGGGGCCTGCGGGCGCGGGGACACGCGGTCACGCTCTTCGCGGCGGGCGACAGCGACTGGGGCGGCCCGGTGGAGCCGATCCTGCCGGAGCATTACGACCGCAGCTATCCGTGGCACCGCTATAACGGCACCCCGGAGCTGACGGGCCTTCTCGACGAGGCGTTCGCCGCGCTGCTGCCGCGGCTGGCCGCGGGCGGATACGACGTGATCCACAACAATGCCCTGCACCGGTTTCCGCCGCGCTTCGCCCGGCGCGAGCGGCTGCCGATGCTCACCTCGCTGCATGTGCCGCCCTTCGACGTGCTGCAGCGGGCGGCGACGGATGGCGCGGCGCCCTGGTCGCGCTTCACCGTCTGCTCGCACAGGCAGAAACGGGCCTGGTGGCCGGAGGGCGCCCCCGAAGGCGCGGAGGTCGTGCCGAACGGCATCGATCCCGCCGCCTGGCCCTGGGCCGGGCAGGGCAATGGCGAGGCGGTCTGGCTGGGGCGCATCACTCCGAACAAGGGCCCGCATCTGGCGCTGGAGGCGGCCCGGCGGGCCGGGATCGCGCTGACGCTCTACGGCACGATCGAGAAGCGCGACTATTACGAGCAGAAGGTCCGGCCGCTGCTGGGCGGCGGGCTGCGCTATGGCGGCCACCTGGAGGGGGCCGCGCTGGCCGCGGCGGTGGGCCGCGCCTCGGTGCTGGTCTTCACGCCGCTCTGGGACGAACCTTTCGGGCTGGTGGCGATCGAGGCGATGGCCTGCGGCGTGCCCGTCGCGGCGGTGGAGAACGGCGCGGTGCGCGAGGTGATCGGCGAGGCCGGCCGCTTTGCCCCCGCCGATCCGGACGCGCTTGCGGCGGCGATCCTTGCCGCCCGCGACATCCCGCGCGGCATTCCGCGCGCCCGCGTCGCGCGGCATTTCACGCTGGAGCGGATGCTGGAGCGGTACGAGGCCTGCTATGCGGCGGCGCGGCGCGGGCTATCCTGCCACATGCCGCCTCCCGTCTACGGCACGAGGGCCCTGCCATCGGCGCAACCCGCCTCCGGCGCCCTCTAGCCCCCGCCTGCCGGGGGGCAGAGGAGGTAGGCAGGTCCGGCGGCGCGGGCCTCGCGGCCGGGCCCATGGCTGGGCGCCTGCGGGGGAGGCCCGCGCCGCGACCGGCTGGACCGGCGGGCCGCGGAGGCTAGCTCGCCTTGCATGGAACCTATCGCAACGACACTCATGAGCATTCTCGGCGGCGGCATCCTCGTCATCGTGATGTATGACATCCTCATGTCGGCCCTCGGCACCGGCAGTTCGGGTCCGCTTGCCCCGCGCATCGCGGCCGGGGTGTTCCGCGCCATCGGCTGCCTTCCCGACCGGCCCCTCATCCACAGGGCCTGCGGGCCTCTGGTCATGGCCTCGATCGGGGCGTGCTGGATCGCGCTGCTGTGCCTGGGCTGGACGGTGATCTTCTGCACCGGCGAGACGGCGATCGTGGCCTCCTCGGACGGGCAGCCGGCCGGGCCGGCGGGGCGGCTGTCCTTCGTGGGGCATCTGTTCTCGACGCTGGGCGGGGGCCTCAACGAGCCCGGGCATGCGGCATGGGGACTGGTCGCGATGCTGGCGGGCCTGTCGGGGATGATCGTGCTGACCCTGTCGGTCAGTTTCGTCTATTCCACGACGCAGGCCGTCGCGAAGGGACGGGCCGTGCTGGCGCTGGCCGAGATCCACGGGCCGGGCACGGCGCATTTCGACACGATCCTCCTGCCCCAGCTGGCCGGGCTCGTCGCGGAGATCAAGGCCATTCCCTTCAGCCTCTATTTCAGCACGGCAAGGGCGCATCGGCGCGTGGCCCGGGCGCTGTCGGCGCTGTACCGCCATCCCGGGCTGGGGGACGGCGAGAGGGAGAGGCTGCGCATCCTGCTGAGGGAGCTTCCGGGGCTGGAAACCGTGGCGGAGGATGCCTTCGGCGCCGCGCTGGAGCAATGGGCGCGACGCCATTCGCTGAAATGAAGGCGGGGCGCGGGGGCCTGGAACCTCCGCGCCCCGCCCTGCAGGAGCCCGCCCGCCCGGCGGGCTCCGTCATGCGGACCGTCAGGCCTCGCGCTGCCAGAAGCGCACGGCGCGGCAGGCCTTGACGAAGGCCGGGGCATCCGCGGGGCTGCGCAGGGTCATCATCCCCTCATCCGTGCCGTTCACGCCCGAGGCCTCCAGCAGCGTCGCGGCCTCGGGGGTCATGGCGATGAACTTGCTGTGGCCGAAGGCATCCGACAGGAACTGCTTGCCCGGCAGCATCCCGGCAAGCGCCGCGGCGCCCTGCGTGCTGACCACCACGGCGACCGCGTCATACAGCACCGAGGGGCCGCCATCGATCTTCTGGTTCGCCGCCAGCTTGCTGCCATCGGAGGCCGTGACGCCGCCCACCTTGGGCGCGACCACCTCGACCATGCCGCCCTCGGCCTCGACCGCCTCGACCAGCGCGTCATAGACCGCCCTGTCCATGCCGTCGGAGACCAGGATGCCCAGTTTGCGCCCCTTGAAGCTGCTGGGCCCGTTCTTGAGGATGGACAGCTTGTCCGAGGGTTTCAGATCGACCGGCGCCCGGGCGGGGGTGGCCGGTTCGGGCAGGTCGTGGCCGAGCCCGTCCGCCACCTTCTGCGCCAGGTCCCCGTCGATCAGCTGCAGATGCGACAGCACGCGCAGGCGGATATCCTCGACCACGCATTTCGACAGCTCGAAGGTCAGCCCGTTCGCGATGTGGTCCTGTTCGACCTTGGTCTGGCTGATGTAGAATTGCCGGGCCTGGCTGTAATGGTCGGCGAAGCTTTCGGGACGCAGCCGCCGCTTGGTCCCCTCCAGCTCCTCGGGATAGCTCTTGAAGCCCCGCCGCGGATCGGCCCGCGGTCCGCCCTTCGACCAGCTGTTGGGTTCGTAATTCGCCCGTCCCGTCGGGTTGTGCATCGCCATGTGCCCGTCCTGCTGGAAATGGTGCATCGGGCATTTCGGCGCGTTGATCGGGATATGGGTGAAGTTCGGCCCGCCGAGCCGCTTGGTCTGGGTGTCGAGATAGGAGAAGTTGCGCCCCTGAAGCAGCGGGTCGTTGGTGAAGTCGATGCCGGGGACGATGTTCTGCGTGCAGAAGGCCACCTGTTCGGTTTCCGCGAAGAAGTTGTCGACCGTGCGGTCCAGCACCAGCCGGCCGATGATGCGCACCGGGCAATCCTCCTCGGGGATCAGCTTGGTCGCGTCGAGCACGTCGAAATCGAACTTGTCGGCGAAGGCGTCATCGAAGATCTGGACCCCCAGTTCCCATTCGGGGAAATCGCCGTTGCGGATCGCGTCCCACAGGTCGCGGCGGTGGAAATCGGGATCGGCGCCGTTGATCTTGACCGCCTCGTCCCAGACGACCGATTGCAGCCCCAGCTTGGGTTTCCAGTGGAACTTGACGAAGTGGCTCTTGCCCTCGGCATTCACCAGGCGGAATGTATGCACGCCGAACCCTTCCATGAAGCGGAAGGACCGGGGGATGGCCCGGTCGGACATGGTCCACATGACCATGTGCATCGACTCGGGCATCAGCGAGATGAAGTCCCAGAAATTGTCATGGGCCGACTGCGCCTGCGGAAAACCCCGGTCCGGTTCGGCCTTCACGGAATGGATGAGGTCGGGGAACTTGATGGGATCCTGGATGAAGAAGACCGGGATGTTGTTGCCCACGAGATCCCAGTTGCCTTCCTCCGTGTAGAGCTTGACGGCGAAGCCGCGCACGTCGCGGGCGAGGTCGAAGGAGCCCTTGTTGCCCGCCACGGTGGAGAAGCGCACGAAGGCGGGCACCTTGCTGCCCGCCTCCTGGAACAGGCTGGCGCTGGTCAGTTCCGGGATCGCCTCGGTGCATTCGAAATAGCCATGGGCGCCATAGCCGCGCGCATGCACCACCCGCTCGGGGATGCGTTCATGGTCGAAATGGAAGATCTTCTCGCGGAAGTGGAAATCTTCCATCAGGGCCGGGCCGCGCTCGCCGCCGCGCAGCGTGTTCTGGTCGTCTGCGACGGGCACGCCCTGCGCGGTGGTCAGGGTGGGGGCATCCCCGGGGGTCTGGTGGAGTTCGCCCGCATTGCCCGTTTCATAGGGACAGGTTCCGCTTTCAGCGGTCTTTTGGGTATCGGCGGTGCTTGGATACAGGTCGCGGTCTTCGGCCATGCGAAGTCTCCTCGGACTGGCGTGTGATCTCAGATGCTGGCGATGGGGACCTTGGTCCCTGTGCGCAAACGCGATGGCCGGGAGGAGGTTCCCGCCGGATCTGCGCCGCGTCCGCCGCGCTGCCGCGAGGGACCCCGATGCGGGGCCGGAGCGGATCAGCTCCGCCGGCATCCGGTTCCCCATGGCCCCGGCGGCCTGTCTTCGATGCCGTCTCGCGGTTCGGCTCTGCTCCCGGTCGAGGGGGCCCTGCGGAAATCGCCCGGCCGGAACGGGGGACTGTCGGGAAGGGCGCCGGGACACCCGGAAGGCTCCGGCGGAGGCGGTGGCCCCGCCCTTCTCGCCTGTTTCCCGGCGGGCCGGCGGATCAGGGCTCCCGGCGGCGCCTGCGTGGCCCGGCCCCTTCCGGGGCAGGGGGCCGTTCTGCCCGTGAGGCGCGGCGGCGGCGCAGCAGGCCCGCCCCCGCCGCCGCGACGCAGAGGCAGAGCAACGTCTTGGAGACCGGCTCCATCAGCCCCTGGACGAGCATCGCATGCACGATGCTGCCCCCCGCCGCGGCGCAGGCAAGCCGGGAATGCCAGCGCCGACTCCGCAGGCCCGCACGATGGCGCAGCGCGGCAAGGATCACCGCCGCGGCCAGCAGCCAGAAGGCCAGCACGCCCCACAGGGAAAACGCCGCGGGCGCGGCAAAGAGCAGGGCGTCGATCATGTCCGGCGGGCTGGTGATCCACAGCCCCCCGACATGCAGCCCCACCGCCCCGGCCAGAACCGCGCCGCCCAGCCGGTGCAGGCGGCGCGCCTGTCGCGGCGACAGGCCCGGCATCCGGTTGGAGGCCAGAAGCGGCTGCAGCAGCAGCAGCGACAGCGCGGCGATCCCGGCCAGGCAGCCCGTCACATAGACGGGGCCGCGCCATTGCATCAGCGGGCTGGCCGTTGCCAGAGCCAGGGGCAGGCACAGGGCGGCGGCCAGTCCGCCCCAGGCCAGGCCCGTGCGCAGCCTCACGCCGCTCAGGCCGGTTGCAGCACGAAATCCGCCGACAGCGCGGCGGCGTCGCGGTCGCGCATCACCGGGCGCAGGAAGACGGTCCGGAAGGCGCCGCCGTCATAGGCCAGGTGTCCATGGGGCTGGCCGAAGGCCGGGACGATCTGCGGCATGTCCATCTCGAAGCTGCCATCCGCGCGGGTCAGCGTCGCGCCATGGCTGGCCGGGTCGCGCTCGTGGCCTTCGGTGGTATGGGCCCAGATCTGGATGCGGATGCCCTCCAGCGGGGCGCCGTCGCCCGCGCGCCGGACCCGGCCGGACATGCGGAAGCCGCCGCCGCCGATGCGCGCGACGACCGGCGCGCCGGGGCGGTAGTTGTTGGAGCCGCCCCGCATCGAGGGGGTCGGCGCCAGCCCGGCGGCGCGGGCGGGCCGGACCAGTCCCGGCAGGCCGGCGGCCAGGACCGAGGCCCCGGCGGCGGTCAGCAGATGGCGGCGGGTCGGGGCGGGGCGGAACATCGGGATCTCTCCTGTCGGCGGGGGGACGGGCGCGCGTTGACGCTGGGTCATTATGGCGGGGCCGCGCCGCGATGGAAGCCCGGGCCACGGCATCGTGATGCCGCGCCGCGGTCACAGCCGGTCCAGCACGCCGCCCATCACCGCGGCCGTGTCGCGCCAGCGCGGCAGCGCGCGGGCCTCCGCCTCGGCCCGCCGCGACAGCGCGGAGCGCAGCGGCACATCCTCCAGCAACCGCCGCAGATGTCCGGCGATCCCCGCCGCGTCCTCCGGCGCGGCCAGCAGGCCGGCCCCCGCCAGCGTGCCGGGCACCGCCCCGGCATCGCAGGAGACCACGGGCAGCCCGTGGCACAGCGCTTCGGCCAGGGCCATGCCGTAGCCTTCGTGGCGGGTGGCCAGGGCGAAGATGCGGGCGCGGCGGTAGTCCCGCGCCAGCGCGGCATCGCTCAGCTCGCCGGCCAGGGTGACGCGCGCCTGCAGGTCATGTGCCGCGATCAGCGCCGCGAGCTCCGCCTTCACCGCCGGGTCATGGGTCTTGCCGACGATGCGGGCCGTCCAGTCCAGATCGGCGATCCGCGCCAGCGCGCGGATCAGCACGTCATGCCCCTTGCGCCGCGCCAGCAGCCCGACCGACAGGATGCGCGGTCCGGCCTCCTCGCGCGGGGCCCCGCGCGGCCCGTCATGGCCGGGAAGGGCAACGGTCAGCCGCGCCGGGTCGGCCCCCATCCCGATATAGGTGTCGCGGCTGTGGGGGCTGGTCACGACGACATGCGCGGCCAGCGCCAGGTTGGCCCGTTCCTGCGCCAGCAGCCGCGCGGCCAGCGGCGCGGGCAGGCCCTGTTCGGTTCCGGCGGGGTGGTGCAGCATGGCGATGACCGGACGGCCGAGCGCGGCGAGATCGCCCGGCGCCATCGCGGCGAAGGACAGGCCGTCGAGGATCAGCGGCATTCCCGGAGGCAGGCCCGCCAGGATGCCGCAGATCCGGCGCCGCTCGGCCGCGGGGGGATCGGGCCGGAAGGGCGGCAGGCGCAGGTGGCGGACCGCGCGGCCCTGGGCCTGCAGCTCCTCCAGCAGGCGGCGTTCGTAGATGAACCCGCCGGTCTTCTGCCGGTGATCGCCGGGGATGGCGAAGCCGCAGTCCCTCATCGCGCCACCTGCTCCGCCGCATGGCGCGACAGCACCGCCCTTTCGGCCCAGGCCACTGCGCCATGGGCGGCCAGCGCCGCCAGCCCGGTCGCCGCCGTGGCCGACCACAGCATCGCGTAATCCGAGGTCGCGGCGGAGACCGCCATCAGCGCGCCGATCCCGCGGCCGGTTGCCAGCCATTCGGCGGTGGTGACGGCCAGGATGGCGGCGGGCACCGCCATGCGCGCCGCGGCGAAGAAGGCCGGCAGAATCGCGGGAAGCTGCGCCCAGAGCAGGCGCTGCAGCCCCGGCGCGGCATGGCTGTCGAACAGGTCCAGCACGGCCCGCGGCGTGCGGGCGATCCCCGAGAGGCAGGCGACGAGCGTGGGGAAGAAGATCATCACGGCCACGACGGTGACGGTCCCCGCCGCCCCGCGCCCCAGCGCCCAGATGAGGACCGGGGCGGTGGCGATGATCGGCACGGCGCGCAGCGCCACCGCAAGCGGCATGGCGAGGCCTGCCAGGCCCGGGCGCAGCGTCAGCCCCGCCGCCAGCCCCGCCCCCAGGGCCAGCCCGGCCAGGTAGCCCGGCCCCGCCATGGCAAGCGTCTGGCCGAGGGCCGCCGCCAGGCGCGCCCGGTGGGCGCCGGCTTGCGCATCGGTGACGAGGAAGGCCCAGACATCGCCGGGCCGCTTGGCGAAGAAATCCGGCAGGGCGAAGAGCTCCATCAGTCCGGCCCAGAGCAGTCCGCCCGCCGCCAGCGCCAGCACCGTATCCGCCAGCGGCCCGGCAAGGCGCAGCGGCCGCGCCCCGGCGGGCGCGGCGGGCAGCAGCGCGGGCGGAGCGGGATCGAGCCAGCGCGCCAGCCGGCCGGCCAGGTGAAAGGCCAGTCCCGAGACCAGCGCGGCGATGACCGCGATGGCCCAGGTGGCCGGCAGGTCCAGCCCGCGCAGCGCCCGCAGGGTCAGCATGCCCAGCCCGCGTTCGGCGCCGGTGAATTCGCCGACCATCGCCCCGAGGAAGGCCGCGGGCACGGCGATCTGCAGCCCGGCCGCCAGATAGGGCAGCGCCGCCGGCAGGCGCACCAGCCACAGCGCGGCAAGCGGACCGCGCCCGTGGCTGCGCACCAGCTCGAACCAGCTCTGCGGGGCGGCGCGCAGCCCGACCAGGACCGGCAGGAAGGTGGTGTAATAGACCGCCAGCGCCGCCAGCGCGACCTGCGGGGCATTGCCGGGACCGCTCAGCACCCGCAGCACCGGGCCGGTGGCGACCAGCGGCAGGCAGAAGACGAACAGCGCCAGGATGGACAGGATCCGTTCCGCCCGGGGCGCCGATACCGCCGCGAGCGCCAGCGCGATCCCGGCCAGGTTGCCCCACAGATATCCCTGCGCCGCGTTCCAGGCGGTGGTGCCGAGCGCCCGCAGCAGCAGTTCCGCATGCGTCGCCAGATGGGCGGCGATGGCGGTCGGCGCGGCGATGACGAAGCTCTGCGCCGTGGCGCGCGCCAGCACCTCCCACAGCAGGATCAGCCCGAGAAGCGGCAGGGCGCGGCCGGGGCCCCTCATCGCGGACCCGCCGCCGGCTCTGCCGATCGCAGCGCCGCGCGCACCGCCGCGCAGATCCCGGCGAAGCGCTCCGTTGCGGCCAGCGCCTCTGCGCGCGGGCGCGGCAGGGGCACGGGGATATCCGCGGCGATCCGGGCGGGGCGCGGTGTCATGACCAGCACCCGGTCCGACAGGCGCACGGCCTCCGTCACCGAATGGGTCACGAGGATCACCGTGGCGCCGGCGGTCTCCCATAGCGGCGGCAGCTCGGCATTCAGCCGCTCGCGGGTCAGCTCGTCCACCGCGCCGAAAGGTTCGTCCAGCAGCAGAAGCTCGGGCGCGGCGGCCAGGGCGCGGGCGATGGCGGCGCGCTGGCGCATTCCGCCCGAAAGCTCGGCAGGGCGCCATGTCTCGAAACCGGCCAGTCCCACCAGCCCGATCAGCGCTTCATCCGCGCGCGGGTCGCGCGGGCGGCGCGCCAGCGCCCGCCCCAGCGCGACATTGCCCCGCACGCTGCGCCAGGGCAGCAGCGCGGCATCCTGGAAGGCCATGGCCAGCCCCGCGCGGCGGCGCAGCGCATCGGGGGTCTCGGCCCCCACCAGGATATGGCCGCGGCTCGGCGGGATCAGCCCGGCCAGCAGCCGCAGGAGCGTGGACTTGCCGCATCCCGAAGGCCCCACCAGCGCCGTCACGGCCCCGCCCGTGATCCGCAGGTCGATCGGCGCCAGCGCCGCCACCGCGCCGAAATCCCGGGTGACGCCCTGCAGCAGGATGTCCGGCGCGGCCTCCCGCGCCGTGATGCCGGAGGCGGAGCTCGGCCCGCCGCGGCGCTCAGCCACGGGCCTCCTCGAGGATCGAGCGGTCCCACAGGCCGGGATCGACCGGCTTGCCCAGCAGGGCCAGGGTCTCGACATTGGCGGCGACGGTCTCCTCGGTGAACCAGCCGAAGCCTTCCGCCTCGGTCAGTTCGGAGAACATCAGCGGCACCTGCCGTTCGGCCTGCAGCGCCTGCACCTGCGGATCGAGCCCGGCATCGGGGAACATCCGCAGCGTCAGCGCCGCGGCGGCGGCGGGGTCGGCGCGGTAATCTTCCCAGCCCCGGATCTCGCCGCGCATCAGGGCCACCAGCTCGCTGCGGCGCGTGGCAAGGCTCTCCTCGGTGGCGATATAGGTCTGGGAATGGACGGAATAGCCGAAATCGGCCAGCAGCATCGTGACGCACTCGACGCCCTGCACCTCCATCGCGACCGGCAGGTCGGTGGCCCAGCACAGCAGGCAGTCCACCTGTCCCTGCAGCAGCGGCGCGGCATCATACTGGGTCGGCACGACCTCGACATCGGCCGTGGTGATGCCGTTGACGGTCAAAAGCGCTTCCAGCACCGGCATGTTGGCCAGGGCCATGCCCAGTTTCTTGCCCGCCAGGTCGGCGGGGCTGCGCACCGGGTTGCCGGGCAGGGAGGCGATGGCGAAGGGGTTCTTCTGCATCGCCACGCCGATGATGCGGAAAGGGGCCCCCTGATTGACCGCGGCGGCGGTGTAATCGGCGGCCGAGATCCCCGCCAGCGCCGTGCCGGCAACGACCGGCGGTTCCACCGGGGCGTTGGGCCCGCCGGGCAGAAGCGACACGTCCAGCCCCTCGCCGCTCCAGTAGCCGCGATCGAGGGCCAGGTAGCT
Organism: Mangrovicoccus algicola; assembly: GCF_014903745.1. GTDB lineage: Bacteria > Pseudomonadota > Alphaproteobacteria > Rhodobacterales > Rhodobacteraceae > Mangrovicoccus > Mangrovicoccus algicola. Next base: position 622 of record NZ_JACVXA010000092.1, on the reverse strand, counting down.
GCCGCCGAACTGGACCGAATGCAGCCAGGACAGCTGCAGCCGGGCCGGGGTGGCGGCGCGGGCGGCGGTCGTCCCGGCCAGGGAGGCGCCCGCCAGGGCCAGCCCCCCCTGCAGGAGTCTTCGCCGGTCGGGGCGCATCGGGGAAAACAGCGGCATAGGGACCTCCTGGTTTTTCGGAAAGCTAGGTTAGTTGCGGTCGCGGACAAGCGGGGGGCGGGGATCGCGCCACAGGGGGCTCGCGGCGCCGGGCAGGGCGGCGGCGAGACAGGCCAGCCCGTAGGCGATGCTGGCCGACAGTCCCGCCGCCGGGTCCTGTCCGATCAGCGGAAACACCGCCGCCGCCGCGCCCTCGCGCCAGCCCCAGCCGCCGCTGGACAGGGGCAGCAGCATCGCCGCCAGGATCAGCGGCACGGCAAGCGCGGCCCCTGCGGCGGTCAGGGTCGTGCCGGTGGCACGCGCGGCGGCGGCGAAGGCGCCGATGGTCAGCAGCGCGATGGCCAGGGACAGGAACGCCTGCCGCGCGAAGGGCGCGCCCCAGGCCCGCCGCACCGCCTGCGCCCATCCGCGATGGCGCCGCGCCAGGGCCGCCAGCCCCGCGAGCATCGCCGCCGGCAGCAGGGCC
>NZ_JACVXA010000091.1 GCF_014903745.1 Mangrovicoccus algicola | reverse complement strand
CGGCCACGGCGCGCAGCCCGGCCGCCTCGGTGGCCGGATCCGGGGCCGCATCGGGGGCCGGCAGAGCCGTGCCGCGCCCGCCGAAGCCGCCGCGGATCGCCGCCGACAGATAGCGCACCGGGCTTTTCACGCCCCCCTGCCCCGCGACGAAATCCAGCCGCTCGGCGACGTAATCCTCGCCATGTTCGGCGATCCATTGCCGCGCCAGCCGGTCCTGGATCCCCAGGTCCCGCAGCCGCGCATAGACCCCGCCCTGGCGCAGCCCCTCGCCATCGTCGATATCCAGCATCGCCAGCTGCGGGTTCTCGCGGATCAGGAACCGGATATCGGTGATGGTGCGGCCCTGCTTGCGCACCTCGGGCTCCACCAGGATGTTCGAGCTGCGGTTGACCTCGGCCACGGCGGGCTTGATGATCTTGGCATTGAGCTGCTTGTAGACCTCGTAATAGGCGCTGCCATCGACGCCCATCAGGCGGCGGAACAGGTCCAGCGGCCACCAGCCCGTCGATCCCGTCCGCACGAAGCGATAGCAGTTCTCGTACAGCGCCAGCGCATGGCCCGAGGTGAACCGCTTCTGGATGTTCAGGTTGATCAGCGCGAAGACCTTGGGATCGTGCAGCTTGGCCGCAAGCGCCGGCGAATAGGCGTATTCGCAGACCCCGCCCTTCAGCTTGGCATAGGACAGAAGCGCCGAGACCCCCCATTCATGCTCGCCATCCTCGGCCAGCATGTCCCATTCGGCCACCGTCTCCGCCAGGCCGCGCAGCGACGCCTTCAGCGTGTCCATGTCATTGGAGTTGTAGCCGATCATCAGGCACAGCGTCTTGGCGTCGATCCGGTGGGTCTGCGCCGTGGTCAGCGTGTCATAGGCATTCAGCAGAAGCACGTTGGACAGCTTGCGCTGCAACAGCGTCAGCTTTCCCGAAACGTGGATCGCCGCCACGTTCTTCTTCACCGAATCCCGTCGTAGATGTCCGGTCAGCCTGATGCTGTCCGGCGCGCCCTGTGCCTGTGCCATGGTCTGCTCGCGAGTCTTCTGCTCTTGGAGGCAGATTAGCCCAGAGAGGCACCCGGACCAAGCGGTTCCTCAGGTACCCGTCTGCGGGACGCCGCCGCGTCGCCGGAACCGGCTCCTGCAAACGGGCACCTCCGCGCCCGGAGGCGCACCGCAAACGGGTCCCCCAACGGCCTCCGCTGCTCCCGCAAACGGGTGCCTCAGCGCGTTTCGGCGCCCCCGCAGGGCGATCGCGCCCCCTTATTCGCACGCTCCCGCAGGCGGATACCCCCGGAACCGGGAATCGGCACCCCTGCCCCCGCATCCGGGCGCCCTTCCTCCCGAAGACGGATACCCTTGCCCCCGTATCCGGGCACCGAATCTGGGCCTGCCCCTTGAAAAAACGCCATTTTCCGGCGCCAAAGACTCTAAATTAGATCAAAGATCCTACAGTTTGACCTGACCTGCACGAAAGCTTTCGGGGGGATTTCGCCGCGAAACCTCCCCCCCATCGGCACAGCGCGAAACCTTTGCGCCGGAACCGGGTGGAATTTTCCGAATCCCGTCAGCAAGATGCACCGTGGCACACGCTGAGGGCCCGGAAAACGCCCGGACAGACCCGGTGATTTTTCCGCCCCGTGCCTCAGGTGCCCGGATACGGGGCCGGACCAAAGCAAGGTTTCCCTTGTCAGCCTCCATGTGCGATATTCGCCGCAAATCGCGCGAAACGGCGCACATCCCCGAGGCAGACGAGCAGATGGCAAAGAAACCCGATCTCCCGCCCCCGCCCTATCTGGGGCTGGACCCCGAGGCCGCGGCGGCCAAGCTTCCCCATCCGACGGACACGTCCCGATTCGCCAAGGCTGCCGCCTTCGCCGCGCGCGGCCGCGACGACCTCGCCCGGCGCGGCTATGCTCCCGACGGCAAGAAGAGGCTGCGGAAATTCTCCAGCTGGGAGGTCACGCGCTACCTGATCCCCGTGGCGCCCGCCCATCTGCGGCGCGTGCTGAAGAACAATCCCGACCTTCCCCAGGGGGAAGGCATCGGCGGATCGCGCTGGTTCACCCTGGAGGAGGTGCTTCGCCTGCGCGCCCATCTGGCCGAGGCCGGGACCAAGGATTACCTGCCCTACCGCCCCAAGGGGCTGCCCGCCAAGGTCGTGGCGGTGGCGAATTTCAAGGGCGGCGTCGGCAAGACCTCGACCGCGGCGCATCTGGCCATGTCCGCGGCGCTGGACGGCTACCGGGTGCTGGTGATCGACCTCGACAGCCAGGGCTCGATGACCTCGATCATGGGCGGCGAGGTGCCGGATGAATGGAAGACCGTCTTCCCGCTGGTGGCGCGCGACTATGCCCGCGCCGTGGCCCAGGAAAACACCGTGCGCGCCGCCAATGGCGAGCCCCCCCTGCCCCTCGACGAGACGCTCAGCGCGGCGCTGGAGACCAAGGCCTCCGACGTGATCCAGCCGACGCACTGGCCCAATATCGACGTGATCGGCGCGCAGCTGAACCTCTACTGGGCCGAATTCCAGATCCCGGTCTGGCGCATGGGGCTGCGGCAATGGCCGCTCTGGGATGCGCTGGGGAATTTCCTGGCCGATGACGGCATTCTCGACCAGTACGACATCGTCATGCTCGATACCCCGCCGGCGCTGGGATATCTGACGATCAACGCGCTGGCGGCGGCCGATATCCTGCTGGTGCCGCTGGGGGCGTCCTTCCTGGAATTCGATTCCACGGGCCGCTTCTTCGACATGCTCTATTCCACCTTCGCCTCGATCGAGGATGGCGAGAACTCGGCGCGCCGCGCCGCCGGGCTCGACGAGGTGAAATTCGAATGGGACGTGGTGCGCACGCTGATCACCCGCTTCGATACCGGCCAGCAGGCCGATCTGGCCAATGTGATCCAGGCCTATTTCGGCGATTTCATGAATGCCCATCGCCAGGAATTCACCGCGCTGGTCGGCCAGGCGGGCGAACAGGTGAACGGCATCTACGAGGCCGATTACCGGCAGTTCAATCGCGAGACCTATGTGCGCGGCCGCGAGGCCTTCGACCGGACCTATGCCGAGCTGAAGGAGATCCTGATCGGATCGTGGTGGCGCGATGCGCAGATGGCCCGCGCGGCCGAGTGACGGAGGATTAGCACATGGCGAAACGCACCCGACTGACCGCACCTTCGGCCGCCGAACTCTCCGAGCTGGAGGCCGGTTTCGCGGCGAAACCCGCCGCGCCCGCCGCCGCGCGCGGCCCCGGCATGATGCCGCCCATCGCCCAGGTCGCCGCCGATGCCGCGGCCCGGACCGAGACGGCCAGCCCCGAGGAACGCGCCGAGCGCGCCCGCGACCGCCGCGATGCCGACAGCTTCCGCAGCGCCGAGGCCGAGGGCCGGGTGCTGATGAGCCTGCCCACCCGCGAGATCGTCGCCGACGAGCTGACCCGCGACCGGATGCAGCTGGACCCCGAGGAGATGGCCGAGCTGAAGGCCTCGATCCGCGCCAGCGGGCTGCGCCTGCCGGTGGAGGTGTTCGAGCTGTCCGAGCCGGATGCCTCGGGCGCCCGCTTCGGGCTCTTGTCGGGGTTCCGGCGGCTGGCGGCCGTGCGGGCGCTGGAGGCCGAGACCCGCGACCCGGCCTTCGCCCGGATCAAGGCCATCGTCTCGGCCCCCGGCTCGGCGGCGCGGGCCTATCTGGCGATGGTCGAGGAGAACGAGATCCGCGCCGATCTGAGCCCCTATGAACGCGGCCGGGTGGCGGTGCTGGCGGTCAGCCACGGCGCCTTCGAGCGGGTCGAGGATGCCGTCGACGGGCTGTTCCACGCCGCCTCCAAGGCCAAGCGGTCCAAGATCCGGTCCTTCGCGCTGGTCCATGAGGAGCTGGGCGACCTGCTGGTCTTCCCCGAGGCGCTGAGCGAGCGGGGCGGGCTGCGCCTGGCGACGGCGCTGCGCGCCGGTCTGGGCCCGCAGCTGCGCCAGGCGGCGGGGCAGGGCGGGGCGGCGAGCCCGGAGGAGGAATGGGCGGCGCTGGAGCCCTGGTGCCAGGAGGCCGAGTCCCAGACCCGCGACCCGCGCCGCGGCGGCCGCCCCAAGGCGGCCCGTCCGGCCCGGCCCAAGGAGGACGGATTCGGCGTCCGGCACCTGGAGAACGGCGTGACCCTGCGCCGCCATTCGGATGCCAAGGGATACTATATCCGCTTCGAGGGGCGCCATGTGGATGCCGAATTGCTGGAACGGGCGATGGACGAGCTGGCACGGCTGCTGGGGCCCGCGTGAGCCAGCCGGTTTCGCCGCGAAACCCGGCCCTCCCGGCGATCTCTCCCGAGAGGCGCCGGGGACGTTTACCAAATGTTAAGAACCTGCTAGCGAGCGCAGGCAGAAACCGTCCGAGTCCCATGCCGTCACGTCCAGACCCCCGATTCCTTGCCGTCTTCCTCCTGGTGCCGGGCCTGGCCTGCGCGGCGGGGTTCGAGGTGGCGCAGGTGCCGGTGGCGCGCGGCCTGGACGAGGCGCCGATGCGCATCGGCCTGTGGTACCCGCCCGCCCGCGACCCGCAGGAGACGCCGCCGCCGCTTTTCGGGCGCGCGCTGGCCGTGGATGCGCCCCTGGCGGAGGGCCGCCACCCGCTGATCGTGCTGAGCCACGGGCAGGGCAGCTGGATGGGCAACCATGCCGATACCGCCGCCGCGCTGGCCGATGCGGGCTTCATCGTGGCGGTGCCCGAACATCCCGGCGATACGCGCGGCGACGATCATGCCGTGCCGGCGCAATGGCTGGTGACGCGCCCCGCCGATCTGAGCGCGACGATCGATTACCTGACCGGGCCCTGGCCCGGGGCGGGGGGGGTGGATGCCGGGCGGATCGGCGTGCTGGGCTTCGGCACCGGCGGCTATGGCGCGCTGGTGGCGGGCGGCGGCCTGCCGGATCTGGACCTGGCCAAATCCTTCTGCGCGGGCAATCCGCGCGAATATGCCTGCCGCGCGGGGATGCTGGACGGGGTCAAGCCCGCGGAGATCGAGCCGGGGCTGGAGGCCGCGGCCGGGGATGGCCGGATCGGCGCCATCGCGGTGGTCGCGCCGATCCTGGGATTCGCCTTCGGACCGCTGGACCTGGCGGCGGTGGAGGCGCCGGTGCAGATCTGGTCGGGCGGGCTGGACCTGCGCGCCCCGCACAATACCAACGGCGCCCTGATCGCCGCGGGCCTGCCCATGGCCGCGGATGTCCACCAGGTCGAGGGGGCGGCCCATGCGTCCTTTTCCCAGCCCTGCTACGCAGGGATGCAGGCGGCGATGCCGTCCTACTGGGCCATGTCCTGCCAGGACGCCCCGGATTTCGACCGCCCGGCCTTCCTGGAGGAGATGGCGGCGACGCTGGCGCGGTTCTTCGACAAGGCGCTGAAACGCTAGGTGCCCCGGCACACGTTCCCGTTTTGTTCTGGAGCTGCCGATGCAGGCTGGACAAGGGAGGGCAACGGGGGGAGGGTGCGGCAGGTCCGCGCCGCGCGGCCGGGCCGTCACCTGCCAGAGGAGCCGCTGATGCGCCTGTCCCGCCGAACCTTCCTGTCCTCCACCGGCGCGCTGATCGCGCTGCATCCCTTCGCCGCCCGCGCCGCGGCGAACCAGGCGCATCTGCGTCTGATGGAGACGACGGATATCCATGTCCATGTCTTCCCCTATGACTACTACGCGGACAAGGAAACGGACACGGTGGGCCTGGCGCGCACGGCGGCGCTGATCGGGGATATCCGCGCGGAGGCGGGCAATTCGATCCTGCTGGACAATGGCGATTTCCTGCAGGGCAACCCGATGGGCGATTACATCGCCTATGAGCGCGGCATGCAGGACGGCCAGACCCATCCGGTGATCGACGCGTTCAACGCGCTCGGCGTCGAGGCCTCGACGCTGGGCAACCACGAATTCAATTACGGGCTGCCCTTCCTGAAGGCGGCGCTGGCAGGGGCGGGCTGCCCGGTGGTTTCGGCCAATGTGGTCACGGCCATGGGCGCGACGCCCGATCAGGACGAGACGCTGCTGCCGCCCTACGTGATCCTGGACCGGCAGATCACCGACGGGGCAGGGGAGGCGCATCCGATCCGCATCGGCGTGATCGGCTTCGTGCCGCCGCAGATCCTGCAATGGGACCGCCACCACCTGGAAGGGCAGGTGGAGACGCGCGACATCGTCGAGGCGGCGGAAGCCTGGGTGCCGGTGATGAAGGCCGAGGGCGCGGATATCGTCGTGGCGCTGTGCCATTCGGGGATCGGCCCGGCCGCGCATGAGCCGGGGATGGAGAATGCCGCCGTGCCGCTGGCGGCGGTGGAGGGGATCGACGTGATCTTCACCGGGCACAGCCACCAGGTCCTGCCGGGGCCGGATTACGAGGGCTACGAGGCCGTGGATGCCGCCGCGGGGCGCATCCATGGCAAGCCCGCGGTGATGGCCGGGTTCTGGGGCTCGCATATGGGCCTGGTCGACCTGCTGCTGGAACGCGGCGCCGATGGCTGGCGCATTGCCGGGGCCGAATGCGAGGCGCGGCCGATCTATCTGCGCGGCGAGGATCGCAGCATCACGGCCCAGGTGGAGAGCGACCCGGCGGTCCTGGTGGCGGCGGAGGCTGCGCATGAGGAGACGCTGGCCTATATCCGCCGCCCCGTGGGCCGGACGGATGCGCCGCTTTATTCCTATTTCGCGCTGGTCGCGGATGACCCGTCGGTGCAGATCGTGTCGCAGGCGCAGGAATGGTACATCGCGCAGATGATGGCGGGCACCGAATGGGAGGGCCTGCCGATCCTGTCGGCGGCGGCGCCGTTCAAGGCCGGCGGCCGCGGCGGTCCGGATTACTACACCGATGTCGCGCCCGGCGATGTCGCGATCAAGGACGTGGCGGATCTGTACCTGTATCCCAACACGGTGCGGGCGGTGAAGATCGACGGGGCCACGCTGCGCGAATGGCTGGAACGCAGTGCCGGGGCCTTCCTGCAGGTGGCGCCGGGGTCGCAGGATGCGCCGCTGCTGGATCCGGATTTCCGCAGCTACAATTTCGACGTGATCGACGGGGTCAGCTATCGCATCGATCTGAGCCAGCCTGCGCGCTATGACGAGGAGGGCGCGGTCGCGGCGCCGGAGGCGCATCGGATCGTCGATCTGAGCTTCGGGGGCAAGCCGGTGGCGCCGGAGCAGGTCTTCATCGTGGCGACCAACAATTACCGCGCCTCGGGCGGCGGCAGCTTTCCCGGCGCGGTGCCGGAGAACATCGTCTTCGAGGGGCCCGACACCAATCGCGACGTGATCGTGCGCTATATCGTCGAACAGGGCACGGTCAGCCCCGAGGCGGACGGCAACTGGTCCTTCGTGCCGATGGAGGGCACCAGCGTGGTCTTCGATACCGGCCCCGGCGGACAGGATTTCGCCGAGGCGGTGACCGGCGTGGCGATCGAGCCTGTGGGCGAGGCCGCGGGCGGGTTCTTCCGCTATCGCATCCGGCTCTAGGGCGGGGCGGAAACCAACGCCCCCCGGAGGGCTGGTCTCCGGGGGGCGCGGGGCGGGGCCGGGGGCACGGGGGCCGCAGGGCCGGTCCCGCCTGTTCCGTGGCGTCAGTCGGCGATGGCGCCTTCCTCGTCGCGGCGGCGCATGCGGGCCTTGATCCGCGCGCCGACGATCAGCGGCAGCACGAAGCCCACGATGGCGACCGCCCAGAGCCCGATGGCCAGCGGGCTGTCGATCAGCGTCCACCAGTTGCCGTCATCGATGGTGATGGCGCGGCGCAGGTTGTTTTCCATCGCATTGCCCAGCAGCGTGCCGAGGATCACCGGCACCAGCGGGATGTCGAGCTTGCGCAGGAGCCAGCCCGCGACCCCGAAGGCCACCATCACGTAGAGGTCGAAGGTGGAGCCCGAGATGCCGTAGATCCCCACGAAGCTGACCATCGCCACGATCGGCATCAGCACCTTGGGCGGGACCATCAGCACCCGGGTGAAGAGCCCCACCATCGGGATGTTCATCGCCAGCAGCATGAAATTGGCGATGAAGAGCGCCGCGATCAGCCCCCAGACCACGTCGGGATTGTTGGCGAAGAGGAGCGGGCCGGGGGTGATGTTCAGCGACAGGAGCACCGCCAGCAGCACCGCCGTGGTGCCCGAGCCCGGCACGCCGAGCGCCAGCATCGGCACCAGCGCGCCGCCCGCGGCCGCGTTGTTGCCGGCCTCGGGGGCGGCGACGCCGCGCGGATCGCCGGTGCCGAAAGTGCCGGCCTTGTCGACCAGGCGTTTCTCCATCGAGTAGCTGATGAAGGAGCCCAGCGAGGCGCCCGCACCCGGCAGCACGCCCGCGACGAAGCCCAGCACCGAGGTGCGCAGCATCGTGGGGGTGCAGGCCTTCACCATCGCCCAGGGCGGCGTCAGCCGGCCGATGATCAGCGACTTGCCCTTGGCGTCGGAATTGCCGTGGCGTTCCTCCAGGAAGATGAAGACCTCGGAGAGCGCGAAGAGCCCGACGATGGCGACGAGGAAGTCGAGCCCGTCATAGAGATGGACCTCGCCGAAGGTGAAGCGCGGCACGCCGGTCTGGGTGTCGACGCCGATCATGGCGAGGCCGAGGCCCAGCATGGCGGCGAAGGCGGATTTCGCCTGGTTGGTCGAACTGACCCCGCCCAGCGTCATGAAGGCCAGCGCGAAGAGCGCGAAATACTCCGCCGGGCCGAACAGCAGCGCGATCTTGACCAGCTGCGGCGCCAGCAGGATCAGCCCCCAGGTGGCGATGAAGGCACCGACGAAGGAGGCGATGCCCGACAGGCTGAGCGCCTCGCCGGCCAGTCCCTTCTTCGCCATCGGATGCCCGTCGAGGCAGGTCATCATCGCCGGTTCGTCGCCGGGGATGTTGAGCAGGATCGAGGAGATCCGCCCGCCATACATCGCCCCGTAATAGACGGAGGTCAGCAGGATCAGCGAGGGCGTGGGGCCCAGCCCCAGGGTGAAGGCCAGCGGGATCAGGATCGCCACGCCGTTGGACGGGCCGAGCCCGGGCAGCGCGCCCATGATCGTGCCCAGAAAGCAGCCCAGGAGCGCCAGGCCCAGGTTCTGGAAGGTCAGCGCGACGCCGAAGCCGTCGGCCAGGCTGGATAGGATGTCCATCGGGGTCTCCTCAGAAGCCGAACGGGCCGCGCGCCAGCGACAGGCCCAGCACGAGATGGAAGATCACGTAGATGCCCACCGAGGTGCCGATGCCCGTGGCGATGGCCATCAGGACCGCATTGCCCAGCCGCCAGGACAGGTAGGCGGCGGCCAGCGCGGTGGCGAAGACGAAGCCCAGCTCCGGCAGGAGGCGGGCGTAAAGCAGCATGACGACCGCCGCGGCGGCCAGTTCGGCCAGCCGCGCCAGCGACGGCCAATGCGGCGCGGCATCGGGTTTCAGCGCGATCACGGCCGAGCTGAGCCCCAGGATGGCGGCGATGATGAGCGGAAAGGCCTTCGGGCCGACGGCATCGGAGAGGAAGCTTTCCTCGATCTGCAGCGCTGCTATGGCGAAGCCGATGGCCAGAAGGACGCCGAACACGCCGAAGATGCGATCACTCATGGGAGATCTCCTGTGCAGTGGCTGGGATGGGGAGGGGGGCGGCCGGGATGGGACCGCCCCCCGATCAAGCAGGCAGGGAGGGAGGGAGAGCGCGCCTACTTGATGATGCCGATCTCGCGCGAGATCGACTGGATCTGGGCGACGCTGTCGGCCACGAAGGCCTGGAACTCGTCGCCCGACAGGTCCAGCGGCGCCAGGCCGTTGGTTTCCATGATGGCCTTCCATTCCTCGGAGGCGTAGAGCGTGTTGATCATGTCGACCCAGCCGTCATAGGCCTCGTCCGACATGCCGCCCGGCCCGTAGAAGCCGCGCCAATTGGCGCCGAGCGCATCCACGCCCTGCTCGCGCGCGGTGGGGAAATCGGCGAATTCGCCGTCCAGCCGTTCCGGCGCCAGCACCGCGATCACGCGGATGTCGCCCGAGTCGACGAAGCCCTTGGCCTCGGAGAGGTCGCCGGTGAAGGCCTGGACCGACCCGGCCAGAAGCTGGGTCACCGCCTCGCCGCCGCCGTCGAAGGCCACGTACTTGACTTGCCGGACATCCTCGATGCCATGGGCATTGGCGGCGATCAGCACCTTGAGGTGATCCCAGCCGCCGACCGCGGAGCCGCCCGCGACCGAGACCGAGCGGGGATCCTCGGCGATCATGTCCAGAAGCTGGGGCAGGGTCTCGATCTCGCTGTCCTTCGACACCGCGATCACGCCGTAATCGGCGCCGATCGAGGCCAGCCAGCGCACCTGTTCCAGCGTGTTGCCGGGATAGGCGCCCTGGGCCAGCCGCGTGGCGGTGGAGGAGGAGGCGGCGACGATCAGGTCGTCGCTGTCATTGCGCTTGTTCACCACCTCGGCGAAGGCCACGCCGCCGCCGCCGCCGGCGAGGTTGACGACCTGCATGGTCTTGGAGATCAGGCCCAGGTCCTGCAGTTCCTTGCCGACCTGGCGGCAGGTGAAGTCCCAGCCGCCGCCGGGATTGGCCGGGGCGATGCATTCGGGATTCTGGGGGGCGAAATCCGCGGATGCGGGCAGCGCGACGGCGGCGCCGATCAGCAGCGCGGCGGCCGAGAGGCGCAGGTTTGCGAGTGTCATGATGTCCTCCTCCGAACTCTTGCGACGGGACGGGTTCCTCGGCCCGCTCCGGTCCGGGGCGGGCGCTTTGCAGTTGCGCCATACCCGGTATGCGGTCACTAAGGGGCGAACCTGTCGTGAACCTGTCACTTGTGAAAAACCTGTTCAGCCATGGAAGGACCGCCGGGGATGCGCGTGCTGATGGTGGAGGATGCGGCCGACCTGGCCGAGGCGGTCGCCGCGCGGCTGGGCCGGTCGGGCGTGGCCTGCGACCTGGCCGGCGGCGTGGCGGAGGCCGCGGATTTCCTGGCGGTGCAGGGCTATGACGCGATCATCCTGGACGTGAACCTGCCCGACGGGTCGGGCACCGATCTGCTGCGCGGGCTGCGCGCGCGCGGCGAGCGCGTGCCGGTGCTGATGCTGACGGCCAATGTCGCGGTGGAGGACCGGGTGGGGGCGCTGGATCTGGGCGCCGACGACTACCTGGTCAAGCCCTTCGACCAGCGCGAGCTGGAGGCGCGTCTGCGCGCGGTGGTGCGCCGCGAGGCGGAGCGCAAGTCGGGCGAGCTGGTGCTGGGACCGCTGCGGTTCTCGCCCGCGACGCTGGATGCGGAACTGGACGGCGCGCGGCTGGCGCTGACCCGGCGCGAGGCGGTGCTTCTGGGGGCGCTGATGCGCCATCCCGGCCAGGTGCACAGCAAGGAGCGGCTGTATGGCCAGCTGTTCACCTTCGAGGATGCCGATGTCGGGCTGAACGCGATCGAGCTGTATGTCGCGCGGCTGCGCAAGCGGCTGGCGGGATCGGCGGTGGCGATCACCACGCAGCGCGGGCTGGGCTACCGGATCGGGCTGGATGGCTGAACCGCAGAGCCTGCAGGGCCGCGTGACGGGGGCCGTCCTGTCGCTGATGGCGGTGGGCGGCATCCTCCTGGCGCTGGTCTCCTGGGCCAATGGCCGCGCGGCGGCGCGCGAGGCCTATGACCGGCTGCTCCTGGGGGCGGCCAGCGACATCGCCGAGACGGTGACGATCCAGCAGGGCCTGCCGGTGGCCGTGCTGCCGGTTTCCGCCTTCGAGCTGCTGGGGCAGGCGCCGCAGGACCGCGTCGCCTATGCGATCCGCGGGCCGGGGCGGGCGCTGCTGACCGGGATGGCGGAGGTGCCGCATCCGCGGGGGCGCGCCCGCGGGCCGGGGCCGGTATTCTTCGACGACCGCATGCAGGGCGAGCCCGCGCGCTATGTCGAGGTCACGCGGCGTTTCGCCGAGCGGGACTTCTCGGGCGCGGTGACGGTGACGGTCGGCCAGACGCTGCGGGCGCGCAACGCGATGGCGCTGGAGCTGAGCCGCGGCGCGCTGCTGGCCAGCGCTGCGGCGGGGGGGATGCTTCTGCTGATCGCGCTGGTGGTGATCCGCCGCGCGATGCGCCCGCTGGCGGCGCTGGCGGGGGACCTGGCCGGGCGCGATCCGCATGACCTGACGCCGGTCGATCCCGCCGGGCTGCCGGCCGAGATGGCGGCGGTGCTGACGGCGATGAACCGGTTCATGGCGCGGCTGGACCGGCAGCTAGGGGCGATGCGCGGGCTGATCTCGGACACGGCGCACCAGCTGCGCACGCCGGTGGCGGCGATCCGGGTGCAGGCGGAGATGGCGCTGGAGGAACCCGACCCGGCGCGGGCCCGCGCGGCGGCCGAACGCCTGCTGGTGCGGACCCGGTCGCTGGGCGGGCTGCTGGACCAGATGCTGTCGCGGGCGCTGGTGATCCATCGCGGCGAGGCGGTGACGCGCGAGAGGGTCGATCTGCGCGACGTGGCGCTGGACGTGATCGATGCGCGCGACCACGAATTGCTGGCGCCGGGGGCGGAGGTCGGGCTGGTGATCGGCGACAGCCCGGTCTGGGTCATGGCCGATGCCTTCTCGCTGCAGGAGGCGGCCAAGAACCTGCTGGCCAATGCGCTGCGCCATGGCCGCGCGCCGGTCCGGATCGGCGCCGACTTGGCGGCGGGGGAGGCGCGGCTGTGGGTCGAGGATGCGGGCGGCGGCCCGCCCGAAGGGCTGATGGAGCGGCTGGGCGAGCGGTTCGAGCGCGCCGCCGCCTCGGGCGGGCAGAGTTCCGGGCTGGGCCTGTCGATCGTGCGCGCGGTGGCGGCGGCCTTCGGCGGGCGGATCGCGACCCAGACCGGCGGGGCGGGGTTCCGCATCGCGCTGGTGCTGCCTGCCGCGCCGGGACCGGCCCCGGCGGAGGCGGCGGCATGAGGCGGCTGGCGCTGCTGCTGGCCGGCTGCCTCGCGGCCCTGCCCGCGCCGGCCCAGGAGGCGGTGCGCGAGCTGGGCAGCGGCGCCACGCGGATGGTGCTGCGATCGACCACCGATGCCGCGGTGATCCGCCCCGTGCTGGAGGCCTTCCTGGCGGGGCGCCCGGACCTGTCGCTGCGCTACGAGCAATGGGGGTCCAACGCGCTGGACGCGCTGTCGCGGGCGGATTGCGCGGCGGGGCGGGGGGCGGATGCGGTCTGGTCCTCGGCGGTCCAGCACATGGTGGGCCTGGTCAACCGCGCCTGCGCCCGCAGCCACCGGTCGGCGGCGACCGCGGCGCTGCCTGCCGATCTGCGCTGGCGCGACCAGCTGTGGGGGCTGACGCGCGAACCGGCGGTCATCATCTACAATCGCGACCTGGTGCCCGCCGCCGAGGTGCCCGCCGACCGGTTCGACCTGCTGGACCTGATGCGCGCCCGGCCCGCGCGCTATCGCGGGCGCATCGCGACCTATGACATCGAGGCCTCGGGGCTGGGCTATCTCTTCGCCTATGCCGACAGCCTGGAGGCCACGACCTTCGGCGGGCTGATGGAATCCTTCGCCCGCACCGGCGGGGTGGCGACCTGCTGTTCGGCCGAGCTGATCCGCGATGTCGCCGCCGGGCGCTACCTGATCGCCTATAACGTGCTGGGCTCCTACGTGGAGGCGGCGGCCCCGGCGAATGTGGGGGTGGTGATGCCGGGCGATTACACGCTGTTCCTGTCGCGCGGCTACATGATCCCCGCCGGGGCGGCCGCCCCCGCGGCGGGGGAGGCGCTCCTGGATTTCCTGCTGGGGGCGCAGGGCCAGGCGCTGCTGGCGCAGGCGGGGCAGGTGGAGGCCGCCGCCCCGGCCGAGACGGCGCTGGCGCAGAGCGCGGCGCGGCCCATCGCGCTGTCGCCCGCGCT
>NZ_JACVXA010000090.1 GCF_014903745.1 Mangrovicoccus algicola | reverse complement strand
GGCGCGGGCCTCGCCGTCGCGGCGGGTCTCGTCAAGGGCGGCGCGGCGCGCGAGCATGGCCAGCCGCGCCGCCTCCACCACGGTCTTCTCCGCCTCGGCGCGGGCGCGGGCGGCTTCCAGATCCTCCAGCCCGGCGCGGGTCGCCTCGGCGCGGGACAGCTCCGCCTCGGCGGCCTCGGCCGCCTCGCGGTGGCGCGCCGCCGCGAGACCCAGCGCCTCGACGCGGGAGGCGGCGAGGTTGCGGTCGGCCTCGGCCCGGGTCTGGGCGCGGCTGGCTTCGGAGAGCTGCGTCTCGGCGCGCTTGCGGGCCTCGCGCAGGGCGGTTTCGCGCGTGGTGGCCGCGCGCAGGGCCTCGCGCATCGTGTCATGCAGGATGCGGGCCGCTTCGGCGCGGGCCTCGGCCTCTTCCAGATCGGCCGAGAGCGCGGTCAGCCGGTTCTGCTGTTCCAGCCGCAGCGCGGCGGCCGAGGGCGCATCGGCGGCGGCGGCGACCAGCCCGTCCCAGCGCCACAGGTCGCCCTCGCGCGAGACCAGCCGCTGGCCTGGCCGCAGCCATGGCTGAAGCCGCGGCCCGTCGGCGGCGTCGATCACCCCCACCTGGCCGAGACGCCGGCCCAGAAGGTCGCAGCCCGTGACCTGCGCGGCCAGCGGCGCGGCGCCCGCGGGCAGGGGTTGCGCGCTGTCGTAATCCTCCAGCCGGGCCCAGCCCGAGCGCAGATCGCCCGCCAGGCGCGGCGCCTTCAGGTCGTCGGCCAGCGCGGCGCCGAGCGCCCGTTCGAACCCCGGCGCGGCGGTCAGCTCGTCGAGGATCTGCCCGCCCCTGGCACCGTCGCGCGCGACCAGCCGCTCCAGCCCCGCCACCTCGGCGCGCAGTGCCTTGGCCTCGCCCTCCGCCTCGCTGGCGGCGCCGCGCGCGGCGGCTTCCTCGCCCTGGGCCGCGCCGCGGGCCTCCTCGGCGGCATGGGCTTCCTCCTCGGCGAGTTCCAGCGCCTCGGCCGCGGCCTGTGCCGCCTCTTCCGCCGCGGCACAGGTCTCGGCCCCGGTCTCGGCGGCCGCCTCGGCCTCGGCAACGGCGGCGGCGGCGGCGGCGGCTTCCGCGGTCTCGCGATCCAGGACCCGGCGATTGTCCGAGACCAGCCGTGCCACGGCCTGGTGGCGCGCGGACAGCGTGGCGACGGCCTCGGTGAGTTCCTGCATCGCCTCCTCGCGCAGCGCCAGTGCCTCCGCGGCTTCCTCGGCCTGCCCGGCGGCCAGGTCCAGCGCCTCGTCATGGCCGCTTGCGGCCTCTTCCAGCGCCTCCGCCTCCTCGGCCAGCCGGGCCTGCATCGCCTCGGCATCCTCGCTCAGCCCGTCCTCGCGCGCGGCCTCGCCGGCATAATCGGCCAGCCGGGCCTCGAGGCGCAGGATCTCGGCCTCCGCCGCCCTGGCCCGTTCCGCCAGCGAGTCGCGTTCGACCATCGCCCGCTGCAGCAGGGCGGCGGCGATCGCCTCTTCCTCGCGCAGGGCGGGCAGGCTGTCCTCGGCCTCGCTGCGGGCGGCGCCGGCGGCGCGG
The DNA here is from genome assembly GCF_014903745.1 of Mangrovicoccus algicola. Lineage (GTDB taxonomy): Bacteria > Pseudomonadota > Alphaproteobacteria > Rhodobacterales > Rhodobacteraceae > Mangrovicoccus > Mangrovicoccus algicola. Next base: position 12,494 of record NZ_JACVXA010000090.1, on the reverse strand, counting down.
GCCTCCGCCTCGGCGCGGGAGGCGGTGGTGACCCGTTCGGTCAGCGCCTGGCGCGCGGTGACCAGCGCTCGGTCGGCATCCTGCCAGCGGCGGAACAGCAGCAGTCCCTCGGCCGCGCGCAGCTGTTCGCCGATCTCGCGATAGCGCGCCGCCTGCTTCGCCTGGCGGGTCAGCTGCGCGAGCTGCGCGGCCAGCTGCTCGACCACGTCATCGACCCGTTCCAGGTTGGCCTCGGTCGATTTCAGCTTCAGCTCCGCCTCGTGGCGCCGCTGGTACAGGCCCGAGATCCCGGCCGCCTCCTCCAGCACGCGGCGGCGGCTCTTGGGCTTGGCATTGATCAATTCGCTGATCTGGCCCTGGCGCACCAGCGCGGGCGAGGTGGCGCCGGTGGAGGCATCGGCGAACAGCATCTGCACGTCGCGGGCGCGGACCTCCTTGCCGTTGGCCTTGTAGGCGGAGCCCGCATCGCGGGTGATGCGGCGCACCACCTCCACCATGTCGCGGTCGTTCAGCGAGGCCGGGGCCAGCCGGTCGGAATTGTCGATCTGCAGCGTCACCTCGGCGAAGTTGCGCGCGTTGCGCGTCGCGGCCCCGGCGAAGATCACGTCCTCCATGCCGCCGCCGCGCACCGCCGAGGGGCGGGTTTCGCCCATCACCCAGCGCAGCGCCTCCAGCAGGTTCGACTTGCCGCAGCCATTCGGGCCGACCACGCCGGTCAGCCCCGGCGCGATCACCAGGTCGGTCGGGTCGACGAAGCTCTTGAACCCGTTCAGGCGGAGACGCGTGAACTGCACCCTGGTTCCTTTCCCGGATCTGGTCCCGAGATGATCGGGGTTTCGGCAGCCGTCGTCAATGATATGACGAATATGTTGGCGGCATAGGCGAAGATTTTACCATATATCGCGGCAATGTCGATATCTTGCCTGCCCCTGCGACCCGTGTCGTCGGGTCCTTCTTGAACCGGGGCCGGGCGCGGATTACGCCGGGATGCGGCGAGGTCGAAAGGGTGCGGACCATGGTGGCGGAATGTGCGATGCAGGCAGGGCGGTCTCCGTCGATCGGTGTTGAATCGCCGCTGGATCCGGAGGGGCGCGCCCTGATCGCCGACAGCCAGGCGGCCTTGCTGGAAGTCGCGGCCGAAGAGGAGATCTTCTCGCTCGGGCCCGAGGAACTGGCCGCGCCGAACGCGGTCTTCTTCGTGGCGCGCATGGACGGGCAGCCGGCCGGCTGCGTGGCCCTGGTGGATATGGGCCGGTACGGCGAGGTCAAGCGGCTCTTCGTGCGGCCCGCCTGGCGCGGGCGCGGCATCGCCGAGGCGCTGATGACCGCGGGGGAGAGCCTGGCCCTGGAAATCGGCCTGACGGAGATGCGGCTGGAAAGCAGCACCGCGCTGGCGGCGGCGGCGCGGCTCTACCGGCGGATGGGATATGCCGAATGCCCGGCCTTCGGCGGCTATCCGGTGCTGCCGGACAGCCTGTTCATGGCGCGCCGGCTGGCCGGCCCCGTCTGATCGACGGGATCAGCCGGGGGCGATCGGCGGGCGGTGGGTCAGCACCGGCCGGATGACCTGCGGCGCCGTGCCGGGGCAGTCCAGATAGGCTTCGGCCAGGGACCAGTCCCCGTAAAGCGTTCCGGGCAGGACCCGGCAGCCCGAGGCGGTTTCGATGGCCTCGAGCGCGCGGGCAAGCATCACCATGCGCCGGGGACGGGATTCCGGCGAGACCCGCGTCGCCTCGGCACGGGTGGCGGTGTAGCGCACCACGAATTCCGAGCCTCCCGCCGAGACCCGCGGCACCTTGCCCCCATGCAGGAGCGGCAGGGACTGCGTCGCGCATCCCGCCAGGACCACCATGGCCAGCAGCGGCCCCGCGAGGCGCGGCAGGGAAAACGATGCGAAAGGGACAGGTCTTCTCATGAAAATGCTCCGCCGGATGGCGGAGCATTGCCGTGTCACGGTTAATGCCGGGTTGAGGGGCGGGGAAGTCCCGGCCCGGCTCAGCTGCGCCGCTTCAGCTCGGCCGTCAGGTTCGAGATGCTGCCGCCCTGCTGGTCCAGCAGCGAGGTGATCTCGGTCCGTTCGGTGGTCAGCAGGTTGACCCCCTCGAGAATGACGTTGAACACCTTGCCGTTGCGATCGGAGACGTGGAAATCGACGGCCACGGCCGACTGGCCGCGGGGCTTGGCCCGGGCCGAGACGATCACCGCGCGCTTGTCCTTGCGCGCGCCCTGGACCTGGATGTCGCCGCCGATGAACTCGCGGAACCGCGCGCCGTATTTCTTGGACAGATAGGTGCGGAAGGCTGCGGTATAGGCCGACAATTCGCCCGAGGAGGCCGAGCGCGCGGCCGGTCCCAGCGCGAAGCGCGCGATCGTGTCCATATCGGCATACTGGTTCAGCAGCTGCTCGAACGCCTTGTACATCTGCGCGTCGGAGCGGCCGGAATTGATCGTCTTCTCGATATCGGCGGCCATGGACTGCACGTAGCTGACTGCCTGATCCTCGGTCAGGGCCAGGGCCGGCCCGGAAAGCGTGGCCAGGACGGCCGTGCCGGTCAGGCCGGCCAGCATCGCGCGGCGGGAAAGGTCAATCACCGTAAAGCTCCTCGTAGGGGTCGATCACGCCCCCATCTTCTGCGCCCCCGCCAGAGGGCATACCCAGTTCGAACCGCCGCGCGTCCAGGTAGACGACGCGCGAGGTGGCATAGCTGTCGGCGCTGTTGTCCAGAACGTCGTTCAGCGTCTCTCGATATGTATACCGGTAATTCGTATATTCACCCACCGTCGAGCCCGGCGGGTAGTAACTTTCCGGTGGGGTCAGCACATAGCCCAGCGGATTGGTCACCAGGTCGACGACATCCCCGGCCAGGTCGCGCTGGGTCGAGGGGCCGAAGAACGGGACCGCCAGATAGGCGCCCTCGCCCACCCCCCAGACATGCAGGGTCTGGCCGAAATCGGCATCGCGGGATTCAAGCCCCAGTTCCGTCGCCGGGTCGAGCACGCCGAGGAAACCGAAAGTGGCATTGGTCGCGAAGCGGAAGCTGTTGTGCAGCGCGTCCTCGACCTTGCCCTGCAGCATCTCGTTGACGATCCGCCGCGGCAGATCGGTGAATTCCGAGAAATTGTCCACGCCGCGCCGCACCGGCTGCGGCAGGACGGTGCCGTAGACATTGGACACCGGCCGGTAGACCGTGCGGTCCACGGCCTTGTTGAAATTGTGGACGCGCCGGTTGGTCTGCTCGTAGGGGTCGTTGAAGCCGCCCGGTCCGGCGGGCTGGCCCGTCGTGCAGCCTGCGACGCCGATCGCCGCCAGCGCGGCGAGCGGCAGGAAACTCGTAAACACCCGGGCAATCCCCGGCCGGATCGCTCCGTCTAGGCTGGGCTGCACGTTGCACCTCAATCTGTTCTTCGCACTTTGGGACACATAGTATAGGACCGACGCGAAAGCCATCGCGCCGATCGTCAAACATGGCCTTGCCCGGTCTGGATTTCGGGGCTTGCGCAGAAATTACGGGAGACCGCCATGGACCGTGCCAGGGCAGAAGGGTTGAAGGAATTGCGCGAGGCCCGCGCGGAAAGCAACGGACTGCTTCTCTTCGTGGGCATTTTCAGCGTTTTCGTCAATCTCCTGATGCTGACCGGCCCGCTTTTCATGCTGCAGGTCTATGACCGCGTGCTGGGAAGCCGCTCGGAGGCGACGCTGGTCGCCCTGGCTGTGCTGGTGGCGTTTCTCTATCTCTCCATGGGGATACTCGACTATGTGCGCGGCCGGCTCCTGGCGCGCATCGGGGCGCGGTTCCAGGCGCGGCTGGACCGGCGGGTTTTCGCCGCCGCGCTGGAAGATGCCGCCACGCGCGATCGCGGCGCCGCGGCGGCGGGGGTGCGCGACCTGGAAACCGTGCAGCGATTCCTCGCTTCGCCGATCCTGGGCTCGCTTTTCGATCTGCCCTTCACCCCGGTCTTCGTCGCGGGGATCTTCTTCTTCCACCCCTGGCTGGGCATGATGGCGGTGGGCGGCGGCGCGGTGCTGGTCTTGCTGACCTTCCTCAACCAGCGCAGCACGCGGGCGCCGCAGCTGGCGGCCAGCCAGGCGGCGGCGACGGCAGACATGATGTCCGAACGGCTGAAACACGATGCCGGCATGGTCCAGGCCCTGGGCATGCGCGGCGCCGCCTTCACCCGCTGGCAGCAGATCCGCGGCAAGTCCCTGGGCCTGTCGCTGCGCGCCGCGGATGCCGGCGGCAGCTATACCGCCATGACCAAGACCTTCCGGCTGTTCCTGCAATCGGCGATGCTGGGCCTGGGCGCCTATCTGGTGCTGCGCATGGAAATGACGGCCGGGGCGATGATCGCCGGATCGATCCTGCTGGGCCGGGCGCTGGCGCCGATCGAAATGGCGGTCGGGCAATGGGCGCTGGTGCAGTCGGCAATGAAAAGCTGGGACAACCTGGCGGAGCTTCTGGGCCGGGTGCCGCCGCCGGCCCCGCGCACGCAGCTGCCCAGGCCGCGCGCCCTGCTGGACGTGCAGCAGGCGACGGTCATCCCGCCGGGCCAGCAGCAGGCCGCGCTGCGGCTGGTGACCTTCCGGCTGGAGCCGGGAAAGGCGCTTGGCGTGATCGGGCCCTCGGGGGCGGGGAAATCGACCCTGGCCCGCGCCCTGACCGGGGTATGGCGGGCGGCGGGCGGGAAGATCCGGCTCGATGGCGCGACGATCGACCAGTACGAGGCCGACGCGCTGGGGCGGTATATCGGCTATCTGCCGCAGCAGGTGACGCTGTTCGACGGCACGCTGGCCGAGAATATCGCCCGGCTGGAGCCCGGCGCGAAGGACGAGGACATCATCGCCGCCGCCAAGAAGGCCGCCGCGCATGACATGATCCTGCGGCTGCCCGACGGCTACAACACCCGCGTCAGCGCGGCCGGCGCGCAGCTTTCGGGCGGGCAGATCCAGCGCGTCGGCCTGGCCCGCGCGCTTTACGGCGATCCGGTCATCCTGGTGCTGGACGAACCCAATTCCAACCTCGACAACGAGGGCAGCCAGGCGCTGAACCACGCCATCCGGGCGATGAAGCAGGATGGCCGGTCGGTGCTGATCATGGCGCACCGCCCGGCGGCGATCCAGGAATGCGACATGCTGCTGGTGCTGGATGGCGGCAGCGTCAAGGCCTTCGGACCGCGCGACGAGGTGCTGGGCAAGATGGTCCGCAACGCGGGCGAGATCAGGGCGGCGCAGACCCCCGGAGGCGTGGCATGAGCAAGGCACCCATTCCCCCCGCGGCGCGCGCGGCGCCCCAGGCCGCCGCGGCGCAGCAGGACGCGATGCCCGCGCCGGAGCAGGCCTTTGCGGCGCGCGGCTTCATCACCGCCGGGCTGATCATGCTGGCCGTGCTGGTCGGCGGGCTGGGCGGCTGGGCGGTCTTCACCACCATTGCCGGGGCGATCGTCGCCTCCGGCCAGATCGAGGTCGACCGCAACCGCCAGGTGGTGCAGCATCCCGATGGCGGGGTGGTGCAGGACATCCGGGTCGACGAGGGCGATGCCGTCACCGCCGACCAGGTGCTGGTGCGGCTGGACGGCACGCTGCTGCAATCCCAGCTGAACATCGTCGAGAACCAGTATTTCGAGATCCTCGCCCGCCGCGGCCGGCTGGAGGCCGAGGAAAACGGGCTGGCGGAGATCTCGTACGATCCCGACCTGCTGGCGGTGGCGGCGGAAAACCCCGAGATCGCCGAGCTGATCGACGGGCAGCAGCGCCTGTTCGAGGCGCGCAATGCCAGCCAGGCCCAGGAGGCAGAGCAGCTGGGCAAGCGCCGCGCCCAGATCGCCAACCAGATCGAGGGGATCACCGCCCAGCAGGAGGCGCTGGGAACCCAGCTGTCGCTGATCCGCGACGAGCTGTCCGACCAGACCGACCTGCTGAACAAGGGGCTGGCACAGCGCACCCGCGTGCTGGCGCTGCAGCGCGAGGAGGCGTCGCTGGCCGGGCAGCTGGGCGAACTGGTCGCCTCGGAGGCCGAGAGCGAGGGCCGCATCACCGAGATCGACATCGAGATCCTGAAGCTCGACACCTCGCGCCGCGAGGAGGCCACGACCACGCTGCGCGACCTGCGCTATCGCGAGCTGGAGCTGTTCGAACAGCGCCAGTCGCTGCGCGAGCAGCTGTCGCGGCTGGATATCCGGGCGCCGGTTTCGGGCATCGTCTACGGGCTGACGGTCTATGCCGAACGCTCGGTCATCCGCGCGGCCGATCCGGTCCTGTATATCGTGCCGCAGGACCGGCCGCTGGTCATCGCCACGAAGATCGAGACGATCCATGTCGACGAGGTCTATCCCGGCCAGGAGGTGATGGTGCGCTTTCCGGCCTTCTCCTCGCGCACCACGCCCGAGCTGGAGGGGCACATCACCGTGGTCTCGGCGGATGCGTTCCAGGACGAGCAGAGCGGCGCCAGTTTCTACCGCGCCGAGGTCGTGCTGGAAGAGGGCGAGGCGGAACGGCTGCCCGGTCATGTCGCGCTCCTGCCCGGGATGCCGGTGGAGGCCTATATGCGCACCACCGATCGCAGTCCGCTGGCCTATCTGGTCAAGCCCTTCACCGACTATTTCACCCGCGCCTTCCGCGAGAGCTGAGCGCGCAGCCCTCCGGCAGGGCGGCCCGGCCGGACCCGGCTTGCCTTCCGCGCAGGCGGTCCCGAGGCGGCAGGCCAGACGCCCGCCGGGCGGGCATCATCGGCCGGGGGGCGAAAGGCTGACGGGCGGGCCGGGCCATCCGGCTCTGCCGGGTGCCGCTGGCCGGGACGCTGCCCGTCCGGCGCGGAAATCCCGGCGCCGCTCCGGCACGTCTGGATGCATCATGCCGGGCGGGGGGCAGATGGGCCCGCGCAGGGAAGGGGGTGCCGCTGCGGCAGCCGGATCGATGCGGGCGCTGCCGCTTCTGCGCGGGTCCAGGTCGAAGTCCATGGCCTTCTGCCCGAAGCGGATCGCGGCGGCGGCATTGCTCCTGCACGGCGCTGCCGGTCCCCGGGAGGCCGGACGTGCGTCCTGCCGGAGGGCGGGATCGGCCGGGCGGTCCCGGAGGGCGCGGGCCGATGCGATCGATCGCGACGGGATGGCGTCACCCGCCGGAAGCCGGCGGGGCGGAGGAGGTCCCCCCGGTGCGGCCGGAGGCAGGATCGCGGCAGCTTTTCCGGGAGGGCCGGGGCCGGCGAAAGGCTCAGCCCTTGCGGCGCGTCTTTTCGGGCGGCGACAGGATCAGCCCGACCGCCCCGAGGAAGACGCCGATATCGGCGATGTTGAACGTGTAGGGATTGACGATGCCGCAGCAGGACATGTTCAGGAAATCCGCCACCGCCCCGTGGATCACCCGGTCGATGACATTGCCGAGCGCGCCGCCGACCAGCAGCCCGGTGGAGACCGCCACGATCGGGCGCGGATCGCGCCGCGCCCAGTTGAGCGCCCAGGCGCAGATCGCCAGCGCCAGCGCCACGAGGATCCAGCGCGCATCGGCGGAGGAGCCGAGCCCGAAATTGATGCCGGTGTTCCAGCCCATGTGGAAGACCAGATAGGGCGGCAGGACCGGGATCGTGCCGACATGGATCAGGCCCAGCCCCCAGATGACGGCATATTTGCTGGCCTGGTCCAGGGCCAGCATGAGGATCGCGGTGAGGGCGAGAAGGCGCATGATCGGGACATCCGGGCAGCGGGAAAGGGGAGGCCCCGCCTCGTAGGGCGGGGCGGGACGGCGCTCAGTGCCGGAAGTGGCGCATGCCGGTCAGGACCATGGCCAGGCCGCGTTCGTCGGCGGCGGCGATGACTTCCTCGTCGCGGATCGAGCCGCCGGGCTGGATGATCGCGGTCGCCCCGGCCTCGGCGGCGGTGATCAGCCCGTCGGCGAAGGGGAAGAACGCGTCGGAGGCCACGACCGAGCCCTGCGTGGTGGGCGCGGAGAGCCCCAGCGCCTCGGCCATGTCCTGGGACTTGCGCGCGGCGATGCGGGTGCTGTCGACGCGGCTCATCTGGCCCGCGCCGACGCCGACGGTGGCGCTGTCCTTGGCATAGATCACGGCGTTGGACTTCACGTGCTTGGCCACGCGCCAGGCGAAGAGCAGGTCGCGCAGCTCCTCGGGGGAGGGCGCGCGCTTGGTGACGACCTTCAGCTCCTCGGCGCCCACATGACCGTTATCCTTGCCCTGCATCAGCAGCCCGCCGGCCACCTGGCGCACGGTCAGCGCGGCGGTGCGGGGATCGGGCAGCCCGCCGGTGACGAGAAGGCGCAGGTTCTTCTTGGCGGCGAAGACGGCGCGGGCCTCCTCGTCGGCCTCCGGCGCGATGACCACCTCGGTGAAGATCTCGGCGATCTTCGCGGCGGTGGCGCCGTCGAGTTTCTGGTTCAGCGCGATGATGCCGCCGAAGGCGGAGGTGCGGTCGCAGTCGAAGGCGCGCGAATAGGCCTCGGCCAGGGTCGCGCCGGTGGCGACGCCGCAGGGGTTGGCATGCTTGATGATCGCGCAGGCCGGGCCCGCCTCGGGGGCGAATTCGGCGACCAGCTCGAAAGCCGCGTCGGTGTCGTTGATGTTGTTGTAGCTCAGCGCCTTCCCCTGGAGCTGATAGGCGGTGGCGACGCCCGGACGGTTGGAGCCGTCGACATAGAAGGCGGCCTCCTGGTGCGGGTTCTCGCCATAGCGCAGCGACTGCGCCAGATAGCCCGCCACGGCGCGGCGGCGCGGCGCGGGCTCTTCCAGCGCCTGGGCGAACCAGTTCGACACGGCCGCGTCATAGGCGGCGGTGCGGCCATAGGCGGTCAGCGCCAGCGTCTTGCGGAAGCCGAAGGTGGTGGCGCCGCCATTGGCGTCCATCTCGGCCAGGAGCGGCGCGTAATCCTCGGTATCGACCACGACGGCCACGCCGGCATGGTTCTTGGCCGCCGCGCGGATCATCGCCGGGCCGCCGATGTCGATATTCTCGACGCATTCGTCATAGGGGGCGTTCTTGGCCACGGTCGCCTCGAACGGGTAGAGATTGACGACCAGCAGATCGATCGCGCCGATGCCGTGGGTCTCCATCGCGGCCAGGTGATCGGCATTGTCGCGCAGCGCCAGAAGCCCGCCATGCACCTTGGGATGCAGGGTCTTGACGCGGCCGTCCATCATCTCGGGGAACCCGGTGACATCGGAGACATCGGTCACCTCGTGGCCCGCCTCGCGCAGCGCCTTGGCGGTGCCGCCGGTGGAGAGCAGGCGGACGCCGTGGCGGGCCAGGCCCTCGGCCAGGTCGGTCAGGCCGGATTTGTCGGACACCGAGATCAGGGCGGTGCGGATCGGCTGCGGGAGGGTCATTCGGGCTCCTTGGGCTCATGGGCTTCGGCGGCGGCGGCGCGCCGGGGGATCAGGTGATCGACATGTCGTCCCGGTACAGGTCGCGGGCGCCGGGCGCGGCTTGCGTCACGCGCGACAGGCTCCAGCGGATGGTGGTCGTGGCGCCCGAGGCGCTGGCATCCAGAACGATCTGGCGGGTCGGTGTCGGCTGGGGCCGGGTTTTCTCCAGATAGACGCTGGGGTCAAGGCTCAACCTTGCGGGGCTGGCATGACGGAATTGCCAGACCTCGCCCGATTTCAGCAGGAGCGTCGCGCTGAGCCCGTCCTCGCCGGGCTGCAGCGTCACGTCGGGATGCAGGTGGAACCGGATGGTGAAGCCCGCCCCCTGCAGCCCGCGCAGCCCCGGCGCGGCCCCGGCCACCGGCACCAGCCGGTCCTCGCCATGCAGCACCAGCCCCTCGTCGCCCAGATCGAGGCTGCGGTGATGGATCAGCCCCAGCCGCGCGGCATAGCCGTCATGGCTGGCATCGAGCGCGGCGGGGCCGCGATGCGGGGCCGGATCGCAGCGCACGTCGCGCGGGCCGCGCACCAGCATGGACCAGTTGCGGCGGACCGTGCGGAAGGCCTGCTGTCCCTCGCCGTCGGGGACCAGCACGGAATGGGCGGGCGCGGCGCGGGCGGCCAGTTCCCAATCCGCGCCGAAGCTGAGCCCCGAGCCGCAATTGACCACCATCGGCCGCCGGCCCACCGTCATCTCGAAGGCCAGGGTTGAGGCATGGCCGGTCAGGCCCGGCCCCGGCCCCGAGGGCGGCGGCGCGGCGTCGATGATCACGGTGCTGCGCCCGCGCGCCAGCCGCGCAAAGCCCATGGCCCGGCCGGGGGCGGCGGGGCTGCGGGACCTGGAACCGGCAAGGGCGGCATCCAGCCGGCCCTCCACCCCGCGGCCGCCGCCATGGAACCGGGCCAGCCCGCCATCGGCATGGCGCAGCGCGCGCAGCACCGGAGCGATCCGGGCGATGGCCCCCAGATGCTGCGGCTGCGCGGCCAGCCCGGCCTCTTCCAGAGCCGTGGCGCACCAGACCAGCAGGGAGAACAGGTCCAGCAATTCCTCGGGGTTGCGTCCGGGCAGTTCTCCGGCCGGGCCCACCTGATCGCGGCACAGCCGCTCCAGCGCCTTCACCGCCGGGCGGATGCGGGATTCCATGTCGCGCAGGGCCAGCCCCGCCTGGATCAGGCTGCAGACGGCTTCGAAGGTGGGCAGGCCCTGCGGCGCGCGCCGCCAGGCGCGCGACAGGTAGAGCGCCTGCGCCGAGAGCGCGCGGCGGAACCGCCGGGCGGCGGCGGGGTCGGACCCGGCCGCGAGCATCCCGGCATGATTGACCCAGCGGACCAGCCGCCGCCCGGCGATATCGGCGCGCCAGCCGGGGCCCCGTCCGCTGCCGAAACGGGTCAGCCAGGCCGCCGTCCAGTCCCGTGCCAGGCCGCGCGCCTGCCGTGTGCCCGCCGCGGCCAGGTCGTCGAGCCAGGCAAAGCCGTGGCGGTCGGCCTCGGCCCGCGGCGGCAGCGGCGCGAGATCCCAGATCGTGCCGCCGCCCAGGTCGCGCCGCCGTCCGCCAAGCTGGATCTCCCCGCGGCAGATCGCCTGGCCGATGGCGGCGGAGCCGATGCTGCGCGGTTCGGGCGGCAGGGCGAATTCCGCCGGTTGCGCCCCCAGCGCGGCGCGCCAGACCGCGATCCTCGTGCCGGTCGAGGCAGGGCGCGGGCGGGGCATATCGGCAGGGGACACGCGGGAACTCCTTGGAAACGGGGCGGAAACGGGGATGCTTCGCGGGCGGAGCTTACGCCGCCCGGCGGGGCCTGTCATCCGCGCGCCGCCGCCCCGGCCCGGCGCGTTCCGCGAATGTCACAGCGCGGCGCGCCGCAGCCGGGCGATGAAGAACCCGTCCATCCCCCCGGTTTCGGGAAGGAAATCCGGCCGCAGCCGCAGCCCGCCGGGCACGGCGGCCTCCGGCGGCAGGCCGTATTCGGCCGGGTCAAGCGGATCGGCGGCCAGGCCTTCGTGCCGGGCCAGCGCCGCGGCGACCTGGGCCTCGCCCTCCTCCGGCAGGAGCGAGCAGGTGCAGAAGACCAGCGCCCCGCCCGGCGCCAGCCAGCCGAGCGCGCGGTCCAGCAGCGCCGCCTGCAGCGCGGCAAGCGGCGCGGTCGCGGCGGCGGATTTGGCATGGGGCAGGTCGGGATGGCGGCGGATCGTGCCGGTGGCGGTGCAGGGCGCATCCAGCAGGATCGCGTCGAATGCCCCGCCCGGATCCCAGGCGGTGGCATCGGCGACCACGGTTTCGGCGGCGAGCCCGGTGCGCGCCAGGTTCTCGGCCAGCCGCGCCATGCGATGGGCGGAGATGTCCAGCGCGGTGACCTCGGCGCCCATGGCGGCCATCTGCAGCGTCTTGCCGCCCGGCGCGGCGCACAGGTCCAGCACCCGCGCGCCCGGCGCCGGGGCCAGCACCCGCGCGGGGATCGCGGCGGCGGCATCCTGCACCCACCAGCGCCCTTCGGCATAGCCGGGCAGCGCCGAGACCTGCCCCGGCGCGGCCAGGCGCACCGAGCCGGTTGGCAGGACATCGCCGCCGGTGGCCTGCGCCAAGGCGGTGGCGTCGCCATCCGCCGGGGTCAGGTCCAGCGGCGGCTGGCGGGCGAAGACCGCCTCCATCGCCGTCAGGGCATCGCCGCCATAGGCCTTGCGCAGCGGCTTGCGCAGCCAGTCGGGCATACGCGCGGGCGGCAGCGCGTTCCAGCGCGGCGCGACCTCCCCGGCGGCGCGGCGCAGCACGGCATTGACCAGCCCGGCCATCGACCGCGTCTTGGGGTGGCTGCGCATCAGCGTCACCCAGCCATTGACCACGCCATGCGCGGCGGCCTCGTCCTCGCAAAGCTCCACCATCGCCAGATGCAGCACCAGCCGCACCCGCAGGGGCGGCGCCTTTTCCAGGAAGGGGGCCAGCGCCTTGTCGATCCGCTGGCCATGGCGCAGGGCCTGCGCGGCCAGCCGCTGGGCGCGGGCCCGGTCGGCCGGGGACAGCGCGGCCAGCGGGCCGTCCGGCGTCTCGGTCAGTTCGGCCAGAAGCCGGTCCTGCAGGCGCACCGCCTGCACCAGGACCAGGGCGGCCCGGCGCGCGGCGAGCCCCGGCT
>NZ_JACVXA010000009.1 GCF_014903745.1 Mangrovicoccus algicola | reverse complement strand
GCCGGTCGCTGGCCCGGGCGCGCAGCGAAATCGACGCCGGCGCCGAGGAGGCCCGGCTGGCGGCGGCGCGGCGCGAGGCGCTCGAGGCGCTGCTGGAGCAGACCCGCGCCGATCTGGCCGCGCGCGATGCGGATCTGGACCGGGCCTCGGCCGCGCTCGCCGAGACGCGGGACAGGCTGTCCGAGGAAGAGGCCGCGCGCCTGGCCGATGCCGCCGCGGCCGAGGCATTGCGTCAGCGCCTGGCCGGGGCGCAGGACGAGATTTCCGCCATGTCGCTGGCGCTGGAGGCCCAGCGGAAGAAGGCGGAGGAGACGCTGACCCTGCTGGCGGCGGCGCAGGCGGCGCAGGACGGGCTGAATGACCGCCTCGCCGATGCGCTGGCCCGGGGGCAATCTCTGGAGACGCAGGTTTCCGAACAGGCGGCGGCGCTTGCCGAGGCCGGCGAGGAGGTCGCCGCAGGCGAGGCGGCGCTGGCTGCCGCGCAGGCCGACCTGGAGGCCGCGACGCAGGACGAGGCGGCGCTGCGCGACCGTCTGGCGGCGGCGCTGGCCGCGCAGGTGGCGGCCGAACGGCAGGGCGAGGCGGCTCTGAGCGAGGCGGAGCGTCAGGCGGCGCTGCTGAAGGCGGCGCGCGCGGCCCTGGCCGATGCCGAGACGGCGCGAGATCGGACCGCGGAGACCGCGGAGGATCGGGCCCGCGAGGTCGCGCTGCTGAATGCCCAGGCGGCCGAATTGCGCAGCCAGCTGGGCAGCCTGCGCGCGCTTCTGGGCGCGGCGGAGGATCGCGACGAGGCAACGCAGGTCGAGATCGAGGACCTGAACCGGCGGCTGAACACCGCGCTGGCCCGGGCCGCCAGCGAGGAACGCCGCCGCGCCGAACTGGAAGAGGCCGAACGCCGCCGTCTGGAAGAGGAGGCGCAGCGGCTGGAGCGGTATCAGTCGGAATTCTTCGGGCGGCTGCGCGACGCGATCGGCGACCAGCAAGGGGTCAGCATCGTCGGAGACCGTTTCGTCTTCGACAGCGAGGTGCTGTTCGATATCGGCCAGGCCGACCTGTCGGCCACCGGCCGCACCGAGATCGCCAAGGTCGCGCAGCTGCTGCAGGAGGTCGCGGCGGTGATCCCGCCGGGCATCGACTGGATCATCCGTGTCGACGGCCATACCGATGCCACGCCGATCCGCTCCAGCCGCTTCCGCGACAACTGGGAGCTCAGCCAGGCCCGCGCGCTGTCCGTGGTGCGTTTCATGATCGAGGAATACGGCTTTCCGCCCGAACGTCTGGCGGCCACGGGTTTCGGCGAATACCAGCCCGTCGACCCGGGCGACAGCGCCGAGGCGCGCGCCCGCAACCGGCGGATCGAGCTGAAGCTGACCGAACGCTGAGGGTCGTCCGGCGCGGGGCGGGCCGGTGCGGCGCGCCAGGACGGAGAGGGGCCTGCCCCGGTGACGGCGGCCTTGGTCGGCCCCCCGCCGCGTCTCCGGCGCAGGCATCCCGTGCCCGGGCAGGCCGGGGCCCGCACGCATGGCAGCCGCCGGACCGGACGGGCTCAGGGCGACGGCCGCGCGGGACCGGTGATCAGGCGCAGCTCCACCTCGCGGCTGTCATGGATACGTCCATCCCGCCGCCACTCGACGCGGCTGCGATAGAGGCCCGGCATCCAGCCCCCGGGCGGCGTGCGGCGGCCGAAGGCGCGGAACGCCTGGGCGTGGCCGCTTTCCAGCAGCACCGTCCGGTCGAAGATCCCGCCCGCGGGGCCGGTCATGACGAAGCGCAGCGCGTCGCCGGGAAGAAAGCCGTAGCCGAAGGCCCAGGCCACCAGCGCGGGATCCGTGACGTCGCCTGCGGGGCGGCCCGGCAGCCCCCGGCGGATCTCGGCATAATCGGGCACGCGGTCGGAGATGCCGCTGTCGAGGAACCCGCCGGGGCGATAGGCGGGCGGATCCGCCCAGAGCGAGGACCGGGTATCGCCGCATGCCGCCTCGGGGTCGCCCGCGAATGGGTCGACCGCCGTGCCGTCGCGGCTGAGGCTGAAATGCAGATGCGGAAACTCGGTCGCGCCGCTGCGGCCCATCCGGCCCAGCGGGGTGCCGGCCTCGACGACCTGGCCGGGCGCGACGGCGATGGAGCCCCGCTCCATGTGGCAGTACCGGGTTTGCCAGCCCCCGCCATGGTCGAGCACCACGCCGTTGCCGCATTCGCGCCGGGCCAGCTGCGCCGCCGCGGGGGCGCCGGGCGTGCCCATCAGCGCATCCGGCATCTCGTCGCGCAGGGCGGTGACCCTCCCCTCGGCGGCCGCGAGGATGGCGGGCGGATCGGCGGCAAGCGCCGCCTCCGTCGCGACGCGTATATCCGTGCCCGCGTGGCCGTCATAGCTCAGCGGGCCGCAGGCGACATCGCGGATGCCGGGGCCCGGATCGCGGTCGACGTAATTCTGAACATGGCAGTCTCTGCCCGGCTCGCAATCCACGGGCCATTCCAACTGAAACGCCCCCGCACCGGCAGGTGCGAGGGCGAGCATCAGGATCGCGACGAGGCGCAGCGGGTCACTCCGCGGTCAGAAGCGGCGGCTTGTTTCCCGAAAGGCGCGGGTTCTGCGGCGGAATGCTTTCCAGCTCGATCTTGTCGTCCTTGACGGCGACGCGGACGGTCCCGCCCTTCGCGAGCTTGCCGAAAAGCAGTTCCTCGGCCAGGGGCTTCTTGATGTGTTCCTGGATCACGCGGCCCAGCGGACGCGCGCCCATGCGGTCGTCATAGCCCTTGTCGGCCAGCCAGGCGGCGGCTTCGGGGGTCAGTTCGATCGACACGCCGCGATCCATCAGCTGGGCTTCCAGCTGCAGGACGAACTTGTCGACCACCTGCAGGATGACCTCGCGCGGCAGCGGCCCGAAGCTGATGACCGCATCCAGACGGTTGCGGAATTCGGGGGTGAAGGTCCGCTCGATCGCTGCGGTATCCTCGCCCTCGCGCCGGTCGCGGCCGAAGCCGATGGCCGACTTGGCCTGTTCCGCGGCTCCCGCATTCGAGGTCATGATCAGCACGACATTGCGGAAATCCACCTGGCGGCCGTTATGGTCGGTCAGCTTGCCGTGATCCATCACCTGCAGCAGGATGTTGTAGACATCCGGGTGCGCCTTCTCGATCTCGTCGAGCAGCAGCACGCAATGCGGATGCTGGTCCACGCCATCGGTCAGCATGCCGCCCTGGTCGAAGCCGACATAGCCCGGAGGGGCCCCGATCAGCCGCGAGACCGCATGTTTCTCCATGTATTCGGACATGTCGAAACGCAGCAGTTCCACGCCCAGGCTGTCAGCCAGCTGCTTGGCGACCTCGGTCTTGCCGACGCCGGTCGGCCCGGCGAAGAGGTAGTTGCCGATCGGCTTCTCGGGTTCGCGCAGCCCGGCGCGGGCCAGCTTGATCGCGGAGGACAGCGCCTCGATCGCGCGATCCTGTCCGAAGACCACGCGTTTCAGCGTGGATTCCAGGTCCTTGAGCACCTCGGCATCGTCCTTGGAGACGTTCTTCGGCGGGATGCGGGCGATCTTGGCGACGACGGCCTCGATCTCCTTGGCGCCGATCGTCTTGCGGCGGCGGCTCTCGGCGACCAGATGCTGCGCGGCGCCGGCCTCGTCGATCACGTCGATCGCCTTGTCGGGCAGCTTGCGGTCGTTGATGTAGCGCGCCGAGAGTTCCACCGCGGTGCGGATCGCGTCGGCGGTGTACTTGATGTCGTGATGTTCCTCGAAATAGGGTTTCAGGCCCTTGAGGATCTTCACGGCGTCATCCACCGAGGGTTCGTTGACGTCGATCTTCTGGAACCGGCGGGACAGCGCGCGGTCCTTCTCGAAATGCTGGCGGAATTCCTTGTAGGTGGTGGAGCCCATGCAGCGCAGCTTGCCGCCCTGCAAGGCGGGTTTCAGCAGGTTGGATGCATCCATCGCCCCGCCCGAGGTGGCCCCGGCGCCGATCACGGTGTGGATCTCGTCGATGAAGAGGATCGCATCGGGATGCGCCTCCAGCTCGGTGACGACGGCCTTGAGCCTTTCCTCGAAATCGCCGCGATAGCGGGTGCCGGCCAGCAGGGCGCCCATGTCCAGCGAATAGATCGTCGCCGAGGCGAGCACTTCGGGCGTCTCGCCATTGACGATCTTGCGCGCCAGTCCCTCGGCGATGGCGGTCTTGCCCACGCCGGGATCGCCCACCAGCAGCGGGTTGTTCTTGCGCCGGCGGCAGAGGACCTGGATGCAGCGCTCCACCTCGGAATCACGTCCGATCAGCGGATCGACATCGCCCTTGCGCGACTTGGCGTTGAGATCGACGCAATATTTTGCCAAGGCCGATTCCTTGTTTTCGGCGGTTTCCTGGGTCGTCTGGGCCTCTTCCTCGTAATCCGTCGCGCCCGAGACCGGGCGGGATTCGCCGAAGGACGGGTCCTTGGCGACGCCGTGGGCGATGAAATTCACCGCGTCATAGCGGGTCATGTCCTGATCCTGCAGGAAATAGGCGGCATTGGATTCGCGTTCCGCGAAGATTGCCACCAGGACGTTGGCGCCGGTGACTTCGGTGCGCCCCGAGGACTGCACGTGGATCGCGGCGCGCTGGATGACGCGCTGGAAGGCGGCGGTCGGCACGGCCTCCGAGCCCTCGACATCGGTTTCCAGCGTGGAAAGCTCCTCGTCGATGAACTCGATCAAGGTCTTGCGCAATGCCTCGAGATCCACTCCGCAGGCCTGCATGACCTTGGCCGCGTTCGGTTCGTCGATGAGCGCGAGAAGCAGGTGCTCCAGCGTGGCCAGTTCATGACGGCGGCTGTTGGCCTGGGCCAGAGCCGCGTGGATCGCCTGTTCGAGGGTAGTCGAGAATGAAGGCACGCTCCGTGCTCCTTGCAGTAAGGGTCGGACGGGACCGGAGAGCCCCATCCGAACGGTGACCTCGTATGTTTAAAGTTCGGTTTTCTTGGCCCGTCTTCAAGTAGCAATTTTGCCTATTCCCGGGCATCACTCTACGGCAGGCTTCACATCCTGTTTGACAGATTAAATAGGATGCGTTTGTAGATTTTCTAGTCAGAAGGAGTCCTTCCTGCGCCGGATTTCGCCGAAAACCTCGGCATCGGGCGTGCCCGTCAGGCCCAGCCGGTCCTTCAGCGCGGGCTGATCGGCCCGCAGGAAGGGGTTGGTCTCGAGTTCCAGCGACAGGCGCACGGGCACGGTCGCCTCGCCCGCCGCGCGGGCCGCGTCGATCGCGGCCGCACGCGCGGCCAGGGCGGCATTGTCCGGTTCGATGGTCAGCGCGAAGCGGGCATTCGACTGGCTGTATTCGTGACCGGAGCAGATCAGCGTGTCGCCGGGCAGGACGCGCAGCCGGCACAGGCTGTCCCACATCATCGCGGCATCGCCTTCGAAGAGCCGCCCGCAGCCCAGTCCCATGAGGCTGTCGCCGGTGAAGGCCATCTTCGCGGCGGGGATGTGGAAGGCCACATGGCCGACCGTGTGGCCCGACACCTCGATCACCTCCACGGGGGCCGCGGCGAAATCGAAGCTGTCGCCGGGCGCCACCGCCCGGTCCAGCCGCGGCAGGCGGTGGTCGTCGGCCCTGGCGCCGGTCACCCTCGCGCCGGTCTCGTTGCGCAGCGTGTCGACGCCCCCCACATGGTCATGATGATGGTGGGTGATCCAGATTTCATCGAGGCTCCAGCCATGTTCGGACAGCGCCGCGAGGACCGGCGCGGCCTCGGGGACGTCGATGACGGCGGTGCGCCCGGCCGCGGGGTCATGGATCAGATAGGCGTAATTGTCGCTGAGGCAGGGGACGGTGGCGAGGGTCAGGGGCATGGAAAGGCTCTCGAATGTCGCTATGGTAGCCAGAAGGTCACCGATCCGAGGACATGGCGCAATGCACCTTGATGTGCTCGACCTGAGGAATTTCTACTACCGGACGAGCCTGGGCCGCGCCGCCCAGAAGGCGATCCGTGGCCAGGTTCAGCGGATCTGGCCCGAGGCCAAGGGGCAGATGGTTGCGGGATTCGGCTTTGCCGTGCCGCTGCTGCGCCCCTATCTGGCCGAGGCGCGCCGTGTCGTCGGGCTGATGCCCTCCGCGCAGGGGGTGATGCCCTGGCCCGCGGGAATGGAGAATGTCTCGGTGCTGTGCGAGGAAACCGCCTGGCCGGTGGCCACGGGCGCGGTGGACAAGCTGATCGTGCTGCATGGTCTGGAGACGACCGAGACCCCGGGCGCGCTGCTGGAGGAGTGCCACCGCGTGCTGGGGCCGGGGGGGCGGGTGCTGTTCGTCGTGCCCAACCGGGCCGGGCTCTGGGCGCGTTCGGATCAGACGCCCTTCGGTTTCGGGCGCCCCTACAGCCTGGGCCAGCTTGAATCGCAGATCCGGCCGCTGGGCTTCGTGCCGGAATTCCATACGGTCACCCTGTTCCAGCCGCCGTCGCACCGCCGGTTCTGGCTGCGGACCGGGGCGATGTGGGACCAGGTCGGGCGCAGCCTCTCGGACCGCTATGCCGGGGGCGTGCTGATGCTGGAAGCCTCCAAGCGGGTCTTCGCTCCGCGCGGCACTCCCGAACGCGCCGAGCTGCGGCGGCCGCTGCAGATCCTCGACGCCCTGCCCAAGCCGGTGGCGACGCCGCTGCCGAACCGGCGCGGCTGATTCCCGGACCCGGGGGAACCTGCCCCCGGGGCAGGTTTCACGCATCAATCCGCGTTGTCATATCTGAACCGCCGGTACGGCAGGGAGCGCTAACACGGGGGCGTGATAGCTTAACCTTTTGGTTTCCTTTGTCTGTCCATAGGGTCGCACCTTTGGCTAAGTTACTGGCAATGCGTGGTTTCAATGAATCATGCCACATTTTTGATTGGTTGCTAGACGCTCCGCGCTTTGCTACTCACCCCCTAATTTTGGCGGCTGCGCTCCGGGGCGGCCTCAAACCGCCGCGCTTCCGAAACGGAACGCGCGGCCAGCACGCGGAAGGGTGGACGTGTCCGAACCAGCAGCGATTTCCTCCGGCATTGCCGAGCGCTATGCCACGGCCGTGTTCGACCTGGCCCGGGAAGCCGGCCAGATCCCGAACCTCGAATCCGACATCGAGGCGCTTGACGCCGCCCTCGCGGACAGCGCCGAGCTTTCGGCGGTGATCTCCTCGCCGGTCTATGGCCGGGCGGAGCAGGGCAACGCGATCACGGCCGTCGCCCGCCAGATGGGCCTGTCGCCGATGCTGGTGAACACGCTCGGGCTGATGGCGGCCAAGCGCCGGCTGTTCGTGTTGCCGCAACTGGTCCGCCAGCTGCAGGCGATGATCGCCGAAGAGAAGGGCGAGGTCACTGCCGAGGTGACCAGCGCCACCGAGCTGAATGCCGGGCAGATCGAGGCGCTGGCCTCGGCCATCAACGGGAAGATCGGCAAAACCGTCAAAGTGAACATGACCGTCGACCAGTCCCTGATCGGTGGTCTCATCGTCAAGGTGGGCTCGAAGATGATCGATACCTCGATCCGCTCGAAGCTCGCTCACCTCCAGAATGCAATGAAAGAGGTCGGATAATGGGAATCCAGGCAGCGGAAATTTCTGCGATCCTCAAGGAGCAGATCCAGAACTTCGGCCAGGAGGCCGAGGTCGCGGAGGTCGGTCGCGTGCTGTCCGTCGGTGACGGCATTGCCCGGGTCTACGGCCTCGACAACATCCAGGCCGGCGAGATGGTCGAGTTCCCCGGCGGGATCATGGGCATGGCGCTGAACCTCGAGGCCGACAATGTCGGCGTCGTGATCTTCGGCACCGACCAGGACATCAAGGAAGGCGACACCGTCAAGCGGACCCGCGAGATCGTGGACGTGCCCGCAGGCGAGGCGCTGCTGGGCCGCGTGGTCGACGCGCTCGGCAACCCGCTGGACGGCAAGGGCCCGATCGCGGCCGCCGAGAAGCGCGTCGCCGACGTCAAGGCGCCGGGCATCATCCCGCGCAAGTCGGTGCATGAACCGATGGCGACCGGCCTGAAGGCCGTCGACGCGATGATCCCGATCGGCCGCGGCCAGCGCGAGCTGATCATCGGCGACCGCCAGACCGGCAAGACCGCCGTGGCGCTCGACGCGATCCTGAACCAGAAATCCTATAACGACGCCGCCGGCGACGACGAGTCGAAGAAGCTGTATTGCGTCTATGTCGCCATCGGCCAGAAGCGCTCGACCGTGGCGCAGCTGGTGAAGAAGCTGGAGGAAACCGGCGCGATCGAATATTCGATCGTCGTGGCCGCCACCGCATCCGACCCCGCGCCGATGCAGTTCCTGGCCCCCTATGCGGCGACCGCCATGGCGGAGTATTTCCGCGACAACGGCCGGCACGCGCTGATCATCTACGACGACCTTTCCAAGCAGGCCGTCGCCTACCGCCAGATGTCGCTGCTGCTGCGCCGTCCGCCGGGCCGCGAAGCCTATCCGGGGGACGTGTTCTACCTGCACTCCCGCCTGCTGGAGCGTTCGGCGAAGCTGAACGAGGAATTCGGGGCGGGGTCGCTGACCGCGCTGCCGATCATCGAGACCCAGGGCGGCGACGTCTCGGCCTTCATTCCGACCAACGTGATCTCGATCACCGACGGCCAGATCTTCCTGGAAACCGAGCTGTTCTACCAGGGCATCCGCCCGGCCGTGAATACCGGCCTGTCGGTGTCGCGCGTGGGCTCCTCGGCCCAGACCAAGGCGATGTCCTCGGTCGCGGGTCCGGTGAAGCTGTCGCTGGCGCAATATCGCGAGATGGCGGCCTTCGCCCAGTTCGGGTCGGACCTGGACGCGGCCACGCAGCGCCTGCTGAACCGCGGCGCGCGCCTGACCGAGCTGATGAAGCAGCCGCAATACGCGCCGCTGACCAACGCGGAAATCGTCTGCGTGATCTTCGCAGGCACCAGCGGCTACCTGGACAAGGTGCCGGTTTCCGACGTGGGCCGCTACGAGGCCGGGCTGCTGTCCTTCCTGCGCAACCAGAAGGCGGACCTGCTGGCGGATATCACCAATAACGACCGCAAGGTGAAGGACGACCTGGCGGACAAGGTCAAGGCAGCTCTCGACGAATACGCTGCGACCTTCTCCTAAGGGCTGGATGGGACAGGACCTATGCCAAGCCTCAAGGATCTGAAGAACCGGATCTCCTCGGTCAAATCGACCCGGAAGATCACGAAGGCCATGCAGATGGTGGCCGCGGCGAAGCTTCGCCGCGCGCAGGAGAGTGCCGAAGCGGCCCGCCCCTACACGGAGCGGTTCAACGCGGTGCTCGGCCAGCTGGCAGCATCGGCGGGCGGCGCGGACAACGCGCCGCTCCTGCTCAAGGGCACCGGCAAGGATGACGTGCACATGCTCGTCGTCATGACCTCCGAACGCGGGCTCTGCGGCGGGTTCAACTCCTCGATCGTCAAGCTCGCGAAGACGCGGATCGAGGCGCTGAAGCGCGAAGGCAAGACGGTGAAGATCCTCACCGTCGGCAAGAAGGGCCGCGAACAGCTGCGCCGCGACTATGGCAGCCTGATGGTCGGTCATGTCGACATGTCCGCGGTGACGAAGCTCGGCTATGCCGATGCGGCCTCCGTCGCCAAGGACCTGCTCGGCCGTTTCGGCGCGGGCGAATTCGACGTGGCGACGATCTTCTACGCGCAGTTCCTCAGCGTGATCAGCCAGAAGCCCACCGCCCAGCAGGTGATCCCGGCCGCCATCGAGGCGGCTCCGGATACGTCGGCCTCGACGCTCTACGAGTACGAGCCCGGCGAAGAGGCCATCCTGGCCGAACTGCTGCCGCGCGGGGTCGCCACGCAGATCTTCGCGGCTCTGCTGGAGAACGCGGCCTCGGAACAGGGCGCGCGGATGTCGGCGATGGACAATGCCACCCGGAATGCGGGCGACATGATCGACAAGCTGTCGATCGAGTACAACCGCACCCGCCAGGCCGTCATCACCAGCGAGCTGATCGAAATCATTTCGGGCGCCGAGGCGCTCTGACCGAACGAACCGGAGACACACAACAATGGCAATCGGCAAAGTTACCCAGGTCATCGGCGCCGTGGTCGACGTTCAGTTCGACGATCACCTGCCGGCGATCCTGAACGCGATCACCACCGAGAACAACGGCAAGCGGCTGGTTCTCGAAGTCGCCCAGCATCTCGGCGAAGGCACCGTCCGCTGCATCGCGATGGACGCCACCGAAGGTCTGGTGCGCGGCCAGCAGGTCGAGGATACCGGCAAGCCGATCTCGGTTCCGGTCGGCACCGCCACGCTGGGCCGCATCCTGAACGTCATCGGCGAGCCGGTCGACGAGAAGGGCCCGGTCGAGACCGACGAGACCCGCCCGATCCACGCGACGGCCCCGGATTTCGCGGATCAGGCGACCGAGGCGGAGATCCTCGTCACCGGCATCAAGGTCATCGACCTTCTCGCCCCCTATTCCAAGGGCGGCAAGATCGGCCTGTTCGGCGGCGCCGGCGTGGGCAAGACGGTTCTGATCCAGGAGCTGATCAACAACATCGCCAAGGTGCATTCGGGCCTGTCGGTTTTCGCCGGCGTCGGAGAACGGACCCGCGAGGGCAACGACCTGTATCACGAGATGATCGAGTCGGGCGTCCTCACCCCGGACAACCTCCCGGAGTCCAAGATCGCCCTGGTCTATGGCCAGATGAACGAACCGCCCGGCGCCCGCGCCCGGGTCGCCCTGACCGGCCTGACCCTGGCCGAGCAGTTCCGTGACGCCACCGGCACGGATGTCCTGTTCTTCGTCGACAACATCTTCCGCTTCACCCAGGCGGGTTCCGAGATGTCGGCGCTTCTGGGCCGCATTCCGTCGGCCGTGGGCTACCAGCCGACGCTGGCCACCGACATGGGCGCGATGCAGGAACGCATCACCTCCACGAAGAACGGCTCGATCACCTCGATCCAGGCCGTCTACGTTCCGGCCGACGACCTCACCGACCCCGCGCCCGCCACGACCTTCGCCCACCTCGACGCAACCACAGTTCTGAACCGCGCGATCTCGGAACTGGGCATCTACCCGGCCGTCGACCCGCTCGACTCCACCTCGCGCCTGATGGACCCGCTGGTGATCGGCGAGGAGCACTACCAGGTCGCCCGTGACGTCCAGGGCATCCTGCAGCGCTACAAGTCGCTTCAGGACATCATCGCGATCCTCGGCATGGACGAGCTCAGCGAGGAGGACAAGCTGACCGTGGCCCGCGCGCGGAAGATCCAGCGTTTCCTGTCGCAGCCTTTCGACGTGGCGAAGGTCTTCACCGGCTCGGACGGCGTCCAGGTCCCGCTGGAAGACACGATCAAGTCGTTCAAGGCCGTCGTGGCCGGCGAATACGACCACCTGCCGGAGGCTGCCTTCTACATGGTCGGCGGCATCGACGAGGTGATCGCCAAGGCCGAGAAGATGGCCGCGGAAGCCGCGTAAGGATCGGATGAATGGCTGCTGAAACCTTCCAGTTCGACCTTGTCTCGCCGGAACGGAGCCTGGCTTCGTTCCAGGCGAGCGCGGTCCAGCTGCCGGGATCGGAAGGCGACCTGACCGCGATGGCCGGTCACTGGCCCATGATCACGACGCTGCGCCCGGGCATGGCCCGGGTGACGGTCGACGGGAACGTCCTGGAATTCGCCGTGGTCGGCGGATTCGCCGAGATCACCGCCGGCAACGTGACCGTCCTGGCGGAGCGCGCCTTCGAGAAGGGCGACGAGGCCCGCGCGGCGCTGGAGAAGATGCTGGCGGATGCCAGGACCGAGGCCGAGGCGGCGAAAGGTCCCGAAAGGGACATCGCCACCGAGCTGGTCTATGACTTCGTGCATCTCCTCGAGAACATGCAGTAACGAAAAAGCCCCGCTTCGGCGGGGCTTTCTTTCATCGCGGCGGGGCCGCGTTCATGAAACGGTGACGGTTCGCCCCTATCAGGTCGCCAAGGACTTTTCCGATAGCGACAGCTCCGGAACCCCTGCGGGTTCCGGAGCTTTTTCGTCCGGATGCCCGCCGGTCGCGGGCCCCGCCGGTTCAGTGCTGGCCGTAGAGGCCCTCGTAGATCGGACCCAGCGTCTTGGTGTCGATCAGCGACGAGATCGACGTGCCGTTCCAGGTGTTCAGGATGGCCTGGGCAAAGAGCGGGGCGGTGGGCACCACGCGGATATTGGGCGTGTTCAGCACGGCCTGGGTCGGCTCGATCGAGTCGGTGATGACCAGGCTCTTCAGCTTGGAATTGGTCACGCGCTCCACCGCGGGGCCCGATAGGACGCCGTGGGACGTATAGGCATGGACCTCGCGCGCCCCGGCCTCCAGCAGAACCTCGGCCGCCTTGCACAGCGTGCCGGCGGTGTCGCACATGTCGTCGACGATGATGCAGATCTGGTCCTGGACGTCGCCGATCACGGTCATCTCGGCGACTTCCCCGGCCTTCTCGCGCCGCTTGTCCACGATCGAGAGAGGCGCGCCGATGCGCGTGGCCAGTTCGCGCGCCCGCGCGACGCCGCCCACATCCGGCGACACGACGGTGATGTCCTCGAGCCCGTCGCGGAAGTTCTCCATGATGTCCAGCGCGAAGAGCGGCGCGGCATAGAGGTTGTCCACCGGGATGTCGAAGAACCCCTGGATCTGCGCGGCATGCAGGTCCATCGTCACGATCCGCGACACGCCCGCCTCGGTCAGCATGTTGGCGACCAGCTTGGCCGAGATCGGCGTGCGCGACTTGGTGCGGCGGTCCTGGCGGGCATAGCCGAAATAGGGGATCACGGCGGTGATGCGCGATGCGGAGGAACGGCGCAGCGCATCGGCGATGATCAGCAGTTCCATCAGGTTGTCATTGGCCGGGCGCGAGGTCGGCTGCAGGATATAGACATCCTCGCCGCGGACATTCTCGAACACCTCGACGAAGATCTCGCCGTCGTTGAACCGCTCGACGCGGGCATCGACCAGGTCGACATTCATGCCGCGATGCATGGACATGCGGCGCGCCACGGCATTGGCCAGCCGCTTGTTGGCGTTGCCTGCTATGATCTTCGGTTCGTTGCTGATCGGCATGGGAGGGTCCTTGGCAGTCGGGACGGTACGGATTCGGTCGCGCGTGGGTTACCACCGCGCCGGGCAAAGTCAAAGCGGGCAGGGGGGCCGGGACGGGATTGCAACACCCGGCATGGTCCGGACCCCGCGTCAGAAGAGCGCGAGGAAGGCATCGGTATCGGCGGGGCGGGCGGACCAGTCGCAGACCAGCCGCGCGGGCAGCATTTCGGCGGGATCTCCCTCCCGCAGGTCGCCGGAAAGGTGATAGGCCGCGCCCGCCGCCTTCAGCCGCTGATGGATCGCGCGGGGCCAGGCGGCGAAGAGGATATTGGCCTCGCGCGGGTGCAGCATCTCGACCTTGCCGGTGGCTGCCAGCCCGGCCTCCAGCCGCGCGGCCGCGGCATTTGCCGCCCCTGCCATCTGCAGCCACAGCCCGTCTTCCAGGGCCGCGCCGATCTGGGCGGCCAGGTAGCGATGCTTGGAGAAGAGATGCGCGCCGCGCTTGCGCCGGAAGGCGAGATCGCGGGCGAGGGCGGGATCGAAGATTACCGCCGCCTCCGCGCCCATGAGCCCGTTCTTTGTGCCGCCGAAGCTCAGCGCATCCACCCCCGCGCGCCAGCTGGCCTCGGCCGGGCTGCATCCCAGCGCCGCCACCGCATTGGCGAAGCGCGCCCCGTCCATGTGGACCCGGCGCCCATGGGCATGGGCGATGTCGCAGAGCGCCCGCAATTCGTCGAGCGAGTAGAGCGTCCCCTTCTCGGTCACCTGGGTCAGGCTGACCGGTCCCGGCTGCACCTGGTGGACGCCGCGGCCTGCCGCCTCGCGCAGGGCCGCCTCCAGCGTCTGCGGCGCGATCTTGCCGTCGGGCGCCTCCAGCAGGGTCAGCTTGGCGCCGCCGGAATAGAATTCCGGCGCGCCGCATTCATCCTCCTCGATATGAGCGGTCCGCGCGCAGAACACGGTTTCCCAGGGCGCGGTCATGGCGGCGAGGAGCAGCGCATTGGCCGCCGTGCCCGTGGCCACGAGGAAGACCTCTGCGGCCTGCGCCTCCAGGGTGGCGCGCAGCGCCTCGACGGCGCGGCCGGTGAAGGCATCGGCGCCGTAGCTGGGGGCATGGCCCTCATTGGCGCGCATCAGCGCGTCCATGACCCGCGGATGGACGGGCCCGGCATTGTCGGAGGCGAACTGCATCTCAGAGATCCTCGATGATGTGGTCTTCCCAGTCGTCCTCGTCGACCTCGTATTCGGGCACGGTCCAGCCCTGAACCGACATGCCCCTCTCATGGACGGTCTGGCGGGAGCCGGAGACGAGGTAGTGCCACTCGGGCAGGGGGCGGCCCAGATGCACCAGGCGATAGGCGCAGGTGGAGGGCAGCCAATAGGCCACGTCCTTCAGCTGGCCGGGGGTCAGCACCACGCATTCCGGCACGATCTGCTTGCGGATCTCGTATTTCGAGCACAGGCAGGTCTCGTCATCCAGCAGCCTGCAGGCGACGCGGGTGAAGGCCACCTCGCCGGTATCGGCATCCTCCAGCTTGTTCAGGCAGCACTTGCCGCAGCCGTCGCACAGCGCCTCCCATTCCTCGCGGGTCATCTTCGCGGGCGGAACGGTCTTCCAGAATTCAGGTCGCATCCCGTGTCTCCCGGTTGCGGAGGGTGAGTCAGAGCGCGGCAAGGATGCCGCGCGCGGCGTCGCTGTCGCGGTCCATCTGGGCGATCAGCGCCTCGAGCCCGTCGAATTTCTGCTCGCCGCGCAGCCATTCGACCAGCGCCACCGAGATGTGCCGCCCGTAGAGGTCGCCGTCGAAGCCGAAGATATGGGTTTCCAGGTTGGGGGCATTCTCGCCGAACATGGGCCGCACGCCAAGGCTGGCCACGCCATGATACCGGCCGGTGCCGGGACCCGAGATCACGTCGACCAGAACGGCATAGACCCCCAGCCGCGGCAGGTGCAGCCCGTCGAGCGACATGTTGGCCGTCGGATAGCCCAGCTCGCGGCCGCGCTTCTCGCCATGGATCACCGGCCCCTCGATCCGGTGCCAGTGGCCCAGCATGGCCCGCGCCGCCTTGGTCTGCCCTTCCGCCAGGGCGGCACGGATCGCGGTGGAGGACACGGCGCGGGTCTCGGCGGCCAGCAGCGGCGCGACGGTGGTGGCATAGCCATGGGCGCGCCCCAGCCGGTCCAGCATGGCGACATCGCCCTCGCGGCCGCGCCCGAAGCGGAAATCGGCGCCGACCACGACATGGCGCAGCCCCAGCCCGCCGGCCAGGACGTCGCGGGCGAATTCCTCGGCCGACAGCGCCGCCAGCGCCGGGGTGAAACCCAGCTGGTACAGCCGGTCCACCCCGATCTTGGCCAGGCGGCTGGCCTTGGCCTCGGCATTCATCAGCCGGAAGGGCGGGGCGTCGGGGGCGAAGACCTCGCGCGGATGCGGCTCGAACGTGACCACGCCCAGCGGCGCGCCGATGGCCCGCCCGGCCTGGCGCGCCAGGTCGATCACCTTCCGGTGGCCCAGATGGACGCCGTCGAAATTGCCGATCGCGGCACTGGCGCCGCGATCCCCGTCGCTCAGGTCTTGGAAAGTCTGCAGGATCCGCATGGCCGGTCGCTTACTCCCGGTGGAGGGCCGATTCAAGCGACAGGCCGCGTCGCCGCGCGTGCAGGCGGGCCTGTGGCAGGGAGGCGTCAGCCGCGGCTGGGCGCGATCACCGTCGCCTCGCCCGCGATCACCGTCTTTCCGGCGACTTCGGCGGTGCAGTCCAGGATCACGCGCTTTTTCTCCGCCTGGATCTCGCGCACGGTGACGGTGGCGGTGACCTCCTCCCCGATCTTCACCGGGGCCAGGAATTTCAGGGTCTGGCCCAGGTAGATGGTCCCGTGCCCGGGCAGGCGCTCGCCCAGAAGCGCCGAGAAGAGGATCGCCGAGAGCATGCCATGGGCGATGCGTTCGCCGAAGATCGACGCCTTGCCCGCCGCCTCGTCCAGGTGGATCGGGTTGCGGTCCTCGGAGACATCGGCGAATTTTTCCACCAGCTCCGGCGTGACGCGCTTGGTCAGGCTGCGGCTCATGCCGATGGTCAGGTCTTCGAGATGGACGGTGCCGGTGGTCATCGCGGCGTCTCCTTGGCTTGCTCGGCTACAGGGCTAGGCCAGCGCGGCGCGCGCTGCAACGGGGGCGATCAGCGCAGGCGGCCGATCGCGTGGCTGGGGGACAGCCCCTCGGCCTCGAGATAGGCCGCCAGCTTGCCCGGATCGGGATCCGTTTCGGTGCCCGTCTGGGCGGCCGCCAGTCCGCCGGTGACGAAAAGCGTGTCGTATTCCTCGGCGATGCCGCCCTTCACGTCGGTGGCCGGGCCGTCGCCGATCACCAGGACGCGCTCCTTCGGGATGTCGCCCAGGGCGACCAGCCGCCGCCGCGCCAGGTCGTAGATCGGCGGATGCGGCTTGCCGAAATAATAGGACTTGCCGCCGAGCGCGGTGTAGAGTTCCGCGATCGCCCCGGCGCAGTAGATCCGTTCCTCGCCGCGATCGACGACCACGTCGGGATTGGCGCAGAGAAGCGGCAGCCCCGCCTGCTTGGCCAGCATCAGCCGGCCCTTGTAATCCTCGGGCGTCTCGGCAGCGTCGTCGTCCAGGCCGGTGCAGACGATGCCCTCGGCCTCTTCCAGGGTCACGCGCTCGATGCGGGTTTCCGCGCGGATGTCGGGCTCCATCTCGGTGAAGAAGGGCAGGTCGCGCTCGGGGCCGATATGGTGGACCCTGGTGCCGAACTGTCCCGCCATCATCGCCGCCTGCGCCGCATCGCCCGAGGTGGC
This sequence comes from Mangrovicoccus algicola, assembly GCF_014903745.1. Classification (GTDB taxonomy): domain Bacteria; phylum Pseudomonadota; class Alphaproteobacteria; order Rhodobacterales; family Rhodobacteraceae; genus Mangrovicoccus; species Mangrovicoccus algicola. The sequence goes on along the minus strand of NZ_JACVXA010000009.1, from coordinate 86,556 downwards.
CACCTCGTCCCAGGCATCGCGCGGCACCCCCAGCTGGTCGAGCTGCAGGATGACCTGCGACTTCGGCCGCGGCGAATTGGTCAGCAACAGCACCTTGCCGCCCTTGGCACGGTAGTCCTGCAGCGCGGCGACCGCCTCGGGGAAGGCGGCGATGCCGTTGTGCAGGCAGCCCCAGAGGTCGCATAGCACGGCGTCGTACTGCGCGCCGATCTCGGCAAGGGCGGAAATGGTCCGGGTCATGCGGCTCTCCTGTGGGTTCGGTCCTGCCCGAGACCTAGCGCGGGGGCGGGGGCGCGGCCAGACATGGAAAGGGGCGCCCCCGGCGCCCCCCGTATCCTGCGATCGCTGCGGCTCAGAGCGCCAGAGCGGGGATGATCTGCTTCTTGCGCGACATGATGCCGGGCAGGACCACGGTGTCGCCCGCGACGGTGGCGCCGAAGCTTTTCTCGGCGAGGGTCTTCACCGTGTCGTTGGGCACCAGCAGCGTCGCCTCTTCCTTCAGGATGTCGATGACGAACAGAAGGACATGGTCGACCCCGTCCTCGGCCGCGACCTCGGTCATCGTGCGCATCAGCGATGCCTTGCGGCCCAGCGGGATGCCCGGCGAGGTGGTTTCCAGCACCGAGACGCGGAAGCTGGTGCCGCCGACCTCGTATTTCTTGGAATCCATGCGCAGCAGTTCCGCATCGGAGAAATGCGAGATGTCGGATTTCGCGGCGAACATCTCGGCGGCATAGTCGGGGATGGAGATGTTCAGCTCCGCCGCCAGCGACTGCGCCAGGTCCTTGTCGGTCTGGGTCGTGGTGGGGCTGCGGAATTCCATCGTGTCCGACAGGATGCAGCTGAGCATCGCGCCCTTGATCTGGTCGGGCATCTTCGCGGCATCCTCGCCCATCAGGTCATGCATGATGGTGGCGGTGCAGGCCAGCGGGCGGATGGTGATGTCGATCGGACCGCGGGTCTCGATCCCGCCGACCAGCTTGTGATGGTCGATGATCGCGCGGATATCGGCCCCGTTGATGCCCTCGGGCAGTTCGGCGGGGTTGTTGGTGTCCACGATCACGACTGGCTCCTTCTCGGAGACGCTCTCCAGCAGGGCGGGTTTCGCAAAGCCCCATTTTTCCAGCATGAAGGCGGCTTCGGTATTCGGTTCGCCCAGCAGGCGGGCCTCCGCCGGGGTTCCCGAGACCTCGGAGAGGTACCAGGCCCAGATCAGCGGCGAGCCGGTGGAATCGGTATCGGGGGCCAGATGGCCGAATACTTTGATGGTCATGGCGACCTCCCTGGACGCGGGTGAATTCAGCCCGCCCTGTATACCGGGCGGGGGCCGCCGTGAAGAGGGACGCCTCGCCGCAGCGCGGCACCGGGCTCAGTGCCAGCGGCAGTCCAGCCGGGCCAGGACGGCATCGCGCGGCAGCCCGGCGGAGGGTGGCAGGTCGAAGCCCAGCGTGATCCGCGTGCCGCCGCGTCCGGTCGCGACAGGCAGGTCCAGCCAGATCTCCTGGCGCGTTCTGCGCACCGGGCCGTCCCGGCCGTCGCGCCAGGCCAGCACCGCGCCGCAGGCGATGCGGGCGCCGCCCGCGGCCCTGTCGGCAAGCACGGTGATCTGCGCCTCGCAGGCGGGGCCGTCGCGCCGCCGGGCGCAGAAGACCGGGCCGGGCAGGGCCTCGATCGCCCCATGTCCGCCGTAGTGTCTGCCGGGGCGGGGCGGATCGCGTCCGCCGGGGGGCCATCCGCCCTGTCCGTGGCCGGGGCCCGGCCAGTCGCCGGGTTCCCGGGGCCGGTCCCGCGTCGCCTCTTCGGCGAAGGCGGCGTTCAGCCAGCCCTCGACCTGGATGCCGCCGCGCGGCACCAGCACCCGCAGCCAGCCGCGGCGGCGCTCCAGCACGGCCAGCCGGTCGCCCTTGTAGACGGTGGCGACGGTGGGATAGGTCGCGCCCGGCCCGCCGCGCAGGGCGATCTGCACCGGCCGCACGATCACCGCGCCTTCGGGCCCGTCCTGGGCGGGGGCGGGCAGTGGCAGCAGCAGCGCGAAGAAGAGCAGGAGCCGGCGGATCATTCCCGAGGGCTATGCCCGCGGGATTAAGAAACCGCTGACGGTCCCGGGCTCAGCCCATCCGCTCGGAGGCATAGCCCCCGGGGCTGGCGGGAAAGACCACCGTCTTGTTGCCGTTGGGAAAGACGCGGCGGTTGATATGGGCATGCACCGCGCGGGCCAGGACCTGGGCCTCCACGTCGCGCCCGAGGCTGACGTAATCCGCCGCCGACTGGGCGTGGCTGACCCGCACCGTGTCCTGTTCGATGATCGGGCCCTCGTCGAGATCGGCGGTGACGTAATGCGCCGTCGCGCCGATCAGCTTGACCCCGCGCTCGAAGGCCTGCTTGTAGGGATTGGCGCCCTTGAAGCTGGGCAGGAAGGAATGGTGGATGTTGATGATCCGCCCCGACATCTGCTGGCACATCTGGTCCGAGAGGATCTGCATGTAGCGCGCCAGGACCACCAGGTCGGTCTCGCTGCGCTCGATGATGCGCATGATCTGCGCCTCGGCCTCGGGCTTGTTCTCGCGCGTGACCTCGACATGGTGGAAGGGAATGTCGTGGTTCACCACCAGCTTCTGGTAGTCCATGTGATTCGAGATCACCCCGACGATGTTCACCGGCAGCGCGCCGATCCGCCAGCGGTAGAGCAGGTCGTTGAGGCAGTGGCCGAAACGGCTGACCATCACCAGCATGTTGGCCCGCTCGGCGCTGTCGAAGAAGCTGGCCTGCATGCCGAATTCGGCGGCGACCGGGGCGAAGGCCGCGCGCAGCGCGTCCAGCCCGGCCCCGGTTTCCGAGGCGAAGCTGACGCGCATGAAGAACCGGGCCGTTTCCGGGTCGTCGAACTGGGCGCTGTCGGTGATGTTGCAGCCCTGCGCGGCTAGGAAACCCGCGATGGCGGCGACGATGCCGCGGCGCGAGGGGCAGGTGACGGTAACGACGAATTCGGACATGGGCAGGCCTCCGGCGGGAACTGGCCCCGGTTACCCCGTTCCGGCGCAGGCTGCCATAGCCAATCCGGGCGCCCCTCATGTCGCGCAGCCCCCGCACTCCGCGCGGCGCCGATGCGGCGGTCCCGGCAGGGCAGGCAGGCGACGATCCGCCGGCCGCGGCGGCATCGGGTTGCGCGGATCCCGCCGGGTTCCCACCTGAGGCGGACGGTCTCCGGGGCGGCATGGCGGAAAACCCGAAAGGCGAAAATTTTGCCTGTTGCGGCCCTTGACACCCGGCATCCGGGATGACTACCTCGGCCGTGTTGGCACTCACTCCAAGCGAGTGCTAAGAGCGTCACAGAACTCTGAGACAGGAGAGTCAGAGATGGCATTCAAGCCGCTGCATGACCGTGTTCTCGTCAAGCGTGTCGAGAGCGAAGAGAAAACCAAAGGTGGCCTGATCATCCCCGACAGCGCGAAAGAGAAGCCCGCCGAGGGCCTGATCGTCGCCTGCGGCGAAGGCGCCCGCAAGGATTCCGGCGAGCTGATCGCGATGTCCGTGAAAGCCGGCGACAAGGTGCTGTTCGGCAAGTGGTCCGGCACCGAAGTCACGATCGAGGGCGAAGAGCTGCTGATCATGAAGGAAAGCGACATTCTCGGCATCACCGAAGCCGCCTGAGCGGCCTCTGCCTGAGACCTTTCCCCCGTACCGAAACATCCAAACGGAGTGACCTCCAATGGCTGCTAAAGACGTCAAGTTCAACACCGACGCGCGCAACCGCATGCTGAAGGGTGTCAACATCCTCGCCGACGCGGTGAAGGTGACCTTGGGCCCGAAAGGCCGCAACGTCGTTCTCGACAAATCCTTCGGCGCCCCGCGCATCACCAAGGACGGCGTGTCCGTGGCGAAGGAAATCGAACTGGAAGACAAGTTCGAGAACATGGGTGCCCAGATGGTCCGCGAAGTCGCTTCGCGCACCAATGACGAAGCAGGCGACGGCACCACCACCGCCACCGTGCTGGCCCAGGCCATCGTCAAGGAAGGCATGAAGTCGGTCGCAGCGGGCATGAACCCGATGGACCTCAAGCGCGGCATCGACCTGGCCACGCTGAAAGTCGTCGAGGCCATCAAGGCGGCCGCGCGCGACGTCACCGACAGCGACGAAGTCGCCCAGGTCGGCACCATCTCCGCGAATGGCGAGGCCGAGATCGGCCGTCAGATCGCCGACGCGATGCAGAAGGTCGGCAATGACGGCGTCATCACCGTCGAAGAGAACAAGGGCCTGATCACCGAGACCGACGTGGTCGAGGGCATGCAGTTCGATCGCGGCTACCTGTCGCCCTACTTCGTGACCAACGCGGACAAGATGATCGCGGAGCTCGAGGACTGCATCATCCTGCTGCACGAGAAGAAACTCTCGTCGCTGCAGCCGATGGTTCCGCTGCTCGAGTCGGTCATCCAGTCGGGCAAGCCGCTGCTGATCATCGCCGAGGACGTCGAGGGCGAAGCCCTGGCGACGCTGGTGGTCAACAAGCTGCGCGGCGGCCTGAAGATCGCGGCCGTCAAGGCACCGGGCTTCGGCGATCGCCGCAAGGCCATGCTGCAGGACATCGCGATCCTGACCGGCGGCCAGGTGATCTCGGAAGATCTCGGCATGAAGCTCGAGAATGTCACCATCGACATGCTCGGCTCGGCGAAGAAAGTCTCCATCACCAAGGACGAGACCACCATCGTCGACGGTGCAGGCGAGAAGGCCGAGATCGAGGCGCGCGTCGCCCAGATCCGCACGCAGATCGAGGAAACCACCTCGGACTACGACCGCGAGAAGCTGCAGGAACGTGTTGCCAAGCTGGCAGGCGGCGTTGCCGTGATCCGCGTCGGCGGCATGACCGAAGTCGAGGTGAAAGAGCGCAAGGACCGCGTCGATGACGCTCTGAACGCGACCCGCGCAGCCGTGCAGGAAGGCGTTGTCGTCGGCGGCGGCGTTGCCCTGGTCCAGGGTGGCAAGGCTCTCGAAGGCCTGACCGGCGCCAATGCCGACCAGAATGCCGGCATCGCCATCGTCAAGCGCGCGCTGGAAGCGCCGCTGCGCCAGATCGCCGAGAATGCCGGCGTCGACGGCGCCGTGGTTGCAGGCAAGGTCCGCGAATCCTCCGACCTGGCCTTCGGCTTCAACGCGCAGACCGAAGAGTACGGCGACATGTTCAAGTTCGGCGTCATCGACCCGGCGAAAGTCGTCCGCACCGCCCTGGAAGACGCAGCATCGGTCGCAGGCCTGCTGATCACCACCGAGGCAATGGTCGCCGACAAGCCCGCCAAGGAAGGCGCAGCCCCCGCAGGCGGCGGCATGCCCGACATGGGCGGCATGGGCGGCATGATGTAAGACCGGTTTCCCGAAGGAAACCGGCCGGAGACAGGGCGGTCGTCCCCCGGGACGCGCCGCCCAATCTTCGCCGCCAGATCTTGCGAAGGGCTGCCTCCGGGCAGCCCTTTTCGCATCCCGCGCCCCGCCGGGCATCACTATCGTGCAAGCGGAGGAATTCGCCGCTTGAAACTTGGAGTCGGGGCCATTTAGCTGTGGGCGACCCGGTAAGACGTTCCAGAACGGAGACCTCCATGACGCGATCCCGACCTGCTGCCGCTGCCCGAGAGCCGAACATGCTGCAAGGGCGCCGGGCCGGGCGGGGCATCGGGGCGCTGGCCCTGGCGCTGGCCGCGGCGGGACCGCTGGCCGCGCAGGAGGAGGCGGGCGTCACCCGCAGCTACGGCTATACCAATTTCGGCGAGCTGAAATATCCCGAGAGCTTCGAGCATCTGGACTACGTGAATCCCGACGCGCCCAAGGGCGGCGAGATCTCGATCTGGGCGCAGGGCAATTTCGACAGCTTCAACCAATATGCGATGGCCGGCGTGCCCGCGGCGCTGAACACGATCGGCACCGAGCGCATCATGACCTCCTTCGATGACGACCCCTACGGGCTGTATTGCCTGATGTGCACCTCGCTGGAATATCCCGAGGACCTGTCCTGGGTGACCTTCCACCTGCGCGACGACGTCACCTTCCAGGACGGCACGCCGGTCACCGCCGAGGACATCGCCTTCACCTCGAACCTGTTCCTGACCCAGGGGATCCCGGAATACCGCCGCATCGTCGAAGGCTTCTATGAAAGCGTCGAGGTGATCGATCCGCACACGATCAAGTTCACCTTCAAGCCCGACAGCTCCCGCCGCGACCGCATCGGGCTGGCCGGGACGACGCCGGTCTTCTCCAAGGCCTGGTTCGAGGCGCGCGAGCAGCGGCTGGACGAGTCCACGCTGGAGCCGTTCATGTCGACCGGGCCCTATGTGCTGGACAGCTATGATTTCAACCGCCGCGTGGTCTACAAGCGCAACCCCGACTACTGGGGCGAGGACCTGCCGCTCAATCGCGGGCGCAACAATTTCGACCGCATCCGGGTGGAGTATTTCGGCGATACCGATGCCGCCTTCGAGGGGTTCAAGTCCGGCGAATACACGTTCCGCATCGAGGATAAGGCGCAGAACTGGGCCGAGCGCTACGACTTCCCCAATATCCAGAACGGGTCGGTGATCAAGGAAGAGATCCCCGATGGCAGCGTCGGCACGCGCCTGTCCTGGGTATTCAATCTCGACCGCGAGAAATGGCAGGACAAGCGGGTGCGCGAGGCGATCGGGCTGGCCTTCAACTTCGAATGGACCAACCGGACGATCTTCTACGACCTCTATACCCAGCCGGTCAGCTACTGGTTCGGCACCGACCTGGCCGCCACCGGCGCGCCCTCGGACGGGGAACGCGCGCTGTTGCAGCCGCTGGTCGAGGAGGGGCTGTTCGACGCGGACATCCTCACCGAGGAGGCGGTTGTTCCGGAGGCGCATGATCCCGGCAGCAACCGCATCTCGCGCGGCGCGCTGCGCGAGGCGGGCAAGCTTCTGGAAGAGGCGGGCTGGACCATCGGCGATGACGGCATCCGCCGCAACGCGCAGGGACAGCCGCTGGAACTGGTGATCATCCAGACCAACCCGACCTATGACCGGATGGTGAACCCCTTCCTGCAGAACCTGCAGCTGATGGGCGTGCAGGGGCGGCTGGAACGCGTCGACACCTCGCAATATGTCGAACGCCGCCGCTCGGGCGCGTTCGACCTGGCCAACCAGGCCTTCGCCATGGATTTCGAGCCGTCGCTGGGGCTGTTCCAGTGGTACGGCTCGGCCACCGCCGATGACAGTTCGCGCAACCTGATGCGGCTGCGCAACGAGGGGGTGGACCGGCTGCTGCAGGAAGTGCTGGAGGCCAAGACGCTGGATGATCTGAAGACCGCGACGCGCACCGTTGACCGGGCGCTGCGCCATACCCGCTTCGACATCCCGCTATGGTACAACGACAAGACCTTCGTCGCCCATTACGACATGTACGGCCATCCCGAGACCATGCCGCCGCTGGCGCTGGGGCAGTTCGATTTCTGGTGGTACGACCAGGAAGGGGCCGACGCGCTCCGCGCCAAGGGCGTGCTGAGGTAGACGACCGATGGCAAGCTACATCCTGCGCCGGCTGCTGCTGATCGTGCCGACGCTGTTCGGCATCATGCTGATCAACTTCGCCCTGACCCAGTTCGTCCCGGGCGGGCCGGTGGAGCAGATCATCGCCCGGCTGGACGGGCAGGGCAACAACCTGTCGGCGATCTCGGGATCGGGCGACATGGGCCAGCAGATGACCCCCGATGCGGGCGGCGGGGGCAGCGACAAGTACCTGGGCGCGCGCGGCCTGCCGCCGGAATTCATCGAGGAGCTCGAACGCCAGTTCGGACTGGACCAGCCCGCCTGGAAACGCTTCGGCATGATGATGTGGAATTTCCTGCGCTTCGATTTCGGCGACAGCTATTTCCGCTCCGTCTCGGTGGTCGATCTGGTGATCGAGAAGATGCCGGTTTCCATCTCGCTGGGGCTGTGGTCGACCCTGATCGCCTATCTGGTGTCGATCCCGCTGGGCATCCGCAAGGCGGTGCAGGACGGATCGACCTTCGACACCTGGACCTCGGGGCTGATCATCGTGGCCTATGCGGTGCCGGGGTTCCTGTTCGCGATCATGCTGCTGATCTTCTTCGCGGGCGGGGAATTCTTCCAATGGTTCCCGCTCAGGGGCGTGGTGTCGGATAACTGGCAGGATCTGGGTCCGCTGGCGAAGGTGGCGGATTACTTCTGGCACATGGCGCTGCCGGTGCTGGCCTCGACCATCGCCTCCTTCGCGACGCTGACGCTGCTGACCAAGAACAGCTTTCTCGACGAGATCAAGAAACAGTATGTCGTCACCGCCCGCGCCAAGGGGCTGAGCGAGGGCAGGGTGCTGTATGGCCATGTCTTCCGCAACGCGATGCTGATCGTCATCGCCTCCTTCCCGGCGGTCTTCGTGTCGATCTTCTTCAGCGGCTCGCTGATCATCGAGACGATCTTCTCGCTCGACGGGCTGGGGCGGCTGGGCTTCGAGGCCGCGATCAGCCGCGACTATCCGGTGATCTTCGGCACGCTCTATGTCTTCAGCCTGATCGGGCTGGTCATGGGGCTCCTGTCGGACCTGATGTATGTCTGGATCGATCCGCGCATCGATTTCGAGAGCCGGGAGACCTGAGATGGCCGCGACCGACATGCCCGTCCCCGCGCGCCGCCCGCGGATCTCGCCGCTGAACCGGCGGCGGCTGCGCAACTTCCGCGCCAATTCCCGCGCCTTCTGGTCGCTGGTGGTTTTCGGCATCCTGTTCTTCGTGTCGCTCTTCGCCGAGTTCCTGGCCAATGACAAACCCATCCTGGTGCGGTTCCAGGGCGCCTATTACACGCCGATCTTCAACTTCTATCCCGAGACCGCCTTCGGCGGCGATTTCCGCACCGAGGCGGTCTATCGCGATATCGAGGTGCAGTGCCTGATCGTCGCGGGCGGGTCCGAGGCCTGCTGGGACGACCCGGAGGCGACCATCGCCGAGGTGCGCGACGCGGGCACGGCCGGGGGCGAGCCCGTCGATCGCGGCTGGCTTTTGTGGCCGCCGATCCCCTACAGCTACAACACCGTCAACGACATCCAGGGCACCGCGCCCTCGGCACCGGATGCGCAGCACTGGCTGGGCACGGACGACACCGCGCGCGACGTGCTGGCCCGGGTGATCTACGGGTTCCGCCTGTCGGTGCTGTTCGCGCTGGTGGTGACGGTGCTGACCTCGGTGATCGGCATTCTCGCGGGCGCGGTGCAGGGGTTCTTCGGCGGCTGGGTGGATCTGGTGTGCCAGCGGCTGATCGAAATCTGGGGCCAGACGCCGCTGCTTTACGTCATCATCATCGTGGCGGCGATCTTCCAGATGAATTTCTGGCTGCTCGTGATGCTGATGACGCTGTTCGGCTGGACCGCGCTGGTGGGCGTCGTGCGCGCCGAGTTCCTGCGCGCGCGCAATTTCGAATATGTCCGCGCCGCCCGCGCGCTTGGCGTGTCGAATGGCACGATCATGCTGCGCCACGTGCTGCCCAATGCGATGGTGGCGACGCTGACGATGCTGCCCTTCGTCATCACCTCGACCGTGGGGGGGCTGGCCACGCTCGATTTCCTGGGCTTCGGGCTGCCCTCCTCGGCGCCCTCGCTGGGGGAATTGACGCTGCAGGCAAAGCAGAACCTGCAGGCGCCCTGGCTGGGGATCACCGCCTTCCTGACCTTCGCGATCATGCTGTCGCTTCTGGTCTTCATCTTCGAGGGGGTCCGCGACGCCTTCGATCCGCGGAAGACCTTCGCGTGACCGGGGCGGTGGGCGGACGCAGGCTGGCGCTGACGGCCTGGTACGGGTCGCTGGCGATCATCGGCGGCTGTCTCGCCGTGGCGGTGGAGACGCTGCGGGCGGGGCTGGAATTTCCGCCCCCGCCCTGGATCGGCCAGGCAATCGCGGCGGCGGCCCTGATGCTGCCGCTTCTCTGCGCGGGGATCGGGCTGCGCCTGCACCTGCGCGCCGGGCGGCTGCCGGGGCCGGTGGTGCAGACCGCCGTCTGGGCGCTGGCCGGGTGCATTTTCCTTCTGACATGGGTGCTGATCGGCCAATGACGCGCGACACGATCCTGACCGTCAGCGACCTTCGCGTCGCGTTCTCGCAGGACGGCAAGCTGCACGAGGCGGTCAAGGGCGTCTCTTTCGACCTCGGCCGCGGCGAGACCGTCGCGCTGGTGGGAGAATCCGGCTCGGGGAAATCCGTCACGGCGCTGTCGACCGTTTCGCTTCTGGGCGAGAATGCCCGCGTCTCGGGGTCGGTGCGCTACAAGGATGCCGAGATGGTCGGCGCCGACCGGGCCAGGCTGCGCCGGATCCGCGGCAATGACATCAGCTTCATCTTCCAGGAGCCGATGACCTCGCTCAATCCGCTGCACACGCTGGAAAAGCAGATCGGCGAAAGTCTCGCGCTGCACCAGGGGCTGACCGGCAAGGCGGCGCGGGCGCGGATCATCGAGCTTCTCGACAAGGTGGGCATCGTCGACCCGGCCTCGCGGCTGGGCGCCTATCCGCACCAGCTGTCCGGCGGGCAGCGCCAGAGGGTGATGATCGCCATGGCGCTGGCCAACGGGCCGGAGCTGCTGATCGCCGATGAACCGACGACCGCGCTCGATGTCACGATCCAGGCGCAGATCCTCGAATTGCTGGCCGAGCTGAAGCGCAGCGAGGGGCTGTCGATGCTGTTCATCACCCATGACCTGGGGATCGTGCGCCGCTTTGCCGACCGGGTCTGCGTGATGAAGGATGGCGAGATCGTCGAGGCGGGCCGCACCGCCGAGATCTTCGCCGATCCCCAGCACCCCTATACGCGCAAGCTGCTGGGGGCCGAACCCGCGGGCCTGCCCGATCCGGTGCCCGCCGACGCGCAGGAGATCCTGCGGACCGACGGCCTGCGCGTGTGGTTCCCGATCACCGCCGGGTTCCTGCGCAAGACCGTGGGCCATGTGAAGGCCGTCAATGACGCGCGGCTGAGCCTCCGCCAGGGCGAGACGCTGGGCATCGTCGGCGAAAGCGGCTCGGGCAAGACCACGCTGGCGCTGGCGCTGATGCGGCTTGTCGCCTCCGAGGGGCCGATCCTGTTCGACGGCACCGACATCCAGGGCTGGAAATCCGCGCGGCTGCGCGCGGTGCGGCGCGACATGCAGATCGTGTTCCAGGATCCCTTCGGATCGCTGAGCCCGCGCATGACCATCGGCGAGATCATCGGCGAGGGGCTGGGCGTGCACGGCACCGAACCCGGCCGCAAGGCCGAGGAGGTGGTGGCCGAGATGCTGAGCGAGGTGGGGCTGTCGCCCGCGATGATGCATCGCTATCCGCATGAATTCTCGGGCGGTCAGCGCCAGCGCATTGCCATCGCGCGGGCCATGGTGCTGCGCCCGCGGCTGGTGGTGCTGGACGAGCCGACCTCGGCGCTGGACATGACGGTGCAGGTCCAGATCGTCGAGCTGTTGCGGCGGCTGCAGGCCAAGTACCGGCTGGGCTACCTGTTCATCAGCCATGACCTGCGGGTCGTGCGCGCGCTGAGCCACAAGGTCATCGTGATGAAACGCGGCGACATCGTCGAGGCGGGCGACAGCCGCAGGGTCTTCGAGCAGCCCGAAAGCGACTATACCCGCGCGCTGATGGCGGCGGCCTTCGTCCGCGGCGCCGGGAGCTGAGGGCTCAGACCGCGCTGCTGTGGCCCGTCGCGGCCATGGCATAGGCGTCGAAGCTGCGCGCGACCATCCGCGCCAGCGGACGGCCTTCGGGCAGGATCGCCAGCCGGTCGTTTTCCAGCGTGACGAAGCCCGCGAACCGCGCGGCGGCGGCGGCCATCCAGCCGCGCACCTCCGCCGCGTCCGGGCCGCCGGGATGCAGCACCGCGGAAAGGTCCACGGCGAAATCGCACATCAGCGCCTCGATCAGCCGCGCGCGCACCCGGTCCTCGGCGCTGAAGACATGGCCGCGCGCCACCGGGAACCGCCCGGCCCGCACATGGGCGGTGTAATCCGAGGTCGACCCGGCATTCTGCGCATAGCCCTGCGGGAACCGCGAGATCGAGGAGGCGCCGATGCCGATCAGCACCTCGGCCGGATCCTCGGTATAGCCCTGGAAGTTGCGACGCAGCCGCCCGTTGCGCGCGGCGATGGCGAGACTGTCCGAGGGCAGGGCGAAATGGTCGATGCCGATCTCGCGGTATCCCGCCGCCGCGAAGAGGTCGCGCGCGGTTTCGAACAGCCGCAGCCGCTCTTCGGGCGTGGGCAGGCGGTCGGACGGGATCATGGCCTGCCGCCGCGCCATCCAGGGCACATGCGCATAGCCGTAAAGCGCCACCCGGTCCGGTGCCAGCGCCAGCAGCCGCTCCACCGAGGCGGCAATGCGGGCCGGGCTCTGGTCGGGCAGGCCGTAGAGGATGTCGGCATTCAGGCTGTGCACGCCCGCGGCGCGGATCATCTCGATGGCCCGCGCGGTGGTCTCGACGCTCTGGATCCGGCCGATGGTCTTCTGGATCGCCGGGTCGAAATCCTGCACGCCGACCGAGGCGCGGTTCATCCCGGCGGCGGCCAGCGCGGCCATGCGGGGCGCGTCGATCTCGTTGGGGTCGATCTCCACCGAGAACTCGGCCCCCGGCGCGAAGGGCGCCATTTCCGCGATCGCCCCGGCCAGGGTGGCGATCATCGCCGGATCCATCAGCGTCGGCGTGCCCCCGCCCCAGTGCAGCCGCGACAGCCGCACTCCCGCGGGCAGGATCGCGCGCAGCCGGCGGATCTCCTCCAGCAGCGTGTCGAGATAGGCCCGCACCGTCTCGAGGCGCTGCGTGCCCTGGGTGCGGCAGGCGCAGAACCAGCAGAGGTGGCGGCAGAAGGGGACATGCACGTATAGAGACACCGCAGCCCCCGCCGGGATCGCCGCGATCCAGTCGCGGACCTGCGGCTCCGCCACCGAAGCGGAGAATTGCGGCGCCGTCGGATAGCTGGTGTAGCGCGGCACGCGCGCGTCAAATAATCCGAGTCGGGAGAGTTGTGCAGTCTGGCTCATTCCCCTAGGTTTGGCGCGCCTTCCCCTTTCCGGCCTTGATCGAGGTCAAGCCATGACGACCGCCGCGAAACCCCGCCCCGCCGACCGTGTTCCCGATTGCGTCGACTGCCCGATCCGGCATCGCGCCGTCTGCGCGCGCTGCGAGACGGACGAACTGCAGGAACTGGAGCAGATCAAGTATTACCGCAGCTATCCCGCCGGGCAGACCGTGGTCTGGGCCGGGGACCGGATGGATTTCGTGGCCTCGGTCGTGTCGGGCATCGCCACGCTGTCGCAGACCATGGAGGACGGGCGCACCCAGATGGTGGGGCTCCTGCTGCCCTCGGATTTCATCGGGCGGCCGGGGCGGGACGATGCGACCTATGACGTCGTCGCCACCTCGGACCTGGTGGTCTGCTGTTTCCGCAAGCGGCCGTTCGAGACGCTGATGGCCCGCACGCCGCATATCGGCCAGCGCCTTCTGGAGATGACGCTGGACGAACTCGACGCGGCGCGGGAATGGATGCTGCTGCTGGGGCGCAAGACCGCGCGCGAGAAGATCGCCAGCCTGATCGCCATCATCGCGCGGCGCGACGCCTCGCTGCGGCCGACCGGTGCCGCGCGGGAGGTGGTCTTCGACCTGCCTCTGACCCGCGAGGCGATGGCCGATTACCTGGGACTGACGCTGGAAACGGTCAGCCGCCAGGTCAGCGCGCTGCGCAAGGAAGGGGTCATCCGGCTGGAGGGCACGCGGCGCGTGACCATCCCGGATTTCGAGCGGCTCCTGGCAGAGACCGGCGACGACAGCGACGGCGGCTTCCTGGTCTGAGCGCGGCCCGCCCCCGCAGGGGAGGCAGGCCGCTGGGACATCAGCGCGCCATCAGCACAGGCACCGGACATTCGGCCAGCATGTCGCGGGTCGGCCCGCCCAGCACCGCCTCGCGCAGGCGGGAATGGCCATAGGCCCCCATGATGATCAGGTCGGCGCCGCGATCCTCGGCATGGCGCACCAGCACGTCGGAAATCCGCGGCATGGTGCGGGCGAGGACCGACACTTCGGCGCGGATGCCGTGGCGTGCCAGCATCATCGACAGCGCTCCGCCGGGATCGGAACGTTCCGGCCCGTGGCGCGGCGGATCGACGATGGCGATATTGGCATGGCCCACCGCCTTGAGCCCGGCCAGCGCGGCGCGCACGGCGGCCATCGCCTCGGGGCCCTGGTTGGTGGCGATCACCGGTTCGGCCGGGGCGTCCCTGGTCCAGCCCGGCGGCACGGTGAGAACCGGCGTCGGCCCGAGGAACAGCGCCGCCTCGGTGATCGCCTCGTCCTCGGGGCCGCGGGTCTCGTCATAGGGGCGCGGCAGGATGACCAGGTCGGTATAGCGCGCGGCCTGTTCCACCGCCGGGCCGATCGCGCCCCATTGCACGACCAGCGCCTCGGCGGCCCAGCGGATGCCGCTATCGCCCAGCCGCGAGCTGGCGAAATCCTTCAGGTTGCGGGCGTCCTCCTCGGCCTGGGCCAGGGAATTCTCGGCCACCAGGGCCGTCGCCCCGGCATAGTAGAACCCGACCTGGACCCGGTCCACGCCGAGGCACAGCACGTCGAGATGGGCATCGTAGCGCCGCGCCAGGCGGATCGCGTGGTCGAGATGGGCCATGTCGCCTTCGGCGGTGCGCAGGATGCACATGAGGGACTTGTAGGTCATCGCCGTCCTCCTTTTCGAACGATTGCGGCGACCCTAGCATCGCCGCGGTGAAGCGCCTTGATTTGACTCAATCGAGTAATCGCGATGTTTTGATACAGATCAATGAGGTGGTAACGTCGGACCGGCATAGCGGGCGAAGGCACCCGCGGTGCATTGCGATTCTACCGCGCTGAACGGCAAGGGACGAGGACACAGGACATGGTCGGCTATCTGAAGCTTCTGGCTTTCGGACTGATCGCACTCTTTGCGGCCATCGCGGCGAATTACGCCCAGGACGTCGCCTACAAGGTGCATGCAATCATCATCATGCTGCTCGGCGGGGGGCTGTTCCTGCAGGCGCTGCGCAGGATCGACGAACCCCCGCCCGTTGTCGATACCACCGTCTACATGGATGATGTGGTGCGCTACGGCGTGATTGCAACCACCTTCTGGGGCCTGGTGGGGTTTGCGGCGGGAACCTTCATCGCGATGCAGCTGGCCTTTCCGCAGCTGAATTTCGAATTCGCCCAGCCCTACATGAATTTCGGGCGGCTGCGGCCGCTGCATACCTCGGCGGTGATCTTCGCCTTCGGCGGCAATGCCCTGATCGCGACCGCCTTCTACGTGGTGCAGCGCACCTCGGCGGTGCGGCTCTGGGGCGGCAACCTGGCCTGGTTCGTGTTCTGGGGCTACAACCTCTTCATCGTCCTGGCGGCGACCGGCTATGTGCTGGGCGGCACGCAATCCAAGGAATATGCCGAACCCGAATGGTATGTGGACTGGTGGCTGACCATCGTCTGGCTGGCCTTCCTGGCGGTGTTCCTCGGCACGATCCTGAAGCGCCGCGAACCCCATATCTACGTGGCGAACTGGTTCTACCTGTCCTTCATCGTCACCGTCGCGATGCTGCATGTGGTCAACAATATCTCGATCCCGGTCTCGATCTTCGGCTCGAAATCGGTGCAGGTCTTCTCGGGCGTGCAGGACGCGATGGTGCAGTGGTGGTACGGCCATAACGCGGTGGGCTTCTTCCTGACAGCGGGGTTCCTGGGGATGATGTACTACTTCATCCCCAAACAGGCCGAACGCCCGGTCTTTTCCTACAAGCTGTCGATCATCCATTTCTGGGCGCTGATCTTCCTCTATATCTGGGCGGGTCCGCACCACCTGCATTACACCGCGCTGCCCGACTGGGCCGCGACGCTGGGCATGGTGATGTCGGTGATCCTGTGGATGCCCAGCTGGGGCGGCATGATCAACGGGCTGATGACGCTGTCGGGCGCCTGGGACAAGCTGCGCACCGACCCGGTGATCCGCATGATGGTGGTCGCGGTGGGCTTCTACGGCATGTCGACCTTCGAGGGGCCGATGATGTCGATCCGATCGGTCAACTCGCTGTCGCATTACACCGACTGGACCATCGGCCACGTGCATTCCGGGGCGCTGGGCTGGAACGGCATGATCACCTTCGGCGCGCTCTACTACCTCACCCCCGCGCTGTGGCAGAAGAAGCGGCTTTACAGCCTCTCCATGGTCTCCTGGCATTTCTGGCTCGCGACGATCGGCATCGTCCTCTACGCCGCCGCGATGTGGGTGACCGGCATCATGGAAGGCCTGATGTGGCGCGAGGTCGATGCCAACGGCTTCCTGGTGAACTCCTTCGCCGACACGGTCGCGGCCAAGTTTCCCATGTATGTCGTGCGCGGGCTCGGCGGGGTGCTGTATGTCGCGGGCGCGGTCATCATGGCGGTGAACCTGTATCTGACAGCCACGCGCGGCGAGGCGCGGGAGGATCTGCCTTCCGCCGCCACGGCGCAGCCCGCGGAATAGGGAGGAGACGCCATGGGCATCCTGGACAAGCACAAGATCCTGGAGACCAACGCCACGCTGCTGCTGGTCTGTTCCTTCCTGGTGGTGACGATCGGCGGCATCGTCGAGATCGCGCCGCTCTTCTGGCTGCAGAACACCATCGAGGACGTGGAGGGCGTGCGCCCCTATGCGCCGCTGGAGCTGGAGGGGCGCGACATCTACATCCGCGAGGGCTGCTATGTCTGCCACAGCCAGATGATCCGGCCGATGCGCGACGAGGTGGAACGCTACGGGCATTACTCGCTGGCGGCGGAGTCGCAATACGATCACCCGTTCCAGTGGGGGTCGAAACGCACGGGGCCGGACCTGGCGCGGGTCGGCGGGCGCTATTCGGATGACTGGCATGTCGCGCATCTGACCGATCCGCAATCGGTGGTGCCGGAATCGATCATGCCGAAATACGGGTTCCTGACCGAGACGCTGATCCAGCCCGCGCAGATCGCCGCCAAGATGGAGACCCATCGCCTGGTCGGCGTGCCCTACACCGCCGAGATGATCGCGGCGGCGACAGCGGATTTCCGGGCACAGGCTGATCCCGAACGCGATTTCGACGGTCTGCTGGAACGCTATCCCGGCGCCCAGGTCCGCAATTTCGACAGCCGGCCCGGCATTTCAGAGATGGATGCGCTGATCGCCTATCTCCAGATGCTGGGGACGCTGGTCGATTTCTCGACCTTCACCCCCGATCCCAGCCGGTAAGGAGCGCGCCATGCAGGATATCTTCCGCCAGATCATGGATCACTTCACGCTGATCTACCTGTTCACGATCTTCTGCGGCATCTGCCTGTGGGTGATCTTCGGCCGGGCGAAACCCTATCGCGACAGCGCCCGGATGATCTTCCGCAACGAGGACCGGCCCGCGTCGGCCGGGGACAGGACGGAGGCCCGCAGATGAGCAGCCAGCCCGGCAAGAGCCATGACGGCGCGCAGCGCGATCAAGAGGTTCCCACGACCGGCCATTCCTGGGACGGGATCGAGGAATACGACAACCCGATGCCGCGCTGGTGGCTGACGATCTTCTACATCACCCTGATCTGGGGGGCGGTCTATTCCATCCTGATGCCCTCTTGGCCGGGCGTGACAGGGGCGTGGCCCGGCCTCCTGGGCTGGTCGACCCGCGGCGAGGTCGCCGAGGAGGTCGCGCGCATGACCGAGGCCAATGCCGAGATCGATGCGCGCCTGGCCGCAGCCGACCTGACCGCGCTTTCCGGCGATCCGGAACTGAGCCAGTATGCGGTGAATGCCGGGGCGGCGGTGTTCCGCACCTGGTGCGCGCAGTGCCATGGATCCGGCGCGGCCGGGGCGACGGGCTTTCCCAACCTGCTGGATGACGACTGGCTGTGGGGCGGCGACATCGCGTCCATCGCCTATACGGTCACCCATGGCATCCGCAACGAGACGGATGCGGATGCGCGCTATTCGCAGATGCCGGTCTTCGATGAGCTGCTGGAGCCCGGGCAGATCGACGCGCTGGCCAATTACGTCCTGTCGCTGTCGGGCACGCCGCCGGATTCCGCGCTGGCCGCGCAGGGTGCAGCGCTTTTCGCCGATAATTGCGTCGCGTGCCACATGGAGGACGGGACCGGCAATCCCGAGATCGGGGCCCCCAATCTCGCCGATGCCATCTGGCTCTATGGCGGGGATTACGACACCGTCCGCCAGTCCATCGCCGGGGCCCGTTTCGGCGTGATGCCGAACTGGAACACACGCCTGACGCAGTCCCAGATCAATGCCGTGGCGACCTATGTCCATGCGCTGGGCGGGGGCGAATAGCCGGGCGCGACGGGTCCGCACAGCCCCCTTGCGGGTGTTGAGCCCACAACCCGATGCCCCTAGCCTGCCTGCAGTGCAGGTGAGGGGGATGGCGCGATGACGACCTACAGTTTCCGGGGATTCTGGCTGAACGCCTCGGGAGATGCCAACCGGGCGACGATGTCCCTGTCGCTGGCGCCCGGGGACTGGCAGGCAAGCTATGCGCTGATGCCCGGCGGCGACGGGGTCTCTGTTTCGGAGGTCCTGTTTGCCGGCGGAACGGACGGGGCGGCGCCCCAGGCAAGCGTGGCCTTCTCGGCCATAGGCACGTATTTCTCCCAATCGTCGCGACAGGCGGAACACGATGCCGCGATATGGCAGATCGGGGACGGCCTCTACGAAGGCATGGTCTTTCTGCAGATCCGGGAGGCCAAGGAGGACCATGATATGTTCCTCTATCTCGGTGCACAGCCGGGGGCCGAGGTGCCCTATGTCGATTTTTCCGATCCCTATGCCGTCGACCATCTGCTGGCCACGATCGATCTGCAAAGCGGTGCGGGCCTGGCCGTGCCGGGCGGTCTCTATGCCCCGGGACAGCAGATTGCGCTGGCCGGCCTTCGCGGCCTGGCCGGGACCGGCGAGGATGACCGCCTTGTCGGCGGGGACGGGGATGACTCGATCTGGGGCGGCACCGGCAGCGACGTCCTCTATGGCTGGGACGGGGCGGACAGGATCCGCGGCGGCATGGACCGCGATACCATATGGGGCGGCGACGGGCGCGACGTGCTGCTGGGCGGGTTCGGCGCGGACGAGGTTCACGGCGGGCAGGGATCGGACACGATCCGCGGCAATGTCGGCCATGACGCGCTGCGCGGGGATGACGGGGCCGACTGGATCTATGGCGGCACCGGCGATGACGACATCCGCGGCGGGAACGGGAATGACTGGATCTATGGCCGCGCCGACGAGGATGACATCCTGGGCGAGGCAGGGAATGACCGCATCTTCTCCGGGGCCGGCGACGACGTTGCCAAGGGCGGCGATGGCGATGACCGCATCTATGGCGGGGCCGGGGCGGACCGGATCGAGGGCAATGCCGATGATGACCAGCTCTGGGGCGGCGATGGCGACGACACGCTGGATGGCGGCCAGTACTACGCGTTCGATGCCTACGAGAGCGGCGAGTATTTCGAAACGGCCCCGTCCGACCTGCAGGATGACGACACGCTGACGGGCGGGGATGGCGCGGATCTGTTCATCTTCCGCCGCTATGGCGGCCAGGACGTCATCACCGATTTCGAAGTCGGGACGGACCGGCTGCGGCTGGAATTCGCCCTGACCATGGGGACCTCGGGGGATCGGGAGATGCTGGAGACCTTCGCCTCCGAGATCGACGGCAATCTCGTCTTCGATTTCGGCGAGGGCCGGACCCTCACTTTGCTGGGTGTCGGGGACAGGTATGTCCTGGATGACGGCTACAGCCTGATCTGATCCGCCCCGCTCATCCCAGCGATTGCCCGCCGCCCTTGCGGCGGGCGCTGGCGGCATCCCTGCGCCGGACATATTCGGCCAGCCCCGCCCAGGCGCAGAGATAGGCGATGCCGAAGCCCAGCACCGCCCAGCCCGGGGCCGGACCGATGGCGGCGCGTCCGACCACGTCCGACAGGCTCTGGGCCGGGACCGGGTGCACGGTCAGCTTGCCCAGATAGGCGAGGAACTGGATGGCCAGGATCCACAGGTAGTTGCGCCGGATCCGGCGGCCCATCGCGCGGGTCATGCCGACATGGTATTCGGGGCGCAGGTAGTCGCGGGCCAGGATCTTCTGCCAGTTCTCCTCGGTATGCAGGTCGCCATCGTCCAGCATCGGGGCGTAGAAATGCGTCTCCATCCAGCGGGCGCGGGCGCGCCAGACGTTGAAATAGCGGTAGCGCCGCGCCTCCAGCACCATGAAGAGCGTCACCAGAACCCCCACCAGCAGCAGGGGCAGCGCCGAGGCGCCGGGCGAGGCGAAGGTGATCGACAGCGCCACGCCCAGCGTCACCACCGACCAGTTGGTCGTGGTGTCCAGCCGGGTGCGCCAGATCGTGCTGCGATAGACCTCGCCGCGATAGAGATGCGCCAGCGCGCCGATCTCCGCCGGGGTGAATTCCCGCGTCTCGGTCCGGGCCTGCCTGCGGGCGGGCATCGGTTCGGGCTGGGCCATGGCGGTCTCCTCCTTGCCTGCGATCCGGCGCCGGTTTGACCTGTGTCAAGGCGGGGCCGGTCCGGGCCGTCTAATGCGGGGCAGGATCCGGGGCGAGCCGCGGCCCGGATCCGGCCTTCGCCGGCGCCTGTCCTGTTCGCGCGTTTCCCGGGGCGGGCGCCGGCCTCCGCGCCCTGCCGGGATTTGCGACGATCTGCCGATGAATGATCCGCGTCAAGCCACTAGCCAATTTTGGGTAACGGATACACGCTATGACAGGAGCATCCGGAATCGGAAACGCCATGACCGCGAGCGAGCAACCCCCGTCCCTTTATGCCAGCCGCGAGCCGATCTTTCCCAAGCGTGTCTCGGGACCCTATCGTCGGCTCAAGTGGATCATCATGATCGTGACGCTGGGCATCTATTACGTCACGCCCTGGATCCGGTGGGACCGGGGCGGCAGCCTGGCCGACCAGGCGGTGCTGATCGACCTGGCCAACCGGCGGTTCTTCTTCTTCTGGATCGAGATCTGGCCGCATGAATTCTATTTCGTGGCCGGGCTCCTGATCATGGCGGGGCTGGGCCTGTTCCTCTTCACCTCGGCGCTGGGGCGGGTCTGGTGCGGCTATGCCTGTCCGCAGACGGTCTGGACCGACCTCTTCATCCTTGTCGAACGCTGGATCGAGGGCGACCGCAACGCGCGCATCCGCCTGCTGCGGCGGAAATGGGATGCGCGCAAGGCGCGGCTGAGGGTGACGAAATGGGCCGCCTGGCTGGCGATCGCGCTGGCCACGGGCGGGGCCTGGGTGTTCTATTTCGCCGATGCGCCGACCCTCTTGCGCGACCTCGCGACCTTCGAGGCGCCGCTGGTGGCCTATTCCACGGTGGCGATCCTGACCGCGACGACCTTCGTCTTCGGCGGGTTCATGCGCGAACAGGTCTGCATCTACATGTGTCCCTGGCCGCGCATCCAGGCGGCGATGATGGACGAGGACACGATCACCGTCGCCTACCGGTCCTGGCGGGGCGAGCCGCGAGGCCGCCATCGCCGCCGCCATGCCGAAGTGGCCGAGACGACGCATGCCGCCGATGCGATCGGCCAGCGCGTGGCCCCCGCCGATGCGCCCCGGCCGGGCGACTGCATCGACTGCAATGCCTGCGTCAATGTCTGCCCGATGGGGATCGACATCCGCGACGGCCAGCAGCTGGAATGCATCACCTGCGCGCTGTGCATCGATGCCTGCAACGAGATCATGGACAAGGTGGGCCAGCCGCGGGGGCTGATCGACTACATGGCGCTGACCGACGAAGTGCACGAAACCGCGGGCAAGCCGCCGATCCCGGTCTGGCGCCACGTGCTGCGTCCGCGCACGATCCTCTACACGGTGCTCTGGGCCGGGGTCGGGGCGGGGCTCCTGGCGGCGCTGATGCTGCGCGAGGACATCTCCGTCACCGTCGCGCCGATCCGCAACCCGGTCTACATCACCCTCTCGGACGGCACGATCCGCAACGCCTATGATGTGAGGATGCGCAACAAGCACGGCGAGGACCGGCCCTATCGCGTCACCGTCGAGGCGCAGATGCCCCTGGAGGTCGCGCTGGAAGGGGCCCGCGGCGATACGGTCATGGTGCCCGCGGATTCGACGATGTTGCAGAGGCTCTATATCATGGCGGGGCCGGACAGCACGGCCGCGCGATCGGAATTGACCGGACTGTCGATCCGCGTCGAGGATACCGCGAGCGGGGAATCGGTGATCAAGGACACCGTCTTCACCGGCAGGGGAGAATGATGAGCGCCAAGGTGACAGGCAAGCTGGCGACCGGCAGGCTGACGGGGGGCAAGGTGCTTGCCATCGCGCTGGCCGGTTTCGGCACGGTGATCGCGGTCAACATGCTGCTGGCCTGGAAGGCGGTCGCAACCTTCCCGGGGATCGAGACCGCCAGCAGCTACCAGGCCAGCCAGGAATTCGACCGCGCCCGGGCCGCGCAGATGGCGCTTGGCTGGGGGGTGCGGGCGGATTACGGCGACGGCGTCCTGGAGATCGCCATCACCGGCCCGGATGGCGGCCCGGCCGAGATCGCCTCCATGGCGGCGCTGGTCGGCTGGGCGACCTCGACGCGCGATGATGTGACCCCGGAATTCACCCGCAAGGGCGCCGTCTACGCCACCCCGCTGCGGCTGGAAGACGGCAACTGGAACATCCGCCTGCGCGCGGTGGCCGCCGACGGGACGGCGTTCTTCCGGCGCATTCCCCTTCCCGTGCGCGACGGCAGGAGCTGATCCATGGCGCTGGCTGAATCCCCCGACATTCCCGGCGGCGCGGGCTGCCCCGGCTGCTTCGGCACCGATCCGCAGGCCATGGTCGCGCGGCTGCGCGAGGGCCAGGCGGTGCGCATCGTCCTGTCGGTCCCGGAACTGTCGGAGGCGCGCGACATGCTGGCGGTGGAACGCGCGCTGGAAGAGGTCGCCGGCGTGCGCGCGGCGCGGGTCAACCTGACCCGGCGGCGTGCCGAGATCGAGGCGGGAACCGGGGTGTCGCCCGAGGCGCTCTGTGCCGCGCTGGCGGTGGCGGGATATGCGGCGCGCGAACTCGATCCCGGGGCGCTGGAGCCTGCCGGCCCCGATCCGGGCGGGCGCGACCTGCTGATGCGCCTGGGCGTGGCCGGCTTCGCCGCGATGAATGTCATGCTGCTGTCGATCTCCGTCTGGTCCGGGGCCGAGGGCGCGACGCGCGACATGTTCCACTGGATCAGCGCGCTGATCGCCCTGCCGGCGGCGGCCTTTGCCGGGCAGCCCTTCTACCGCAGCGCGCTGGCCGCCCTGCGCCGCGGGCAGCTGAACATGGATGTGCCGATCACCCTGGCGATCGTGCTGACGCTGGCCACCTCGGTCTACGAGACGGCGCAATCCGGGGCGCAGGCCTATTTCGACGCCACGCTGATGCTGTGCTTCTTCCTTCTGGCGGGGCGCTACCTGGATCACCGCACCCGCAGCGCGGCCCGTTCGGCGGCGCAGGAACTGGCCGCGCTGGAAGTGCCGCGCGCAACGCGCCTGCGCGACGGGCAGGAAGAGACGGTCGCCCAGGCGGATCTTGCGGCGGGCGACCTGATCCGGGTCTGGCCCGGCAGCCGCATTCCGGTGGACGGGGTGGTGACGGAGGGCATATCCGAGCTCGACCGCAGCCTCCTGACCGGGGAAAGCCAGCCGGTGGCGGCCGGACCGGGCCTGGCGGTGCAGGCCGGGGAGGTGAACCTGGTCGGCCCGCTGGTGCTGCGCGCCACGGCGGTGGGGCGCGATACCTCGCTGCATGCCTTGACCGACCTCGTCGCCGTCGCCGAGAGCGGGCGGTCGCAATATTCGTCGCTGGCCGACCGGGCGGCGCGGCTCTATGCGCCGGGCGTGCATCTGCTGGCAGCCCTCGCGGCGGTGGGCTGGCTGGCGGGGACGGGGGATCTGCGGCTTGCGCTGAACATCGCGGCGGCGGTGCTGATCATCACCTGCCCCTGCGCTCTGGCGCTTGCCGTTCCCGCCGTGACCACCGCCGCCTCGGGACGGCTGTTCCGCCGCGGGGTCCTGATCAAGGATGCGACCGCGCTGGAGCGGCTGGCGGAGACCGACATCGTCGTTTTCGACAAGACCGGCACGCTGACGCTGAGCGAGCCGGAGGTGCAGGGCTTTGCCGAGCTGCCCCAGCGGATGCAGGCGCTGGCGGCGGGGGTGACGGCGGTTTCGGCCCACCCGATGGCCCGGGCCATCGCCCGCGCGGCGCAGGCGGCGGGGGCCGTCCCCGCGCCGCTGGAGGCCGTGCGCGAGGTTCCGGGTTTCGGGATCGAGGCACGCTGGGAAGGCCAGCGCCTGCGGATCGGGCGCCCCGACTGGACCGGCGGTGCCGGGCCGGTCCAGCCGGGAGGCAGCGCGGTGTGGATGCGGCTGGGCGAGGGCGAGGCCGTGGCCATCACCCTGCGCGACCGCCTGCGCCCCGGCGCGCGGGACACCGTGGAGAAGCTGCGCGCGCAGGGGATGCGCATCTGCCTGCTCTCGGGCGACCGGGCGCCTGCCGTCGCGGCCCTGGCCTGGAGCCTGGGGATCGAGGACTGGCGCGCGGCCGTGCTGCCGCAGGACAAGGCCGCCCATATCCGGCTGCTGTCGGCGCAGGGCGGCAAGGTGCTGATGGTGGGCGACGGGCTGAACGACACCGCGGCGCTGGCGGCGGCGCATGTCTCGATCTCGCCCGCGACCGGGCTGGAGGCGGCGCGGGCGGCCTCGGACATGGTGCTGCTGCAGGCCGATCTCTCCGCGATCCCGGCGGCGCGGCAGACCGCGATCAGCGCGGTGCGGCGGATCCGCGGCAATTTCCGCATCGCGACGGTCTACAACATCCTGGCGGTGCCGCTGGCCGTGGCCGGGCTCTGCTCGCCGCTGATCGCCGCCGCGGCCATGTCGCTGAGTTCCGTCACCGTGTCGCTGAACGCGCTGAGGCTGCGCTGATGGAGATCCTGGCCATCCTGATCCCGGCCTCGCTGATCCTGGGGGCGGCCGGGCTGGGGGCCTTCCTGTGGTCCCTGCGCGCCAACCAGTATGACGACCCCGAGGGCGATGCCCGGCGCATCCTCTCGGGCCGGTATGACGACCGGCCGAAGCAGGACTGAGCGGCGCTCAGCCGTAGCTGGAAATCTCGATCAGGTTGCCGTCGGGATCGCGCAGGTAGACCGAGCGGATCGGTCCGCGCGCGCCGGTGCGGGCGACCGGGCCTTCCTCGATCGTCATCCCCGCGGCGTGCAGCCGGGCGATGACCTCCTCTAGCGGGATCGCGGCCAGAAGGCACAGATCCAGCGCGCCGGGCTGCGGGATGCGCGCCTTGGGCTCGAATTCGCGTCCCTTCAGATGCAGGTTGATCTTCTGGTCGCCGAAACGGAAGGCGCGGCGGCCCGCGCCGAAGCTCTGCAGCTCCATGCCCAGGAGGCCGGTATAGAAGGCGATGCAGGTCTCCTCGTGTTCGGTGGTCAGCACCAGGTGGTCGAGCGCGGCGATCATGCGGCAGGTCTCCTCAGCGTGGCGATTACGGCGTAGCCGCGGCAATGCGACCGGGTTTCCGCCTGCAGCCCGTGCGCGGCGGCGATCCGGTGCAGCGCGTCGCCCAGATCGGGGCGGGGGGCAACATGGAATTTCGACAGCCACCAGCGGATGCCCCCCCCGAACCAGCGCGGCAGGCGGTCCTGCGCCCCGAAATCGACGATATGGATGCGCCCGCCGGGGGCCAGCATCGTCACCGCGTGCTCCAGCGCGCCCTGCCAGTCGGGGATCATCGACAGGCAGTAGCTGAAGACGATCCGGTCGAATTGCGCGCGTTTCAGCGTCATCTGCGGATCGAAGGCGCAGGCATCGGCCTTGGCCAGCCTGATGCGCCAGTTCATCGCCGCGTGGCTGCTGTTCTTCGAGGCCTGGCGCAGCATGGCGCCGGAAATGTCGACGCCGTAAAGCTGGGCCTCGGGATAGCGGCGGCCGATGCGGATCAGGTTGCGCCCGGTGCCGCAGGCGATTTCGAGGATCGCGGCATCGGGGGCCATCTCCAGGTCGTCGATCAGCCGGTCGCGGCCCAGAAGGTAGTATTTGCGCGTCAGGTCGTAGATGGCCGCCTGGTGCCGGTAGACCCGGTCCATCAGCTCGCCGTGGCGGAAATCTGCCTTCATGCCGATCCTACTTCCGGAAGGTATACCTGTGGAAACCGCCATAGATGGCCGAACGGTCCCTCTGCCAGAACAGCTGACCCGCGCCGGGATCGCTGGTCCAGCGCCTCAGCGTCGCATCGGCCACCCGGCCGGGCAGGATGTCGGGCGCCCCGCCGGTGCGGAAGATCACGCGCGCGCCGGGCCGTGCGGTGCGGGTGATCTGGCTCCAGAGGGCGTTCAGCTGCGCGTCGGTCATCCAGTCCTGGGCATCCAGCAGCACATAGGCATCCTGGCTGGCATCGGGTTTGCCGGCCAGCATGTCGGTCAGGTTGCGGTTGAGCACCTCGACGCGTCCGGCCCCGGCGCGCAGGGCGTCCCAGTTGGCGGCCTCCAGATAGGGCGGAACCGGGCCGGTGCCGTCGGGGCGGTAGCCGCGGTTGAAGGCGGCCCAGGCGAAATAGTTTTCCGAGATCGGGAAGTCGCAGATCAGCTTGCGCGTGCGTTCGCGCAGCACCGGCACGATGTCGCCGCCGCCCTCGGCGGCGAGCTTGTCGAATTGCGCGGGCGGGATGCCCAGCCCGAAAAGCGATGCCCTGCGCCGCGCGATGAAGCGCAGCCCGCGCGTCTCGAAAAGCGGCGCGACCTCGGCCTCGAAGAAGGCGCGCTGGTCCTCCAGGTTCCGCGCCGCCAGGAGCGGACGGAAATCGACCCGCCCCAGCCCGGCGACCAGATGCGCGGCGGCGATGAACCGGCCCAGCACCCCGTAGCGGTAGAAGCCGTGGGCGAACATGTCGATGCGGCGGCGCAGGCGGCCCTGCCGGGCCTCCCAGAAGGCGCGGCTCTCGGCATCGAGCCCGGGGGCGATGTAGCGGTCATAGAGCGCCGGGTTGCCCGGCCGGTCGGCATGGCCGAAGAATTCGTAGAATTCCGCATGGCCCGGCAGGGTCCGCGCGGCGGCCAGCTTGAGCCGGTTCAGCGCCACATGGGCCGGGCTGAGATCGACGGCGGTGATGCCCGCCGGTCCGGCCGCGAGATAGCTCATCATGTTGCACCCGCCCGAGGCGATGCAGACCAGCCGGTCGCCGGGCCCCAGCTCCAGCGCCTGCATGTCGACCACCGGATCCTCCCAGATCTGGGCATAGACCAGCCCGGTGAAGAGCCCCGAGAAGATGCGTTCCAGCGCGCCCGTGGCGGAAAGCGCGGATCGCTGGTGGACGGCTCCGCCGAGCTGACGGCGCGCAATGCTGTGATCTGTCATGGTCCTCTGCCCCGGTGCCGCGTCAGGAGGCGGCCTTGGTCTTCTTGGATTTCTTCTGTTTCCTGCGGCGGCCCCCGCGATCCTCGCCGCGGGCATCGCGGGCCCGGTCCCGCTCCGCCCTGGCGCGCTCGCGCACCAGGTCCGCCCAGTCGACCAGGCGCAGGCCGCCGTCATGATCCTCGACGATCGCGGTGCAGCTTTCCACCCAGTCGCCGCAATTGACATAGAGCACATCGCCCAGCCGCGTCATCTCGGCCTTGTGGATATGGCCGCAGACGATCCCGTCATAGCCGCCGCGATGGGCCTCGTCGGCCAGCACCTTCTCGAATTCGCCGATGAAGCTGACCGCGCGCTTGACCGATTGCTTGGCCCAGTTGGACAGCGACCAGTACTGCCCGCCCCAGAGGCGGCGGACGCGGTTGTACCAGGTGTTCGCGCAGAGCGTGACCGTGTAGGCCCAGTCGCCGACATGGGCCAGCCAGCGCGCATTCATCACCACCACGTCGAACTTGTCGCCATGAACGACCAGGAGGCGGCGCCCGTCGGCGGTGACATGGGTATCCTCGTCGCGCACGTCGATGCCGCCGAAATGCGTGCCCAGGTAGCGGCGCATCACCTCGTCATGGTTGCCGGGGATGTAGATGACCGGGACGCCTTCATGCGCGCGCGCCAGCAGGGCCTCCACGACGTTGTTGTGCGGCTGCGGCCAGTGCCAGCCGCGGCGCAGCCGCCAGCCGTCGAAGATGTCGCCGACCAGGTAGATCCGTTCGGCCTCCACATGGTCGAGGAAATCGAGGAACATCCCGGCCTGGCAGCCGCGGGTGCCCAGGTGGATATCCGAGACGAAGAGGGTCCGGCAGCTGGCCGGGACCCCGGGAAGAGGGGCGGTCGGTGTCATGCTGGCCGTTCCTAGACACGGTTTGCGTGACAGCGTCATGACAGCCCGCGCGGGGGCGGCAGACTGCCGCCCGGTGCGGCGCCCGCGCGGGCTCAGGATTCGGGCTGGCCGCGCAGCTGCAGTCTCTCGATCAGGCGGAACCGGTCCTCGGCATCGGCGCCCACCAGGCAGAGCGTGTCGATGCCGAAGGGCGCGGGCAGGATCGGTTCCAGCACCGGCGCCAGGGCTGCCTGCAGCCGCGCGCGCTGCTGCGCATCGGCGATCCGCCCGCTGAGCGTCATGTGAAACCGGAATTCCTCCATCACATGGGGATAGCCCCAGCGCGCCAGGTTCTCCTCCTGCCGCGGCGACAGTCCGGCCCCGCGGCGCCGGGCCAGCTCGGCCTCGGGGGCGGGGGCGCGGAACCCGTCCAGGTCGCGCACCGCCGCCGCGGCGAGCCGTGCCAGCGCGCCGGTATCCCCCGGGGGGGTCAGCGCCAGGAAGCCGCCCAGCCGTGTCAGTTCCAGCCGCTCCAGCATCACCGGCTGCTGGCGGGCGCAGAAGTCGTGGAAGGCGATGGACAGTTCCCGCGCGCTGCGCCCTGCAGCCAGGCGGAAGGGCGGCTTGATCGTCGCGTGGAACCCGTAGCGGCGCGGCGTCGCGGTAAGGGCAGCGATGTCGAGCCCGGGATCGAGATCGGCGGGATGCGGCACGGCCCGCCCCTCTGCCGCGTCCCAGCCCAGCCAGCTTGCGCCGAATTCGGCAAGCGCGCCCTCGGGTGGCAGGTAGTAGACGGCATAGCGCTGGAAATCGGTCATCTGGGTCCTCGCTGCTCGACGCATCACCGCGCCGCCCGCCCCGGTCCCCGGCCCGCTGCGGGGCACCAGGCGATGGATGCTGGCCCCTCCGGGCGGTCGCGATCCAGAGGTAGCCATCCGCCCCCGGCCCCGCAAATGCTCAGATGCCGCAATGCGCGTCGAAGAGCGCGATCATCCCGGCGATGACCTGCCCGCGCAGCGGGGGGGCTTCCATCAGCACCTCGTGCCGCCCCTCCGCAAGCTCGACCAGTTCCGCGCCGGGCCAGCGCGCGACCTGGGCGCGGATGCTTTGCGTGCTGACGATCCTTTCCCGGCTGCCCAGGAACACCCTTGCCGGCAGGTCCGGCAGCGGGGCGCGGTTCAGCCGGTCGCAGGCCCGCATCGCCTCGGAGAACCAGCGCAGCGTCGGGGCGGCCAGCGCCAGTTCCGGGTGGTTGCGCAGATGCGAGCGGAACCAGCGGAAGGTCCCGGCATCGCCGGTCAGCAGGTTGTCGGCGGGATCGGCCTGCAGGATGTAGGCGTGGCGCGACATGCCCGGCAGCGCCCGGCGCCACAGGCCCAGCCGTTCGGCCAGCGGCGGGATGATCCGCGCGGCGGGCCGGGCCAGGGGCGGGATCGTGACATGCCACATGGGCGCGGTGAAGACGGCAGCCCGGACCGCAAGCCCGGCCTCCAGCGCCTCGAGCCCGATGGCGCCGCCCATGGAATGCGCCAGGAGGAACCAGGGGCGGGGCAGCCCGGCCTCCGCGGCATGGGCCGTCAGCGCCGCGACATCCGCCTGGTAATCAGAGAAGCGCCCGACATGACCCAGCGCGGCATCCGGCAGCAGCCGGTCGGCCAGCCCCTGGCCGCGCCAGTCGATCGCGACCATGGAATAGCCGGCCGCCTCCAGGTCGCGGGCCGTGGGGCCGTATTTCTCCAGGTACTCGGTGCGCCCGGGAAAGCATAGGACCGTGCCGCGCGTCCCGCGGGCCAGCACGCCGATGCGCAGCCGCACGCCATCCGGGGTCCGGCGCCATACCGCGCCCGCCCCGGGGGGCGCGCCGCTTTCGGCCGCGAAGAAGGGGGCTGCACCGGTCATGGTCATCGCCCCCTCGATGCTCATCCGGACAGGGCGGCGCCCAGCTTCATCGCCGCGCCCATGTCGCCCTCGATCTTCAGGCGGCCCGACATGAAGGCGCTGGAGGGGTCGAGCTCGCCCGCAAGCATCGCCTCGAAGGTCTCGCGATCGGCCGAAAGCGTCACGTCGGTCTCCTCGTCGGCCTCGCGCACGCCCGCGCCATCCGCCACGATGCAGCCTTCGTCGAGGATGTGGAATTTCGCGGACCCGTCGAACCCGTCGCCCAGCTTGGCGCGCAGGGCGGTCACGGCCCCGTCGATCACATTGCTCATGTCGGCCCCTTCTCCGTCACGATGGGTCTGGGCCAAATCGCCCGGACCGGCTATGATCCGAGTATGACCAGACCTTCGCCGCTATTGAAACCGGTTTTCCTTGCCCTGGCCTGTTCCGTTACGTCGCCTGCCGTCGCGGACCCGGACCGCCTGGACGAGCTCTTCGCCGAGCTGCAGGATCCGCAGGCTGCCGATTGGCAGGGGGTCGAGGCGCAGATCTGGCAGGAATGGTCGAGATCGGGCTCTCCGGCGATGGACCTGCTGCTGCAGCGCGGGCGCGAGGCGATGGAGGCGGGGGACCTGCAGGCGGCGGTCGACCACCTGACCGCGCTGACCGATCATGCACCGGATTTCGCCGAGGGCTGGAACGCCCGCGCCACCGCCTTCTACCAGGAGGGCGAGCTGGGGCTTGCCGTGGCCGATATCGAACGGGCGCT
This sequence comes from Mangrovicoccus algicola, assembly GCF_014903745.1. Lineage (GTDB taxonomy): Bacteria > Pseudomonadota > Alphaproteobacteria > Rhodobacterales > Rhodobacteraceae > Mangrovicoccus > Mangrovicoccus algicola. The sequence continues at coordinate 55,616 of NZ_JACVXA010000009.1, read as the reverse complement.
GGCGCTGAATCCGCGGCATTTCGGGGCGCTGTCGGGCTTCGGCATGATCCTGGAGGAACTGGGCCACCGGCAGCAGGCGCTGGAGGTCTACGGTGCCGCACTGGCTATACATCCGCACCAGCCCCCCGTAGAAGAGGCCATCGAGCGGATCAAAAGGGAACTGGGCGAGCAGGAGATCTGACCCGCCCATTTCAGGGAAATCACCAATGACGGCGCGAGGCAGGGTCCAGGCAGTCCTGGGTCCGACGAATACCGGCAAGACGCATTACGCCATCGAGCGGATGCTGTCCTACCGCACCGGGGTCATCGGCCTGCCGCTGCGCCTGCTGGCGCGGGAGGTCTATGACCGGATCGTGGCGAAGCGCGGGCCGTCGGTTGTGGCGCTGGTCACCGGCGAGGAACGCATCGTGCCCGAGCGCACCCAGTACTGGGTCTGCACGGTGGAGGCGATGCCCGAGGGTCTGGGCGCGGATTTCCTGGCGATCGACGAAATCCAGCTTTGCGCCGATCCCGAGCGCGGCCATGTCTTCACCGACCGTCTGCTGCGGGCGCGGGGATTCCAGGAAACGATGTTCCTCGGCGCGGCGACGATGCGCGGCGCCATCGCGGCGCTGGTGCCCGAGGCCACGTTCCACACGCGCGAACGCTTCTCCGAGCTGACCTATACCGGTTCCAGGAAGATCAGCCGGATGCCCGCACGATCGGCCATCGTCGGGTTCTCGGTCGATTCGGTCTATTCCATCGCCGAGGTGATCCGCCGCTTGAAGGGCGGCGCGGCGGTGGTGATGGGCGCGCTGAGCCCGCGCACGCGCAACGCGCAGGTCGAGATGTACCAGAACGGCGATGTCGATTACCTGGTGGCGACCGACGCGATCGGGATGGGGCTGAACCTGGACATCCGCCACGTGGCCTTTTCCTCGACCCATAAATTCGACGGCCGCCGGATGCGCCCGCTGCAGCCCAACGAACTGGCCCAGATCGCCGGGCGGGCGGGGCGCCATACCGAGGACGGCACGTTCGGCGTCACCGGCGAGGCGCGGCCCCTGCACGAGGACCTGGCCGAGGCGATTGTCGGCAACCGCTTCGCCCCGGTGACCAAGCTGCAATGGCGCAATTCGCGGCTGAATTTCGCCAATCTCGGCGGGCTGATCGCCTCGCTGGAAGAACATACCCACCACGAATTGCTGACGCGGGCGCGCGATGCCGATGACGTGCTGGCGCTGAAATCCCTGGCCTCCTCCGTCGATGTGCGCAACCGCGCCAACAACACGAAGTCGATCCGGCTCTTGTGGGATGTCTGCCGGATTCCCGATTTCCGCGGCATTTCCGAGACCGAGCATGCCGCGCTGCTGGAGCAGATCTACGGGTTCCTGCATGACCAGGGGCGAATCGGGGATGACTGGATGGCGGCGCAGGTCCGCCGGATCGACCGGACGGAGGGTGATATCGATGCACTTTCCAAGCGTCTGGCCTATATTCGCACATGGACCTACGTGGCGCAGCGCCAGGGCTGGCTGGATGACGAAAGCCATTGGCGCGAAGTGACTCGTTCTGTAGAAGACCGCCTGTCGGATGCGCTTCACGCGCGGCTGACCCAGAGATTTGTAGATCGCCGCACCAGTGTCCTGCTGCGGCGGTTGAAGGAGAAGGAGAGCCTTGTGGCTGAGGTGAATGACAAGGGCGAAGTGACCGTCGAGGGCCAGTTCGTCGGACGGCTGGAGGGATTCCGGTTCAGCCAGGACAAGGCCGCGACGGCGGACGAGGCCAAGACGCTGCGACAGGCGGCGGTGGCGGCGCTTGCGCCGGAATTCCACCTGCGCGCCGACCGGTTCTACAATGCGCCCGATACCGAGCTCGACTTCACCGACCAGGGCGGGCTGATGTGGGGCGAACATGCCGTCGGCAAGCTGGTCGCCGGTGCCGAGACGCTGCGTCCGCAGGTGAAGGCCTTCGTCGATGACGAGGCGGGCCATGACGTGGCGCAGAAGGTGCAGCGCCGGCTGCAGCATTTCATCGACCGCAAGGTCGCCGCTGCCTTCGAGCCGCTCCTGGCGATGTCGCGCGACGAGGCGCTGAGCCCGCAGGCCAAGGGCTTTGCCTTCCGGATGCTGGAAGGCCAGGGCGTGATCCCGCGCGACGCGATCGCGAACGAGGTCAAGGCGCTGGATCAGGAGACCCGCGGACAGCTGCGCAAGCATGGCGTGCGATTCGGCCAGTTCACCATCTTCATGCCGCTTCTGCTGAAGCCCGCGCCGACCCGGCTGCGGCTGCTGCTGTGGTCGCTGGAACGCAATCTGGACGACTTCCCCTCCGCGCCGCCGCCCGGCCTGGTCACCGTGCCGACCGATGCGCAGGCCCCCGAAGGCTATCACGCGATGGCGGGCTACCGCCCCGCCGGCCAGCGCTCGATCCGCATCGACATGCTGGAACGTCTGGCCGACCTGCTGCGCGCCCAGGATACGCGCGGCGGCTTCGAGGCCACGCCCGACATGCTGTCGATCACCGGCATGACGCTGGAGCAGTTCGCCGACCTGATGCAGGGTCTGGGCTACAAGGCGGAACGCGGCGAGCGCCAGAAGGTGAAACCCGTGGCCCCCGCGGCCGTTCCGGCGGCCGAGGATGCGGCACCGGCCGAGGATCTGCCCGCCGAAGTGGCCGCCGTGACCGATCCCGAGGGGGACGATCCGCTCGCCGATCCGGCCGCTGCCGAGGCGGTGGTTCCGGCGGTGGATGCCGAGGGTCCGATGCTGGCCGAGGAAGTCTCCGAGGCCGCAGGTCCGGAAACCGATGTCGCGGCCGAGCCCGATCTTCTGTCGGTGGAGCCTTCCGCGGAAGAGACCGGCGCGGCGCCGGCGGCCGGGGAGCAGATCGTCGTCGCCGATGCGCCGGAGGCTCAGCCCGAAGCGCCCGCGGAGGCCCCCGTCGAGGGCGAAACCGTGACCGAGGTGTTCTACACCTTCGCCTGGGCGCCCCGGCGCCGAGGCGGCGACCGCTCGGGCGGCGGACGCAGATCCTCCCGCGGCGAGGGCGGCGGTCAGGGGCGCGGCGACGGCAAGCCCCGCAGCGAGGGCGGCAAGCCCCGCGGCAAGGGCAAGCCCGGCGGCAAGCGCGACTGGAACAAGGACGGCCCCCGCAAGGATCAGGGCGCCAAGGTCTATTCCGCCAAGCCGCAGCGCAAGGAAAAGGCCATCGATCCCGACAACCCCTTCGCCGCCGCGCTGATGGGGCTGAAGGACAAGGGCTGATGTCCCAGGAGGCGCGGCTGCGGGTCGATAAATGGCTCTGGCAGGCGCGCTTCTTCAAGACGCGGGGGCTGGCGGCGGAACTCGTCGGCTCCGGCCAGCTGAGGCTCAACGGCGCCCATGTCCGCAAGGCGGCGCAGGTGGTCAAGCCGGGCGATACGCTGACCTTTCCGCAGGGCGGACGGATCCGCGTGATCCGCGTGCTGGGAATCGGCACCCGCCGCGGCCCGGCCCCCGAGGCGCAGGCGCTCTACCACGATCTGACCCCGGAGGTCCCGCGCGATCCCGCCGCCCCCGCGGCAGGTCCGGCCCCCAGCCGCCGCGAACGCGACCGGGCCCGCGCTCTGAAACGTTCGGCGCTTGAATGACCCGGGCTCAGGCCTTAAGGACCGGGCTGATCAATCGAGAGAGTCCATGACCTACGTCGTCACCGAAAACTGCATCGCTTGCAAATACACCGACTGCGTCGAAGTCTGCCCCGTGGATTGCTTCTACGAGGGCGAGAACACGCTGGTCATCCATCCCGACGAATGCATCGATTGCGGGGTCTGCGAACCCGAATGTCCCGCCGATGCGATCCGCCCCGATACCGAGCCGGGGATGGAGCAATGGGTGGAATTCAACCGCAAGTACAGCGAGCTGTGGCCGGTCATCGTCGAGAAGAAGGACCCGTTGCCCGAAGCCGCCGAACGGGACGGCGAAGAGGGCAAGATGGAGAAGTACTTCTCCGAGGCGCCCGGCGAGGGAAGCTGAGAATCGCCTGCGGGGCGGTTTCTCCGGCAGATGCGCTGAAAACCGGCTTGCATCCGAAGGCATGTGGATGTTTGCTGGCGGCAGAGGGGCCCGCGCCCTGAAAATCGGCAGATCGCGCCGGATTCCCGGGAATCTGGCCTGACATGGCGGCCATGCAGGCGGCAGGACTTTTTTTCCTGCCCATTTTTTGTTATACCTGCGTCACAAACAAGTCCCGTCTCAAGCGGCCGGCACAACCGTGCGGTCGTTTTTTTGCCCTGTGGCGCCCGGTTTGCGACGAAGTGTTTTTGTGTCGGCAAGGGGGTCCCGGGGGGCGGACGCTGGGGAAAGCCTGAGGATTATACCGCGATGAGCAAAGCGAAGATGTCTGAATTCCGCCCGAACGACTACGTTGTCTACCCGGCCCATGGAGTGGGGCAGATCGTATCGATCGAGGAACAGGACATTGCCGGCATCACGCTGGAACTGTTCGTGATCTCTTTTGAAAAGGACAAGATGACCCTGCGCGTTCCCACCGCCAAGGCGGCCGAGGTCGGGATGCGTTCGCTGTCCAGCCCCGATGTCGTGACCAAGGCGATGGACACGCTGCGCGGCAAGGCCAAGGTGAAACGCGCGATGTGGTCGCGCCGGGCCCAGGAATATGAACAGAAGATCAATTCCGGCGACCTGATTTCCATTGCCGAGGTGGTGCGCGACCTGCATCGCGCCGATGATCAGCGCGAACAGTCCTATTCCGAGCGTCAGCTCTACGAGGCCGCGCTGGAGCGCCTGACCCGCGAGGTCGCGGCCGTCTCCGGCACGGATGAGGGCGCCGCCCAGAAGACCGTGGGCGAGGTCCTGGTCAGCCGCGCCGCCGCCTGATCGCGCGTCGCATGATCTTGCAGGGGCCGTGCCGCGAGGCGCGGCCCCTTCTGCTTGCGGATCAGGGCAGGGGGGCGGCCAGCGTCTCCCGGCCGTCGGTCGCCGAGACGATGCCGACCACCTGCCAGCCCGCCTCCCCCCGTTGAAGCACGGGGCCGCCGGAATTGCCGGATGTGACCGGGCAGCCCAGACGCATCGTGCCGCCGGGCAGCAGCTCCAGCGCGCAGTCCCCGGCATCGCTCAGCGCATGCGGCCGATCGCGCCGATAGCCCAGGATGCGCGCGGGGCGCCCCGGATCGGGGGCGGCCAGGGGCAGGGGCCGGATCGTGGTCACGGGCGCCGCCAGGCGCAGCAGCGCCCTGTCGGTGGCGGTGGCGGCGGGGCCGGTCGCGGCCATCTCCACGGAGGCGATGCGGGCGATGGCGGCGGCCTCGCCGCGCAGCCACCCCGCGAGGAAGCGCAGCCGCTCCGGCCGGACGGCGCCGCCGGTGCCGTCGCGCAGGCAATGGGCGGCGGTCAGGACGAGATCGGGACCGATCAGCGTGGCGGTGCACATGCCGCGATCGCGATAGCCGTCGCGGTTCAGCCGACCGATCGCCTGCCATCTCGCATGATCCGCGACCGGCAGCATCGCGGGCTCGCCCGCGGGGGCCGGGCCCGCGATGAGCAGCGACAGGAGGCAGAGCCGCACCCTTTTCCCGAACGGTCCACCGCGCTTCGGGCGGAGCTGCGCGGTGACGGCCTGGCCCATGACGCGGCAGGCTCAGGCGTCGTCGGTCGAATGGGGATCGTCCTGCCGGGGGCTCTCGTGCTTGCGCAGCGTTTCGGCCTGGGCGAACAGCACCTGCAGAAAACCGTAGAGGCAGCCGAAGAACACGCCGCCCGCCCCCCAGGCGGTGAACAGCCAGGCGGGCACGCCTTCCAGATGCGGCGCGGCGAAGCTCAGCGCCCCGGCGCGCACCGCATGGATGGTGAACATCGGCCCCAGCACGCCCGCGGCCAGGCCGGTGACGACCAGCGCGAGACGGCGCTTGACCAGCAGCATCGCGGCCATGATGCCCGCGCTACCGGCCAGCATGCTCAGCGGGTCCTGCCAGTAATGTTCCAGCAGCCGCATCAGCCCGAAGGCGAGGGCGAAGATCAGGAGAAACTGGCCCAGCTCCTTTCCGAGGAGGGACAGGGTTTCGGTCTGCTTGCTGGACATGGCGATACGGGTCTCCGACGGCGGGCATACGGTACATGGCCCCGGCCTTGGCCTAGCGCAATTCCCTGCCCGGGGTCCAGTCGCGGAAGGACGGGCGGAGCGCCCGCGTCATTCCGCCAGTGCGGTCAGGATGCGGGCCTTCCCGGCCAGGGTCTCGTGAACCGGGCAGTGCTCGGCGATTTCCATCAGCCGCCGCCGCTGGGTCGCGTCCAGGCGGCCTTCCAGGCGGATGACCCTCCGGAACTGGTCGACCTTGGAACGGCTCTCGGGCGTGAAATCCTGCGCATGGACCTTGTCATGGGTCACCTCGACCGAGACATGATCCAGTGCCCAGCCCTTGCGCCGCGCATACATCCGGATGGTCATCGAGGTGCAGGCGCCCAGCCCGGCGGCAAGGAAGCCATAGGGGGTCAGGCCGCGATCGGTGCCGCCATAGGCCGGCGGTTCATCGGCCAGCCCGTGCAGGAAAGGCCCGCGCGAGACATCCTGCAGGAACCCGTCCGGATCGGCCTCGGAGACGCGCACCACGCCCTCGGGCGCGCCGATCGGCGGGGCGGGCGGAGACAGCGGCAGATGCGCGGCGGCAAACCGGGCCACGGCGGCGGCGCAGGCCTCGGCCGCTGCAGGGCTGTCCATCTGCGGATCGGCCGTGTCGGGCATGTCCAGCTGCCGCGGATGCGGCGCGGCGGCCAGCAGCCGCAGCGCCTCGGCAGGGGGCTCGGTGCCGTCGCGCGCGGCGTGGATCACCAGGAGCGCGGGCTGCGATCCGGGCCGCCGCGGCGGTTCCGCAAAACGGGGCGAGATCGTCACCATGGCGCGGGCCGCCTCGATTCCCGCTGCCGCGCGCAGCACCCCGGTGCCGCCGCGGCCCTGGCCGATCAGCAGGGCCGGGGGCAGGCCCCGCGCCGTCAGCGCCGCCGCGGCCCGCACCAGCCTGTCGGGGTCGCAGCCGGGCGTGCCGGCCGGGGCGGGGTCTTCGTCCGGGCCGGGGTCCAGATCCAGCACGGCCAGGCCCATGGCGCCCAGCCGGGCCAGGATGCGCCGCGCCGCCAGACCGGATCCTCCCGCGAGGATCGCGGTGGCCAGGGGCGGATCCTGGGGCAGGTGCAGCCGGGCGGTCCGGTCTGCGCCGTCATGGCCGGAAAGGCTGAATTCTTGGGGCACCATGGGGCGACTCCTGGCAGCGGCTGGCGGGAATGACCCGGAGATGTCGCGCGTTCCGCCCGAACTCAACCCGGCTGTAACCCATGACACGCGCGGGTGACGGGACGGGATCAGGAGTGACCGCGCCGCCGGATGTCGCACATTGCCTTCCCGGCGGGCAGCACAGGCGGATTCCGCGGCGCGGGCGGTGCGGCGCGCGCATTTCTCTTGGCTCCCGCAGGGCGCGCGTGCTGCACAGGAGCATGACCCTGCAAGCCGCCCTCCCGATCCTGAACCCGGTGCCCGCCGATCCCGAAACGCTCTGGGGCCGGGTCAACGGCCTGCCCGGAACGCAGCCGCTGGGCCAGGCGCCCTGGCTTTGGGTCCTGCCCAGCTATGCCGCCCAGATGGCCGAACGCGAGAGGCTGATCCGCGAGATCCCCGGGCAGGTGATCGCCGGGCTTCCGGGATCCGAGGCGGCGGCGGCGGAGCTTCTGGACATGGTGCTGGAGGCGGTGGAGCGGCATCCGGGCTATCATGCGCGGCCGGGAATGATGGAATGTCCCGACGGGCGGGTCGTGCCGCTGGACCGCGACCGGCCCCTGGCCACGGCGGGGCGGCTGGTGCAGGAGGATCTCTGCCTCATGCTGCGCCCCGAGGGGGCGGAGGAGCATCTGCTGGGTGCGGCGGTGCTGTGCTTTCCGGCCAACTGGACCCTGTCCCAGAAACTGGGCCGCGGCATGGGGCGGATCCATGCGCCGGTCGATTATTATGACGAGGGCGTGGCGAAGCGGGTCCAGCGGCTGCTGGACGGGGTGCAGCCGGACCGTCCGATCTGGCGCAGCAACATGCACCTGGCGCAGGATCCGGCGCTGTTCCAGCCCCAGCGCGAGGACGAGAAATGGCCCCGCCGCACCGGGGGCGATTATGTCCGTTCGGAACGGCAGGTGCTGCTGCGGCTGCCGCGCAGCCGCGCGGTGGTCTTCGCGATCCATACGCTGATGCTGCGGCTGTCCGACATGCCCGACCCCTGGCGCAGCAGCCTGATGGATCATGCGCATCCCTGACCGGCCGGGGGGCAGATGCGAAAAGGGGCGCCCGAGGGCGCCCCTGTCCGTCCGCGGATCGCGATGGATCAGCAGCCGTAGTACATCTTGTACTCGACCGGGTGCGGGGTGTGCTCGAAGGCATAGACCTCGTCCCACTTGAGCGCCAGGTAGCCCTCGATCTGACCCTTGGTGAACACGTCGCCGGCCAGCAGGAACTCGTGATCCTTCTCCAGGCATTCCAGCGCTTCGCGCAGCGAGGCGCAGACGGTGGGGATGCCTGCCAGCTCTTCCGGCTCCAGGTCGTAGAGGTCCTTGTCGGAGGCTTCGCCGGGGTGGATCTTGTTCTTGATCCCGTCAAGCCCGGCCATCAGCAGCGCCGAGAAGGCCAGGTAGGGGTTCGCCGAGGGGTCGGGGAAGCGGGCTTCGACGCGCTTCGCCTTGGGGGATTCCGCCCACGGGATACGCACGCAGCCGGAGCGGTTCGACGCCGAATAGGCGCGCAGCACCGGTGCCTCGAAGCCCGGGATCAGGCGCTTGTAGGAGTTGGTGGAGGGGTTGGTGAAGGCGTTCAGCGTCTTGGCATGCTTGAGGATGCCGCCGATGAAATACAGTGCCTCGTCCGACAGGTCGGCATATTTGTCGCCTGCGAAGAGCGGCTTGCCGTCCTTCCAGATCGACATGTTGACATGCATGCCGGTGCCGTTGTCGCCGGAGATCGGCTTGGGCATGAAGGTCGCCGACTTGCCATAGGCCTGGGCGACGTTCTGCACGACGTACTTGTATTTCTGGATCTCGTCGGCCTGCTTGGTCAGGGTCCCGAAGATCAGGCCCAGCTCGTGCTGGCAGGACGCCACCTCGTGGTGGTGCTTGTCGACCTTCATGCCCATGCGCTTCATGGTCGAGAGCATCTCGGAGCGGATGTCCTGGGCGTCGTCGATCGGGTTGACCGGGAAGTAGCCGCCCTTGATGCCCGGACGCATGCCGGTATTGCCCATCTCGTACTCGGTATCCGAGTTCCAGGCCGCGTCGACCGCGTCCACCTGGTAGGACACCTTGTTCATGGTGACCGAGAAGCGGACATCGTCGAACAGGAAGAATTCGGCCTCGGGGCCGAAATAGGCCGCGTCGCCGATGCCGGAGGCGACCAGATAGGCTTCGGCCTTCTCGGCGGTGCCGCGCGGATCGCGGTCATAGGAGTCGCCGGTATCCGGCTCGACCACCGAGCAATGGATGCACATGGTCTTCTCGGCATAGAACGGGTCGATATAGGCCGAGTCGGTGTCGGGCATCAGCTTCATGTCGGACTGGTCGATCGACTTCCAGCCGGCGATGGAGGAGCCGTCGAACATGAAGCCTTCGGCCAGGAAATCCTCGTCGACCTGGTCCGCCAGCACGGTCACGTGCTGCAGCTTGCCACGCGGGTCGGTGAAGCGGATGTCGACATATTCGACGTCTTCATCGGCGATCGTCTTGAGAACGGCTTCTATACTCATTGACCGTTTTCCCTTCTCTCTACGGTTGTTCTTTGGATGGCACGGGCTCAGAGGGCGGTCTCGCCGTCCTCGCCTGTGCGGATGCGAATGGCCTGTTCGACCGGGCTGACGAAAATCTTGCCGTCGCCGATCTTCTTGGTGCGCGCGGCTTCCATGATGACGTTGATGGCGGTCTCGACCATGTCGTCGGACAGCACGACTTCGACTTTCACTTTCGGAAGGAAATCAACAACGTATTCGGCGCCGCGATAAAGTTCGGTGTGACCTTTCTGACGGCCGAATCCCTTCACCTCGACGACGGAGAGACCCTGGACACCGTTTTCCTGAAGCGCCTCCTTCACTTCATCAAGCTTGAACGGCTTGATGATCGCTTCAATCTTCTTCATTCACCGACTCCTTCGCATCGTCTGGCGTTGGCATCGGACAGATCACTTTCAAACTGGCTCCACAATTGACTAGGGTCGGGGGATTGCCGGATGCGGGACCGCCCAAGGGTGCTGGCCTTAAAAATGAGCGATGCGCAACAGAAATGAGCGAAATGAAAACTTCCAGTTCCGACGGGCCGGTGGCGGTGCTTCCGGCGGCCGGGATGCGCGCGGTCGAGGCCGAGGCTTTCGCCGCCGGCCGCGTCACCAGTCGCGCGGCGATGGAGCGGGCCGGGCAGGGGGTCGCCGCGGCGATCCTGCGCCATCGGCCGCCGGGACGTGCGCTGGTTCTTTGCGGGCCCGGCAACAATGGCGGCGACGGCTTCGTCGTGGCGCGGCTGCTGGCCGCGCAGGGCTGGCAGATCGAGGCGCGCATGCTGGGCGCGGGGGCGGCGGCCGGGCCGGATGCGGCGGCGATGCGGCATCTCTGGGAGGGCGGCACCGGCACCGCCGATCTGCTTTCGGCGCCTCTGCCCGGGCCCGGGCCGGACCTGCTCGTCGATGCCCTTTTCGGCATCGGGCTGGCCCGCCGGATCGAGGGCGCGCCGGCCGTGCGCCTGGCCGAGATCTCCGCCCTGGCGCGGGGGGCGTTCCGGGTGGCCGTCGATCTGCCCTCGGGGCTGGATGCCGATCGCGGAACGGTGCTGGGCATGACCCTGCCTGCGGATCTGAGCGTCACCTTCCATTGCCGCAAGCCCGCCCATGACCTGCGCCCCGACCTGTGCGGGGCGGTCGAGATCGTGGATATCGGCCTGTGACCCCGGCGCAGGAAGGCGTGTCTCCGGCGCTGCTGGCGCGGCTGGCCAAGCGCGGCGACCGGCACAAGTACGATTACGGCCATGTCCTGGTCCTCGCGGGCGGCGTGGGCCGCGGTGGTGCCGCGCGCCTTTCGGCGCGGGCGGCCCTGCGCGTGGGGGCAGGGCTGGTGACGCTGGCGCCGCCGCCTGCCGCGCTGATCGAGAATGCCTGCCAGCTCAACGCGATCATGCTGCGCCCGGTGGCGGATGCGGCGGTTCTGCGCGAGGTTCTCCGGGATGCGCGCATCTCGGTCATATGCCTTGGTCCGGGCCTGGGGGCGGGAGAGCGCAGCCGCGCCCTGGTCGCCGAAGTCCTTGCAACGGGGCGTCCTGCCGTGCTTGACGCGGATGCGCTGGGGGCCTTCGCGGAGGCGCCGGAAACGCTGTTCGCCATGCTCCACCGCCGCGCCGTGCTGACCCCCCATGCGGGGGAATTCGCCCGGCTGTTCCCGGCAGAGGCGGAAGAGATGCGTGCGGCCCGGGACGATGTCACCCGCAGGCGGGTCCTCTACCGGGCCGCGCAGCGGGCCGGGGCCGTGATCCTGCTGAAGGGGTCGGTGACGCGCATCGCCGATCCCGGCGGCGCCTCCGCCGAACATGCCGCGACCGGCGACCGGGCCGCGCCCTGGCTGGCCACCGCGGGGACGGGCGACGTCCTGGCGGGGCTGATTTCGGGATTGCTGGCGCGGGGTTTTTCGCCGATGGAATCCGCGCAGCTTGGCGCCTGGCTGCATGTGGAGGCCGCCCTGCGCGTCGGCCCCGGGCTGATCGCCGAAGACTTGCCCGAGGCCGTGCCCGAGGTGTTCCGCCTGCTGGGCCTGTGACGGTCTCAGCGGGGCGAAAGCGGGGACCGCTCCGGCGCGGCGCGGGCGAGGCTGGCGGCGTTGCCGTGCCAGGTCTCTCCCCCTTGCGGCGGCGGCGGCACGCGGGCGGCCAGTGCCAGCAGAAGGATAAGCATCGCGCAGCCGCCAAGGGCGGCGATCCGCGCCCGGGACGGGCCGCGCAGCCATCTGGCGGGCAGGGACGGGGAAAACTGTGTCATCATCAGGCTCCTTGGATCGGGATTTGGATCGGGATGCCTTCCAGATGACGGGTTTTGGAGAATTATGAAAATGAATGATTGTTGGCGAATGCATCACGGATGAAGATGATGGATCCGGATGAGAAACCCCTCGCATCGCCGGGTGGGCTTTGCTAAACGACCGCCCACGCGGGTGTGGCGGAATTGGTAGACGCACCAGATTTAGGTTCTGGCGCCGCAAGGCGTGGGGGTTCGAGTCCCTTCACCCGCACCACTTTGATCTGAAGAGATAAATCGGCCCGGAAGGGCGAGGCCTCCGGGGCCGGTTCCGGGGTTTTCCCACATAGTTTCCCAGATTCATGTTTTGTTTTCGTTCCGTTCGGCCGCCAGTTGCGCCCGTTTAGAGGCCGCCTTCTGCGCCGCGCCGCGCCGGTATTTCTGGACCATCTCCAGCGTGCGGTGCCCGGTGACGGCCTGGATGTCGGAATCCGAACAGCCCGCCTCGGCCAGACGCTGCGCCGCCGTGTAGCGCCAGCCATGGGGCACCAGCCGGTCCTCGCCGCCCTTCACCCCGATGGCGATGCGCACCGCCTCGATCGCCAGCTGCACGCGCCTCTTGCCCAGCGGCTGGGTCAGGTTCTTGGCCAGGATGAATTCACCTTCCTTCTTCAGCTGGCCCAGATAGCTGCGCAGCCGCGTCGGGCAATAGATCCAAAGCTCTGCGCCGGTTTTCTCCTGGATGACCTTCATGAATTCGCCGTCGAAATCGCGCCAGCGCATCTTGATGCAGTCGCCCAGGCGCTGGCCGGTGCCGATTGCCAGCTCATAGGCGGTCAATGCCGCGTGGTTTCCGGTGCTGCGCGCGACGTTTTCGAAGGCGCGCAGCTTTTCCTCGGGCCAGGCGCGGTATTCGCCGCCGCTCAGCTTCGCGATTCCGGAAACCGGGTTCCGGTCGATCCATTCCTTGTCCATCGCGTGCTTGCAGAGAATGGACAGCACCGCGAGGCGTTCATTCGCCTTCGACCATGAGTCGGCCAGGGCATCCCGCGCGGCGATGGCCTGGGCACGGCGAAAGGTGGTCATGTCCTTCTTGCCGTTCTTTTCGCGGATCGCCTCGCAATGGCGCCGGTAATTGAGCCGGGTGTTCTTGCTTTTCGAGCGGAAGCCCGGGCTCTGGTAATAGCTCTGGATCAGCGCGTCCCAGGTCGTCTTGATCTCGCGCTTCTGGCGGCCGCTGCGGGCGCGCCAATAGGCATCGGTGAATTCCTGGCTGTCGGGATTGTCGGGCAGGCGGACATAGGCATTGCCCTTCCTGAAATACCAATACACCCGGTCGCCACGCTGTTTCCGGCTCAGATAGGGAAGCTGCGTCTTCTTCATGGTTCAAATTCCTCGGCTTCAAATCTCGGGGGGCGCAGGGCGTCGTCCAGGTCGGCGACGCGCCAGCGGAGGATGCCCGGGCCCAGGGGCCGGGGCTGGGGCATGGTGCCGGTCCGAACCATGGCGAGGAACTCGGCCTTGGTCACGCCGATCATCCGGGCCGCGGTGGAATCGTTGACGCCGAGGCGCTGAAGCTGGGTCATGTCCTGTCTTCCTTCATCGGGATCAGCCCGCCGAGGCGCAGCGCCTCGATGTCGCGCAGGATGGTGGTCAGGGGCGCGCCCAGCTGGTCGCGCAGTTGCGTGGGCGGGGTGGCGGGATCGTGCTGCAACGTGGCCAGCACCGCCTCGCGGCGGGCGCGGAGGAGGCGGTCCTTCTCGCTTGCCGAGCGGCGCACCACGTCGGGCTGGGGTGGCCGTTCGGCGCTGCGGCCGCTGCGGCGGTCATGCTCGGCGATCAGGCGGCGCTGATGCTCCAGCGCGCGATCGGCGCCGGTCGCGGCGGGGTCTGGCGCCCGGTGGCAGATCGTGCGGCGGTGCAGCTCGGCGAGGAATTCGCCGATCGGGATCTGGCGGGTCATGCATGTCTCCTTTCGGGCGTGGTGCCCCATTGCTCGGCCATCGCCTCGGCGAGGCCCTCGAAGGTGCGGCTGCGGAATTTCCAGCGGTCGGGGCCGGGCGGGGCGCGGTGGATCGCGGACCAGCGCCGGTGCGCCTCGGTCCCCGGCCGTGGCGGCACCAGCCGGTTGGCGGCCTCGAGCGGCGGCAGGTCGCGCAAATAAAGGCCGGTCGCCTTGAAGGCCGGATCGCCGAACCACCAGGGCTGGACGATCTGCGGCCGGGGCAGGCCGTGCGGCAGGCGCTCGCGGGCATGGCGGTGCATCACCGGGTTCTCGACGCAGACCCGCGGCACGGGGGCGTGCCAGAGATCGGCGAAGAGCTGCACGCCCTCCTCCAACTCGGCCCACATCTGCGGCAGGGAGCGGCCGCGCGGCGGGCGGTGCAGCCAGCGGACGCCGGAATTGCACAGCCGGGTGCAGGGCGGGTGGGCGACCATCAGCAGGTCCCAGCCCAGATGAAGCACCTCGCGCGCATCGCAGCGGAAATGCGTGTTGGCCCCGTCCTCGGCAGGCAGCAGGTCGCAGGACCAGGCATCATGCCCGCGCCGGGCAAAGGCGCGCCGGACCACGCCCGAGGTCTCGCAGGCGACCAGGACGCGCATCACGCCGCGCCCCCGGCGGCGGTGGCCAGCCATAGCGCGTAGACAAGCAGGATCGGCCCGCGAAAGGCGAGGGAAGGCAGGGTCATCGGGATCTCCTGGGGAAAAGGGCCCCGGGGCATGGCGCCCCGAGGCAGGTGCCGGCGCCGCCGATCCGCGAGGCATGATCGCAGGGGGATCGAGCGGGGCGGCGCCGGGGTGTCGGGTCAGCTCATGCCGAGCGCGTCCTTGTAGAGGTCGAGCACGGCCTCCTCCTCGGCGATGTCGTCGCGGTCGCGCTTGCGCAGCGCGATCAGCCTGCGCATGACCTTGGTGTCGTAGCCGCGCCCCTTGGCCTCGGCCATCACCTCTTTCACGTCATCTGCCAGTTCCTTCTTCTCGGCCTCCAGCCGCTCTATGCGCTCGATGAACTGGCGCAGCTCGGCGGCGGCGGTGCCGACGATCCTGTCCTTCTCGGCCCGGTCCTCGGCCGTCTCCTTCAGCCGCGCCTCGGCGCGGTTGAGGTCATCTGCGGTGAACGGTCCGGCAGTCGCGCCGTCGACCGTCATCGTCATGGTGGTGCCATCGCTCATGGCGGTCTCCTGTGCTGATCGCTCTGGTGGGGGTCTGCCTGGGGTGAGCTTGGTTAGGATTGGGCGGCAGGCCCCCGCCGGAGCGGTCTGTGCGGCCCCGCCGCTGCTCTCGGCGGGGCCATCCCGGGTCTCGCGGCCAGGCTGCCCGGGTGTCGTGGTGCGCGCGCCCCGGGCCGGGAGGTCACCCCGGGACGCGCTGACCGCGGCGGCCCATTCGCCGCGGTGTCTCTCAGGCGGGCTCGCCCACCGTCATGGCGCCGCTGATCAGCCGCGAGAGCCGCGCCTGGCCCAGCCGGTCGGTGCTGGCGGTATGGGCGATCAGCCAGTCGATCGAGGCGCCGCGGGTGCGGGCGGGCAGGCGGGCGTCCGAGGCCATGGCCAGGTGCTGCGCATAGAGGTTGCGGCTGGCGCGCGGGTCATGGTCCCAGAGAATTCCGATCGCGGCGTCCCGGTCCGCCTGGGCGTGGCCGCCGCGCAGGACCATCCGGGCGCGGCGCAGCGCGAAGGTGCGGTCGGAAAGGGAAAGGGCGGTCATGCGCAGGCCTCCCGTGCAATCATGCTGCTCTGGGCATCCTCGTGGGCCGTCAGGGCTGTCTCGACGGCGGCGACCTCCTCGGGGGAGTGCAGCTCGATCACCAGCGCCAGCGTGGCGCCCTCGAAATCGGGGCAGGTGAACTCGGCGCGGGTGTCGATATGCCATTTCCGGCCGCGCAGGCCGATGGGCGGGAACGTTCCCATGGTTCAGACCCTCCGGCCGGTTTTGCGAAAAAAGGAACGGATCGTGGGGCCGGGCAGGGTGAAGCCCCATGTTCTCAGGGGGTATGCCGACGCCCGCGCCTGGTTTCGGATATGCGAAAGCGATGCGAGAAAGGAAGTTGGTGTCAAGTATCTGATAGTGTTGTAAAAAAATGATTTCCGCGGCAGCCCGTATGCACTAGCCCTGTTCGGGAGGTCGCGATCGGGGATTGCTTGCCCGGCGGCTCGATCTGCAGCGATGGTTCGCCGAAGCGGATCATTGACCGATGGAACGAAATGTGAACATTGTCCGGTGGGTGGCATGTCGTGTCCTCCTGCGATGTAGAAAACATGACAGACAGGAATATATCAGTCAATGACTGACAGTCATAATAGTGAGAAAAATATTCCGGCGGAGGTTGTCCGCCGGTTGCGCGATATGACTAACGATGAGCTGTTGGAGTTCCTGCGGCTGCTGGAGGGCTCTTAGGGCGACTTTTCGGGCTGAAGGCTCTCCAGGAGTTGGACCGCAGTCATTTGCTTCTCTCTGCTGACGCGTAAGAGTGCTGTTACTGCCCTGTCCATGAGTTCGTCACGCTCAAAGAGATCGGCGGTTTTGACATCCAGAGCGGCAGATATGCTCTCCAGCACATCAAGGGTGGGATTTGCGATCCCCTTCTCGATTTTGCTGATCATGCTCTGGGTGAGGTTGCACATATCTCCAAGCTCGGCTTGAGATAGGCCCCGCATTTTTCTTAGGATCTTGATCCGTTCCATTCCTGCAGTGTTGCGGCGTTCGGTATGGAACGCAAAATCCTGCGGGTCATTGCCTATATCCGGTACGGAATGAATAGGATTGACAGGAATATGACTGACCGTCATATCTGTATCGATGACTACGCTTCCCTCATACCTCATAGCTCAGAGCATCACGCAAGCTGAGTTCGCAAGGCGCATCGGCGCCTCGCAAGGGTTCATAAGCAAGCTTTGCAAGGGATCTGGGACGCCGAGCCTGGAACTAGCCGCACGCATTGAGTGGGCCACAAAAGGCGAGGTGACCGCGATTTCCTGGGTGAAGGAGGTGCGCGAGTGGTCAGAATGACACCGGGCAGGGATTCTTCGAGCACGCATGACGGTACCTCAACTCTGGACGGGAACATGCCCGGCCAGGGGCAGGATGCCGGACCGTCGAAAGCTAGGCCTGCCTTGGGACGGTCCCGAGTCGGGTATTCCATAGTCCGACGGCAGCGCGGCCATGAGAGCAGGGCCCATCTTCGGCCAGCGCGGCGCGTTCATCGCGCAATCATTTTCCCCCTTCACCGAGTCTTCACCACCGGGCGGAGCGCAGCGCGCCGCGGGGTGTCGACCTGCACAGGAGCCGCACATGCGTGACCATGCGCCGGACGATTCGTCCGACCCCTTCACCATCCCGGAAACCGAAACCTCGACCACCGGGGTATTTCTGGCCGTGGGCCTGATGCTCGGGACGGCAATCTGCCTCGGCTCCGGCTGGCTGATCCTCAAATGGGTCGGCGCGGCCGAGGTCGCGCCATTGGTCAAGGGAATGCATCCGTGAAGGCCGGGCTGCGGGAGTTTGCCCGGCGCCTGGGCGGCGAGAGGCGGCGGGCCGAGGATCGGCTGATGGCGGCCGGGGTCTTCGAGACCGCGGTCGCCTCGGTTGCGGCCATGGGCTTCGCGGTGAAGGCGCATGAGGAAGGTGGCGTGGTGACGATCTGCGCCGACCTGGCCGGGGTTGCGGCGACAGCCGCGGCGCCCGTTGCCACGCCGCCGACACCCCGGGCCGCGCCGGAAACTCCGCTGCCCGCGGCCGGACCGTGGTCGGAGGAAGAGAAGGGCATCGCGCGGGACATGGCCGCGCGCGGGGCCGGGGTGTCGGAGATCGGTGCCGCGCTGGGGCGCAAGCCGCAGGGGGTGTCCGCGGTGCTGCGGCGCCTGTCTCTGCCCGCGGCCCGTCCGAAGGCAAAGACGAGGCAGCAACCGCCGAAGGAGGCGGCCCGGAAGCGTGACCTGCGCCAGGCGCGAAAGGCCGCCAAGGCGCCCACTGCCGCTCCGGCACCGGCTCCCGAGCGTCGTCCGCAGCCCCTGGCGGCGGCCGTCGCCACACAGCCGCCCCCGCCGCAGATCGAGCCCCTGGCCGTGGTGGAGGTCCTCGGCGCCCCGGAGCCGTCGCCGGTCGCCACAAGCGCGGATTGGGCGGCCCATGTGGCGGCACTGCCCTATGGGCCGGACTGGACGCTTCAGGATGACCTGGCGCTGTGCGAGGCGCTGATGCGCGGGGACGGGCTGGGCGCGGTCGCCGCCGGAATGGGGGCCGAGAAGGCGGCGCTGCAGGCGCGCTGGCGGATGCTGAACCGTGACGCGGCACCGACCATCGACGGGCAGCGCAAGCTCTTGGCGGCGCTGCGGGCGCAGGTGGTGGCCCCATGAGCGCGCGCAGCCTGACCTCGGTGCCGACCTCGATCGATGCCCTCCCGCGCTATGAGATCAGCCATCGGGAGCGGCTCGACAGCCATTTCTTCGTCATGTGGAACCTCAAGCGCTGGCGCGGCAGCCGCTTCCGCAAGCACGCCTACAAGGACCCGGAGGTCGGCTTCTACGGGCGCGAGCTGTTCGACATCTGTCAGGACGAGACACCGGTCGGCACGTTGCCCTGCGAGGATGCCGAGATTGCCTTCCTCCTGCGGATCTCCGTGCCCAAGTGGCGCGAGCTGGACGGCCGCGAGGTCTCGCCGATCTACAACTGGCACAAGGTCATGTGCGACAATGGCGAGATCCGCCGCGCGCATCCGGTGATCACCGAGTTGCTCCTCGAGGCGCTGGATTCCAAGCGCCGGAACGCGGCCAAGAATGCCGATGAGCGGATGCGCAAGCGCCTGGGCACGATCGCGGCGCATCTGAGCCAGAAGGTCCCGGGCGGGGCGCGCATCGCCGCCAGCGACGAACGGCTCAACGAGATCAGCGACTGGATCGACGCGGCCTATCCCGGCGGCAGCGCCACGGAAAAGCGCGTCCGGGAGGCGCTCGCCGAGCTGTCGAAGGGTTGGTGAAATTCTCCGCAAATCTTCCGCCGGAAGAAACAGGAAATTCTCGGGAGGATTTTGGCAGTTTTCGTTTTTTCCGAAAACCGAGCGGCTGAGAGGAGAAGAGAAGAAATGAAACGAGACTGAGAATGGCAGGCGCGGAAGAACCGGGCCGCCGGAGATGGGGATAAGTCGGGATTTGCAGAGAGAAGGGGCAGGTATGGAACGACAGGAGCAGGAGGCCGGGGAGCGGCGGGTCAGGGCGATCCTGGTCGAGCCGCTGATCCGGCGGGGGCTGAAGCGGCCCTCGGACAGCAAGGTCGCGGTCTTCGAGGAAGGTCTGCGGGAGATGTGCCAGAAGCTGGCCTACATGTCCGAGCTGAACCTCGCCGGTCTGGCTGAGGAGATCTCGGCCCGGCCGGGCGGGCGCAACCAGGACCAGTTCTGGCAGATCAACCGGATCCTGAACCGGGCTGCCGAAATTGAACCGCCCAGCGACAGCGCCTCTCCGCTCCTGCGGGCGGTGTTCTCCAACGAGCTGGGCCGCAGCGCGCTGCGGGATGGCTGGGCGCCCGAGCTGCGCAAGATCGTGCGCGACGAGCGGCGCTGGCCGATGGAATTCGCGGTGATGAAGGCGCGGGAGGCCGGTGCGCAGAACCAGCGGCGCATGGAGGTGCTGGCGCGACGGGTGGCCCAGGGGCTGTCGATCGATCCCGATGACGCGGTCTTCCTGCGCCGCCGGCAGGAGGTGCAGGCGCGCTGCGAGGCTCTGGCGGGCGAGGGGCAGGCATGATGGAATGGCGGAACGATGCGGCGAAGCAGGCGGCGCTGATCGAGCGGGACCGGCTGCGGCGGGAGGCGCGGGAACGGGACCGGGCGGAACAGGCGCGGCTGTGCGAGCTGCGTAGCGGCTGCGCACCGCCCGAGGCCTGCGGCTTCGATGCGCCGCATGCACCCGCGCGCGGGCCGGTGGTGGCGATCCCGCTCGATGTCGTGGTCGAGGACGGGCAGGGCCGGGTGATCCACCAGGAGACCGGCTATCGCGGGCGGGCGGCGCTCAGGGCGCAGGATTCGCTGGACCGGATCCGTGGCCTGACCGAGGCGCAGCGCGCAGCCGGTCGGCGCTATGCGGCGCTGGTCGAGGCGGTCGAGGCTGGCGGGATGAAATGCTCGGGCGGGTTCATGCAGGACGGCACTAGCGGCGGCGATGACGGCCGGTGTTTCATGGATGCCTATATCGACGATTGCGACCGGCTGCGGCGGATGAACCGCGCGATCGGCGATGGCATCGGGATGAAGGTGCGGCGGGTCCGGCCCTCGGCGCGGGGCACGCGGGCGTCGATCCCCGACCGGGCGCTGGCCGAGCGGATCTGCATCGGCGGACAGTCCCTCAGCGAGGTGCTGCGGGCCTTCGGCTGGGCCGAGAAGCAGGAGACCCGCAAGGCGCTGAGCGATGCCCTGGCGGCCGTCCTGGAGCGTCTGCGGCCGATCTGAAGAAAGGGGATTGACTTTAAGTCCGTCCCGAATCATCACTTGTTCATCATCCACAAATGCGCCCGGCAGGCATCCCCTGCGCGGGCGTTTTGCGTTTCACGATCCAGACATGACAGTCCTCCACATCCCCACGGGCCCGGCATGGCGCGGCTGAGAGAGCTTGCGCCGCGGTTGTCGGTGCTTGCGCCGCGCGTCCGCACCCTGCCGCTGCAGAAGAGCGCGGAGGCCAAGGCGCGGCGGCGCGAGCATGATGCCCGCCGCGATGCCGAACATGCCTGGCGCGGCTGGTACAAGACCGCGCGCTGGCAGAAGCTGCGCTGGCGCGTGCTGGCCGATGCGCTGTTCCGCTGCGCCTATTGCGGCCGCTCCACCCATGACACATCGCAGCTGGTGGCGGATCACAAGCGCCCGCATCGCGGCGATGCCGCGCTGTTCTGGGACCGCGCCAACCTGCAATGCCTCTGCAAGCGCTGCCATGACAGCGACAAACAGCGCATGGAGCGTGCACAGTGACCGGGATCGGCCTCGGCCACATGAGTACAAGGGTATCGGCCCGGAACAGGGCCGGGTCGGCCCCGGATTTCTCGGCCCGTGGCACCAGGGGGGGGAGGAAAATCTTCCCGGAGACGTGCATCCAAGACCGGCGGCCTGTTCTCTCACCGAGAGATTTTTTTCTTGGCTAGGAGTTTTGACCTCCTCGGGGATCCGATCCCGGAGAACCACGGCAAGGCTGGCCGCAACGGTCATGTCGTGACCAAGGAAAGCATGAGCAAAGTCAGGCTCTTGGCGCTTGCCGGGATGGATGCCCGGCAGATCGGTGCCGAGCTGGGCATCTCCGCACCCACCGTGCGGAAGCATTATTTTCCCAAGGGCCCGGTGAAGAAGGCAGCGCAGCAATTCCTGGTCGAGCAGCGCGCGCGGATGATGATGTTCCTCGACGAGGCCGCGGCCGAGGGCAATGTCGCCGCCCAGAAGGAGATGCTCCGCCTGATCGATGCGCTGGAGCCGGGCCTGGCCGGGGAGGCTCTGCCCGGGACCGCCTCCGCGCCGCGGGAGATCGGCAAGAAGGCCGCGCGGCAGATTGCGGCCGAGGCCCATGCGGCCGCAGGGGGCAAATACGCGCCGCCCGCCCAGCCCAAGCTGGTCGTGAGCAACCGGGACGAATGATGGCACCGGCCTGGACGACAGCCTGCCCCGACTGGGAAACCAGGGTCGTGGCGGGGGGATCCCTTGTGCCCTTCGCGCCGCTCTATCCGCAGGAGGCCGAGGCCGCGCTGGAGGTGTTCAAGGGGCTGCGCATCGTCGACGTGCCGGGCAGGCCGACCTTCGGCGAGGCCTGCGAACCCTGGGTCTTCGATTTCGTCGCCGCGATCTTCGGGGCCTATGACGCGGAGGAGGCCAAGCGGCGGATTACCGAGTTCTTCCTGCTGATCAGCAAGAAGAACTCCAAGTCGACCATCGCCGCCGGGATCATGGTCACGGCGCTGATCCGCAACTGGCGCCATTCGGCGGAGCTCCTGATCCTGGCGCCGACGATCGAGGCGGCCAATAACTGCTTCAAGCCTGCCGCCGACATGGTGTCCGAGGATCCCGAGCTGGGCGATCCGGAGACGGGGCTGTTGCAGGTGGTCGATCACCAGCGGCTGATCAAGCACCGGGTGACGCGCGCCACGCTGAAGGTGGTCAGCGCCGATGACAAGACGGTGGGCGGCAAGAAGGCGGCCTTCATCCTGGTCGACGAGCTGTGGCTCTTCGGCAAGCAGGCGCGGGCGGATGCGATGCTGCGCGAGGCCACGGGCGGCATGGTCTCGCGGCCCGAGGGCTTCGTGATCTACCTTTCGACCCAGAGCGACGAGCCGCCGGCCGGGGTGTTCAAGGACAAGCTCGACTATGCCCGCGACGTCCGCGACGGGCGGATCGAGGATCCGCAGTTCCTGCCGGTGATCTACGAGTTCCCCAAGGCGATGGTCGAGGCGCAGGCCTATATGGAGCCCGCGCATTTCCGCGTCACCAACCCCAATATCGGCCGCTCGGTCATGGCCGACTGGCTGGTGCGGGAGATGCGCAAGGAGATGGCCAAGGGGCCCGAGACGCGCAACGTCTTCCTGGCCAAGCATCTCAATGTCGAGATCGGGATGAACCTGCGGGCCAATCGCTGGCCGGGGGCCGAGTACTGGGCGAAGAAGGCCGACCCTGCGCTGTGCATGCAGACCGTGCTCGACCGCTCCGAGGCCATCGTGATCGGCATCGATGGCGGCGGGCTCGACGATCTCTTCGGCCTGGCCATGCTGGGGCGCGAGGCGGCCACCCGCGACTGGCTGGCCTGGTGCCATGCCTGGGCGCATCGCGGCGTGCTGGAGCGGCGCCAGTCGATCGCGCCGAAGCTTCTGGGCTTCGAGAAGGAAGAGAGCCTGACCTTCGTCGATGACAAGCTCGAGGACCTCTCGGCGATCATCGAGATCGTCAGCGTGGTGAAGGATTGCGGGCTGCTGGCGGCGGTGGCGGTGGACCCGGCCGGGCTGGGCGAGCTGGTCGATGCCATGGCCGGGATCGGGGTGACGCAGGAGAACGGCACGCTCATTGGCGTGGGGCAGGGATACGCGATGATGAATGCCATCAAGACGGCCGAGCGCCGCCTGGTGAACGGCACGCTGCGCCATGACGGCAGCGAGATGATGGCCTGGTGCGTCGGCAACCTGAAGATCGAGCCGACCGCCACGGCGATCCGCGCCAGCAAGCAGACGGCCGGCGATGCCAAGATCGACCCGGTGATGGCGCTCTTCGACGCGGTGACGGTGATGAGCCGCAACCCCGTGGCGGTGAACACGGGCGCCAACCGCGACAGCTATTTCGCCGCGCTGGGGGCCGCATGACCGTGATCGACAAGGCGCTTTCCGTGGTCGGGCTGCAGCGCAAGGGGCAGCTCTGGCATCTTGCCGACGGGCGGCCGCAGCCGGTGGGCGGCACCGGCATGGCCGGGCCGGTGGTGACGCCCTCGAGCTCGATGAAGCTCTCGGCGGTCTGGGCCTGCGCCAACCTGATCGGCGGCGTGACCTCCTCGCTGCCGCATGAGCTGCGCCGCACGAGCGGCGAAGAGAGCCGGGTCGAGGAGGGCCACCCGCTGCATGCGGTGATCTATGACAGCCCGAATTACGACCAGACGCCGGTGGATTTCTGGGACTTCATGAACCAGTCGATCGAGCTTTGGGGCAATGCCTATGCCCGGATCGCGCGCAATGATGCGGGGCGGATCCTGGCGCTCTACCCGATCCAGCCCGACGCGATGTCGGTGGCGCGCGCGGCGGACGGGCGCGAGATCCTCTATCGCTGGTCCGACGAGGGCCGGGCCTGGGAACGCGGCTCGCGCGACGTGCTGCATATCCGCGGCCCGGGCGGCAACCCGCTGGGGGGCATGTCGACGCTGAGCTTCGGGGTGAACTCGATGGCGGCGGCGATGGCGGCGGAACAGGCGGCCTCGGGCATGTTCGCCAACGGGATGCTGTCCTCGGTGGTGCTGGCCTTCAAGGAATGGATGACGCCCGAGCAGCGCGCCATCACCGATGCCCGCCTGGCGGAGAAATACATGGGCGCGATGAATGCCGGGCGGCCGTTCTTCGTCGAGGGCGGCACCGAGGTGAAGGCGCTGAACATCAACCCCAAGGACGCGCAGATGCTGGAGGCGCGGCAATTCTCGATCGAGGAGATCTGCCGGTTCTTCCAGGTGCCCCCCGTCCTGATCGGCCATGCCGGGGCGGCGACGGCCTGGCCGACCTCGGTCGAGCAGCAGGTGATCATGTTCCAGAAATTCTACCTGCGCCGCCGCATCAAGCGGATCGAGCAGGCCGTGACCAAGCAGCTTCTGAGCGCCGCCGAGCGCGCCCAGGGCCTGGCCATGCGGATCAACATGGAGGGGCTTTTGCGCGGCGACACGGCCAGCCGCGCGGCCTGGTACCAGACCATGACCCAGATCGGCGCCATGACCATCAACGACGTGCGCCGCCTCGAAGGGATGGCGCCGGTGGCGGGCGGGGATGTCCCGCGCATGCAGGTTCAGAACGTCCCGATCACCGAAACAGAAGGATTGCAGTGATGGATACCAGGGCATTCCGCTTCGAGATCAAGGCGCTCGGCGAGGATGGCGCGGTCGAGGGCTATGCCGCGGTCTTCGGCAATGTCGATGGCGGCGGCGACCGGCTGGTGCCGGGCGCGTTCCGCGCGGGGCTGGCGAAGGCCGCCGCCGAGGGGCGCAGCATCCCGATGCTCTGGCAGCATGACCCGAACCGCCCGATCGGCGTCTGGACCGACCTGCAGGAGGATGAGCGCGGGCTCAAGGCGTCCGGCCAGCTGGTGCTGGAAGTCGGGCAGGCGCGCGAGGCGCATGCGCTGATGAAGGCGGGGGCGCTGCGCGGCCTGTCGGTGGGCTACCGCACGGTCCGGGCGGGCAATGACGGCAAGGCGCGCCTCCTCGAGGAGGTCGACCTGTGGGAAGTCTCCCCGGTGACCTTCCCGATGAACCGCCTGGCGGGGCTCACGGCGGTGAAGGCCGAGGGCGCCGAGGCGGAACTGGACAAGCTCAGGGCCGGAGACCGGCTGACGGAGCGGGAATTCGAACGGCTGCTCAAGGGGAGCTTGGGGCTGTCGAATTCGCAGGCTGAGCGCGCCGCCCGCGTTCACCTGAAGGGGCAGGGGGATCCTGTCGAGGCGGATGAGACCGCGGCCCTCTGGGCGGCAATGGCGGGCTGAGCCCGCTCCATCACATCAACGGAGAGTCCGATGTCGGAACAGAAATCGGTCGCGCAGCTCGCGGCTGAAACGAAAGCCGCGTTCGATCAGAAGCACGACGCGGTCAAGGAAGTCGCCGAGAAGGCGCTGGAGATGGCACAGAAGGGCGAGACTGCCAGCGCCGCCTTCAAGGCGGATATGGACGAGAAGCTCAGCGCCATGAACGGCATGAAGGCGCAGCTGGCCGAGCTGGAGCAGAAGCTGGCGCGCGGGCCCGGCGATGGCGAAACGGAGGCCAAGAGCCTCGGCCAGCGCTTCGTCGAGAATGACGAGTTCAAGTCGCTGCAGGCCGCCCCGCGCAAGGGCGCCTCGGCCTCGATGGAGGTCAAGGCCGACATCACCACGGCCACCACCGGCGCCGGGGGCGTGGGCGCGGCGATCCAGCCGAACTATCGCCCCGGCGTGCTGGAGCAGCCGCGGCGCCGCCTGACGGTGCGCCAGCTGCTGATGCCCGGCAGCACCGACAGCCCGATCGTCGACTATACCCGCGAGACCGGCTTCGCCAACAATGCCGGGCCGGTGGCCGAGGGCGGGCTGAAGCCGCAGAGCGACCTGACGCTGGAGGATGTGCAGACCCGCACCAAGGTCCTGGCGCATTGGTTCCGCGTCTCCAAGCAGACCCTGTCCGACGTGGCGCAGATCCGCACGCTGATCGACACCCGCCTGCTCTACGGGCTGCAGCTGATCGAGGAGAACCAGCTGCTCTTCGGCGACGGCACCGGCGAGAACCTGCACGGGATCGTGCCGCAGGCCACGGCCTATGCCAATCCGATGACCGGCGGCGACACCCAGTCGATCGACCGCATCCGGCTGATGCTCTTGCAGGCGTCCCTGGCCGAGTATCCCTCCGACGGGATCGTCATGAACCCGATCGACTGGGCCTGGATCGAGCTGCTGAAGGACACCGAAGGCCGCTACATCATCGGCCAGCCGCAGGGCACGATCGGCGCCACGCTGTGGAACGCGCCGGTCGTGGCCACCCAGGCGATGACCGTCGACAAGGTTCTGGCCGGGGCTTTCGGCATGGGCGCGCAGATCTTCGACCAGTGGGCGGGGCGGATCGAGACCGGATTCCAGGATGACGACTTCACCCGCAACAAGGTGACGATCCTCGCCGAGGAACGCCTGGCGCTGGCGGTCTACCGGCCCGAGGCCTTCATCTTCGGCGATTTCGGCCGCGTGGCGTAACCGGATCCCCGGGGGCGCCGGCCGCGCCCCCGCTTCCCTCCCTCCCGACAGGAGACTGACATGGACAAGTTCACGGTGATCCGGCCCCATATCGGCGACCGGACCTATGCGCCCGGCGAGACCCGCGAGGCCGATCCCAAGCGCGTCGCGCATCTGGTGGAGGCCGGGGTGCTGGCCAAGGATGAGAACGCGGCCGAGGCGGAGCGCGCGGCGGCGGAGAAGGCCGAAGCCGAGCGCCTGGCGGCAGAGAAGGCGGCTGCCGAGAAGGCTGAGGCGGAGCGTGTGGCCGCGGAGAAAGCTGCCGCCGAGAAGGTCGAGGCGAAGAAGCCCGCTGCGGAGAAGGCGGCGAAGTGATCCCCGTCCTGGTCACGCCGCCGGTGCTGCGGCCGGTCTCGGTCGCCGAGGCGCGCATCCATTGCCGCCTCGACCCGAATGACGCCTCCGAGGATGTGCTGATAGACGGCTATCTTCTGGCCGCGATCGGGCATCTCGACGGCTGGTCCGGCCTCCTGGGGCGCTGCATCATGGAACAGACCTGGCGGGTGGCTGCGCCGGGGCCGGGATGGCATGTGCTGCCGATGCCCGACGTGATCCGCGCCGTGGCCAGCTATGGCGACGGCACGACCGAGGAGCTGGCGGTGACGGCGACGGCGGCTGGGCCCGCGGTCTCGCTTCCGGCGGCGGCCTCGGTCGCGTTCACCTGCCGCATGTCCGAGGCCGGGATGGACCGGGTGCGGGTCATCGTGCTGCACATGATCGCGGCCTGGTACCGGTTTCCCGAGGGGCTGGGCGTCGAGGCGGTGCAGGAAGTGCCGCTCTCGGCGCGGGAGCTGATGGCCGCGCTGCGCTGGAGGGCGCCGCTGTGATGGCGGGCGACCTGCGCGAGCGGATCCAGCTGCGCGAATTCGTGGCCACCGGCACCGATGCGCTGCTGGCGCCGACCGGGATCTGGCGCGACAAGGGCGCCCCGGTCCGGGCGGCGAAACGCGATCTCTCCGACCGCGAGCGCGCGGCGGTGGATGCCTGGCGCCAGACGACGCTGGCGCGCTTCACGCTGCGCGCCTCGGCCTTCTCGCGGACGATCTCGCGCGAGGACCGGATCCTGCATCGCGGGGTGGAATGGGCCATCGTCGGGATCACGGCCATCGGCGACGGCACGGCCTGGCTGCAGCTGACCTGCGAGACCGGGGATCTGCCGTGAAGGCCGATCTGATCGCGCTGATCCGCGGCCTGCCGCAGGTGGCGGCGCTGGCCGGGGACCGGGTGCATTGGGGCAGCCAGCCGGTCGATGCCACGAAGATGCCGCATGTCGCGCTGACGATGGTCTCCGCCCCGCATGGCTACAGCCTCGACGGCGATACGGGCCTGCATGACGACATCGTCCAGGCCGATCTCTGGGCCGAAACGGCGGCAGAGGCGGAGGCCTTGCGCGTGGCGCTGGTCGCGGGGCTCTCGGGCTGGAGCGGCACGCTGGGCGGCACGCACTTCCGCAGCCTGCGCATCCTCGGCGGGCGCAGCCTCGATGGCAGGGGCAGCGGCACGCAGAAGATCATCCACGGCAATTCCGTGGATCTGCGCGTGCGCTGGCGGGCCGCGCCGTGATCCGGGTGAAGTTCCAGGGCGGGCGGGAGCTGGACCGGGCGCTCGGCGAGCTGCAGCGCCGGGCGACCCGCAAGGCGGTGGTGCGCAAGGTGCTGCTGGCGGCGCTGGCGCCCTTCGTGGATCTCGCGGGCGCGCTGGCGCCGGTGCAGCGCGTCCGCCAGGGCAAGGCCGCGGAACAGAACCTTGCCCATAGTTACGTCGCCGCCACCACGAGCAAGCTGACGCGCCGCCAGCGCCAGGCGGTGAAGCGCGAGGGCGCCTTCGACGTGGTGGTTCATGCGGGCACGGCCGATCCGGCGGGGGTGCAGCAGGAATTCGGCAACCGGCTCCACGGGGCCCAGCCGCATGCGCGCCCGGCATGGATGCAGACCAGGGAGCAGGTCTTCCAGCTGGTGCTGGAGGGGATGCGCAGGGAAGTCGCGCGGGCGGTGGCCCGGGCGCGCAAACGGGCGGCCCGCGCGGCCGCGAAACGCAGATAGGACAGGATCATGGCAGACGATTATGCAGAACTCTGGGGCGGGACGGTGGAACGCTCCGCCGATGGAACGGTCTGGACGCCGCTGGCGCGGGTCACCGCGGTGACCGTGCCGCCGGTGACCAAGAATTTCCGCGACCGCACCTCGATGGACAGCCCCGCCAAGGTGCGCGAATACGGCAGCGGCTTTGCCGATACCGGCGACGTGACCATCCGCCAGTTCTATTCCTCCTCGGCCATGACCGCGGCGCGGGCCGACGAGGCGCGCGATGCGGGCACGCATTACCGCATCGAGCTCAGCGACGGGTCGGTCTTCACGCTGCTGGCGCTGGTGACGGCCGAGCTGGAGGGGCTGGAGACCGATGCGGATGCCATGATCACCATCTCGGGCAAGGTCTCGGGGATGATCGGTTTCGCGGAGGGGGCGTGATGCTGGGCGTGCTTCTCAAAACCCTCGACGGCGCGGAGGAATACCGCCTGCGCTTCACCACCAACGCAATGGTCGCCTTCGAGGAGGAAACCGGCACCACGGTCCTGTCGGTCGTGAAGGTCTTCGACAAGGGCAACGAGGCGGAGATCCGCTTTGCCACGGTGCGGATGCTGGCCTGGGCCTGCCTGCTGGACGGGCGGCCGGGGATCACCCAGGTCGAGGCGGGCGAGGTGATCGATGCCTGCGGCGGCGTCGCCCGGGTGATGCCCGCCATCGGCGAGGCGATCCGCGCGGCCTTCCCCGAGGAACCCGGGGGAAAGACCCGGGGAAACGGGCGCCGCGCCGGGAAGAAACCGGCATCGACTGGCGCGGCCTGAAGGAACGCTGGGTGATGGCGGGCCTGCCGCTGGCGGAGTTCGGCCACAGGACGCTGGCCGAGCTGCACCTGGTGCTGATCGCAAGCCTGCGCCGCGAGGAGGGCCGGGCGAAGGCGCGGGCGGGCCAGATCCACACGCTGGCCTCGCTGATCGCCATCGGCCATCACCAGCCGAAGAAGTTCCCCAGGCGGCGGGACTTCCTGGGGGAGGCGCGGCGCGGCTCCTCGAATGCCGAGATCAAAGCGTTCTTCCTCCACCGGATGCAGCAGCAGAAGCGATCCTGACATGTCCATGCTCAATGCCCTGATCGGCGCGCTGCGCGTCGATCTGGGGATGAACTCGGCCGCCTTCCAGGAGGGCGTGACCAATGCCCAGCGGCAGATGCGCCAGCTGGAGAAGGAATTCGCCAAGATCGGCCGCCGCATGCAGGGGGTGGGCCAGAGCCTGTCGGTTGCCGTCACCGCGCCGATTGCCGGGATCGGGGCCACCTCGCTGCGCGCGGCGGGGAATTTCGAGGCGGCGATGAACCGCATTGGCGCGGTGACCGGGGCCAGCCAGCAGCAGATGAAGCAGCTGGGCGAGATGGCGCAGGATCTGGGCCGCACCACCCAGTTCAGCGCCACCGAGGCCGCGGGCGCCATCGAGATGCTGGCCAAGAACGGGCTCGGCGCCTCCGACATCCTGGGCGGGGCGCTCTCGGCCTCGCTCAGCCTCGCCGCGGCCTCGGGCGCGGATCTCTCGACGGCGGGCGATATCGCCACCGACGTGATGATGCAGTTCGGCAAGGAGGCGGGCGACCTGGGCGCCGTGGTCGACGGGATCTCGGGTGTGCTGATCAATTCCAAGTTCGGCATCGACGACTATGCGCTGGCACTGGCGCAATCGGGCGGCGTGGCCGGGAATGTCGGGGTCAGCTTCGAGGATTTCAACGCGGCGCTGGCGGCGACTTCCTCGCTTTTCGCCTCGGGCTCGGATGCGGGCACCTCGCTGAAGACCATGCTGCAGCGGCTCGTCCCGGCCTCCGGCCCGGCGGCGGCGGCGATGGAGAAGCTGGGGCTCGAGTTCTTCGATGCCCAGGGCAACATGAAGGACATGCGCGAGATCGCGCAGGAACTGCAGGACGGGCTGGCGGGGCTGTCCGAGGAGGCGAAGACCGACGCGCTGAGCACGATCTTCGGCACCGACGCGATGCGCAGCGCGATCGGCCTGGCGCAGGGCGGGGCCGAGGCGATCGACCGGCTGCACGCGGCGATCGGCCGGGCCAGCGCCACGGAACAGGCAGAGGCGCGGATGGCGGGGTTCAACGGCGCGCTGCGCAAGCTCGCCTCCGCCTTCGAGGCGCTGCAGCTGGCCATCGCCAATTCCGGGCTCCTGGAGTTCGCCACCCGCATGACCGACCGGCTGACCGGGCTGGTCTCCTGGCTGTCGATGCTCGATCCCGAGATCCTGCGCTTCGGCACGGTGATCGCGGGCGTGGCCGCCGCCATCGGTCCGGCGCTGATGGCCATGGGGGCGCTGGCCAAGGGCTTCGCGCTGGCGGCCGGGGGCGCCGCGCTGATCGCCTCGCCGGTGGGGATCGCCGTGGCGGCCATCGCCGGTCTGGCGGCGGCGGGCGCCGCCATCGTCGCCAATTGGGACGCGATCGCGGAGCGCTGGCCGGGGCTGGCCTCGGCCGTGTCGGCGTTTGGCGAGGCGTTCCGCGCGGCGCAGCCCTTCCTGCAGGGCGCGCTCGATGTCTTCCTGCAGGTTGCCGACTGGTCGGCCGGGATGCTGGCGGACAATCTGCGGATCGTGGCGGGGCTTCTGACCGGGGACTGGGCGGCGGCCTGGGATGCCGCGGCGCGCAACGGCACCCGCTGGCAGGAGGCATACACGCTGGCGACTGGCCGGGTGCGCGACGTGGTCAACGAGCTGATCGGCGATGTGCTCGATGCGCTCGAAGGACTGGCCGCCGATGCGCTGGCCGCGATGCAGGAGGTGGCCGCCAATATCGCCGCGGGGCTGATGGACGGGCTGCGGGCGCGCTGGAAGGGCGTGCGCGACGGCATCCGCGGGCTCTTCTCCGATGTCACCGAGACGGCCGAGGACGAGCTGGAGATCCGCTCGCCCTCGCGGGTGTTCAAGCGGATCGGCGAGTTCCTGGTCGACGGGCTGACCGCCGGGATCCGCGCGCGGGCGCCGGAGGCCGAGGCGGCGGTCAAGGCGCTGGCGGCGCGGCTGGCGATGATCGGCGAGGGCGCCATGCAGGGCGTCACCGGCGCGATCTCCTCGGGCATCGCCTCGGGGAATATCGGATCGATCGGCGGCGGCATCGGCAGCGCGCTCGGCTCTGCGGCGCAGAACGGCTTTGGCACGATCCTGCAGAGCGGGCTCGATGCCTGGATGACCGGCAAGAATGGCTGGGCGGTGATGACCGGCGGGCTCGGCACCTCGATTGCAGGGCTGACGACGGCGGTCAGCGGGTTGTCCACGGCCATGGCGGGGGGCTTCGCCTCCGGCCTTGCCGGGATGGGCGCGGTGGTCAGCGCCGGTCTGCCGCTGGTCGGCATGGCGGTCAGCGCCTGGAAGATCGGCGATGCGCTGATCAAGGGCTTCAGCAGCAAGAAGCTGAAGAAGGCCGGGATCGGGCTGGAGGTCGAGGATGGCGCGGTCGATGGCGAGACCTATCGCAAGTACCGCAAATCCAGCTGGTGGGGCGCGAAGACATCGACCAGCTGGAAATACTCCGACCTGTCGCAATCGGCGCTGGCGCCGATCCAGGAGGCGGTGGATGCCGTGCGCGGCGGCGTGGTCGCGGCCTATGAGGCAATCGGCGTCACGGCCAGCACGGCGCTGGTCGAGGGCTTCGATTACGCCTCGCGCAGGATCTCGACCAAGGGCAAGAGCGACAGCAGGATCCAGAGCGCCATCGAGGACTGGGTGGAGGGCTATGCCGATGCCTTCTCCAAGGCCATTGGCGGGCTGAAGGCGGCGGCGGTCGAGGAGCTGGCGGCGGTCTTCACCGCGCTGGCACCGCTGGGCCAGAAGCTGACCGGCGCGCTGGAGGAGATGTCCGCCGCGGCGGCCGGGCTGATCGAGCTGGCCGGGGATCGCGATGCCTTCGGCGGGCTGCTGAGCGGGTTCCAGGCGGCCTTCTACACCGCGCAGGAACAGTGGCAGATGGCGGCGGATGCGCTGGCCGGGGCTTTCGGGCAGCTGGGGCTGGTGGTGCCGGGCACCGCGCGCGAGTTCCGCGACCTGGTCAATGCCCAGGACCTGATGACCGAGGCCGGGCGCGAGACCTACGTGGCGCTCCTGGGCCTGTCGGATGCCTTCGCCGCCGTCCATGGCGACGTGGCCAATGCCACGGCGGGGCTCAGCTATGACGATGGCTGGTACCGGTCCGAGTTCGACGCGCGCATGGCGGCCATCGCGGCGGCCAATGGCGGCGGGATCCTGCAGGAGGCCGCCTTCGGCCCCGGCGGGGTCACCTATGGCGGCGCGGCCCTGACCGCCGAGGGCAACGGGCTGATGCGCAAGCTCCTCGAGATCTACGAGAGCTGGGACGAGAACGGCATGCCGCCGGAAAGGGCCTTCTGATGTACCTGGTCTCGCGCCGCCCCATCGACCCGGAAGATGTGACCGTCTCGGTGGCCGAGGATGACGCCCCGGCCTGGGATGCGGGCACGACCTATGCGCTGAATGATGCTGTGCTGCGCGGCCACCGCGTCTATGTCTCCACCGTGGCGGACAATCTGGGCAACGATCCGGCGCTGGAGGACCAGACCTCCGCCGGGGTCAGATGGGCGCTCTATCGCTGGAGCAATGCCAGCTCGGCCTTCGACGGGGTGCTGACCAACCCTTCGGGGGCGGTGACCGGCGACGGGGTGCTGAAGGGCGACCAGGCCAGCTACGGGCTCGATGCCGGGCAGAGCCCGCTGATCTTCGATCTGGCCACCCAGGCGCTGGACACGATCCTGCTCTTCGGGATCGACGCGGTGGAGGTGCGGGTGATCTGCATCGACGGGGCCGGGGCGGCGGTGCTGGACCGGGTCACGCCGGTCTCGGGCCGCTCCGTCTCCAGCTGGTGGGAGTGGCTGACCCGGCCCTTCCTCGCCGGGGCGAACAAGATCGCCGTGCTGGACGTGCCCGCCTCGACGATCCGGGTGATCGTGGCGCTGACCGGCGCCTCGGTCGCGCTCGGCGAGATGGTGATCGGCAACCGCGTCCATGTCGGCACCACGCTGCATGACGGCACCGCGGGCCGGGCGGTCACCGCCTCGCGCTACGAGTTCAACGATTACGGGCAGCTGCAGCTGGTGACCCGGCCCACGCGCAACGAGATGACCTATGCCTGCGCCTGCCCGGCCGGGTACTGGAGCCGGATCAAGCCGCAGATGGACCGCATGGCGGGCACGCTGGTCGGCGCCGTGGGCGCGGCGCACCGGCCCTCGACCATCCAGTTCGGCGTGCTGGGCACGGTCGACTGGGCCGAGGACCTGCCCGAGGAATACGAATTTTCCTTTACCGTGAAGGGGGTGATCTGATGACGATCCCGACCGTGCCGCCCTATGCCGGGCAGCTTCCCGATGACTCCGACCCGGTCACCTTCTCAGACCGGGCCGAGGCGGTCTTCGACTGGCTGGTGACCGGCGCCGCGCCCGCGATCTCCAGCGTGGCCTCCGAGATGAACGCGGCGCTGGCGGGCGATCCGGGCAGCGTGGTCGAGGCGGTGGGGGATATCCAGGACCGGCTCGGGCCGGGCTATCTGCCGGGCGCGCCGGTCTATCTGCAATCGGGCTCGGGCAACTGGGCGGTACCTGCGGGCTTGAAGGCGCTGGAGATCCGGGTCTTCGGCGCCGGCGGGGCGGCCGGGGGCGTCGACGGCTCGGGCGGCACCGATGACGCGACCTCGGGCGGCGGCGGGGGCGGCGGCTATTGCCGCCATTTCCACCAGCACGTGCCCGGGCAGAGCTACAGCTACCAGGTCGGCGCGGGCGGCGTCTCGGCTGCGGGCAATGCCGCCGGGACCGATGGCGGGGCCAGCAGCTTCGCCTCCTCCGGCTCGCTCGCGCTGAGCGCGGGGGGAGGGCGCGGCGGCAGCGGCGATGCCGGGAAGAATACCGGCCAGGCCAATGGCGGGGCGGGCGGCATGGCCTCGGGCGGCACGCTGAACCTGACCGGCCAGGCGGGCGGCATGGGCAAGGTCAATGCCGGAAACCCGGTGCCCACGGGGCACGGGGGCGCGCCGGGTGCGGAGTTTCCCGGCACCGAGATCCGCTTCATGAACCAGGACGGCGCCGATGCCACCTCGCCGGGCGCGGGCGGGGCCGGGGCGATCGCCAACAGCGTCTCCGACGACTACCGCGGCGGCCACGGTGCGCCGGGCCTGATCATCATCCAACCCTATTTTTGAACAGGAGGCAGCCATGCCCATCACCACCCGGTCCGTCACCGTGACGGTCAACCGGCCCAGCGGCGTGCTCGAGGGCACGCGGTTCCGCTTCATCCTGCGCGGGCTCGGCCTGACCGGCGACGGCAACCTGGTCACCAACGCGCCGGATTACGACGAACAGGTCAGCGACGCGGCCGGGCTGATCTCGGTGGAGCTCTGGCCCAACGACCAGGGTACCGCGCCCAGCTGGTACGAGGTCCAGGAGTTCCGGACCCGCTCCACCGGCCGCCAGAGCTGGGAGACCATCGGCGCCATGCTGGTGCCGTCCTCGGGGGCGGACACGATCGACCTGCTGCTCCTGGAGCAGCTACCCCCCAACACCGAACCCCACACCGTGCTGACCACCGCGCAGTACGACGCGCTGGTGGCGGAGATGCTGCGCAAGGAGGACATCACCAGCGGCAGCAATGCGAACGGGTCGTGGCAGCTCTTCGAGGATGGCACGCTGGTCTGCACCAAGGCGGTGACCATCGCCGACCCGGTCGCGGCCGGAAACGGCGAATACGGCACGCCTTGGCGCAGCCTGCCTGTCTCGGGCTCCTGGGCCATGCCCTTCGCGGCGCCGCCGGTCCTGTCCTTCGCCGTCATCGATGCCGCCGACCTGGCCTATGACGTGTCGATGACCGCGGTCACGGCCAGCGGCTATACCGGGATGCGCTCGGTCCGGCGCACCAGCAACGGGGTGGCCTCGACGCCGGTCGTGCATATCACCGCCCGCGGCATCGGCGCCTGATCCGCATCATGGCCGAGATGATCCCCTTCGCGCGGGGTGCGACCTGGTCGATGTCGGATGTTCCGGTCGGGGGCGGGCAGGCGCTGCCCGTGGGCTGGTCGGTCTCCTGCGAGATGGTCCATGACCGCAGCGGCGGCCGCTGGTCGGCCTCGGTGCGCGATCTGGGCGGCGGCGAATACGAGTTCAGGATCCTGCCCGAGGTCACCGCCGCGTGGCCGCGCGGCGTGTTCTTCACCTCGATCCGCGCAAGCGACGGCGCCGGGGAGGCGCTGCAGCACGAAACCTACTTTTTCTTCGTGAAGGACAAGCCATGACGACGATCAGGATCGGCGGCGGCCCGAAGGGCGAGCCGGGCAAGGATGCGCTGGAGGTTGTGAACGAGCGCCGGGCGGCGGAAAACCTGCCGCCGGTGACGGAGGACGAGCTCTACGAGCAGATCGTCAATCCGCAGCTGACCGCCGAGGCGCAGCAGATCCTGACCGGGGCCGAGGACGCCAAGGGCGGGGCCGAGGTGGCGCAAGGCGCGGCGGAAGTGGCGCGCGACGAGGCGCAGACCTATGCGATGAACGCGCTGGACACCTCCAAGCTGGCGCTCAACTGGGCCAACCTGCTGTCGATGACCGGCGAGTATAACGGCCAGGCGGCGACGGTGCTGCTGGAGACGGGCGGGCACCTGCAGGCGACGGCGACGGGCTATGACGGCGCGCCGGTGGCGGATGCGGGGCAGTACCAGTGGCAGGCGAACTGGGCGCGCTGGAAATGGCTCTCGGACTCCAAGGACGTGCTCTTCGCCGCCGCGGTGGAAGGCGCGCGCAAGGCGACGGCGATGACCACCGGCACCGGCGCCGCCTATGCGGTCGCCATGGGCAAGATGCCCTCCGGCAACCAGCTGCTGTCGGTGCAGTTCCACGCCGCCTCGACCAGCACCGCGCCCACGCTGACGATCACCGCGGGCGGCGTGACCTCGGCCCCCTCGACGCTGCGCGGTCCCGACAACACCGTGCTTCGCGAGCCGCTGGAGGCCGGGACGCGCTACCTGATCGATTACGGCACCGGCACCAGCCGGGTGCTGACCGCGATCAGCCCCGCGCTCTCGGCACGGCTGGAGGCGATCGAGGCGGCGCTTGCCGGAGGCGGCGGCGGCGGTGGGCCGGACCTGACCGACGAGGTCCAGGCCCTCGAGGACCGGGCCGGATATGCCGAGGCGCGGGCGGTCAGCCCCTGGCTTGCCCAGATGGCGCGGGCGGGGATTGCGGTGCCGGGCAACGAGAACCCGGCGGCGCAATATGTCCGCACCAAGCAGCGCCCCTACCAGTTCTCCCCCTGGTTCCCCGGCCAGGCGATCGCCTCGGCTTCGCCGCCGACCCGGATCGACCTGACCCATATGGCGGTCGGATCCTCGGCGGAGATCTTCCTGCGCTCCGGCGATGTCCTCTATGCCGGGGTCGGGGTCAGCTTCTTCGGCCAGCCAGCCGTGGCCGCGCCGCTCTCCGGCACCGTCACCGCGACCGGCCTGTCGGCGGTCCGGCTGCGGCGCTGGCCCGCGGGCATCTCGGTGCAGCTCGTCGACGGGGCGTCGCTGACCCATGGCAGCGCGGCATTGTCCTGGGATCACCTGATCGCCTGCGGCGGTCAGTCGAACATGGAGGGCATGTTCACCAAGTTCGGTGTCGGCGGCATCGCCTACGGGGTGGCCGAGATGATCGCCGCGCCGCAGGACCTGTCGCTGCGGATCACCGACGGGGCGACCGGCGGCACGGCCATCGACAAGCGGTCTGTGCCGGTCGGATTGAATGCCTATTGGTGGGACGCGCTGGCCAATGGTGGTCTCGGCGCCCCGGGTCCGGCGCTGACCACCTTCATGAACGCGGTCGCGGCCGATGCGGCGCTGACCGGGATCACGCCGACCATCACGCTCTGGACGCAGGGCGAAAGCGATGCGCAGGCGCTGCAGGATGGTGCGCTCACCCCGGCGCAGATGACGGCCTCGATCCTGGCCACCTTCGGCCATATCCGGGCGAGCTGGCCGGACATGGTCTTCATCTGCAACATGATCGGCAGCCATGACCTGCGGACGGTCGACCGCGGCGCCAACGCGGCGCGGGTGGCCTATCTCGACGCGATCGCGGCGGCGCCGGGCTATGTGAAGCAGGGCATCGAGTATTACGACCTGCCGCGCGAGCAGAACAACATCCATTACGAGACCATGGCCTATCCGATTGCCGGGGTGCGCATGGCGAAGGCCTGGGCGAACGAGGTCCTCGGCCAGGCCAATCCGCTGGGCCCGCGCGTCACGGCGGCGGTGCTGGCGGATGCCCATACCGTCCGGCTGACGGTGGATTGGGGCGGCAATGCCTTCGTGCCGCCGGTGCCGCTCCTGCGCCATACGCGGCCTTACGGAATCTATGCCCAGCCCGCCGGGTCGGATGCGCTCGCCGACACGATCGATCTAGAGACCGCCTCGATCGACAGCTCGGGCCGGATCGTGCTGACCTCGGCCGCCGATCTGACCGGCTGCGTCATCGGCGGCCCCTATGGCTATGCGGAGCACGCGGCGCGGGGGCAGATCCTGCGCGACTACCACGGCGACGCGGCGCATCACTGGCCGGGCCAGCCGCTGCGCAGCTTCCGCATGACCGTTGCCTGATCGATGGACTACCGCGTGAACCTCAACACCCTGGTGCTGATCGTGGGGCTGATCGGCACCTGCGGCAGCATCTTCTACACGGCCGGGCAGCAGACCAAGCGCATCGATGAGATCGAGGCGTGGCAGGACCGGCATGACGAGCTGCACAAGGAGGCGGCGGCCTCCTATGCCGCGCGGCTGGCCGCGATCGACGGGCGGGTCGAGGCCAATGCCTCCGAGGCGCGCCGCATAGAGAACCTCACCTACCGCACCACGGTGCTGGAACAGAACCAGGCCGCCACGCAGCGCTCGCTGAGCGAGCTGAAGGACCAGCTCAACACGCTGGGCGGCGATATCCGCGTGATCCGGGAGATCCTGGAACGCGTCGGCCAGGCGCAGATCCGCAAGTAACCCACCAAAATCCGGAGAAACCCCATGACCGATCCCACCACCGAGGCCCGCGAGCGGGCGCTCGATCCGCTCGCATTCTGGAAGGCGCGCAGCGTGCTGCTGCCTTCCCTCATCGTCATTCTCACTGCCTTCGGGATTGACGTGCCTGCCATGCTCGACGTGGCGACGACCGATCTTGCCGCGCAGCGCATCAACACGATCCTGACGACCGTCGTCGCCGTCGGGGCGGCGCTTCTCAATCGCAAAAATCCCAAGCGCAAACTGGCCCTGACCGATGCCTATCTGAAGAAGGCCGCCGAGGTCGCGGCCAGCGCGGCGCCCGCGCGCGAGAAGGTGACCGCCATCGCCCGGGGGCTGCTGAAATGACGGCGATCCCGAGGGCCACGATCGCCTGGGCGCAGGGCCGCCTGGGCGAGGTCGCGGATGGCATCCTCGGCCCGGACACCCATGCCGCGCTGCTGGACTGGGGCTATGAGAACGAGGCCCCGCTGCCGGAGTTCTGGGTGGAGATGCCGCCCGAGCGGCTGCTGGCCTGCTATTTGCAGGT
Source organism: Mangrovicoccus algicola (assembly GCF_014903745.1). Taxonomy (GTDB): domain Bacteria; phylum Pseudomonadota; class Alphaproteobacteria; order Rhodobacterales; family Rhodobacteraceae; genus Mangrovicoccus; species Mangrovicoccus algicola. Next base: position 16,583 of record NZ_JACVXA010000009.1, on the reverse strand, counting down.
CGAGGCGCGGGCGGCGGGGCAGGATCCCGGGCCGGTCGATGGCTGGTACGGGCCGCGCACGGCGGCGGCGCTGGCGGGGATGGGGGGCCCGGTGCCCTGGCGCGGCGCGGCCGAGCCGATGGCGCCCTGGGCGATGGGCGATGCCGCCGCGCGGCTGGGCTGCGAGGAGGCGGCGCTACGCGCGGTCTGGCAGGTCGAATGCGGCGGGCGGCCCTTCCAGGCGGATGGCTCCCTGACCCGGCGGTTCGAGCCGCATCACATGCCCGGCGCGGCGTCCAGCTGGCGCGACAGTCTCGCGATCGGCCCGGCGGAGCGGGAGCGGCAGTTCCTGGCCGCCCATGCCCGCGACCCGGAGGCCGCGCTGCGCGCCACCAGCTGGGGCGGGCCGCAGATCATGGGATTCAACGCCCGCGCTGCCGGGTTCGCGACGGCCACCGCGATGGTCGAGGCCATGGCGGCAGGCGAGGGGGCCCATCTCGACGCTTTCGTGGGCTTCGTCCGGTCGCAGGGCCTGACCGCCGTCCTGCGCGCCCGCGACTGGCGCCAGTTCGCCCGGCGCTACAACGGCTCGGGCCAGGTCGATATCTACGCCGGCCGTATGCACGATGTGTATCGGGGGCTGGCGGCAGGGGTGTAGATCGGTCGGAGGTGGCGGGTCCGGGGTTCACGCCCCGGGCTTTTTCGTGCCACGGGTGTTCCCTTTTTGTCCCGAGGGATTCGCCATGCTGTACATGCACGTCTACTGCCGCTGCGGCCATTCCGGGGCCGTGCCGATCGAGAACTATTTCAGCGCCGAGCTGGACGCCCTCCGCGCCCGGCTGCGCTGCTCGGCCTGCAGCGCGCACGGGCAGCGGTGGGATGTGCGGCTCGCGTGGCACGTGCCGGTGGGTAACATGGGGCCGCCGCGGGGTGGCGACAGGGAGGCGGGTTAGGATGCGTCCGTTGCGAGCCACAAATTGGTTTGTATCGCATTTTCGGCGTTGGATGAGCCACAAGCTGAACGAGGCGGCGGCGAAGCGGTGCGCGGCGAGGGGCGGAATAATCTTGCCAAAACCGGACAGAGCTGAGGCGTTCGCGACCACAATGCCGCAGCTGCACCATGAACGTTGACGGAGCTTTTGGGGGTGCGCTAACTTCCCGAACAGCAACGCTCTTCCCTCGTAACGAGTGCTGGCAGTCACCCTGCGCCCCGCCGTCCGGTTAGCTGTCGGACGTGTATCATGGCTTGCTTTCTTAGGCGTCGCCACCAGCCCGTGGCGGCGCCATCTTTTTTGAAAAGTTTTGCACGGGCAGAAGCGGAAATCTCGCCAAGGGCCTTAACGCTCATGTCGATCTGATTGGATAGAATAACGCAACTAGTTTGCACTTGAGCGGCAAGAGAATTCCGCGGGGAGGGCGAATTGATGAGTGCCGTGAGTCTTGACTACAACGGGCACCCCGTGACGTTCCACCGGTCGCCGATCATGAGCATCTCGGACCTTCCGTGGATCGATGTTCTGGAACTGACGACCGCCCTTGGAAGCCCCTACCATCAGGATGATGTCCTTTCACTTTGCCAAGAGCTTTCTAACGGGGGTGGTCTTGTCGGGTCGATGCGGTACAAGCGGAGGATCGTGACCATCGTCGCGCAGCCCAGCGCCCCTCGCCTCGCTGGTGCGCTGGATATATTCGACGGCTGCGATGAGCAGGTTATGGGAGCCGAGCGCTCAGTTCTAATGGTACTGTCGTATCAAGTGATGAGAGGTCATTTCAACGTGGAGTTGGGCTAACTCAGCTCGGCCTTTCATCTTCAACACGCGCCCAAAGGGGGCGTTACATAGGGAGTAAGCTAAGAACCTGTGCTCCCGCCTCCGGCGCTGCTTTCAGCCTACCCGGTGAACTGTGCGCTGCCCAGAGTGTCGGTTTTTCGCGTGGAAATAGAGAATTGGTCCAGATCGATAGTTACGTCGGCTGCATTGAAGAGGCCGATCGGGGGCCGAGGCGGAGGAGGGGGATCCCGCTTCAGACGCGCCGTCTATTCCAAAAAAGGCGGAAATGAATTATCGTCCCCTTAGAATGTGGGAGACTCGTGATGCGCGATCGGATTTGCCTGCTTCTTATTCTAATGGCACGATGGATCTGCCGTGATGAACGCGCCAAGGATCAAATCCTTGAGGTTCTGCGTCGCCTGCAGATCTCTCTTTTGCTTGACCGACGACTGAGGTAGCGCCCACAGCGTGACTGGACGGCAGTGCGGTCGGCGCGATCTGTCGGCAGCCGCTATTGTGCCGAGCTGGGCCGATGCTTAAAACTTCGACGTCACATTGGACGAATCAGCTCACATTGTATTTATTGTGTTTGAAACTCCCATTCGCGTGGGGTCCAATCATTTGGATCCTGGATCGTTCAGGTGGTAGCCAGATGCGGATCAAGCGTATTGAGATGAGTCGTTCAGGTTCGTCCGAAGAGTCTCCAGATGGCGGTAGGCTGGGCGTGATAATGTTCGACGAGTTCGACCAAATTGTCGGCACGGTCACTGTTGAGGTCGATGGTCATGCGGTGGCGCATGCGATTTCGAACATGCAAATCACGCTTCGCTGCGAGCTTGCGGCTGAAGGAGAGCCGGAAAGCTTCGCAGAGATAGCGGGGGCGGGGAGCGACCGGAAGAGACGCTCCAACTGAGCGATGCCCCGCCGGAAGACCAAGCGGGGCTTCTTGATGAGGCGTGCCCGTAGGCGGAGATCAGGCTGCCGTGCCCTCGATCTCCCGGCGCGCCGCCATGGCCAGATAAGCCGACCGGCTGAGTCCGGCACGTTCGGCCGCGGGGTCGATCGCGTCGATCAGTCCGCGCTCCATGCTGATATTGAAACGTGCTGTCTTGGTCTGGTGCTGGATCTGACCTGCCCACGCTGCCTCAACCTTCCACCTGCGACGGCTCCAGCTCTTACTTTGGGACCAGCGCGACGAAGGGGTTGATGTAGGCGCAGTTGTAGGTGGCCAGAGGCGGCATCCATTCGTCGGGGCCGCGGCGGCTCAGGAGCCCGCAGCGGCCCGCCCGCGTCGTTTTCAGCGCGCCTTCAGGCCGACAGCCGATCCAGTTCCAGCTCCATCTGGATGAGGATGCCCGAGGCAGTCGAGCCGAAGTTGATCTGGCCCATGAACTGACCCTCGACCGTGCTCCTGATCAGGCGGCTGCCGAAGCCGGACCCCGAGACCTCGACCGTCTTCGGGGTCGCGCACTCCTCGGCCCAGGTGAGTGCGAGGTTGGGCCCCGAGACCGTCCAGCGTATCGACAGGCGGCCGCCGGGCTGGTGCAGCGCGCCATACTTGGCGGCGTTGGTCGCGAGCTCGTGCAGGATCAGGGCCATGCTGGTCGACGCCCGTTCGCCAAGCTGGATCTGGGGTCCTTCGCACAGGGTCGCGCCGACGAGATCCTCGGTCAGATGCGGCGCCAGGATCTGGTCGGCCAGATCGCCGAGCGACACGCGGCCCGAGGTGATCGCTCCCTGGGCGCTGAAGCGGATCAGGTCATGGGCCCGCGCCAAGGCCTGCACGCGTCCCTTGACCGCCGCGGCCATCTCCGCAGGGGTCTCGCTTTTGCGCGCCGTCATGGACACGATGCCGCTGACCAGCGTGAACAGGTTCTTCACCCGGTGGTTCAGCTCGTCGAGAAGCAGCTGCCGACTTTCTTCGGCCATCTTCAGGGCGTGGATGTCCGTGCAGGTCCCATACCACCGGACGATCCGGCCGCTTTCGTCCCGCACGCATTGGGCGCGCCCGATCACCCAGCGATACTCCCCGGAGTGATGCCGCAGGCGATATTCGATGTGGTAGGACTTGCCCGTTGCAAGGCTGTCGCTCCAGACGGCATTGATGCGGTCCTGATCGTCGGGATGGAACATCCCCTTCCACGCCTCGCCATCGGTCGAGCCCTCCGGAACGCCTGTAAAGTCGTACCACCGGTCGTTGAAGTAGTCGTGGTAGCCGTCGGGCCGGGTCGACCAGATCATCTGCTCGATCGAGTTCACGATCGCATGGTATTTGTGTTCGCTGTCGCGCGCGGCCGTGAGGGCGTGCATCGTATCGGTCACGTCCGTGGCCTGGACGAAGATGCCCTGGCGCCCTCCGGCCTCGTCGAAGATCGGCTGGAACACGAAGTCGACGTGCCGCTCCTCGATGGTGCCGCCCCGGTTGAGCGCGACCGGTGCAGCGTGGCCGACATGGGTTTCCCCGCTGCTGTAGACCTGATCAAGCAGCTCCGTGAAGCCCTGGGCCACCACCTCGGGCAGGGCCTCCCTGACGGGCTTGCCGAGAATGTCCTCCCTGCCGATCAGCTCGAGATAGGCCGGGTTGGCGATTTCGAACACATGGTCGGGGCCGCGAAGGATGGCGGTCGCTCCAGGCGCTTGCCGAAACATTCTCGACAGGCGGGAGACTTCCTTGGCGGCGTTGAGGCGCGCCTGCACGAGCTGGGTGGTCTCGTTGCCCTGGTTGAAGATCCCGGCGATGCGGTTGTCCTCGCCCCGGATCGCGGTGAAGCTGTAGTTCCAGTAGGTTTCCTGAACGATCCCGCCGCGCTCCATCGGCAGCATCTGATCGTAGGTGGATATCCCTTCCCCCGTTTCGAGAACCCTCGCGAATTGCGGTCCCACCACCTCCCAGATATCGTGCCAGACTTCCGCCGCGGGACGCCCAAGCGCCCAGGGGTGCCGCTCCGCCGGGATCGGGGCCCAGGCATCGTTGTAGAGCAGCCGCAGCTCGGGTCCCCAGTAGATTGCCGTCGGGAAGCTGGAGTTGAGGCAGATCGACAGCGCCGAGCGGAGCGACTGCGGCCATGTCTCTGGCGGACCGAGAGGTGTGGATGTCCAGTCGTGCTCCCGAATGAGCTGCCCCATCCTGCCACCACCGTCCAGGAATGCCCCGGCCCCAACGTGACGCATCGTCGTTCCCTCGTTTAGTCCCCGGGCCAGAAGCCCCCAGATCGTTTTATAGGCCATCCTTTTGCGAAAGACGACTATCACCTAACTGCGAGTCGCAAGGAGTTTCGTGCGCGCGATTTTCGTGAGAACTGGACAGCCGACCCCCGGTGGCCCATGCCCGGGCATCCAGGGTGCCGGCTGGCGGATCTAGCAGTATCGGCCAGTCGTCCCATTCGGTCTCTCGCCGATTGCCGCAGTACAGCTTCATCAGATCGGCCATTCGTCCGCCGCGCCGCATTTTCGAAGGATCTAAGTTGGCAGCGCGGACATTCCTGCCAGTCGTTATTCGTGGAAAAACTACCGTTTCGCCTGCCCGGTTATTGAGTCAGCACCGGCTACAGCAGCGGGATTGGGGGACCTCCAAGAAGTCGTTGCTGGTCAGAGGTGCTGTGCTCGTCAGCGTCTCGGGGCGAACCTGAAGCGCCGAGGCCAGCCGCAGGATCGTGTCCTCGGTATGTGTTCCTTCGGACGGGATGGCACCTTCGAGCCGCGCGATCTGCCGTTCTGTCAATCCAGACAGTTTGGCAAGGCGCGGGCGGCCGACGCCGCGTGCCTTGCGGATCTCCGTCAGGCGTTTGGGCTGGATGGTGAACATCATCGGATTTTTATTTAGTAGCCCCAGGGGCGGGAATGGTCATTGAGGACGCACTGCGCCATTCACGCGTAGCGGCCCACACTATCTGTCCCGCGCCGTGCAGGGCAAGGCCTGCCATCAGAGCGGCCACGATGAAGTCGGGCCATCCCGTCCCGGTGCCGAACACCCCGAACGCGGCCAGCAGAACAGCCAAATTGGCGACCACATCGTTGCGTGAGCAAATCCAGACCGAGCGCATGTTCGCATCGCCCTCTCGAAACGCGGTCAACAGCACAAGGCAGATCACGTTCATGACCAACGCCAGCGTGCCCACCACGCCCATGGTCGGCGCATGCGGCACCGAGCCGTGCATCGCATGCCAGATCACCGTGCCCATCACCCACAGGCCGAACACCCCCATCGACGCGCCCTTGACCCAAGCCGCACCCGCCCGCCAGCGCAGGGTCATCCCCAGCACGGTCAGGCTGATCGCATAGTTCGTAGCATCCGCAAGGAAATCGAGCGCATCGGCCTGAAGCGCGGCCGAACCCGCAAGCATTCCGGCCGCAATCTCGGCGATGAACATTCCTGCATTGATGACGAGCACGACCCACAGCACACGGCGGAAACGGTGGGAGGATCCCGTAGTGGAGGCGCAGGCATCGGAAGAGCAACAGGGCATGATCGACTCGCATTTTGGTCCAGTTGCCCTCATATCTACGGCCTATAGCAACTATAGGGTCAAGCCCATGACAGAGACATACCGCATCGGGGAATTGGCCCGCCTGACGGATACCAAGGTTGTGACGATCCGCTACTATGAGAGCATCGGCCTGATGCCCGAGCCCGAGCGCAGCGCCGCGAACTATCGCGTCTATGCCAAAGCACATCTTGATCGGTTGCGTTTCGTGCGCCGCTGCCGTGATCTAGGGTTCTCGCTGGAACAGGTCGCCGATCTGGCCGCGTTGTCATCGGACCGCCAGCAGTCCTGCCACGACGTGGATAGGCTAACACGCATGCATCTGGCCGAGGTCGAGGCGAAGATCGCCGATCTCAACGCTCTTGCCGCAGAACTCCGCAACATTGGCGCACAGTGTGAGGGCGGCACAACGATATCCAACTGCCGCATTCTGGAGGCATTGGACCGGGGTAGAAGGTCGGCCTAGGACTTGAAGCCAACCTTGGATGGCCTGCCGACTATCGTGGTTTGAGATCAAAACGAATACCAGCTTATACGCCTATCTCGTTGAAATCTCACGGATTCCGCGAATGTCCTCTTTCGGCCCTCCGCAGACATTCAGGACGGGTGCAGCCAAGGTCGGCTTCGAGCCCTTTCAAGACAGTCGGTGACATGCCGCCTGGCCGGTAGGCCCGGGCGGAAACGAGATCAACTCTTGTATGCCGAAACCATCAACATCATTGGCCGCTCCATCTCTTCGGCCAGCTCTGGCATCGCCGCGATCTGGTCTGATGTCGGTGAAAACTCCTCGATCCGTCGCAGGGCGAAGCCCGCGCCGAGCAAGGTGTTTATCGTAGTCGCCAGTGTCCGATGCTGCTTTAGCACTCCCTCGGCGAACCAGTCGGTGCGGCGTTCGCCTTCCATTGAATAGCCGTTGACCGGCCATGTCTTGCGACCGTCCTCGTCCTTGATCCATTGCGGATGGGTCGCGGCCATGAAGATCGGGTGCTCGATGGTGAAGACCAGATCGCCGCCGGGCAACAGCGCGCGGTGGATCGCCCGCATCAGCCGTCTGAAGTCCTGCACGTAGTGGAAGGTCAGCGCACTATAAACCAGATCGAACTCGGCGTCCGGAAGGTCGAGCGCGTCAAGATCGGCAATGCGATAGGTGATGGCGGCATCGTCCGTGTCGGCCCGGGCTCGGTCGATCATGTTTCGGGACAGGTCAAGACCCAGGACCGTTGCCGCCCCCTGTTCGCGGAACCAGCGGGATGCCCAACCGAAGCCGCAGCCCAGATCGGCCACGCTCTTGCCTGCCACGTCTGGCAGCAACGCGCAGACGGCGGGCCATTCAGGCGCACCATCCAGCCCTAGCACCTGGCGGGGAAGCTGGCTGTAGCCAGCGAAGAAATCGCGATTGTCGTAGATATTCTGTGCCATGTTCATCTCCAGAGAAAAAGGGAAGGAAGAGGCACGTTTTCAATGCCACCAAACCTCGTCCGAAAGGGCGAGGCCGAGGCTGGCAATCGGCGTGGTCAGGTCGCGTGATCGTCATCCCGGCATCCCGCCAAGGGGACACCGGCTGACCGGGCGTCTATAAGGATGTCCTTCTCAACTATGCGAACAGTATCGACCGTGAGGTTAGAAAAGTCAATTTCATCGCCACGCGAGTGGCCGGAATGTCCGCGGTGCGGTCGCTCGGGCTTGGCGCAGCGAATGCCTGCTTTCCGTCCTTTTTTGGCTGACGCCGCGCCGCTCGTGACCGTGGGATAGGCCATCTGCCGCGCCAGGCGGGTGGTCGGGTGTTGGGCGAATTGCTCGCGGGCGGGCGGCAGTGGCCAGCGGTCGTTGGTAAGGGGCAGGGATCGGCGGTAGTCATGCAGGCCGTCGGCCCTCGTTGGGCGGGGCGCCGTGTCTTGGTCGAGGCATTCAATTGGAGACCGATCTCAAAATATTCCTCCTCGCCATGCATCCAAACGGCATCCGGGCGGAGTCATGGGGGTAGCGATGCTGCGGAATACCCTGCGGCGACGCGTCATGAGGAGACCCGAGATGATGAAGACCGCAACCGCGACCCTTGGCCTTCTGGCCCTGACCGCAACCGTTGCCCAGGCAGACGACCACGGGATGAAGGCCGTCGCGCTGAGCGGCGACAGGATGCTGCACGTGATCGACGCGGGCACCGCCACGGTCGGCGAGAGCATGGAAGTCACCGGCGTGGACCGCCTCCTGGGCATCGACCTGCGTCCCTCCAACGGCCAGCTGATCGGGGTCACCGACACGTTCGACATCGTGGAAATCGACCCGATCTCGGGCGAGGCCACCGTGATCTCCACCATGGATACGGAACTGCCGATCGAGGGGGAGGCCCCGGTCATCGTCGATTTCAACCCGATGGCGGACAAGCTGCGCTTCATGTCCGGCACCACCAACCACCGCGTCGATATCGAGAGCGGCGCCGTGACCGTCGACGGGTCGCTGGCCTTCGAGGAGCAGGACATGCATGCCGGCGAGGCGCCTGCCATCGTCGCCGCCGCCTATATCAACAGCTACGGCAAGCCCGACGCCACCGCGATGTACGATATCGACAGCACCATCGTCGCGCTGATCCGGCAGACCTCGCCCAATGACGGGACGCTGGCCGCCGTAGGCAAGCTGGGCATCGATGCGGCCGACAGCTATGCGTTCGACATCGCCACCGATGCGGAGGGCGCCAACACCGCCTGGCTGGTCGCGGCAGGCCAGCTGCACACCGTGTCGCTGGAAGACGGCGCGATCACGGAAAGCTGGGACATCGAGGGCGCGGGCGACGCCGTGATCCGCGACATCACCTTCATGACCGCAGAAAAGATGTGAGCGACCCCGCACCCTTCGCCGCCGCCCCGACCCCGGGGCGGCGGAGCCCGGGCGCGCCATCCGGTTTGACAGGCGGCCCGCCCCGGCCTAGCCCTGTAGCGACCGAGGGGCGCGCCCCGGCGGGAGGGGAGAGACTGCCATCGATACCGACCATTCCGCCTTGCTTGCCGCCTGCGCCTCGGGCGACCGCTCGGCCCTGAAGACCCTCCTCGATGCCGAGGGCGGCCGCATGCTGGGCGTGGCGCGGCGGATGCTGCGGCGGTCCGACCTGGCCGAGGATGCGGTGCAGGATGCGCTCGTGCTGATCTGGCGCCGGGCCGCGCAGTTCGATCCCGGCCGCGGCAGCGCCAGGGGCTGGATCTACACGATCCTGCGCAATCGCTGCCTGACCATGCTGCGCCAGGAGGCGCGCGAGGTCAGCACCGATGCCGCCGATCTCGACACGACGCCGCTTCCGGAGGTGCTTGCCCAGGCCCATGGCGGTCTCGAGGATGCGACGGGGCTGCGCCAGTGCCTGGACCGGCTGGACGCGCCGACCCGCGATGCCATCCTGGCCTCCTATGTCATGGGGCACAGCCACGGGGAAATCGCCGGGCGCCTGGACAGCCCCCTTGGAACGGTGAAGGCCCGGATGCGGCGCGGATTGATCAAGCTGAGGGAGTGTCTGTCATGACGGAGCGTTCTCTGGACATGCTGATCGACGAGGTCGTCCTGGGGCTGGCCTCCGACGCGGATTGCGCGCGGCTGGAGCGCATGGCCGCCGCCGATCCCGCCCTGGCGGCGCGGCTGGAACGCGCGCGGCAACGCTTTGCGCCATTGGACGACACCGCCACGCCCTTGCCCGTGCCAGAGGGGTTCTGGGACCGGCTTTCCGACCGGCTGGACACGGCGCAGATCCCCCCGGCTCCGGCGGAGGTGGTGGATCTGGGCGAGATGCGCGCGCGGCTTGCCCGCTGGCGCGGCGCCGCCTTCGGGGCGGTCGCGGCCTCGTTGCTGATGGCCTGCATCGCGGGCTGGTCGCTGATGGTGCCGCCGGCCCCCCTGGTGGTGACGGTCCTGCTGGATGCGGATGGCGATGCCGTCGCGCTGGTGGAAAGCGCGCGGGACAACACGACCCGCATCACCCTGCTGGAGCAGCCCGAGGTCCCCAGCGGGCGCGTCATGCAGGTCTGGACCAAGCCCGACGACGCCGGTCCGCCGGTTTCTCTGGGATTGCTGGCCGATGGCAGGTCGGAAACGCTGACCATTCGCGGGCTCACCGCCCCGGCCTCGCAACAGCTTTACGAGATCACGCTGGAACCCGCCGGGGGATCACCCACCAACCTGCCGACGGGTCCGATCCTCGGCGTGGGGCGCGCGAACGATCCGGTCATCTAGCAAGTCGGCAGCGCAGAGCCCGAAATGACGGGGGAGTGGCGCTGCGCTGTTATGGACTTGCGATCACGCCCCTAGCTCTGCATGAGCAATTTAGATCAGAATGAGCAATGCCTCTGCGGCAGCGGAGAGTCGGGATTGCCTATTTTCTAGCCTCAGGACGATTCATCAAAAAAAGCGATATCTATCTGTTGTTTAGGCCTCTTCCTCGGGCGTTGGGGAAGTTCCAAGCTTTTCTTGATCAGATAAAGATATAGTACATTTTGGAAACATATGCTGCATTTGCATTGTGACTGTTGACCGATTTATTACGCCAGCGCTAACATTAAATCAGAGCAAGCTCACTTACCCCGTGTAAAGAGTGCCGCTGTCGAGACCCAAACCGCGCCGAGCGGAACGATTGCGGAAAAATGTTTTAGGACTTGCTCCCTTAGACGCCGTCACGGGTTTCGTGACGGCGTCAATTTTTTTGGACTTGGCCGATGTTTACCGTGGGTCGCGTGTGCCGTTCGGCCGACTTCTCCGAAAGAGGCCGACTTCTATTGCGCATCCTCGATCAGCAGCAGCGCTTCGTTCGGCAAAGGGCGCTGCAACTCGCGTGCTTTCTCGATCGGGGAGGTGAGCCAGGCTTCCCATTCCTCCGGCCGCGTCAGGATCACGGGCATCGCCTTGGGATGCACCGCGGCGACCTCCGCATTGGGTTCGCAGGTGAGGAACGCGAAGAGGTCATCCTCGGTCTCCCCGTCTTTCACCTTCCGGATCGATCGCCAGTTGCGGATCTCGATTCCTGCGAAGAACATGACAGTGCTAGGCTCTGTCGGCGCGAACCATTGATTGCCGCCCCGGATGGCCTCGGCGAAGGAGGTCACCGGGACCAGGCAGCGATGCGCTGTGCCCAGCCACCGGCGCCAATGCGGCGAGCCGAGGTTGCGGATGTTCGTGACGCCGGGATCGCGCGCGGTCTTCAGCGCGGAGGGAGGGGAGGGGAGGCCCCAGCGCGCCCGGACCAGCTCCAGCCCGCTTCCGTCATGTCGGATCACCGGCGCTAGCTGGTCGGGGTAAACCTTCGCAGCAGCAAGATTGCCCGCGCGGTCGGAGATGCCGTGGAAGAGGCGGCGCATTGCCTCTTGGGAGGTGGTGCTGCTGTAGAGATTGCACATGCTCAGGCCTTCTCGTCTAGCTTGACTAATTCGCAAGTTCCCGCATTCGATTGTAGCTGGAGAAAGTTGCCTGCACCTGTGGGTTGATCGGGAAGAGGGCGTCATGTAGCCAAAAATGTACGATTTCTCCACCGTAAGTAGACTCTCTGAGAGCCTTGTATATAGCTATACCGAAGATAGGATTAGAAATTGGCTTGAAAGATAAAATGTCGATAATACTTTATCAGCTTGAACAGGGAGCGTCAGGCCGCGCATACTCAGGAGTAGTGCTAAAAAACGGCGCCATTATGGCGCCGAAAGTTATCGATAGTGATGCGTGGCATCAATCAGAAAGTTTTGCTCTCATCTCTTCCTGTTTGTCCCGGAGGGCACTAATTTCGTCCTTGAGACGAGCGAGTTCCTCAAGTTTAATCGCAAGACGCATCTTAACTTCACGAAACTCTTTGCGCTCTTCGCTAGCAGCCATGTTAGTGATCCTTTGTAGTTTTCATCGCAGATGTCTATTCTGCATCGGCAACTAAGATCTGAATGCGCAACAAGTCAAGGAATTTGTGATTTTGGCATTCGGCCTAGAGTCGCGCATACAATGCGGTATGGCAGAACCGCGCTGGGACGCTGGAGCTTGCTAGGGCAAGTCCCTAGTTCACGTCTTCTCGAGGTCTAGGCGAAGGGTGCGGTGACGGCTTGTGTCACAGACAAAAGGTTTCACGACGTCATGTAATACGTCACGGTAGAGGTGACCTCTTCTGTTCTAGGCATCAACCACATGCGGCTGTAAGAGACCCCTGCAGCTTTCCCAAGAGAGCTACGTATCGTCAGATATGTAACTTGCCTCTACAGAAGCTTGTTCAATCCGAATAAAGCCTTGATATACAAGCTGTTGTGTAAGGGGCGGTGATGGAACAATTTATCGCATCTGAGCGACAACAGGGTATGTTAAGTAGGTCTGTGGGTGAAAGTGGATATGGGGTGCCGTCGTGCTCGAGGATTTCAATAACCGGGCGTCTCTGGAGACGATTCGAGAACTGACAGACGGACACCGCTGGGAAGAGTTAAGACATTTTACGCATCGCGCGCTTAAAATGATAGATGAAAGCCCACATCCCTTTCCGGAGCTTTTTCTAAAAAGAGTTGTTGATTCCGCGCATCAAACCGGAATTTCCTATACGGAATCTTTTGTGGCGGCGAGACGGCTAGGAGGTACAGCTCTAGAGCGCCACGAATTTATCGCAAAAAATTGTCAAGGCCTGGATGAAGGTACTTACGTGAGTCTCGGGTGTGAGTGTCACGCTTGGAATCTACTGAACAGGTGGGGGTTTAGAAATAGCATTCGGGATCTGTCGCCTCTTTGTTTGGGCGTGCATAGATTTCCCCAGTTGTTCGATATTCTAGAGAGTGAATTCAAGAATTATGCTCAGATCGGCAACATAAGCGCCAAGACACATCGTGCATCTCAACTCGATATGGTTGTAGATAAAGCTTACGGCGTAACTTGGAACCACCATCGAGGATCTGAGTGGACAGTAAACGAGTTCGAAAGGTTCCGAGAGCATGTCTCTGAACTCATTCCTAACTTTTATCAGTCTAGCAAGAGGCCTGGCGCAGTGCATATTGTAAGTCGGTGGGTCAGCTTTGTACCGTCCGATGTCTCGAGTTTGGATCGCCTCCTTAGAATCATTGAGAATGCCGGAGCGTCTTGTCCGAGACTAATTATTTTGGATTTTGAAGAGAATAAGATGACGCCCGGTTTGCATAGAATTGCAGATAATGTAGATTTTATTAGCAGCCCGTATCCGCCCGGATACGAATGGAGTAATCCAAAGTATCGTAATTCTCCTGAAGGCTTGGAATGGGAGAAAAATTTGGTTTCTCATGTCTTGGATGCGCTCTAGCGTAGGCTCTAATACTGCAGGCAAGAGAAATGTTAGAGTGACATTTTATAGCTTGCTGACGTGGAGCTGAACGATCTCGTTTTTCTTGAGAATCATGCTCACCTGTTTAGTCACTTCAATAAAAGTTCTTGACAAGCGAGGGGCGGTTAGAGAGTTCGAGTGTGGGTTGTAGATAGTTGGAAATTGTGACTAGCTGACTTTAGATTTCGCTCTCAGCTAGCGCCAGTTCAAAGGTTCGGTAGCTGTCGAATCACTGGCGAATGTACAGGTGGTAAAATGGTGCAAGTGCTCTTCCATATCGGGATGGGAAAAACAGGAACTACGTCGATCCAAGCTGCTTTGGATCAAAGTGATGCTGCGTTGCAGAAGAGTTCTTGCTCTTATCTTGGGATGTGGATGGACTTCCTTGGACGTGAGTTTTCAGGTCCAGGGGGGTTTGCGAATTTTTTGGCGCTCGATCCAAAACTAAAAATCCGGCAGGCCGAAAAGTTCTATGAGTATCTCTTGACAGAATCCAAAAGAGGCGCAACGGAAAAATTTATCATCTCGAACGAAGGTTTCCTTACTCGTCTTAATAAAATGAAACCGTTCTTTAAGCGGTTGGAGCAACTGGTGGAGCTAAGGCTGGTTGCTTACGCTCGCCCTGTGAAAAGCTGGCTTCCATCTGCTTGCTCTCAGTGGGGGGTGCTGCATAAAACTAATAGCGGTCCTATTGAGAATCTTCACGTGGCGGGAGAGAGAATGATTTCTCAGTATTCAGTTATTAATGATTGGGATCGACTGTTCGGCAAGAGTTTTTGCTTGCGACAGTTCGATAGTGGGAAAGATATTCTTGAAGACTTTTCTCAGGTTATTGGAGTAAAGATCTCTGCAGGAGCGAAGAAAAGACAAGTAAGGCTTCCCGTCGCAGAGCAGATGCTGCGTGCATCATTCAATAATCAAGTCCAGGGCATTAGTTTGCCGAAAGATTTTGATGAGATAATAAAAGGTAGGCGGGGCGGAGATTTGCCTAGCGGTTTGGAGGAAAAATTTGAATTTCTATTTGATTATAGCTCGTTGGCCCCTGTAATTGAAAAGCATAAATCAGAAATTCAAGCCATAGAAAAAAAATTTGGTCTCGACTTGATGAGTGGAAGTTTGCCTGAGATGCATGAGTATAGAGAGAGGGAAATCATTAACTTCATAGTGGGAAATCTTATGGATATAGTGTCAAGTCATGCACTTGAGATTGAAAGGTTGAAAGCAAAAATAGAAGAACTAGAAAGTTTCCCAAATACAATGTAAAATCAATATTGGGGAGGCAACCCTCCCCATTTTTATTTGTGAACTGCAGGAAGGGCTAGTTTTCTGCTGTCTACAATTTCATTCCAAAGCTCTTTGAAGTTTACGGTTGGTTCTGTTCCACGGCCTTCAATTAGTGGATAGGAAAGCGCATGAGGCCGTTGCCCGTCAGGCATGACATTTGATAGATATCTCTCAGCCGTCCCAGATAGGATGACATCTGGATTAAGGGCCCTAATAATTTCATAATGAAAGAAGCGACTCCTCAAAAAAAATATTTTTTTGAAATAATGAGACAGAGAAGGCAGGAGTTGTCTAAAAAAAGAATCGCCAAATATAACCAACGTCTCTTTTCTTGTTGATTCTAGATTTATATTGAGATCTATGATCCCTAAATTTCCATTTTTTACGCCATTAGACGCGTATTGTCCCATTCGAAGTCCAACCAGCTTTTCTGAAGTCTCCGTGGGTACGGGAACGCATTGCTTTGCTAAGTCACCGGAGAAGTCAGATTGATGCTCAAGGCTGGCTTCGAAGTGAGATAAAAATTGTTTATGTTGGTCAATTTTCAAGTTTTGCATGATCTGAATTGTGGCAGACTTTATGCCGGTAGCGGAAAGGTGAGTGTCCGTTTTGAGATAATCTTCTCTTCCTACTTTTAGGTAAATCACGGCCGATGAATCTTCATGTTTTCTATAGCAGCGATCAAACAACGAAGTCATGTTTCCGTAGCCAGATATTTTATCAGCGTAGGGAACTAATTTGTCAGGAAAAATTACCATCTGGTACTTTATGCCATTTTTTAGACACCATTGCGACCGCATCTCCTGGTTTCTCCAGAAGTACCTAACCGATTGTTTACCGGGGTCTCGTTCTCCGTTAAAAAAACCAGCTGTAGAGTGTCGGCCTCCAACGAGCAATAGTACACCATCTTCTGTTTGAGTGATGTGATCCGGTAGCGTCATGCGGACAGCCTTTTTGATGTGGGGTATGCGTGTTCTGCTATGTTAATTTCGCTTTTGGATTTTACACATATTTCATTGGAGATCTATGGTCATAACATCGCAGCGTCCTCAAGGAGCGTCCGGAAAGTGGCCTTTCTCAGCGCTCTGGGGTCCGTCTGAAGGTCAGGCCGTAGTCTAAGAACTTAATGAATTCATGGAAAAGTCTTCGTGCTCAATGCAAGATTTTCACTTTTCGCATATTCTCGATGTGTGAGTTTTCATAAGATCTACCGTTGGGTCGATACATGGGCTTCGCCGGTTTGGGAGCGTGCCGCGGGCATACGGTGCCGTATCCAGCCCATCCCCCCCCCCCTTGTCGCCGAGGCGGCGAACGAGAAGCGAACGACCCATCCTGTTCGCATCCGGATCTGCAAAGTCCAGTGGTTCAATACATTTGCGCCTTAAACTGACCAGATTCCGTGGGGGTGAGGTATCCAGATAGCTGACGCAGGAGAGACTACTATGCGTGATGCTCCTTCCGTCGTACCGACTGTCAAATTCGAGAGGCTGTGAGGCTGGCGTTACCTTGTTCTGCGAGTGTTTGGGAAATGTACCTGCTCACAATTATCGCTAAGTATCGCAACTATGGAAATATTACTAAATTTAGGTTTTGGCGCCGCAGCGTATTGTTGTTTCGGGGAGGTAAAAATCCGCCCCTGACCCTCCCCGGGTCTGTCGGAGGCTTTAACTCGCAAGTAGAGAGAAGCCACGATGAGCAAGACCAGGAACAAGTTTTCTCCAGAGGTCCGGGACCGCGCTGACCTTGCCCCCGGATCCCGGACTGGGCCGATATTCACTATGCGGC
>NZ_JACVXA010000089.1 GCF_014903745.1 Mangrovicoccus algicola | reverse complement strand
ACAGTCTCAACCAAAAATCCAACCCGCAAAACAGTCCTCTCCCATGCTTCAGCCTTGCCCGGACATAGGGCCGGGCTCTGATGTTTCCGCTATCATGGCAGGGATCGGGCTTACAGGGGCAGCAAGGTCGCGGCCTTGAGGGACTTTCGCCGCCATCCATCCCTGCCGGGCTTCGGCGCAGGCTCCACGCGGAAATCCATCCGGCCCGGTCGCGCTGCCTTGCAGGGAGGCTCAGTCCGCAGTCGAGCCTCGCAAAGTACGCGGGCGCGGAATGTCCCGACCGGGTCCGTTCGTGCCGAAAGCGCGCGTCCGCGGGAATTGCGGCCCCCGACCGCATGGTGCGGCGGGACAACCTTGCCCCCACCAGGACGTTACCCGCAGCCCGCAAATCAATCGCTTGCAATCCCTTCTTCATCTGTCGGATGCGAAGAGCAAAAGCTTAATTCCGGCCTGAGAGGCTCCGCGAGGGGCCCGCCGCCGGGGGATCGGTCGGACGTCATCGCAAAGGCGCCCGGCCGGGGGGAAGGAAGGATCCTCCGCCATCTCTGCACGCCCGGCCTGGCAGTGCGGTGCCTCCTGAGGACCGGGGCCCGGATCGGCAGTGCTTGAACGGGCATCCCCGGCGGCCATGAGCAGGCCAGGCAGCCCTGTCCCAGAAACGGGTTCGGCAGGCCCTGCCCAGTCTCCGCGCAGCCGCGGCGCGCCTTGCGGGCCTCCGGTGCGCATGGAGCCAATGAGCCAATCGCGAAGGATGGACGCGGCCATGCGGCCAGACCCGGATCGCGGGGCGGCAAGCTCGCCAGAAGGCCCCGCGCCGGGGACCGGGCTGACCTGCGGCGCCGCCGGTCCCCGGCGGGGCATCTTCGGAGCCCACACCCGGATACCATCCCCGCCCGTCGGGCCGACGAGAAGACGGCCCACGCCTCCGTCCGCCCTTCGGGGGCATCCAGCGACAGGGACCGGCCGGGATTGCTCCCATGCGGGGCGCAGCCCTGCATCCGGGGGATGCGGGTTCGAGGCCCGCATCCCCCGGCCCGCCCCGCGGGCGGGGCGGCCATCGGTCCTCAGGCGGATTTCTGCGGCAGGCGCCCCCGGGACCGCGCCCAGTCGCGGACGGCACAGCCGAAAGCCTCGAAAAGCGGACGCGACACCGGATCATTGCCGGCATTCCATTCCGGGTGCCACTGCACCGAGAGGGTGAAGCCCGGCGCGTCGCGGACATAGATCGCTTCCGGCGTGCTGTCCTCGGCCCGGCCATCGACGACGATGCGCGGCCCGGGCCGGTTGATCCCCTGCCCGTGCAGCGTGTTGGTCAGCACCCGCGGCGCCCCCATCAGCCGGTGGAACACGCCGCCCGGGGTGAAATCGACATAATGGCGCGGCTCGAACTTCTCCTCCAGCGTGCCATCGGGGGGCATGCGGTGGTTCATCCGTCCCGGCAGGTCGCGGATTTCCGGATGCAGCGAGCCCCCCATCGCCACATTCACCTCCTGGAAGCCCCGGCAGATGCCCAGGACCGGCTGGCCGCGCTCTACGCAGGCGCGGATCAGCGGCAGCGCGATCGCGTCGCGCGCGCGGTCGAATTCGCCATGCGCCGCCGTCGCCTCCTCGCCGTATTCCGCCGGGTGCACGTTCGGGCGGCCGCCGGTGAACAGGAAACCGTCGCAGGCATCCATCAGTTCGCCGACACTCACCAGCCGCGGATCGGCCGGAACCAGCAGGGGCATCGCCGCGCAGACCTCCGCCACGGCCAGCGAATTATGCGTCCCGCCGGCATGGGCCGGATACTGATCGTTGATCAGATGGCTGTTCCCGATGATACCGACGACTGGACGCGACATGACACCTCTCTTTCCTCGTCTCCGAGATAGCCTCCGCGCCCGGCCGCGTCGAGAGTGCAGCCGCGCACAGGCCCGGTGCCGCAGGCGCAAGCGGAAATTTTGGGCCATCTCCGGCCCCGGCAGAGGAAGGGGCCGCGCATCCGCGCGGCCCCTCCCGGTGCCCTTCCCGTGGCATTGCGTTGCGGCGCCCCGGCCTGGCGGGGCCCCGGTCAGGCCCGGCCGGTCAGCCCGGCCGCGGCGATCCCGGCCAGAGCGGCCTCGGCATCATTGTCGGAGGTATCGCCGGTGATGCCCACGGCGCCGATCACCCGGCCATCCGCCTCGACCAGCACGCCGCCCGGCACCGGCACGACCGCCCCGCCGAAGACGCCGTTGACGGCCGACATGAAATAGGCCTGGGACTCCGCGCGGGCCATCTGGGCCGAGCCCGGCATCCCCAGCATCACCGCGCCATAGGCCTTGCCATGGGCAACGGCGAAGCGGCCCGGCGCGGCGCCGTCCTGGCGCAGGAAGGCCTTCACATGCCCCCCCGCATCCAGCACCACGACGGAAAGCGGCTTGAACCCCTTGTCGGCGCCGGTCTGCAGCGCGGTATCGATGATCGTGCGGGCCTGTTCTTCGGTAATCTCGGTCATGGTCTCGTCCTTCAGCTTGCGGCTTTCAGTTCCAGGCGGCGGGCATGCAGCACCGGCTCGGTATAGCCCGAGGGCTGGGCGCGGCCGTCGAAGACCAGGTCGCAGGCCGCCTTGAAGGCGACGGTGTCAAAGCCCGGCGCCATCGCGATATAGGCCGGATCGCCCGCATTCTGGGCATCGACCTTTTCGGCCATCCGCTTCATCGCCGCCATGGTCTGATCCGCGCCGATCACCCCGTGATGCAGCCAGTTGGCCAGCGCCTGCGAGGAGATCCGGCAGGTCGCGCGGTCCTCCATCAGCCCCACATCGTTGATGTCGGGCACCTTGGAGCAGCCGACGCCCTGATCGACCCAGCGCACCACATAGCCCAGGATCCCCTGCGCGTTGTTCTCGATCTCGGCCGTCACTTCCGCGTCGGACAGGTTCGCGCCCTCCATCACCGGGATGGTGATCAGATCGGCCAGCGATCCGCGGGCGCCGCCCGCCGCGATCTCGTCCTGGCGGGCGAAGACATCGACCAGGTGGTAATGCGTGGCATGCAGCACCGCGGCGGTGGGCGACGGCACCCAGGCGCAGGTGGCGCCGGATTTCGGATGGCCGATCTTGGCCTCCAGCATCGCCGCCATCAGGTCGGGCATGGCCCACATGCCCTTGCCGATCTGCGCGCGCCCCTTCAGCCCGCAGGCCAGGCCGATATCGACATTGCGGTCCTCGTAGGACAGGATCCAGGGCTGGCTCTTCATCTGCCCCTTGGGCAGCATCGGGCCCGCCTCCATCGAGGTATGGATCTCGTCGCCGGTCCGGTCGAGGAAGCCCGTGTTGATGAAGGCCACCCGCGATTTCGCGGCGCGGATGCATTCCTTGAGATTGACCGAAGTGCGGCGCTCCTCGTCCATGATGCCCAGCTTCACCGTGTTGGCGGGCAGGCCGAGCGCGGTCTCCACCCGGTCGAAGATCTCGACGGCGAAGGCGACTTCCTCGGGCCCGTGCATTTTGGGTTTCACCACGTAGACCGAGCCATGGACCGAATTGCCGCCGTCGCGCGCCAGGTCATGCATGGCAATCATCGTGGTGCACAGCGCGTCGAGGATGCCCTCGCCGATCTCGCGCCCCTCGCCGTCCAGAACCGCGGGCGTGGTCATCAGGTGGCCGACATTGCGCACCAGCATCAGCGAGCGGCCCTTCAGCAGCTTCGCCTCGCCATTGGCGGTGGTATAGCTGATATCGCCGTTGAGCCTGCGGGTGAAGCTCGTGCCGCCCTTGGAAACCTCCTCGGTCAGGTCGCCCTTCATCAGCCCCAGCCAGTTGCGATAGGCCAGCGCCTTGTCCGGCCCGTCGACGGCGGCCACGGAATCCTCGCAATCCATGATGGTCGACATCGCGGATTCCAGGATCACGTCCGAGATCCCCGCCGGATCGGTCTGGCCGATGCGGTTCTCGGGATCGATGACGATGCGGATATGCAGCCCGTTGACCTGCAGCAGGATCGAACCCGGCGCGTCGATATCGCCGGTATAGCCCGCGAATTGCGCGGGATCCTTCAGCGCCGGAACCAGATGCGTGCCCTCGACGCCAAGCGCCGTCACATCGGCCCAGGCCCCTTCGGCCAGCGGCACGACGCGGTCCAGATGCGCCTTGGCCCAGGCCACGACCTCGGCGCCGCGATCGGCGTCGAACCCGCCCGCGGGCGGCGTGGATCCCATCGCGTCGGTGCCGTAGAGCGCGTCATAGAGGCTGCCCCAGCGGGCATTGGCGGCATTGAGCGCATAGCGCGCATTCATGATCGGCACGACCAGCTGCGGGCCCGGCACCTCGGCGATCTCGGGATCGGTCGCGGCGGTCTCGATGGCGAAATCCGGCCCTTCGGCGACCAGATAGCCGATCTCGCGCAGGAAGGCCTCATAGGCGGCGGCGTCATGGGGCTGGCCCTTGCGGGCCTTGTGCCAGTCGTCGATCTGCGCCTGCATCCGCTCGCGCGTTTCCAGCAGCGCGCGGTTCTTCGGCCCCTGTTCGGCGACCAGTCCGGCCAGCGCGTCCCAGAACACCTTTGCCGTCACGCCGACCCCGGGCAGGGCCTCCGTCTCGATGAAGCTTGCCAGCTCCGGGTCGACCTGCAACCCGCTTCTCTGCACACGATCCATGACCGCCTCCTGTTCCGTCGACTCTTGCTGCCCTTAGGCTCGTGCAAGTCTGTGACATGGCAAGGGCGATCAGCGCCACGGGCGGGAAAAGCTTTTCCGCCATATGGAAAGCGCCGCCTTCACGGAACGCGTCGGCACGGCGGCAGGCAGCCGCATTCCCGCGGGGGTCGCCGAGGCGATCGGCCAGGGCAGACGGGATGCGGCGGCGGCTATGGGGTGGTCGGGGCGGCGGGATTCGAACTCGCGACTTTACGCACCCAAAGCGTACGCTCTACCAGGCTGAGCTACGCCCCGATCTGCGCGTCCTATCGCAGCTCGGGGCCGAGCGAAAGCCCCAATCGCCCTCAGTTCCCGCAGGGCCAGGCGGCACCGGATCCGAAGACGGGGTGCCGCATCTCGCTGCCCGGGACGATGCCGATCTCGCGCGCCAGCCCGCCATTGATCTCCAGCACCGCGAAGATGCCGGGCCCGCCATCGATCGGCGTCTCGTCCAGCGGCACGGCGTTTTCATGCACGCGCCGCACCACGCCCGCGCGGTCGAGGAAAATCATGTCGAGCGGGATCAGCGTGTTGCGCATCCAGAAGCTGACCCGGCGCGGCGGGTCGAAGACGAACAGCATTCCGGCATTCGCGGGCATGGACTCGCGGTGCATGAGCCCGCGGTTGCGCTCGGCCGGATCGACCGCCAGTTCCACATTGAACCCGGCCTGCCCCCAGTCGCCCTTCAGCGCGACGCGCTCCGCCGCGCATTCCGCGGCTGCCGCCAGCCCCGGCAGCACGACCGCCAGCAGCGCGACCGCCAGCGTCAGTCTTCGGCCGCGTCCCCGGGCATCTCCGGCTCGTGCAGCGCGGATTCCCATGAGGTGACGGAGGCCGCCATCATCCCGCGCCGCCCCTCCACGACACGGACGCAGATCGCCTCGCCCGGCTGCAGATCCGCCAGGCCCGAACGGCGCAGCACCTCGATATGCACGAAGATGTCGTCCTGCTTGCCGAAGGCATTGGCAAAGCCGAATCCCTTTGTCTTGTCGAACCATTTCACCCTTGCCGGTTCCAGCGGCCCTGCCTCCTCGGGGGTGATCCCCTCGGGGAGGAAGGACGGCTTCTCTTCCTCGTCGCCGGCTTCCGGCGGCTCTATCCTCAGCACTTCGATCGCCTGGCGGCCGCGCGCCGTTTCCAGCACCACCACCTCGATCCCGGCCCCGTCGGCGACCGAACTCTGGCCGAAATTGCGCAGCACATTGGCGTGCAGAAGGATGTCGCCCCCACCGGACGCGGCCACGACAAAGCCGAACCCCTTGCCGGGATCGAACCATTTGACATGGCCCTGAACGATCTGACCGTCCTGATCTGTGTCCATGCGGTTTACGTACATCTCGAAATGACCTTCCTCCAAACCTCGCCCCCTTGTCACGTTAGGAGAGCCCGCTGATAGGTTGCAAGAAGAAAGATCCGTTATTCTGTTTACTTAGCTTACCTTCGCCAACCTGTTTCAGGGATTCAGGCGCGTGACCGTCCAGCTCCCTTCCGCCCCGTCCCGGCTCCAGCGGAACCGGTCGTGAAGGCGGAAATCCCCGTCCGCCCAGAATTCGATCTCGCTGGCGCGCAGCTTGTAGCCCCCCCAATGCGGCGGACGCGGCGGATTGGGGCCGCGCGACAGGGTCACTTTCGCCACCTCGGCCATCAGCGCACCGCGCGACGCCAGCGGCTCGGACTGACGCGAGGCCCAAGCCCCCAGGCGGCTCTGCAGCGCGCGGCTGTGGTAATAGGCATCCGACCGCTCGGCAGGCAGACGCTCCACCGTCCCGCGCGCGCGCAGCTGGCGGCGCAGGCTCTTCCAGTGCAGCACCACCGCCGCCTTGCCCGCGGCCTCGATCTCCCGGCCCTTGCGGCTTTCGTAATTCGTGAAGAAGACCAGCCCGTCATCGTCGATCGCCTTGAGAAGGACGATGCGCACATTGGGCAGACCCTCCGGGTCGACGGTCGCCAGCGACATCGCGTCGGGATCGTTCGGTTCGCTGGCGGAGGCATCCTCCAGCCACCTGCGCATCAGCGCATAGGGGTCGTCCCCCGCGAATTTCCCGTCCCTGTCACTCATCACGTCGCCCGATACACGTCTGACTGCGCCACCACCCCCTGTGGTCGCGGCGCACAGATCCCGGGGATGCCGGGGCTCTGTGCTTGATGCCGTTTACACAATCGCCTAATGGACCTGAAATCAAGGACTGTCGGAGAACCAGTATGTCAACAGCTCTCATGGCCGGCAAGCGGGGCCTCATCATGGGCGTCGCCAACGACAAGTCGATCGCCTGGGGCATTGCCAAGGCCTGCGCCGACGCCGGGGCCGAGATTGCCTTTTCGTATCAAGGGGAAGCCCTGAAAAAACGCGTCACGCCCCTGGCCGCCAGCATCGGCTCGGACGCGGTCTATGAATGCGACGTGTCGGATGCCGCCTCCATCGATGCGCTTTTCGCCGCGCTCGAGGAACGCTGGGGCAAGATCGACTTTCTCGTCCATGCGATCGGCTTCTCCGACAAGAGCGAGCTGCGCGGCCGCTATGTCGATACCAGCCCCGAGAATTTCCGCACCACGATGGACATCTCGGTCTATTCCTTCACCTCCGTCTGCCAGCGCGCCGAGAAGCTGATGACCGATGGCGGGTCCTGCCTGACCATGACCTATTACGGCGCCGAGAAGGTGATGCCGCATTACAACGTCATGGGCATCGCCAAGGCGGCGCTGGAGGCCTCGGTGCGCTACCTGGCCGAGGACCTGGGCAAGCAGGGCATCCGCGTCAACGCGATCTCGGCGGGCACGATCAAGACCCTGGCCGCCTCGGGGATCGGCGATTTCCGCTACATCATGAAGTGGAACGAGTACAACGCGCCGCTGCGCCGGACCGTGACGCAGGAAGAGGTCGGCAATTCCGCGCTCTACCTTCTGTCGGACATGGGCCGCGCCGTCACCGGCGAGGTGCATCACGTCGATGCGGGCTACCATGTCGTCGGCATGAAGGCCGTCGACGCGCCGGATATCGAGAAATGATCTCCGCGGCCGTGCTGCTGCCGGTCTTCCTGACCCATCTGGCCGCCGCGATCTCTCCGGGTCCGGCGGTCCTGATGACGGTGCGCCTCGCGGCGTCCCAGGGCATGCGCACGGCCGCGGCCTATGCCGCAGGCGTCATGATCGGCGCCGTCATCTGGGCGGCGGCGGCGCTTCTGGGGCTGTCGGTGCTGTTCCAGATCCTGCCCGGGCTGTTCGTGGCGATGAAGCTGATCGGCGCGGCCTTCCTGGTCTATGTCGGCTTCATGACCTGGCGCCATGCCTCCGCGCCGCTGGCGATGCAGGGCACCGCCGCGGCCATGTCCGTGCCGCGGGCGCTGCGCTTCGGCCTGGTCCTGCAGCTGACGAATCCGAAACCGGCCGTCTTCTTCGGCGCGGTCTTCGTGACGCTGGTCCCGCCGGAGACGCCGCTGGCTGGGCTGGCGCTCGTCCTCGCCATCGTCGCGCTGAACGAACTGGCCAGCAACCTGCTGGTGGCGCGGATCTTCTCGCTGCCGCGGGCCAGATCCGTCTACATGCGGCTCAAGACACGGGTGGAGCGGGTCTTCGGCACGCTCCTGGCCGGGTTCGGGGTCAAGCTCGCGCTGAGCTGACCCCCCTGCCGCGCCGCCACTGACACGACCACAGGAAAGGGACCGCCATGACCGATCGCCTGCCCCATGAAAAGGGGTTCCACATCAGCTGGGACCAGATCCACCGCGACAGCCGGGCGCTGGCCTGGCGGCTGGACGGCCAGGGCCCGGGCGACGGCGCCTGGCGCGCCGTGGTTGCCGTCACGCGCGGCGGCATGGCCCCCGCGATGATCGTCGCGCGCGAACTGGACATCCGCACCGTCGACACGATCTCGGTGAAATCCTACGACAACCAGACCCAGGCGGATGCCGAAGTGCTGAAATCCCCCGATGACGCGCTGATGGGCGACGGCACCGGCATCCTGGTCGTCGATGACCTCGTGGATTCGGGCAAGACGCTGGAACTGATCCGCAGCCTCTATCCCAAGGCGCATTTCGCCACCGTCTATGCCAAGCCCAAGGGCAAGCCGCAGGTCGACAGCTACATCACCGAGGTCAGCCAGGACACCTGGATCTTCTTCCCCTGGGACATGGCGCTGCAATACGTCGAACCCTACCGCAAGTGAGCTGACATGACCCTGCCCCTCGCCCCCGCGCTGCAAGCCTGCATGGCCTCGCCCATCGTCGAGTCCCGCGCCTGGGTGAAGGGCCGGACCTTCCCGGCGGACCGCCCCCTGATCAATGTCAGCCAGGCCGCACCGGTCGCCGCCCCGCCCGAAGGCCTGCGCCAGGCGATGGCCGAGGCGATCCTGTCGGACACATCCGCCCATCTCTACGGGCCGGTGCTGGGCAACGACCCGCTGCGCGAGGCGCTGGCGGCGCGTGTGGCGCGGCTCTACGGGGCGCGCACGGGCGCGGCGAATGTGGCGATCACCGCGGGCTGCAACATGGCCTTCTGCGCCACCATCGCCTCGCTGGCCGCCCCCGGCGACGAGGTGATCCTGCCCTGCCCCTGGTATTTCAACCACGCGATGTGGCTGGACATGGCAGGCATCGTCACCCGGCCGCTGGAGACCGGCGACGACCTGCTGCCCGATCCCGAGGAGGCGGCGGCGCTGATCGGCCCGCGCACCCGCGCCATCGTGCTGGTCAGCCCCAACAATCCCGGCGGCGTGGAATATCCGCCCGCGCTGCTGGATGCGTTCCGCGACCTGTGCCGGGCGCGCGGCATCGCGCTGATCATCGACGAGACCTATCGCGACTTCCTCGCCGCCGGGGGCCGCCCGCATGACCTGCTGGCCGATCCCGACTGGGACGACACGGTGATCCAGCTCTATTCCTTCTCCAAGGCCTACCGGCTGACAGGCCACCGCGTCGGCGCCATCCTCGCCGCCCCCCGCCAGATCGCCGAGATCGAGAAATTCCTCGACACGATGGTGATCTGCGTGGCCCAGCCCGGCCAGATCGGCGCCTTGTGGGGGCTGGAGAACCTCGACGGCTGGCTGGCCGCCGAACGCGCCGAGATCCTCGCGCGCCGCGCCGCGCTGGAGGCGGCGATGACGCGGCTGCCCGGCTGGCGGCTGCGCGGGATCGGGGCGTATTTCGCCTATCTCGAACATCCTTTCGCCACCGACGCCACCGATCTGTGCCGCCGCATGGTGGACGAGGCCGGGGTGCTGGCGCTGCCCGGCAGCTTCTTCGGCCCCGCGGGCCGCGCCCGGGGCGCGCGCGAGCTGCGCATCGCCTTCGCCAATGTCGACGCGGCCGGTATCGATGCGCTGGCCGGGCGCCTGGCCGGTCTGCCCTTCGCGCTTGCGAGCCCCGGGCCATCCGGCTAGACCCGCGGCCACGACAGGTCCATCCGGGGAGCACAGCATGGCCAAGCGCGACACAACCGACAAACCCAAGGGCAAGTCGAAACTGTCAAACATCCTGGTCCTCGTGCTGCTGGGCGTCCTGCTTCTGGGCCTAGGCGGCTATGGCGTGACCGGGTTCAACACCCAGGTCCGCTCCGTCGGCAATGTCGGCGAGACGCCGATCGACGCCGCCACCTATCACGGGCTGCTGCGCCAGCGCATGGACCAGGTGACCCAGCAGACCGGAGAGGCGATGACCTTCGCCGAGGCCGAGCAGATGGGCCTGGCCCAGGCCGTGCTGCAGCAGGTCGTCTCCACCGCCGCGCTGCAGGAAACCGCGCGCCGCGCCGATCTGTCCGTCGGCGATGCCGAGGTGGCGCGCCGCATCGCGCAGGTGCCTGCCTTCCAGGGGATGAACGGCGAATTCGACCGCGACGCCTATCGCGACATCCTCGACCGCTCCGGCCGCACCGTCGCCGGGTTCGAGGAAAGCGTGCGCCGCGAGGCCGCCGCCGACCTGCTGCAGCGGGCGCTGCTGAACGGGCTGACCCCGCCCGCCATCTATGGCGAGACGCTGCTGGGCTATGTCGGCGAGGCCCGCAGCGTGAGCTGGGCGGCGATCCCCGAAACGCTCCTCGAGGCGCAGCCCGAGGCGCCCACCGAGGAGGAGGTGCAGGCCTGGTACGAGGCCAATGCCGACCAGTTCACCCTGCCCGAGCGCAAGCAGATCACCTATGCCTGGCTCTCTGCGGAAATGATGCTGGACCAGGTGGAGCTGAGCGACGCCGATCTGCGCGCGGGCTACGAGGCGCGCTCCGCCGAATTCAGCCGCCCCGAGCGGCGCATGGTCGACCGGCTGGGATTTGCCGATCTGGACGCGGCGCAGGCCGCCCTGGAGGCGATCGAGGCCGGAGAGACCAGTTTCGACGCGCTGATCGCGGATCGCGGGCTGGCCGAGGGCGATGTCGACCTGGGCACGATCACGCGCGGCGTGCTGACCCCCGAGGCAGGCGAGGCGGTGTTCGCGCTGGAGGATACCGGCATTGCCGGACCGGTGATGAGTGCCGTCGGCCCCGCGCTGTTCCGCGTCAACGCGATCATGACCGCGCAGGAGACCAGCTTCGAGGAGGCGCTGCCGCAGCTGCGCGAGGAAATGGCCCTGGCCCGCGCGGCAGAGCTGATCCGCGGCGAGATCGACCCGCTGGATGACGAGCTGGCCGGGGGCGCCACGCTGGAGGATCTGGCCGCCGACACGCCGATGCAGACCGGCACCGTCACTTGGGATGGCGAAACCGTGCCAAGCGATGATCCCGCCGCGCAGCCCGAGTTCATGAATGCCGCCGCCGCCGCGACCGAGGGCGATTTCCCCGAGATCACCACCACCGAAAGCGGGCTGGTCTTCGCGCTGCGCGTCGACGCGGTTCTGCCCTCCGAGCTTCGTCCGCTGGAGGAGGTCCGCGCCGAGGCCGAAGAGGGGGCCGCCGCGCAGAAGCGCGCGGACGCGCTGGCCGCGCTCGGCGACACGCTGAAGAGCCGCCTGGATGCCGGGGAGGATTTCGCCGCGCTTGGCCTGGAGCCGCAGAGCCGCGACGGCCTGACCCGCCAGGCCCCGGCCTTCGACCTGCCCGGCCCGGTCCTGCAGACGCTCTATGATCTCGAGGCCGGAGAGACCGCGGTGGCGACCGGCCCCGAAGGCGCCTGGCTGCTGCGCGTGGACGGCGTCACCCCGCCCGACATGACCACCGCCGATGCCCGCGCCGCGCTGGAGCAGGTGCGCCAGGAAACCACCATGGCCGTGGCCGACGACATCCTCAACCAGCTGGCCCGCGAGGAAACCCAGAAGGACGGGCTCGACCTGAACCAGACCGCGCTGACCGCGATCCACAACGCGCTGCGCTGAGGTTTCCGATGCAGATCACCCCTGATTTCGACACGTTCCGCGCGGGCTACGAGGCCGGGCGGTCCCAGCTGGTCTATGCCCGGCTGGCCGCCGACCTGGACACGCCGGTCTCGCTGATGCTGAAGCTGGCCCAGGCCGGGCGCGACAGCTTCATGCTGGAATCCGTCACCGGCGGCGAGGTGCGCGGGCGCTATTCCATGATCGGCCTGAAACCCGACCTGGTCTGGGAATGCCATGGCGGGCAGGCCCGCATCAATCGCGAGGCGCGGTTCGACGACACCGCCTGGGTCGAGGATGAGCGCCCCGCGCTGGACAGCCTGCGGGCGCTGATCGCCGAGACCCGGGTCGACATGCCCGAGGACCTGCCCGCGGCCTCGGCCGGTCTGTTCGGCTATCTGGGCTATGACATGATCCGGCTGGTGGAGCGGCTGCCCAATGCCAATCCCGACCCGCTGGGCCTGCCTGATGCGCGGTTGATGCGCCCTTCGGTCGTCGCGGTGCTGGACGGCGTGAAGGGCGAGGTGATCCTCGTCGCCCCCGCCTGGGCCGGGTCGGGCCTGTCCCCGCGCGCCGCCTATGCCCAGGCGGCCGAACGGGTGTCGGACGCGCTGCGCGATCTGGACCGGCAGGCGGTGACCGAAACCCGCGGCCTGGGCGAGGCCGCCCCGCAGGCGGAGCCGGTGTCGAACTTCACCAAGGACGGCTACATGGCGGCCGTGCGCAAGGCGAAGGATTACATTACCGCGGGCGACATTTTCCAGGTCGTGCCCTCGCAGCGCTGGAGCCAGGATTTCGCGCTGCCGCCCTTCGCGCTCTATCGCTCGCTGCGGCGGACCAACCCCTCGCCCTTCATGTTCTTCTTCAATTTCGGCGGGTTCCAGGTGGTGGGCGCCAGCCCCGAGATCCTCGTGCGGGTCTTCGGCCGCCAGGTGACCATCCGCCCGATCGCGGGCACTAGGCCGCGCGGCGCCACGCCCGAGGAGGACCGCGCGCTGGAGGCGGACCTGCTGTCGGACCAGAAGGAACTGGCCGAGCACCTGATGCTGCTGGATCTGGGGCGCAACGATACCGGGCGGGTGTCGAAGATCGGCACGGTGCGGCCGACCGAGGAATTCACTGTCGAGCGCTATTCCCACGTCATGCACATCGTGTCGAACGTGGTGGGCGAGCTGGCCGAGGACCAGGACGCGCTGTCGGCGCTGCTGGCGGGGATGCCCGCGGGCACCGTCTCGGGGGCGCCCAAGGTCCGCGCGATGGAGATCATCGACGAGCTGGAGCCGGAGAAGCGCGGCGTCTATGCCGGGGGCGTCGGCTATTTCGCCGCCAATGGCGACATGGACATGTGCATCGCGCTGCGCACGGCGGTGGTGAAGGACGAGAGGCTCTACATCCAGGCCGGGGGCGGCGTCGTCTATGACAGCGATCCCGAAGCCGAGTGGCAGGAAACGGTCAACAAATCCGCGGCCATCCGCAAGGCCGCGGCCGAGGCCGGGCGGTTCTCCAGCGGCAATTCCTGACGCAACCGGCCGGTTCCGCTCAGGGCCCGGCCAGCCGTGCCAGCGCCTGCCCCGCCGTCGCGGGCCGCAGATCGGACCCCGCCCCCTCGAGGAAGGCTCCGATTGCCGCCCGGGCCTGCAGGCTGTCGGGCACCGCGATCATCACCGCGCCCTCGCGCCGGGCATGGACCGCCGCGCGGGCCAGCCGCTGCTCCAGCGGCGCCTCCGGATAGGCCGGGACCTGCCGCAATCCGGGCAGCGCAAGGCCCGGCACGGCCCCCACCGCCCCCAGCCCGGCCCGGTCCAGAAGCGCCTGCACCTCCGCCACCTCCCGCGGGGCCCCCGACAGCAGGACCGGGCCGGGCCGGTCCAGCGCGGCAAGATCCCGCGCCATCGCCGCCAGCTGGCCGCGCCCCGTCCCCCCGGGCAGGAGGGCAAGGATCTCGCGCCCGCCGGGCGGGGCCTTCAGCCCCGCGGGCCCCAGCGCGACGGACCGCGCCCAGGGGGGAAGATCGCCCGGCTGCGGATCCACCAGGATCACCGCGAAAAGCGGAGCGCCGGTGGTCGGCGGCGCCTGTCCGGCCAGCCGCCCGGGGATCAGCGCCGCCGCCCCGGGGGACGGCGACAGCGGCAGCGGGGCAGCGGCGCGGGAGGGCTGGGGCAGAGGCGCCAATGCCGCAGCTTCAGGCCGGTCCCGCAGCCCCGCGGAGGGCAGCGCCGCCGCGTCGGAGGACGGCCTCTCCGGCAGCGGGGGCATCGTCCCCGGCAGGTCCGCGGGGGCGGGCGCCGCGGAGGGCGGACGCGGCATGGCCGGAAGATGCGGCGCCCCGGGCGCGCCGTCCCCGGCAGGAAGGGCGGGATCCTCTCGCGGACCGGCAATCGCGGGATGCGCCGGTCCCAGTCCCAGCTGCGGCAGCAGCGCGGGTGCCGGACCCTCCGCCGGATCCGGGCCCGCGGTCATCCCCGCCGCAGGCGCGCGCGGCAC
>NZ_JACVXA010000088.1 GCF_014903745.1 Mangrovicoccus algicola | reverse complement strand
GCGCCGCGATAGGCCGGGTCGCGCACCACCCCCGAGAACCCGTCAGCCGCGGGCACCACCGCGCCCGGGCGCAGCAGCAGCTGCACCGGGCCCTCCGCCTGGCCGGGCACGGCCGCCGCCGGGACGGGCCGCCCGCCCAGCATCGCGGCGCCGCCGCGCCATTCCGCCGCCAGCACGGCGCCCGCCCCGATGAACCGCGCCACCTCGGCCGAGACCGGGCGGTCATGGATCTCCTCGGGCGGGCCGACCTGCAGGAACCGCCCGGCCTGCATCACCGCCATCCGGTCCGCCAGCGCCATCGCCTCGCGCTGGTCATGGGTGATATAGACCGTCACCGCCCCCGAAGACCGGTGCAGCCGCATCAATTCGCGTTCCATCACGTCGCGCAGATGCGGGTCCAGATTGGCCAGGGGCTCGTCCATCAGGATCGTCTCCGCCCCCGCCGCCAGGCAGCGCGCCAGCGCCACGCGCTGCCGCTGACCGCCCGACAGGGCCGCCGGCCGCCGCGCCGCGAAAGGGGCCAGCGCCACCGTGTCCAGATGCGGCCGCGCCGCCTCGGCCGCGCGGGCCCGCGACAGCCCCGCCGCCTCCAGCGGGAAGGCCACGTTCTCCAGCACCGACATATGCGGCCACAGGGCATAGGACTGGAAGACGAAGCCGGTGCCGCGATCCTCGGGCGGCACGAAGACCCCCGGCCCGGCCACGAGGCGCCCGCCCAGGCGGATGGTGCCGCGATCGGGCCGCTCCAGCCCCGCGATCAGCCGCAAGAGCGTGGATTTCCCGCATCCCGAGGGGCCGACGATGGCGAACATCTCGCCGGGCTCCAGCCGCAGGTCGATCCCGTCCACCGCGGCGGCGCCGTCGAACGCCTTTCCCAGCCCCTGCAATTCCATCCCCATGCGCGCCCTTTCCGATTCCGCGAAGCCGCCCCCATGCCACGGTTTTGCGACACTGGCGCGACAGGCGGCCCTCAGCCGCCGCTGCGCAGCACCGCAATGGAGTCGGGGCCGAACGCCTCGGCGACCGCCGATTGCAGCATCTCGCCGAAATGGGTTTCCACGTAGCGCGCGACGAAGGCGCTCGGCGCGGCGACCAGCACGCGGCTGCCGTCCAGGTCGGCCAGGCGCAACGCCGCGAACCAGGCCCCCCAGGCCTCCGGCGCGGCCTGGCGCAGACGCGCCTGCACCCGGCTCCAGGGATCGGCGGCGCCCGGCTCCGGCTCGGCGCCGCGCAGCTGGCGGAAATCCACGCGCAGCACCTGCGGTCCCTCCTGCCGGACGGCGGCCGCCCGCCGCGCCCCCAGCCGCTCGGCGAAATCGGGACCGACCCTGTCCCAATGCGGCGCCGACAGCGCGGCCACCGCCTCGGGCACGATGCGATAGCTGGCCACCCGGCCGCGCACGCCCGGACGCAGCGTCTCGATCAGCCCGGCGGCGCCCAGCCGCTTCAGCTCGCGTTTCACGGTGCGTTCAGTGACATTCCACAGCCGCGCCAGGTCGCGCTGGCCGATGCTGACCTCGTCGCGCTGCCAGTTGTAGCGCGCGGTGACCATCGCGATCAGGCGCAGCGCGCTGGCCTGGTCGGCCGGCGTGCCGGTCAGTCCCCATAGCGTCAGCGCCGTGAGGATGTCATATTTCCAGACACCGGCACCCGGACCGGTGATGCGTGCGCGCTCCATGACGTGCGTCTGCCTTCTGCCTCGATGCGGTCTTCCTCTGGCGGGAGACTCGATTCTTCGTTGTGGCGAATGAAGCATGCCGTCCTGCAATCTGTCAATGTCGGGCCGATTACGGGATTTTCCCCGCTGGGTCCGAAAAATCAGATCAGGAGAGTCCTATAGGAGAAGCAGGACAGCCAAGATGTCCCCTTATATGGGCTTTCCTGTCACCCTATTGCACGGCTCCGCCCGCAGCCTGTCCCCCTTTTCTCGTCGCCACGCCGGCCGGATCGTGCTTTTCGCGCCGGGGCCGCAAAGAACACGCGCAAATTTCCGCTTTTGCAGATTCCCCGTTTCGCGTTATTCAGGGCGCAGCAGCAAAAAACACGAGCAGAGTACAATGCGGGATCATGCAGACCTACAGGTGATGAACGAGCGCAGCCTGGCGCAGCAGACGGCGGTGCGGCGCGCGACCTTCTCGCCGGCCGAAACCAAGGAGCTGCGGCGCTTCTCCATCTGGGAGATCAGCCAGTTCATGTTCGATGTCGCGGCCGACACGCTGCGCAAGAAACTGGCCGAGGATCCGTCCCTGCCCCAGGGCGAGACCCAGGAGGATGGCCGCCAGCGCTGGTTCACGCTCGAGGAGATCAACGAGCTGCGCCGCCGGGTACGCCTGCGCGGCCGCTCCCTGCAGCCGCGCCGCCCCAAGGGCCGGGCCACGCGGGTGGCGGTGTCGAATTTCAAGGGGGGCGTCGGCAAGACCGTCGTCGCCCAGCACCTGGCCAATGCCGCCGCGCTGGACGGCTACCGGGTGCTGTGTGTGGATTTCGACCCGCAGGCGACGCTGACCCATTCCATGGGGCTGGTCGAGGTGAAGGAGTGGAACACCGTCTGGGGCATCATGTGCCGCGACCTGTGCCGCGAGGCCGACCGCATCGCGGCGGGCTATGACGACCCCGACGACTGCCCCTACCCCGCCTCGGACGAGCTGCCCGAGGATGTGCAGTCGATCGGCTCGCAGCGGTTCCAGGACTTCATCCAGAAGACCTGCTGGCCGACCATCGACATCATCCCCTCCTGCGCCAATGCCGCCTTCGTGGAATTCGCCTCGGCGCAGTACCGTTCCATGCACAAGGCCTGGAGCTTCTTCGGCTGCATGGACCGCTACCTCGCGGAGCTGCCGGACGACCAGTATGACCTCATCATCTTCGACTGCCCGCCGGCCATCGGCTACCAGTCGCTGAACGCGGCCTTCGCGGCGGACATCCTCTACATCCCGTCCGGTCCCGGCTACTGGGAATACGACTCCACCACCTCCTTCCTGGGGCAGCTGGGCGATGCGCTGCAGGATATCGCCGACGGGTTCGACACGCTGGCCGAGGATGCCGGCCTGTCGCTGCCGAAACGGTTCCGCGACATCAAGCTCCTGATGACCCGCTTCGAGGCATCCAACCCGCTGCATGCCGCGATGCAGGGCGCGTTCCGCAATGTCTTCGGCGCCGATGTCTGCCAGAACCCGATCGAGATGACCCGCGCGGTGGAACAGTCCGGCCGGTTCCAGATGTCGGTCTATGAACAGGATTACCGCCAGATGACCCGCGAGACCTGGAAGCGCGCGCGCCAGAGCTTCGATGCCGCCTACCAGGAATTCAAGGCGACGGTGCTGGCCTCCTGGGAGGAAGGCGCAAGGGAGAAGGAGCTGATCGATGGCTGATCGCAACAAGTTCGGATTCGATGCGCTGGATACCGGCCTGCCCTCCAAGCGCCGCGAACGATCGGTCGGACCGATGGGCGCGGCGGTGCGCGAGGCGGCGCAGAGCCTGCAGGAAACCACCGAGGCCAAGGTGGAGATGCGCCGCCGCAATGCCGAGGATGCCAAGGCCTTTCGCGAGGCCGAGGCCGAGGGGCTGGTGCTGCGGCGGCTGTCGATCGGCGATATCCGCACCGACGACCTGCCGCGCGACCGGCTGGAGCTGGAGGCGGTGGCGTCCTCCGACGAGATGGAGGAACTCAAGGCCTCCATCCGTGCCCGCGGGCAGCGCGAGCCGATCGAGGTCTTCGCCGATGCGCAGGGGCGCTATCAGCTGAAGAAGGGCTGGCGCCGGCTGACCGCGCTCAAGCAGCTGTATCTCGAAACCGACGACCCGGCCTTTGCCGGGGTGGTCGCCCGCATCGACGGCGCCGCGGCGGAGGACCGGGTCGCGCGCTATGTCGACATGGTCGAGGAAAACGTCATCCGCGAGGACCTGACCTTCGCCGAGATGGCGCAGGTGGCGCTGGCCGCGGCGGCCGATCCATCGGTGCCGGAAACCGATGCCGACGCGCTGGTCGCGCGGCTTTACGGCAGCCTGCACAAGATGAAGCGCAGCTATATCCGCAGCTTCGTCTACCTGCTGTCGGAACTGGGCCCGGCCCTGCAATGGCCGCGTTCGGTGACGCGCAATCTCGGCGTCGAGGTCGCCCGCGCGATGAAGGCGCAGCCCGGGCGGATCGCCTCGCTGCGGCGGGCGCTGGCCGCCGTGGGGGCGCAGGAAGACCAGGCGCAGGTGCTTGCCGATTTCATCGCCGACCGCCGCCGCAGCGACAGCGGCGAGGCGCGGCCCAAGCGCGAGCGGCGGGAGAAATACGAGTTTCATGTCGGCACGACCAAGGTGACGGCGCGGCGCGGCGAATGCCGCATCGTGTCCGGCGATGACTTTGCCGACATCCCGAAGGACCGGCTGATGCGGGCGATCCGCGCCTTCGAGGCGGCGCTGCGCGAGGAGGAGGGTAACCCGCGGGTTACCTCGCTCTGAGCCATCCGGCAGCGGGCCGGGCAGGCAGGAAGCAAGGGGCGCGGCCGCAGGGTCGCGCCCCTTCCGCTTTCGGGGGCGCTGAGCCTCGCTCCGTCGCTGCAGGGCAGGACCGTAACCCGTGGGTTACGTGCTGACCGGATCGCAGGGCAGGGAGTAACCCGCGGGTTACCCGTGCGGCGTCACAACCCGGCGGCGCGGGTCAGGTTCACGCGGAACCGGCCGGGGCGTTGCGGGTCGCGCGCGCCCGGCTCGGGCAGGGCATGGCCCAGCTGGCGCTGGTTTTCCCCCTCGGGCAGCCCGGAATGATTGGCCAGCCCGGCGCGGAGGCTGTGCCCCGAGAAGACCGCCGCGCGCTCGGCCTCCGGCAGGTCCGGGCGGAGCCCCGCGGCAAGGGCCGTCGACTTGACCAGCCGCGCGATGTGGCGGTCGTTCAGCCGCCCCGCGAGGGGCCGCCGCCCGTCGCGCGAGACCCGCCGGAACAGCGCTCCGCCGTCGAGGCGGCCGAGGTCGAGCCAGCGTTCCAGCGCGGCGACCGGGCAGCTGCGTTCGGA
The DNA here is from genome assembly GCF_014903745.1 of Mangrovicoccus algicola. GTDB lineage: Bacteria > Pseudomonadota > Alphaproteobacteria > Rhodobacterales > Rhodobacteraceae > Mangrovicoccus > Mangrovicoccus algicola. The sequence goes on along the minus strand of NZ_JACVXA010000088.1, from coordinate 9,626 downwards.
GGAGCCGCGGCCGATCTCGACCTCGCGCCAGCCGGTCTTGCCGTGCAGGATCACCAGCGCGCCGTCCTCCAGGATCTCCACCCAGCCCCGGCCCTCGGCGGTGTTGCCGCGATGCCGGTCGAGACCGACCAGTTCGGAGCGCCGCAGCGCCCCGGCAAATCCGGTCAGCAGGATTGCCCGGTCGCGCGCGCCGCGCAGGTCGCGCGGCAGCGTGGCGGCCATGGCCAGGATCTCCTCTCCCGAGACCGGGGCTTTCTGCATCGGCGGCCGGGCGTGGCGATTGCGGATGTCGCGCATCGCTGCGGCGATCCCCGGGTCGCGCCGGTCCAGGTCCAGCCCGCGCTGCCGGTAGCCCCAGCCGATCCCCGCGAGGCGACGCTGCAGGCTGGCCACGCCGAGCGTTCCTGCGCGCTCCGACAGGTAGCGGGCGACCACCTCGCCGGCGGGGGGCATCAGCGGCCGACCCTGCAGCCGGCACCAGCGCGAGAAATCCGCCCAGTCCTGCGCATAGGCCCGCAAGGTGTTCCCCGAGGCGACGGCGGGGGCGGGGCCGCCTGCCGCGTCGGCCGGGGGGGACAGCGCATCGGCCGGGGTGGCAGGGCCGGGCGGGAGGTCATCCTGGGTCATGGCGGGCTCCTGTGCGGGGGTGCTGGTATATTACCGGACATGAAACCCGGGCGCAATACGCGGCGCTTCAACGGGAAAGATCTGGCAATAACCGCCGCAGCGTGACACTGTCCCGGGCATGGACATGACCGAGGATCACGACGCGCCGCGGCTGCCCCGCTGGGCGATGGCGGGCGCGCATGATGACCCGGCCGTGGCCGGGTTTCGCGCGGGGGCGGCGCTGATGGCGCTGGAGCAGATGCTGGCCCGTCCGGGGCTGCCCGGCGCGCTGCTGCGCGACCGCCTGGCGATGGAGGCGGCCGAGGCCTGCCTGCGGCGGGCGGGCCGCCCCGAGCGCATGGCGGGACTGCGCGACGAGGTGCACCTGCTGCGCCCGGGGGAGCGGCCCGGCCCGGGCGGCGCGATGGTGGAAACCTGGCGCGCCGCGGCGGGGCGGCGGCTGCGGCGGGGCGGGGCGACGGCGGCGCTGCCCCCCGATCTGCCCTCCGATCTGCCCGATGCGCCGGTGGCGCGGGCGGAGGCGGTGCTGGATGCGCGGCTGGAGGCCGATCCGCGCGCGCAGGCGGCGGCGCTGATCGAGGCGGAGGGAGTGCTGTCGGCCGCGCTTGGCTGGTCGCATCCGCTGCCTCTGCTGGCGGCGCATCTGGGGCGCGCCGATCTGCGCGACCTGCCATCGCTGGAGTCGTCCTGCCTGCGCGCGGTGGCGCGGGCGGCTTCGCAGATCCTGCCGCTGGCGGCGGAGCTGGAGCGGCGGGCGGCCCGGCTGCGGGCGGTGGCGCCGAAGCTGCGGGCGAAGGCCTCGGATGCCGCGGTGGCGCTGTTCCTGTCGCAGGATGCGCTGTCCCCGGCGCGGGCGCTGTCGCCGGTGGTCCAGGGGAGCCGCGCGCGGATGAGCGACCGGGCGGCGCGGCGGCTCTGCGACCGGCTGGTGGAGCTGGGCGCGATCCGCGAGCTTTCCGGCCGCGACAGTTTCCGGATCTACGGGCTATGAGCGGCTTCGACCGGGATCTCGCGGCGCTGCCGCCCGAGCAGCGCTGGCGCGAATGGATGCGCCGGGTCGAGGCGGTGCTGTTCGCCAGCCAGGCGCCGGTGGGCCGCGAGGCGCTGGCGCGCGTGGTGGGCGAGGGGGCGCCGCTGGAGCTGCTGCTGGACGATCTGCGGGTGGAGATGGAGGGACGGCCCTGCGAATTGGCGCAGGTGGCGGGGGGCTGGCAGATGCGCACCCGCCCGGGCTTTGCCGAGGTGATCAAGGTCGCGGCCAACCTGCCGGAACCGCGCATGGAACTGGGGCCGTTCGAGACGGCCGTGCTGGCCGCGATCGCCTATCACCAGCCGCTGACGCGGGCGGGGCTGGCGGATATCTTCGGCAAGGAGGTGCCGCGGGACCTGCTGTCGCGCCTGCGGGCGGCCGACCTGATCGCGCCGGGCCCGCGCAGCCCGTCGCCGGGGGCGCCCTATACCTATGTCACGACGCAGGGTTTCCTGGCGCGTTTCGATCTGGGGACGCTGGATGACCTGCCGGATCGCGAGGCCCTGACGGATGCCGGGCTGACGCGCGAACAGGTTGACGAGGCGGCTGGCGGGGATGACGGCTGACCCGGCCGCGACCGGACGGCGATGCGCCCCGCCGACCGATCGGGCAGGGCGTCCGGTGCCGGGATGCGCCCGGCGGTATCAGGCCGGGGCGGCGACCTGCGGATGCTGGCCGGCGCGCGGCGTGGCGACCTCGATTCCGCTGCGCGGGGCGGGGCGCTCCGCCTCCGGGTCGCGGCGCGACATCAGCCCGGCCACCACCACGATGGCGATGAAGGGCGACACGATGAGAAATCCGATAGACAGGCCTATGGCGAAATGCAGCATGATTTCTTCCTCCCTGAGTTGAAGGCTAGCACGGATTCTTTGCAACACAATGCCGCAGCGTCATGTTGGCCTCTACGACTTTGGTCGTAGATGTGCATGCCGCGTCGCGGCGAGAGTCCGGGCCGGGGCGGTGGACCGGTCTCCGCCCGGCCTGCGTAACCCCAGGTTGTTTCAGGGATAACCGGATCGCCCCGGCCCGGGATGCGGGGATGATGTGCATGCCGCGGTCGCAACGTGATCAGTGGCCCCGGAAAAATGGAGAGAATGCGATGAACATAAGTGCCGCCGCCCGCGCCTGCGGCCTGCCGGTCAAGACCATCCGCTATTACGAACAGGTCGGCCTGGTCGCGCCGCGGCGCTGCGCGAATGGCTACCGCGATTTCGGGGCGGCGGAGATCGCGCGGCTGCGATTCCTGGCCGAGGCGCGGGTGCTGGGATTCTCGCTCGAGGATTGCCGGCTGCTCCTGGGCCTGTCGGCGGATGAGGGCCGGGCCAGCCGCGACGTGCGCCGGGTGACATTGCATCACCTGGAGGAGGTGCGCGCGCGGATCGCGGCGCTGCGCGATCTCGAAGCCGTGCTGGAGGAGCTGGTGGCGCGCTGTCCCGGGGATGATGGGCCGGATTGCGCGATTCTCGACCGGCTAGACGGGGGAAGCGCGGAGAAAAATGGACAGGGCTGATCCTGTTATTGACACAGATGTACATTCGCGCATCGTGATCGGAACGAAGACCGATCCCGGCCCCGGCCGTTGCGAGGATGCCGCCCATGTCGACCGATCCGCTGTTGCAGCCCTACCGCCTGAAGCACCTGGAGCTGCGCAACCGCATCATCATCACCAGCCATGAACCCGCCTATGCCGAGGACGGCATGCCCAAGGCGCGCTACCTGGCCTATCACCTGGAACGCGCCCGGGCGGGGGTGGCGCTGACCATGACGGCGGGCTCGGCCTCGGTGGCGCGCGACAGCCCGCCGGCCTTCAACAATATCCTGGCCTGGAAGGACGAGGTCGTGGGCTGGATGCGGCAGCTGGCGCGCGCCTGCCATGACGAGGGCTGCGCGGTGATGATCCAGCTGACCCATCTGGGCCGGCGCACGCGCTGGGACCGGGGCGACTGGCTGCCGGTCCTGTCCGCGTCGCACCGGCGCGAGGCGGCGCATCGGGCCTCCCCCAAGCGGATGGAGGACTGGGACATCGCGCGGGTGATCGGCGATTATGCCGATGCCGCCGAGCGGATGCAGGCCGCGGGGCTCGACGGGGTCGAGATCGAGGCCTACGGGCACCTGGCCGACCAGTTCTGGTCGCCCCTGACCAACGAGATGGACGCGCCCTGGGGCGGCAGCCTGGAGAACCGGCTGCGATTCTCCTTCGCCATCCTGCAGGCGGTGCGCGACCGCTGCGGGCCGGATTTCATCCTGGGGCTGCGCTATAGCGGCGACGACCGGCTGCCCGGCGGGGTGGGCGCGGCCGAGGGGCTGGAGATCTCGCGGCGGCTGGCCGCCTCGGGTCTGGTCGATTTCCTCAATGTCGTGCGCGGCCATATCGACACCGATCCCGGCCTGACCGACGTGATCCCGGTGCAGGGCATGGCGGCGGCGCCGCATCTGGATTTCGCCGGGCGGATCCGCGCCGGGACGGGGATGCCGGTCTTTCATGCCGCGCGGATCCCCGATCTGGCCACGGCGCGGCACGCGGTGGCATCGGGGCTTCTGGACATGGTGGGGATGACCCGCGCCCATATCGCCGATCCGCATCTGGTGGCCAAGCTGGTGGCGGGGCAGGAGGCGCGCATCCGCCCCTGCGTCGGGGCGAATTACTGTCTCGACCGGATCTACCAGGGCGGCATGGCGCTGTGCCTGCACAACCCGTCCTCGGGGCGCGAGATCGAGCTGCCCCATGCGATCGCCCCCGCCGCGGCCGCGCGGCGGGTCACGGTGGTCGGCGCCGGTCCCGCGGGGATGGAGGCGGCGCGGGTCGCCGCGCTGCGCGGCCATGCGGTCACGGTGCTGGAGGCGGCCGATCGTCCCGGCGGGCAGGTGCGGCTGAGCGCGCTGTCGGAGCGGCGCCGCGAGATGGCGGCGATCATCGACTGGCGCGCGGCGGAATGCGACCGGCTGGGCGTGGCCTTCCGCTATAACACCTATGCCGAGGAGGAGGACGTGCTGGCCACCGATCCCGAGGAGGTGGTGATCGCCACCGGCGGCATGCCCGGCCCCGCGCCGCTGGAGGCGGGGGAGGATCTGACGGTGTCTTCCTGGGACATCCTGTCGGGGGATGCCGCGCCGGGACGCAACGTGCTGGTCTTCGACGAGGCGGGCGATGCCGCCGGGCTGCAGGCGGCGGAGAAGATCGCGGCGACCGGCGCGGCGGTGGAGATCGTCACCCCCGACCGGGCCTTCGCCCCCGAGGTGATGGGCATGACGCTGGTGCCGTTCCTGCGCGCGCTGCAGGCGGCGGACAGCCGCTTCACCGTGACCTGGCGGCTGCGCTCGGTGATGCGCGAGGGCAATGGCCTGCGCGCGGTGCTGGGGTCGGATTACGGCGCGGCGGAACAGGTCCGGCAGGTCGACCAGGTGGTGGTCAATCACGGCACGCTGCCGCTGGAGGATCTGTATTTCGCGCTGAAGCCGCTGTCGTCGAACCTGGGCGAGATCGATCACGAGGCGCTGGTGGCGGGACGGCCGCAGGCGCTGTGCCGCAATCCGGCGGGGCGGTTCCGGCTCTGGCGCATCGGCGATGCGGTGGCGGCGCGCAACACCCATGCGGCGATCCATGACGCGCTGCGGCTGGTGCGGCAGATCTAGCGGGGCGGTCCGGGCAGGCCCGCGCGGATGCGCTCCATCTCGCCGGGGGCCGGGCGGCGGCCGGTATAGATCTCGACATAATGGGGAAACCGCGCCAGCCGCTCTTCGCGGTCTTCCTCCACGCGCATCGAGATATAGCCGATCTGCACCAGGTAGACGGTGCGCGCGCGGGTATCGGCATCCGCCGCGTCATGGCCCCAGCGCATCAGCATGGCGCGCAGCGCATCGAGCCTTTCGGCATCCGCCGCCGCCAGCCGGGCCGCCACGGCGGCATCCTGCTGGGCCCAGGCGCGCACGGCGCCTTCGGTCGCGCTGGCGAACCCGTCCTCGGACAGGAAGATCGCGATGACATTCAGCATCGCCTCGGTCTCGGTCGCGGCATAGGCGGAAGTGGCGGCGGTCAGCGGCCGGGTGGTCGCGGCCTCCCAGCGCTCCAGCAGCGCCGCCAGAAGGTCGCCGCGATCCTTGAAGAACCAGTAGAAGCTGGTGCGCGACAGGCCCAGCCCCTGCGCCAGCGGCAGGATCTTCACCGCGTCCACCCCGCCCGCCGTCAGCGCGGCATGGGCGGCATCGAGCCATGTCTCGCGGGAGCCGCGCCAGCCGCGCGGAGAAGGGGGATCGCCTGTGGCCGGAGGATCGCTGGTCATGAGGCGGTCCTTCTTGCCGCGGTGATGCGGAAACTGTCCATGAAATGTGCGCCCCTGTCCAGATTGCCGCCCGGTCCCGGGGCGATGCGCCGCGTCGCTTGTCGCCGCGCCGGCGGGCGGGCAGGGTCACGCCAGAGGCGTGCAGTAGAAGGCCAAGCCGAAGGCGCGCGGGACAAGGTCACGCCAGAGGCGTGCAGGACAGGGTTGCGGCAGGGACCGGGAGGGCAGGGCGATGCAGGACGGCGGCACGGGGACGGAAGGCGCGGGATCCGAAACGGTGATCCTGGGCGCCGGGATCGTGGGGCTTTGCGTGGCGCTGTCGCTCCTGGAGCGCGGCCAGGCGGTGCGGCTGATCGATCGCGGCGACCCGGGCCAGGCGACCTCCTTCGGCAATGCCGGGGTGATCGCGCCCCATTCCAACGCGCCCCATTCCGCGCCGGGGCTGTGGCGGGCGCTGCCGGGGATGCTTGCCGATCCCGGCAAGCCGTTGCGGGTGCGGGCGGCGAGCTGGCCTGCGATGATCCCCTGGGGGCTGCGGTTCCTGGCGCGGGGGCGGGCGGCGCCCTTCGCCGCGGGGGCGGCGGCGATGCACGCGCTCTGCGCGCCGTCGATCCGGCTTTACCGGCGGCACCTGGAGGCGGCGGGGCAGGGCGGGCTGATCCGCGACAGCCTGTATATCCATGCCTTCCGCGATCCGGCGCAGGCGCGGCTGGACGCGCCGGGATTCCGCGTGCGTGCCGCACATGGCGCGCGGATGGAGCGGGTCGACGGCGCCGGGCTGCGGGCGCTGGAACCGGCGGTCTCGCCCGATTTCCGCGCCGCCATCGTGATCGAGGGGCAGGCCCGCGCCCTGTCGCCGGGACGCATCGGTGAGGTTCTGGCCGGGCGCGTCCGGGCCCTGGGCGGGGTGGTGGAGCGCGCCGAGATCACCGGGCTGGTCCCCGCGGGCGCGGGCTGGGAGGTCGCCACCGGCGCGGGGCCGCGGCAGGCGGCGCAGGTGGTGATCGCGGCCGGGGCCTGGTCGGGGCACCTGCTGGCGCCCTTGGGGATCCGCCTGCCGCTGATGGCGGAGCGCGGCTATCACGTCGAGATCCCCGATCCGGGCGTCACGCTCAACCATTCCTTCACCGATGTCGGGGCGGCGGTGGTGGCCAGTTCGATGGAGGGCGGGCTGCGGGTCGCGGGCATGGCCGAATTCGGCCCGCTCGACGCGCCGCCCGACCCGGCGCGGGCGGCGATCCTGCGGCGGGTGGCGCGGGGCATCTGCCCGGATCTGGCCGATGGCGAGGCGCGGATCTGGATGGGCCGCCGCCCGAGCCTGCCCGACAGCCTGCCCGCGCTGGGGCGGATCGCCGGGCGGCCGGGCCTGTGGGCGGCGTTCGGGCATTCCCATCACGGGCTGATGATGGCGCCCGCCACGGGCGAGGCGATCGCCGCGCTGATCACCGGCGCCGATCCCGGCATCGACATGGCGCCCTATGATCCCGGCCGCTTCGGCTGAGCCTCAGCGCAGCGGCGTCCAGATCACGTCCCCGATATGCGGCGCGGCGGTGGCCAGCATCGCCAGCCGGTCGAATCCCAGCGCGATCCCGGCCGCCTCGGGCATGATTTCCAGCGCGGCGAGAAAATCCTCGTCCAGCGGATAGCGCTCGCCGTAGATGCGGGCCTTCTCGTCCATCTCCGCCTCGAAGCGGCGGCGCTGCTCGGCGGCATCGGTCAGTTCGCCGAAGCCATTGGCCAGTTCCACCCCGCAGGCATAGACCTCGAACCGCTCCGCCTCGCGCGGATCGTCGGGGCAGACCCGTGCCAGCGCCGCCTCCACCGCCGGATAGCGGTCGAGCACGGTCAGCCGCCCGATGCCCAGATGCGGCTCCACCCGTTCCGACAGGATCCGCGAGAAGATGTCGGACCAGGTGTCATCCGCGGCCAGCCCGATCCCGGCGGCGCGCGCCTGATCCGCCAGCGCCGCGGCATCGGCCGTGCCGTCGGCGGCCAGCGTGGCCAGCAGGTCGATCCCGGCATGGCGGGCGAAGGCCCGGGCCACCGGGACCCGCTCCGCCGGCAGGAAGGGATCGCAGTCATGGCCGCGCGCGCGCAGCACCCGCGTGCCCGCCGCCTCGCAGGCCAGCCGCGCCATGGCGGCGACATCCTCCATCAGCACGCTGTAGGCCTCGCCCGCGCGATACCATTCCAGCATGGTGAATTCGGGACTGTGGCGCGGCCCCGCCTCGCGGTTGCGCCAGACATGGGCGAAGGCGGCGATGCGGGTCTCGCCCGCCGCCAGCAGTTTCTTCATCGCGAATTCGGGCGAGGTGTGCAGGTACATCTGCCGGGGGCGGCCGTCATTGCCGATCACCTGGGTGGCAAAGGCATGCAGGTGGGTCTCGTTGCCGGGGCTCGTCACCAGCGCGGCGGGATCGACCTCGATGAAATCCTGCCGCGCCAGCCAGGCGCGGATCGCGGCCTGGGCGCGGTTGCGCGCCAGCAGCGCGGGCCGGCGGTCGGCATGGCGGGCGGGGTCCCACCAGGGCGTGTCGCTCATATTCGTCACCTCACTCTGGATTCCCGCGCGGCTATCGGCTAGGGCCGGGGCCGACCGGGCGCATACTGCGCGCCAAGACCCGCCACAAGGACCACCACCAGATGAAAGTGATCGCCTCTTCCCTTCGCAAGGGCAATGTCGTCGACAAGGACGGCCAGCTCTATGTCGTTCTCAAGGCCGAGAACTTCCACCCCGGCAAGGGCACGCCGACCACCTCGGTCGACATGCGCCGGATCTCGGACGGGGTGAAGACCACCGAACGCTGGAAGACCACCGAGCAGGTGGAGAAGGCCAATGTCGACGAGCGGGAATACGATTTCCTCTATGACGACGGCGAAGGCTACCATTTCATGAACCCCGAAAGCTACGAGCAGGTCACGGCCCAGGCCGACGTGATCGGCGATGCGGCGGGGTTCCTGGAGCCGGGGATGCGCGTCTTCCTGCAGGTTTTCGAGGAGAACCCGATCGCCATCGAGCTGCCCCAGCGCGTCACCGTCGAGATCACCGAGACCGAGCCGGTGGTGAAGGGGCAGACCGCGTCCTCGAGCTACAAGCCCGCGATGACCAATGTCGGCGTGCGCATCATGGTGCCGCCGCATATCGGCGTGGGCACCAAGGTGGTCATCAAGACTGAGGACAACAGCTATGTGGAGCGGTTCAAGGGCTGAACCTGCCCGCATCGCGCGCCCGCAGCCAGGGCGCGCGGTGGATGCCGCATCGAGCACCGCCCGCCCGGACCGCGCGACGGCTCCGGGCGGAGCAGCCCCGGCCCGCCGCCGCTATCGCGGGGCCCCGGCCGCGGCCATGAGCCCCAGCCCCGCCATGCCGAGCCCGGCCGCGATCAGCAGCGGCAGCCCGTAGCCCCCGGCCGCGGCCAGCTGCGCGGTGACCAGCGGCCCCAGGATCTGCCCCGCGCCGTAAAGCAGCGTCATCTGCGCCATGGCCTGGCCCGACGCCTCCGGACGGCCCAGCCCCGCCAGCAGCAGCGATTGCGCGACCACCACGACGAAGCTGCCGCCGAAAAGCATCGCGCAGAGGCCCTGGAGCAGCAGCCCGTCGCCCGCCGCCAGCCCCGCCAGCGCCGCGGCCTGCAGCGCCATCGCGCCCAGCAGGACCGGCATCGGGCCCGCGCGCCGCGACAGGGCGG
>NZ_JACVXA010000087.1 GCF_014903745.1 Mangrovicoccus algicola | reverse complement strand
AAGGCGGCCGCACCGTCGGCGCAGGCGTCGTCTCCAAGATCATCGAGTGATCCCGTCCGCCCGGCGGGCGGAAGCAGGACATCGCGGGGCCCCGGCAATGCCGGGGCCTTTCGCGTTCCGGCGGGTGGTCGTGCGGCATTCTAATCAGTTTTCCGCCGGTCCGGCGCCGCGCGGCAGCCGGTATCAGCGGTATCTTAAGACAATTCGTTTCAATCCTTGGGGGCTTAGCCCAGGGAGGTGCGAATGGCGCAAATCCGGTATCTGTCCATGTTCCGGCATCCGGTGGCGACCGATCTGCCGGTCAGCCTGACCCATATGGAGCCCGCGCTGTTCGGCTATGCCGATGGCACGCGCGAGGTGCTGATCGGGGGCAGCTTCACCTATGAATACCATACCGGCTATGTCCTGCCCGTCGGACTGGCCACGATCTTCACCATCCGGGAGGGCGGGCGCGACATCTACACCGTCACCGGCAGCTTCGTCGATGTCTTCGCCTTCGGCTACCGGCCCGTGCATGACAGCAGCGGCGCGGGCATGCTGCAGGTTCTGGAAACATACCTGTTCAAGGATGGCGACGAGATCACGGGCCTCGCCGCGGCCGAGCTGCTGCAGGGGTTCGGCGGCGATGACACGATCCGCGCCGAGGCGGGGGATGACACGCTGCTGGGCGGCATCGGCAGCGACCAGCTGTTCGGCGGAGCGGGTCATGACCGGCTGGAGGGCGAGCGCGGGGATGACGTCATCTCCGGCGCCCCGGGCCATGACACGCTCCTCGGCGGGGACGGCAACGACCACCTGGAGGGCGGTTTCGGCTTCGACCTGCTGAGCGGCGGGGCGGGGGACGATTTCCTGCGCGGCGGGGTCGGCGGCGACCGGATGCAGGGCGGAGACGGCGGCGATACGCTGCTGGGCGGGCTGGGCGACGACCGCCTCTGGGGCGAGGACGGAAATGACTACCTCTTCGGCTTCAACGGGCGCGACACGCTGCTGGGCGGCGCCGGGCGCGACACTTTGCGGGGCAGCACGAATGCGGATTACCTGGATGGCGGCGCGGATCACGACCGGCTCGTCGGCGGGCAGGGGGGCGACACCCTGCTGGGCGGGGATGGCAATGACCGGCTGTTCGGACGGCTGGGGCCGGACGAGCTGCGCGGCGGTCCCGGCGATGACCGGGTCTATGGCGGGTCGGGCGACGACCTCCTGCTGGCGGATGCGGGCGACGATCAGCTCGATGGCGGGCCGGGATCGGACACGCTGAGTTTCCAGCTGGCCCGCGACGGCCTGGAATTCGACCTGGCGACCGGCACCTTGCGCATGGCGGTACGGGCGCTGTTCGGCACGGACACGGTGGTGTCGATCGAGAATGTGACCGGCGGCTACGGGGCCGACACGCTTTTCGGGGATGCGGAGGCGAACCGGTTGGATGGCGGCGGCGGCGATGACCTGCTTCACGGCCGCGACGGCGATGACCGGCTGATCGGCGGGCATGGCGACGACCGGCTGGAGGGCGGTGCGGGCAACGACACGCTGGAGGTGGTCAGCGGCTTCGGGTTCGACACGCTTTCGGGCGGCGCCGGCGACGACCTGCTGATCGCCGCCGCGCTGGACCGGGTGGCCTATATGGAGGGCTATGACCAGCTGGGCGGCGGGGACGGGAACGACACGCTCTGGGGCGGGTACAATGCCCGCATGACCGGGGGCGCCGGCGCGGATGTCTTTGTCTTCAGCGCCCCGATGAACCGCGACGGCGAGGCGGCCATCACCGATTTCGAGCCGGGACACGACCGCATCGCGCTGCCCGGCCTGCCGGAGGCCGCTGTGGTGATGCCGGTTGCCGGGACGGGCCTGGTGATCGAGGCAGGCGGCGTCGCCGTCACCCTGCGCTTCGCGGCCACCCCGGAGGAAGGGGATATCGTCTTCGGCTATTGAGCCTGCCCCCCGTCAGTGGGCCGGGGCGGCGCCCCCGCCCTGGGGGGCGGGCTTCTGCAGGAACAGGACCAGGCCCGCCAGCGCCAGGAAGAGCAGGGTGAACAGCAAGAAGACGTCGATGAAGGACATCACCACGGCCTGGCCGGTCACGATCCCCTGAAGCTGGCTGATCGCCGCGCGATGGGCGTCGAGACCGTGCGCGGCATTGTTCGCTTCCAGCGCCGAGAGCGTCTGCAGCGCCTGCGGATTGGCCCAGCCGACATGCTCGGCCAGCCGCGCCCCGTGGAAGGTCTGCCGATGGCTCAGCACGGTGTTGATGACGGCCAGCCCCACCGCCCCGCCGAGGTTCCGGGTCAGGTTGAACAGGCCCGAGGCGCTTTTCAGCCGGGCGGGGGGCAGCGTGCCGAGCGCGAGGTTGTTGATCGGCACCATGCACAGCATCAGCGACACGCCGCGCAGGATCTGCGGCACCAGCAATTCGTTGAAATCCCACTCGGCGGTCAGCCCGGTCAGCTGCCAGGAACTCGCCGCGAAGCCGAGGAACCCCGCCCCCATCATGATCCGCGGATCGAGCCTGGAGGACAGCACCCCGGCCACCGGCGCGGTCAGGAACATCGCCGCCCCCGAGACGAAGACGGCCTCGCCGATCATCAGGCTGTCATATCCGCGCACCTGTCCCAGGTAGCGCGGGTAGAGATAGGTCATGCCGTAAAGCCCGGACCCCATCACGAAGGAGAACAGGGACCCCATGGCGAAATTGCGGTCGGCAAAGGCCGAGAGGTCGACCACCGGTTCGTCGCGCGTCAGCGCCCTCCAGAAGAACACCACGCCGCCCGCGCACATCAGCGCCACCGCCATGGCGACGACCTCGTCCTGCATCCAGTCATTGGAGGGGCCTTCCTCCAGGGCGAATTCCATCGCCCCCAGGAAGGCGGCCATCGCCACGAGCCCGGTCCAGTCGAACCGCCGGAACAGCGCCCAGTCGGGTTCGTCGAAATCCACCAGCGTGAAGGTCGCGAAGGCCACGCAGATGCCGGGGATCACGTTCACCAGGAACAGCCAGTGCCAGGAGAAGGCATCCGACAGATAGCCGCCGATCGTCGGGCCTACGGTCGGCGCCAGGGTCGCGATCAGCCCGATCAGCGGCGAGGTGATGGCCCGTTTCGACGGCGGGAAGATCGAGAAGGCCGCCGCGAAGACCGCGGGGATCATGCCGCCGCCGATGAATCCTTGCGCCGCGCGGTAGATGATCATCTGGTCGATATTGGACGCGGTGGCACACAGGAAACTGGTCGCCGCGAAGCCGAGCGCCGAGACACTGAAGAGGATCCGCGTCGACATCACCCGTCCCAGGAAGCCCGAAAGCGGGATCATGATGACCTCGGCGATCAGGTAGGAGGTCTGGACCCAGCTGATCTCGTCGGCGGAGGCGCCAAGCCCCGCCTGGATTTCCGACAGGGAGGCGGCGACGATCTGGATGTCGAGGATCGCCATGAACATGCCGAAGACCATCGCCACGAAGGCGAGGATGCGGCGCGTCGGGATCGGCGCCTCGGCGGGGGCGGGGGCGGCCACGGGTTCAGCTTCCGGCGCTGTCGCCGGTGCGGGTATCGACCGAAACCGTCGTGGACAGTCCGGCGCGCAGCCGCGGATCGGACTGCGCCGCGGGCGGCAGGGCGATGCGGACCGGCACGCGCTGCACGACCTTGGTAAAGTTGCCGGTGGCATTTTCCGGCGGCAGGAGCGAGAACAGCGCGCCGGTCGCGGGGGCCAGAGAATCGACCCGGCCATCGATCTCCAGATCCGGCAGCATGTCGAAGCTCAGCCGCACCGCGGCCCCGGGATGCAGCTCGTGAAGCTGGGTTTCCTTGAAATTCGCCTCCACATAGAGCGCCCCGCTGGGCACCACGGCGGCCAGAAGCGTGCCGGGGCTGACCAGCTCGCCCATCTTGCCGGCGATATTCGCCACGACCCCGTCATAGGGCGCGCGCAGGACCGTGCGGTCGAGGTCGCGCGCGGCGCGGTCCACGGCCAGGTCCAGCGACCGGGTCTGGGCCTCGGCCTCGGCATGCTGCGCCTTCAGGACGGCGACATTGGCCTCGGCAGAGCGGATGGCGGCGCGGGCATTGGCCTCCTGCGCCTCGGCCTCTTCCAGCGCGGCGGTGGCATCGTCAAGCGAGGCCTTGCTGGCGAAGCTGGAGGAATTGAGATTGCGGATCCGATCGGCGGTGGAGCGCGCATTGGTCAGCGCCGCCCGGGCCGAGCGCAGCGTGGCCTCGGCCTGGGCGACCTCGGCGCGCGCCGCCTCGGTCTGGGCCGCGATGCGCGCCAGCGTCTGGGTCTGGGTGGCGCGCTCGGCCTGGGCCTGCTCCAGCGCGTTGCGGTAGTCGCCGTCATCGATGCGGAACAGCACGTCCCCCGCCGCGACGCGCTGGTTGTCGGTGACGGCAACCTCGGTGATCGTGCCCGTCACTTCCGGCGAGATTTCGGAAATGTCCGCCTGAAGATAGGCGTCGTCGGTGGTTTCCATGAACCGCCCCTGCGTCCACCACAGGTGCCCCTCGTGCAGCCCGAACCCGAGTGCAGCAAGCAGCAGGAGCCCGAAACCCGCGCGGCGCAGCCGACGTTTGCGCGGCGGTGCCGCCGGCCGGGCGGGTCTGTCCGAGGCGGGGGGCTCCGCGGGCCGGGCGCGGTCGTCGCCGGATGTGTCGAGTGCCATGACCTGTCTTTCGCGAATAAATCGAACCGTTCGGTTCGGCGTCGAGCATTGACATGGGGGAAAGTCCCGGGCAGATCAACACCAAATCGAACCGTACGGTTCGGTATCTCGCGAATAGGTGAATTCCATGTCACAGTCCGACGAACCCGCCGCGGCGCGCCGACGGGGCAAGGCCGCGGCCGGAACGGACCCGGCCAAGCGGGCGCAGATCCTCGACGGCGCGCGAAGCGTCTTTGCCCGGCTGGGCTTCGATGCCGCCTCGATGAACGACATCACGCGCGAGGCCTCGGTGTCGAAAAGCACGATCTACGTGTATTTCGCCTCGAAGGAGGATCTGTTCGAGGCGCTGATCTCGGAAACCCGGGAGCGGCTTTTCGCCGAGGTGCGGGCCGAGCTGGACCGTCCCGGGCCGGTGGCCGAGGTGCTGCATCATTACGGGCTCCACCTGGCAGAGGTGCTGTGCTCGGAACCGGTGATCGCGGCGCATCGCACCGTGATCGGCGTGACCGAGCGCAAGCCCGAGCTGGGCCGGCGGTTCTATGACGGCGGGGCCCGCCGCGGCATGGAGGCGATGCGCGGATATCTTCAGCAGCAGGTCGCGGCCGGCATGCTGGATATTCCCGATACCTGCCTGGCGGCCTATCAGTTCATCGATCTCTGCCTGGCCGGTCTGTTCCGGCGCCGTCTGCTGGCGCATCTGGAAGAGCCCCCCGCCGCGGAGGAGCTGGACAAGGTCGTCTCGGCGGCGGTGACGATGTTCCTGCGCTGCTATGGCAGATCGCCCGGCGCCGACAGCTGAGCCGCCAGCCCCGAGAGGATCCCGGCCAGTTCGCGGTACTCGGCGCCGCGCGGGCTGGATCTGCGCCAGGCCAGGGCCACGGTGCGCGTGCGCTGGGGGCCGGCAAAGCTGCGCACCGTGACGCGGTCATGCCTTGCCTCGCTGGTGGCCGCCATCTCGGGGATCAGCGTCACGCCCAGCCCGTGCGCGACCATTTCCACCAGGGTCGACAGGCTGGATGCGGCCAGCGTGTCGACCTCGTCTGCCACGCTCAGCCCGCAGGCGGCCAGGGCGTGATCGCGGAAGCAATGGCCCTCTTCCAGCAGCAGCAGGGGATGGCGGGCCAGGACCTGCTCGTCGGAGACCTGCGGCTGCGTGCCGGGGGGCGCGATCAGCATGAACCGCTCGGAAAAGACCGGCAGCGTCTCGATCTCCGGATGCACCAGGGGCAGCGCCGCGATCACCAGGTCCAGCGTGCCCTGGGCCAGTTCCGACAACAGCGTCTGCGTCACCGTCTCGCGCAGCTTGAGCTCCGAGGCAGGGAAACGCACCGCCACCTCCTGCAGCAGCGCGGGAAGGAGATAGGGGGCGACGGTCGGGATCACGCCCAGCCGCAGCGGTCCCGCAAGCCCGCCGGAATGCAGCCCGGCCGCTTCCACGAGGTCCCGCACGGCCTGTCCTATATCGCCCGCGCGACGGGCGACTTCCTGCCCGGGCGCGGTCAGCGTGACGCCCCGCGGCCGCCGCTCCACCAGGGTGACGCCCAGCTGGGACTCGAGCTCGGCAATCTGCATCGACAGCGCCGGCTGCGTGACATGGCAGAGCGCGGCGGCGCGGCCGAAATGGCCGGTGCGGGCGAGGGCCTCGAAATAGGAAAGCTGCTTGAGCGTGACATGTGCCATCAGTCGATTTTATCGAAGATGCCGCAAGCCGCAAATAAATCTTTCCTGAATCGTGGCCGTCGGTTCCTTTGCGACGCGCGGAAACCGGCGGGGCGGCCGAGGTGGCGCCACGGGGCGCGGATCCGCGACGGCGTGCCTAGCGGAGAATGCATGCCGGGGAGGGCGGCGGGCGGTCCTCCTGCCCGCGATGCCTCCCCGCTCCGGCGTCCCGGTCACCGCTCCGGCCAGGGCTCCGGCTGACGGGTATAGGGCAGGTAGAGCGGATGCCTGGGATGCCCGGCCTTCGACAGGCCCAGGTGATAGGGCATGACGCCGGCCGCGCGGATCAGCCGCTCCACGGTCGGGCCGCGATCCAGAAAGGCGCCATGCGTGCCCCAGGCACAGATCACGCGATCCGCCCAGTGGCAGGCCTCGGCGATGGCGGCGTCGTTTTCGGGGCCGACCGGTTCGGGTGCCGCCCGCATCGCGCGCGGATCGGTATCGCGCCAGGCAAAGATGTTGGCGACGCGGAATGCGCCGAACCCCAGCGTGCGGGCCCGCCTTTCGCAGCGTTCGACCGTCGGGTCGTTCTGGGTCTCGGTCGCGGTGGAGGGATTCAGCATGACGAAGGCCGCCTTCGTCCCGGCCGGATCCCAGACCCGGGTCAGGGCATAGCGGTAGCGTTCGCAGGGGGAATAGACGGCGACAGACGCGGCGTCGCCCTTCTGATGGGTGCGGGTGATCATGGCGGGGATGTGCGGGATTGCCGGGCCGGGTGCAAGCCCGCCTTCATCTTCCTTCAACCCCCGGCAGGTAACGCTGGCGCCCGGAGGTCCCATGATGAAACCCGCTCAGATCATCGTTATCGGGCTCGGCCAGGCCGTGCTGGCCGCCGTCTCAGCCGCGATGGCCGCCTTTGTCACGGTCCTGCTGCTGGCAGGGGGGCCTGCGCTGCGGTCGATGGCGACGGAGCTGCCCGCCGAGGCGCGGGATCCCGTCATGCCGGGCTGCGTGACCGCCGCCGATCCGGCCGCGCAGCCGCCCCCCGCGGACCCTGCCGGTGCGGTGGTGCTTCGGGCGCGGCCGCTGGACCTCGGGGCCCGGGGGCCGTTCATTCCCCCAGGTTGAAGACCCGGCTGGGATGCAGCATGCCGGCCTTGTAGATGCCGACCGCGACCGGACGCCCCTGGTGTTCGGCCCAGGCCTCTTCGCCGAATTCGGCCTCCGAGGACAGGACCTCGCCGGGATTGCCGTTGGACAGGCGCGCCGCGCCATGGGCGGAAACCACGACCTTGGGCAGGTCGGTCAGCCCTGCCTCCAGCGGAAGCAGCAGCCGGTCCAGTGCCGGATCCTTCGCGCCTTCCTCGATCTCGGCCAGGCTGACCCCGTCTTCCCCGGCCTCGAAGGGGCCGGACCAGATCCGCCGCAGCCAGGCGACATGGCCATGGCAGCCCAGCGTCTCGCCGAGGTCGCGGGCGATGGCGCGGACATAGCCGCCCTTGCCGCAGACCATTTCCAGCTCCACGTGATCCGCGTCGGGCCGGGCGATCAGGTCCAGGCTTTCGACGAAGAGCGGCCGCGCCGAAAGCTGCGGGTCGTCGCCGTCCCGGGCCAGCGCATAGGCGCGTTCGCCATCGATCTTCACGGCCGAGAATTTCGGCGGCACCTGCATGATGTCCCCGGTGAAACCGGCCAGCGCGGCGGCGATCGCGTCATCGGCAGGACGATGGGGCGCCTCGGCGATCACCTCGCCCTCGGCATCGTCGGTATTCGTCGCCTGGCCCAGCCGCACCATGAACCGATAGCATTTGAGCGCGTCGGTGATGAAGGGCACGGTCTTGGTCGCCTCGCCGAGCGCGATCGCCAGGACGCCGGTCGCCGCCGGATCCAGCGTACCCGCATGGCCCGCCTTTTTCGCGTCGAAGGCCCAGCGGACCTTGTTCACCACCGCGGTGGAGGTCAGCCCGGCGGGCTTGTCCACGACCAGCCAGCCGTGAACCTCGCGCCCCTTGCGCCTGCGTGCCATGTCAGTCGTCCCGATCGGTTTCGTCTTCCGCGCCGTCCTCGAGATCGCGGCGCACGTCATCCTGCGAGAACAGGCGGCGGGTCTCGTCCATCCGGTCGAAGGTCTCGTCCAGGCGGAAGCGCAGCTCGGGCGCGAATTTCAGCTTCACCGCCTTGCCGACGGCACGGCGCAATTCGCTGCGGTTGCGGTTCAGCGCCGCCAGCGCCTCTTCCTCCTGGCGTCCGCCGAGGGGCATCACATAGGCCGTGGCGACCTTCAGGTCGGGGGAGGCGCGCACCTCGCCCACGGTGATCGACAGGCGGTTCAGCTCGGGGTCGTGGATGTCGCCCCGGCTGAGCAGCTCGGACAGGGTCCGGCGGATCAGTTCGCCCACGCGCAGCTGCCGCTGCGACGGGCCGGAAAACGTGTCGTGATGCTTGTGGCGTGCCATGGCGGGCATGTAAGGCATCGGCGGTGGGGCCGCAACAGGACTCTGGAAAGAATGTCGCAGGCGGCCGGGACGCGGAGCGGAAGGACAGGAAGATGACGGATCTGCCGGGAATTGTGATCACGGGCGCCGCAGGCCGGATGGGCCGGATGCTGGTGCAGACGGTGGCCGAAAGCGACCGCGCGCGGCTGGCGGGGGCGGTTCTGCGGCCCGGCCATCCCTGGATCGGGCAGGATATCGGCACGGCGATGGGCGGCCCGGCGCTCGGGGTGAGCGCGACCGACGATCTGGTCGGCGCGATGGCGGGCGCGCAGGCGGTGATCGACTTCACCACCCCGGAGGCGACGCGCGAGGTGGCCGAGATCGCCGCCCAGGCGCGCGCCGTCCATGTCATCGGCACCACCGGTCTGGAACCGGAGGACCTGAACAGGATCGCGGCGGCGGCGCGCCACGCGGTCGTGGTGCGGGCGGGCAACATGAGCCTGGGCGTCAACCTGCTGACGGGGCTGACCCGCCGCGTGGCCGCCGCGCTGGGGGCGGGCTGGGACATCGAGGTGGTCGAGGCGCATCACCGCCACAAGGTCGACGCGCCCTCCGGCACGGCCCTGATGCTGGGCGAGGCGGCCGCGGCCGGGCGCGGCCGCGCGCTGGCCGATCTGCAGGATATGGATCGGATGCAGCGCCGGGGCGCGCGCGAGGAGGGGGCGATCGGCTTCTCGGCGATCCGCGGAGGCGATGTGGTCGGCGAGCATGACGTGATCTTCGCCGCCCCGGGCGAACGGGTCGTGCTGCGCCACCTGGCGACCGACCGCGGGATCTTTGCCCGTGGCGCGCTGGCAGCGGCGCTGTGGGGCCAGGACCGCGACCCGGGCGAATACGACATGATGGACGTGCTGGGACTGGACTAGATCCGCCCGCCCGCGGACAGGGCCGCGACCCAGGCGGTCTGTAAAATTGTCATGGGAAACCCGGGCGTTTTCCCGCCCCGCCCGGGGGCCGGCTCAGGGAGCGGTAAGGTTTTGGCGGCTAGGTTGGCGCAGCGCGGAAATGCGAGGTGCCTGATGAACCTGGAATGCACGACCCATCCCTTCGGCCTGCTCATCGCAGTGGGCGAATCCCGGATCGACGCCGCGGTGGCGATCCAGTTCAAGGACCGGATGCGGGACCTGACCGGTGGAACCGCCGGGCGCATCCTGCTGGATCTGTCGCGGGTCGATTTCGTCGACAGCAGCGGCCTCGGGGCGATCGTGGCGGCGCTCAAGCAGCTCGATGCCGATCAGAAGCTCGAACTGGCGGGACTGACCCCGAACGTGGCCAAGGTGTTCCGCCTGACCCGGATGGACAAGGTCTTCCCGATCCATGCCTCGGTGGCGGAGGCGGCCGGGCCTCATGCCAATGCCTCCTGACGCCGCCTGCCTGAAAGCGCGCGCAATGACCGGCGATCCCGTCCTGCGCCTGACCCTGCCTGCGGAGCCGGACGCCGTGCGCGACGCGCTGCTGCGGCTGGCACGCGACCTTCCCGCCATGGGGGTCCGGGCCGAGTCCCTGGGGACGGTGGAACTGGTGCTGGCGGAACTGCTCAACAACATCGTGGAACACGCCTATTCCGCCGGGCCGCGCGGCGAGATCGAACTGGAACTGGAGCGGCGGCGCAGCCGGTTGATCTGTACGATAGTCGATCGCGGACGCCCCATGCCGGGCGGTGCCCTGCCGCCGCGCAGGGATCTGCCCGTCTTTGCGGATCGCAGGGACCTGCCCGAAGGGGGATTCGGCTGGTTCCTGATCCATGAGCTGGTCGAGGACCTGAGCTATTCGCGTCGCAACGGCATGAACGTGGTCCGCGTGGGACTGTCCCTGGGCTGATTGCGACCCCCTGACACCGCGGCCCTGTCACCGCCGCGCATGGTGGAGACCTGAACGTGAAGAAGTTCCACTTTCCCGGGCGATCGCCCGCATTGGCCACGAACGGCATGTGCGCGTCGCCCCATCCCCTGGCAACGCAGGCGGCGATCGGCATGCTGGATGCGGGCGGCAATGCCGTCGACGCCGCCGTCGCGGCGGCGGCCGTGCTGGCCGTGGTCACCCCGCATCTCTCCGGGCTGGGGGGCGACTGTGTCGCCCTTGTGTCGCTTGCGGGCCCCGGCGGGGAGGTGATTTCGCTGGACGGAACCGGGCGTGCCCCGGCAGGGCTCTCGGCGCAGGCGCTGCGCGAGGCCGGGCACCGGCGGATGCCACGGGACGGGGCGCATGCGGTGACGGTGCCCGGCGCCGTTGCGGCCTGGTGCCATATGCATGAGCATTGGGGACGGCTGGACCTGGCCCATGTGCTTGCCCCGGCGATCCGGCATGGCGAGGGGGGCGTTCCATTGGCGCCGCGCGTGGCCCTGGATTGGTCCCTGGGTCTCGACCATCTGGCCCCCGAGGGGCGGGCGGCCTTCCTCCCCGGCGCCATCACGCCGGAGCCCGGGCGCGTGCATGCCGCGCCCGGGCTGGCGGAGGTCTTGCGCCGGATCGCGTCCGGGGGGGCTGCGGGGTTCTACCGGGGCGAGGTCGCCGAGGACATGGTGGCGACGCTGGCAGGGGCGGGCGGGAGCCACGTGGCCCAGGATTTCGCCGAGGCACGGGCCATTCCGTCCCGGCCCGAACGGACGGGACATGGCGATCTGTGCCTGCTGGAGCCCGCGCCCAACGGCCAGGCCGCCACGACCCTTCTGCTGGCGAATATCCTGGATCGCTTCGACATTTCCGGCAACCATCCCCTGGATCCCTGGCGAACCCACCTGGAGATAGAGGTCACGCGGCACGCCTTCGACACCCGCGACCGCGCCTTGGCGCGGCCCGATCAGACAGGTCAGGCGGCCGGGCTGCTGTCCCGGGATCTGGCGCAGATGCTGGCGGATCTGATCGATGACAGGGAAACCGGGCCCGGCGTGCCCGCCCCCATGGGGGCGGAGCATCGCGATACGGCCAGCCTCTGCATTGTCGATCGCGATCTGATCTCCGTGACCATGGTCCTGTCGAATTTCCGCAGTTTCGGATCGGGGCTGGTCTCGCGGGAATTCGGCATCCTGCTGAACAGCCGCGCGGCGGCGTTCAACCTGGAGCCGGGGCATCCCGACGAAGCAGCCGGGGGGCGCGCGCCGCGGCGGGCCGATGTGCCGGTGATGATCCGCGAGCCCGGGCGCGGCATGACGCTCCTGGCGGCGGGCGGCGGGGATTTCCAGCCGGTCGGCCATGCCCGGATCCTCGGCAACCTGGCCGAATATGGCATGCCGCTGCAGAAGGCCGTCGATTCCCCGCGCTGCTTCTGGGACAATGGCGAGGTGGTCATGGAAAAGAGCTATACCCCCGCCGTCGCGCATGAGCTGCGTTTCATGGGGCACGAGGTCACGATCTCGGACATGCCGCTGGGCGGAGCGCAGGCCATCCGGATCGATCTGGAAACCGGCGTGTTCGAGGGCGCATCGGATCCGCGCCAGGATGGCTGCGCCCTGGGGCTCTAGCCTTCGCGCCGCTCAGTTCAGCGCGGCGTGCAGCTCGTAGGCGCCATCGCTGAAATCGCCGAACATCTCCATCACGTCCGGGTGATCCACCGGTTCGCCGCTGTGATCCGGCTCCAGGTTCTGTTCGGATACATAGGCGACGTAATAGCTCTGCTCGTTCTCGGCGAGCAGGTGGTAGAAGGGCTGATCCCGCGACGGCCGGCTGTCCTCGGGGATTGCGTCGTACCATTCCTCGGTATTCGAAAAGATCGCATCGACATCGAAAATGACGCCGCGGAACGGATGGTTGCGGTGGCGCACCACCTGGCCCAGCCCGTACTTGGCCTGAGTTTTCAGCATGACCTTGCACCCCGTTACGACATAGAACCGGTCCGCATGGCGGATTCGAGACCGCCTCTTGTCACATTTTCGCCGCGGAGACCAGAGCAGGTGGACCTCTTCCTGAAGGTAGCAGAGGCCGTGACGCCGGTGATCGTACTGGCGGCGGCCGGAATCATATGGGTTCGTTCGGGCCTGGAATACAGCGTGCAGTTCGTCACCCGGCTGACCATGTCGCTGGGCATGCCCTGCCTGGTCTTCGTCGCGCTGATGCGCACCGAGATCGACCCGACCCAGATCCGGGCGCTCGGCCTGGCCTCGGCGGCGGGATACGGGATCCTGACCCTGGGCGCCGCAGGGCTTCTGGCGCTGGCCGGGCTGAGCCAGCGCACCTATCTGGGCCCGGCCGTCTTCGGCAATACCGGCAATCTGGGCCTGCCGCTTGCGCTGTTCGCCTTCGGACCGACGGGGTTCGACTACGCGATCGTCGTCTTCGCGGTGATGGTCCTGTGGTCCTTCACCTTCGGGATCTGGATCGTGGCCGGGGGCGGGGGGGTGGGCCCCCTGCTGCGCGAGCCCATCGTCGGGGCAACCCTTCTGGGGCTCCTGTTCCTGTGGCAGGGCTGGCATCTTCCCGCGGCCATGACAAACACGCTGGAGCTGACGGGGCAGATGGCGATTCCGCTGATGCTGCTGACGCTGGGTGTCGCCGTGGCGCGGCTGCGCCCGGGGGGCATTGCGCTGGCGGCGCTGATCTCGGCGCTGAAACTGGTCGCCTGCATCGCCACCGGCTGGGCCGTCGGGTCCCTGGCCGGGCTGGCCCCCGAGGCGCGGGCGGTGCTGGTCCTGCAGCTTTCCACGCCGATCGCGGTGACCTCCTACATGCTGGCGGAGAAATACGGCGCCGATGCGCAGGCCGTGGCGGGGCTGGTGGTGGTGTCGACCGCGATGTCGCTCGTGGCGCTGCCGCTGCTGCTGGCGCTCCTGCTCTGAGCGCCCGTCTGCGCAGGGCGCAGGATTTGCGTTCCCGCCGCCGAAAAACTGCGATATGCTCGGCGCAAAGAAAGCAAGAAAGAAACACGAGGCAGAGATGAGCAGTCGTCTGATCGCGCTCGGGTTGTGTCTGGGACTTGCGGCCTGCGGAGGCAAGGCGCCGCCGCGGAATCTGGACAATGCCTGCAGCATCGTCAGCCAGCGGTCCGATATCTACCGGGCCATGAAGAAAACCGAACGGAAATGGGGCGTTCCCGTCTATGTGCAGATGGCGACGATCCATCAGGAAAGCCGCTTCAAGGATGATGCGCGCACGCCCTTCCAATGGGGGCTGGGCGTCATCCCCCTGGGCCGGGCCTCTTCGGCCTATGGCTATGCGCAGGCCATCGATTCGACCTGGAACGAGTACCGCAAGGGGCCGGGCCGCAGCCGGGCCAGCCGTACCAATATCCACGACGCGACGGATTTCATCGGCTGGTACATGGATGCCAGCTGGCGCACGCTGGGCATTCCCAAGACCGATGCCCGGCGCCAGTACCTGGCCTATCACGAGGGCCGCGGCGGCTATGCGCGGGGCAGCTACAATTCCAAGCCCTGGCTTCTGAGCGTGGCCTCCAGCGTCGAGAGCCGTGCCTATGCGTATCGGCAGCAACTGGGCGCCTGCGGCCGCTGACCGCACCGCCCATGCGCCGGAAACCTGGCGCATGGGCGGATGCGTATTGTCCTCGGCCCTGCGCTTCTGTAAACGGTGACGACGCGGCCGCGCAGGCCGCAGGATGGCACGCCATCCAGGCCCCTATAGCTCAGCTGGTAGAGCAACTGATTTGTAATCAGTGGGTCCGCGGTTCGAGTCCGTGTGGGGGCACCAAATTTTCTCGCAAATACAAGGTGATATCCATGGGGTGCGTGGCTGCCGTGGTGAGGTCGAGTGGTTTTTCCGGACTATTTCCGGACAGCTGCGAAGGGAACTCGCCTAGGTCCGCCACCCTTTGGCCAGCGGCCCAAGGTTTGTGAGTGGCAGCGACAAGCGCTGCCCTCCTTGCCTAGCTCAGCTGTTCTTGGGCGACACCAGGCGTTCAACCCGGAATCGGTCCGCGTCAGCTAGATACTGCTGCCAACGTGTCGGCGCTCCCTCTGCATCCTCGACGCGTTGCCAATCCTCGACCTGGGCGCTGACGGCCATGGCTGCAATTACTTGAGCGAAGGCCGACGGGTCGGTCTGCTTGGTCATCAGTTGCATCGCGTCCTGCAAGTACAGCGCGAATGTGTCGAGGTCTGACACCGTCTCCTCATCGTCAAAGTCGAGAGGCGGTCGGGCGTCGAACATGAGGGCGTTCACGATGAAGAACGCCAGCGGGTAGTTCCAGTCAGCGTCGTCCCCGGCATCCTCTTCGGAGTTGTCGGTCGGCGGATCCATGTTCACGCCGGTCAGGACCTTTATCGCTGCCACCTCCTCTGGGGTAAGGTCGCGCGTGCTGAGGTAGACCTCCGAGTTGAAGCCATCCTCGGCGTCGAAGTGGGTCGTCATGTCTTGTAGCTTTGTCGTGCCGCCGGACCGGGCGGTTCGGGGCAAGGCTGAAGCTGCCATTGCCGGAAGCTCTAAGGTCCTTCGGACTGCGCGTGCGGCGCGTGGGCTGGGGGCGGCGGACCACGCGGATGCAGAGCCTGCTCCGTCATCTCGC
>NZ_JACVXA010000086.1 GCF_014903745.1 Mangrovicoccus algicola | reverse complement strand
CGCGACCCCGCCGCGCCCGCGCCCCCGCCCGCGACGACGGCGCGGCGCCGGGGCGGCGGCCATGTTATGGGCAATGATGCAGGTCATGGGATGGTCCGGATGCGTCCCGCCATGGCGTTCCAGCAGCGCGCGCAGCGCCAGCGCGGGTTCCAGCCCCTCGGGGATCGACAGCGACCAGTCGAGGAAGATCGCCCGGCACTCCTGGGCGGCGATGCCCTCGATCCGGTAGGCATCTCGGATCAGTCCTTCGGGATCGGCATCGGGTATCGGGGCGCGAGTCGGCATGAGGCTACGCTAGCGATCTGCGACAACCTGTCAATCCGCCCCGGCGCGGACCGCCTGATCCACCAGCTGCGCCGCCGCCGCGCGCCCCTCGGCGATGCGGGCCTCCAGCGTGCCGATATCGGGCATGGCGGTGTCGCGCAGCAGCATGTCGCGCCCGCCCTGGCCCAGATGCGACGGGTCGGGCCGCCCCCCGCTCAGCAGCCGCCCCGCCTGTTTCAGCACCGCCCAGAGCCGCAGCTGCTCGCCCAGCCGCCCGGCGGCTTCGGGCGCCAGATCGCCTGTGCCCAGCTGCAGCAGCGGGTCGCGCTCGGCCGAGCCCGCCACCAGCGCGCAGGCCTGGGCCAGAAGCTCGATATCCTGCCGGCCGCCGGGCCCGTTCTCGGTATCCCAGGGGCCTTTCTGCGGCTTGCCGGTGCGCAGCCGCTCGCGCATCTCGGCAAGGTCGCGGAACACCCGGCCCCGGTCGGCGTGTCCGGCGACGATTTCGCGGCGGAAGGTCTCGAAGGCCTCGGCCAGGGGCTGCGGCCCGGCGATCACGCGCGCCCGCGTGAGCGCCATGTGCTCCCAGGTCCAGGCTTCCTCGCGCTGGTAGCGCCGGAAGCCGCTCCAGCTGGTGGCCACGGGGCCCTGCCGTCCAGAGGGGCGCAGCCGCATGTCGACCTCGTAGAGCGTGCCCTCGGACATCTGCGCCGAAAGCGCCGTGACGAAGGCCTTGGTCAGCCGCGCGTAATAGCTGCGCACATCCAGGGCGCGCGCCCCGTCCGAGACAGCCTCCGCCGGGGCGTCGTAGATCACGATCAGGTCCAGGTCGGAACTTGCCGCGAGGCTGCGCGCCCCCAGCGAGCCCATCCCCACCAGCACCGCCCCGCCGCCGGGAAGATGGCCGTGCTTCTCGGCGAATTGCGCGACCACGGCGGGGGCCAGCACCTCCAGCACCGCCTCGGCCAGGTCGGAATACTGCGCCGCCGCCTCGGAGGCATCGATCAGCCCGCGAAGAAGATGCACGCCGATGCGGAACCGCCATTCGCGGTGCCAGCGCCGGGTGCCGTCGAGGATCTGCTCGTAATCGCCGCCATCCTGGTCCAGCGTCTCGGACAGGTCCGCCGCCAGCCCCGCCCGCCCGGGCCAGGGCGCGAAGAAGCTGCCGCCGATCACCGCGTCCAGCACCTGCGCATTGCGCGACAGGTACTCGGCCAGGACCGGCGAGGAGGACGCGATGTCGACCATCAGGTCGATCAGGTGCGGGTTGGCCTCGAACAGCGAGAAGACCTGCACCCCGGCGGGCAGCCGCGACAGGAACCGCTCGAATTGCAGCAGCGCCTCCTCGGGTTTCGCCGCCCGCTCGAAGCGGCGCAGCAGATCGGGCAGCAGCCGCGCCAGGATCGCCCGCGCCCGGTCCGAGCGCAGCGCCGCGAAACCGTGCCAGCGCTCGGCCACCTCGGCGGCGCGCGGATCGGCGGGCGCGGTCTCTTCCGCGCGGCGCGGCAGCATCAGCGGTGCGGTCAGCCCCTGCACCGTCTCGAAGCATTGCGCCATCTCGGCGCGCAGCGCCGCGGCATCGGGCCGGTCGAGGAAGGCCGCCAGCCGGTCCCAGCCCGCCGCATCCCTGGGCAGCGCATGGGTCTGGGCATCCTGGATCATCTGCACCCGGTGCTCCCAGCTGCGCAGGCTGCGGTACCGCGCGGCCAGGGCAGCGGCATCCTCCTGCGGGATCCAGCCCGCCTCGGCCAGCCGCTCCAGCCCGCTGCAGGTGCCGCGCACGCGCAGGGACGGGTCGCGCCCGCCGGCGATCATCTGGCGGGTCTGGGTGAAGAACTCGATCTCGCGGATGCCGCCCGGGCCCAGTTTCAGGTTGCGCCCGTCCAGCCGCGTGCCGTCCCAGGTGTTCTTCTGCGACCGGATCTTGGCCTGCATCTCCTGGGTTTCCTCGATGGTGGCGAAATCCAGGTGGCGGCGCCAGATGAAGGGGCGGATTTCCTGCAGGAAATCGCGCCCGGCGCGCAGATCCCCCGAGGAGGGCCGCGCCTTGATGAAGGCCGCGCGTTCCCAGGTGCGCCCGAGGCTCTCGTAATAGCGGATCGCCGCCGAGATCGCCATCGCCACCGGCGTCACCGACGGGTCCGGCCGCAGCCGCAGGTCGGTGCGGAAGACATAGCCCTCGCCGGTCAGGTCCGACAGCAGCGCCATCGCCTTGCGCACCGCGCGGATGAACTGCATCCGCGCCTCGGGCAGGTCGGCGGAGGAGAAGCGGTCATCGTCGAACAGCACGATCAGGTCGATATCGGAGGAATAGTTCAGCTCGCGTGCGCCGGTCTTGCCCATGGAGAGCACCGTCAGCCCGGCGCAGGTCGCCAGGTCCGCCTCGGTCTGGCCGGGGATCTTGCCCGCCCGCAGCAGCGGCGCCAGCACCGTCTGCAGCGCCACCTCGACGGCCCGGTCCGACAGCCGCGTCAGCGCGCCGGTCACCTGCGCCAGGTCCCAGACCCCGCCGCAATCGGCCAGCCCCGCCAGCAGCGCGACGCGCCGCTTGGCCACGCGCAGCGCGGCGCCGGTCTCCTTCGCGGGGCCGGGTTCCAGCGCGTCCAGCACCTGCGCAAGGGTGGTCGCGGGATCGGCGGCCAGCGCCTGCTCCAGCCAGGCGGCCTCGCGGGTCATCAGCCCGGCCAGGTAGGGGCTGCACCCCGCGACCCCTTCCAGCAGATTGCGCGCCGCGCCGGGATCGGGCAGCTTCGCCAGCGTGTCGGCGGCGCGCTCCGGCTCGTAGGGGCGCGGATGGCGGCGGATGAGATCGGTCAGGGTCATGGGTATCCTCCGGCAGCCAGGGTCAGGGACAGGAGTATCAGGTGAGCCGCAGTTTGAAACGGGTCATGGCGGCACTTGCCGCCGCAGGGCTGGACCCGCCGGTCCGGGAATTTCCCGAGGGCACGCGCACCGCGCAGGCCGCCGCCGATGCGGTGGGCTGCGCATTGGACCAGATCGCCAAGTCGATCCTGTTCCGCGGCGCCGCCAGCGGGCAGGCGCTTCTCTTCGTCACGGCCGGGGGAAACCGGGTCTGCCCGGCGCGGGCCGCGGCGCTGGCCGGAGAGGACCTGGCCGGGGCCGATGCCGCCTGGGTGCGCGCGCAGACCGGCTTTGCCATCGGCGGGGTCGCGCCTGTCGGTCACCTGCAGCCGCCGCGCGCTTTCTGGGACCCGCGCCTGGCGGAGTTCGACGAAATCTGGGCCGCCGCCGGCACGCCGCGCCATGTCTTCTCCATCGCGCCCGCGGACCTGCTGCAGATATCGGGGGCGCGGCGCGGAGAGTTCACCGAGACCGCGCGCTGAACAGCCAGCCCCGACGTCCATTCCCTCGAGGATCCGCCGGCGAAAGGCCCGGCGGGCGGCGGCCGGGCCGCGGAGGGCGGTGATGTGAAAAACTTTCACATCACCCCCTTGCAGGAAGTTAAGGGGCTTCACATCTAGGACATGTGAAACGGGTTCACATCGGACCCGGTGACAAGGAGACCAAGATGAACGCAGTCGCTTCCTGGCCCGGCCAGGCGGAACAATGGCTTGACCAGCGCGGCAAGGGCGCCTGGATCGCGGCCATGGTTCTCGGTTTCATTCTCTTCTGGCCTGTCGGCCTCGCCCTTCTCGCCTACATGATCTGGAGCAAACGCATGTTTTCCGGCTGCAAGCATACCCGCAAGATGACCCGTGCCAGGACCGCCTTCACCTCTTCGGGCAACAGCGCCTTCGATGCCTACAAGGCCGAGACGCTCCGGCGCCTGGAGGAAGAGCAGGATGCCTTCCAGGAATTCCTGCGCCGCCTGCGCGAGGCCAAGGACAAGACCGAGTTCGACCAGTTCATGGAGGACCGCGCCCGCCGCGCCACGGCGCCCGGCCAGCCCGAACAGGCCTGATCCCGCGATGGCGGCCCGGATCTTCCGGGCCGCCCCCTTCCCGAGCAGAGAGACGAGATGCATACCAATCCCTATTGGGGCCTCCCCGACCCCGAAACCGGCCGTGCCTTCTATGACGGCGTCCTGCGGCGCCGGTTCCTGGCCTGGCTTGTCGACCTCGTGCTGATCACCGGCCTGGTGATGCTGGCGATCCCGCTGACGGCCTTCACCGGGCTGTTCTTCCTGCCGGTCCTGTGGCTGGCGGTCAGCTTCCTCTACCGCTGGGCGACGCTGAGCCGTTCGGGCGCGACATGGGGGATGCGCTTTGCCGGGATCGAGCTGCGCAACCAGGACGGCACGCAGCCCGGCGCGACCATCGCCGCCGCCCATGCCGGGGCCTATCTGGCGATGACCATGGTCTTTCCCGCGCAGCTGATCTCGATCGCGGTGATGTGTGCCAGCCGTCGCGGCCAGGGGCTGCACGACCTGATCCTGGGCACGGCGATGATCAACAGGGCGCAGATCTGACCACTGCGGGCCGGGACCTCGCGTTTCCCTGATCCAATAGGGTCTTGGCGCAGGGGCCAAGCATTGCTAGGCTCGGATCGTTCCAGACACGAAGATCATGCGCCACAGCCTTCCCCTCGCCCCCCAGTTCTACGTGACCGCGCCGCAGCCCTGCCCCTACCTGCCGGGCCGGATGGAGCGCAAGCTGTTCACCGCGCTGCAGGGCGACTATGCCGAGACGCTGAACAACGCGCTGTCCAAGCAGGGATTCCGGCGCTCGCAGAACGTGCTCTACCGGCCGTCCTGCGCGGAATGCATGGCCTGCCTCTCGGCGCGGATCCGCGTCGCCGATTTCAAGCCCGGCCGCAGCCAGCGCCGGACGCTGTCGCGCAATGCCGACCTGACCCGGCGCGCCACCTCGCCCTGGGCGACGGAAGACCAGTTCGCCCTGTTCCGGGACTACCTGGACAGCCGCCATGCCGATGGCGGCATGGCCGACATGGACATCTTCGAATTCGCCGCCATGGTCGAGGAAACGCCGATCCGCAGCCGCGTGATCGAATACAGCCGCCCGCCCGAGACCCGCGGCGACCGCGGCGCGCTGACTGCCGTATGCCTGACCGACGTGCTCGATGACGGGCTGTCGATGGTCTATTCCTTCTACCAGCCGGGGCTGGAGCGCCGGTCGCTGGGCACCTATGTCATCCTCGACCATATCGCCATCGCCCGCGAGGCGGGGCTGCCCTATGTCTATCTGGGCTACTGGGTGCCGGGCAGTCCCAAGATGGCCTACAAGTCGAAATTCGGCAGCCTGGAGATCTACAAGAACGGCCGCTGGATCGACCTGGGCGATCCCGCGGCGCATAGCGGCACCGCCCATCCCCTGTCGATCGACCCGATCGCCGAACAGGTGGCAAAGATCTCGCTGCCCGACACGATGGCACCGCCGCAGAAACGCTGATCCGCCCGGACCGCGCCCGCCGCACGGGACTCCCCGCATCCGCGCAACAAAATTACAACCGCGGGCGCCTGCGATTTGCTTAATTGTTTTCGGTTGACGCCCCGGGACGGAGCGCATACAGAAGGCGGCACTAGAGGAAGGATGCCCCCGATGGATCTCCGGATCGTACTTGCAGGACGACAGCGCATGGGCCGGTGACGGACCCTGGATGATCCCCATGCGCCCCCGAGTAACTCCGGGGGCTTTTTTGTTTCTGCAGGCACGGACCCGGTCCGGGGCACCGCAATGCCGCCATGACGGAGTGGACGAGATGACGAAGATGACCGGCGCGAGAATGGTTGTTCAGGCCCTGAAGGATCAGGGGGTCGAGGTGGTTTTCGGCTATCCCGGCGGCGCCGTCCTTCCGATCTATGACGAGATCTTCCAGCAGTCCGACATCCAGCACATCCTGGTGCGCCACGAACAGGCGGCCGTGCATGCGGCCGAAGGCTATGCCCGCTCCACCGGCAAGGTGGGCTGCGCGCTGGTGACCTCGGGCCCCGGCGCGACCAATGCCGTGACCGGGCTGACCGATGCGCTGATGGATTCGATCCCGCTGGTGGTGCTGTCGGGCCAGGTGCCGACCTTCATGATCGGCAATGACGCCTTCCAGGAGGCCGACACGGTGGGCATCACCCGCCCCTGCACCAAGCATAACTGGCTGGTCAAGGACACGGCCGATCTGTCGAACGTCATCCACCAGGCCTTCCACGTGGCGCGCTCGGGCCGTCCGGGGCCGGTGCTGGTGGACATCCCCAAGGATGTGCAATTCGCCTCCGCCGCCTATACCGAGCCGAAGAAGGCGCGCACCTCGCATTACCAGCCGAAGGTGAAGGGCGATGCCGAGGCGATCGAGCGCATGGTCGAGCTGATGGAAACGGCCGAGCGGCCGATCTTCTATACCGGCGGCGGCGTCATCAATTCGGGTCCCGCGGCCTCGCAGCTCCTGCGCGAATTCATCTCGGCCACGGGCTTCCCCGTCACGTCGACGCTGATGGGGCTGGGCGCCTATCCGGCCTCGGGCGAGGCCTGGCTGGGCATGCTGGGGATGCACGGGCTCTACGAGGCCAACCTGGCGATGCATGACTGCGACGTGATGATCAATGTCGGCGCCCGCTTCGACGACCGCATCACCGGCCGCGTGCAGGATTTCAGCCCGAAATCGCAGAAGGTGCATATCGATATCGACCCCTCCTCGATCAACAAGGTGATCCCGGTGGAGGTGCCGATCATCGGCGATGTCGGCCATGTGCTGGAACAGGCGCTGAACCTGTGGAAGGCGCGCGGGCGCAAGGTGAACCGCGACGGGCTGAAGAAATGGTGGGCGAAGATCGCCGAATGGCGCAAGGTCGACTGCCTGCGCTACAAGGGGTCCGAGACCGTCATCAAGCCGCAATACGCCCTGCAGCGCCTCGAGGCGCTGACCAAGGGGATGGACCGCTATGTCTCCACCGAGGTGGGCCAGCACCAGATGTGGGCGGCGCAGTTCCTGGGCTTCGAGGATCCCAACCGCTGGCTGACCTCGGGCGGGCTGGGCACGATGGGCTACGGCTTCCCCGCCTCGATCGGCGCGCAGGTGGCGCATCGCGACGCGCTGGTCATCAATGTCGCGGGCGAGGCCTCCTGGCTGATGAACATGCAGGAAATGGGCACCGCGATGCAATTCGGCCTGCCGGTCAAGCAGTTCATCCTCAACAACGAACGGCTCGGCATGGTGCGCCAGTGGCAGCAGCTGCTGCATGGCGAACGCTACAGCCAGTCCTGGTCCGAGGCGCTGCCGGATTTCGTCAAGCTGGCCGAGGCCTTCGGCGCCAAGGGCATCCAGTGCAAGGATCCGGCGGATCTGGACGACGCGATCATGGAGATGATCCGCTATGACGGGCCGGTGATCTTCGACTGCCTGGTCGAGAAGCACGAGAACTGCCTGCCGATGATCCCCTCGGGCGAGGCGCATAACAAGATGCTGCTGGGCGATGCGGTGGCCACCAACGCGATCCAGGGCAAGGGCGCCGCGCTGGTCTGATCCGGCGCCGCCTCAACGACACGACAACGGAGCAGTCCCCATGTCCGCACTTCAGATCAAGAAGGGCTCGTCCAAGCATTCGGCCTATGACCTGCGCAGCCATATGAGCGACGTGATGGAACGTCACACGCTGGCCGTGCTGGTCGACAACGAATCCGGCGTGCTCGCCCGCGTCATCGGCCTGTTCTCGGGC
Source organism: Mangrovicoccus algicola (assembly GCF_014903745.1). Classification (GTDB taxonomy): domain Bacteria; phylum Pseudomonadota; class Alphaproteobacteria; order Rhodobacterales; family Rhodobacteraceae; genus Mangrovicoccus; species Mangrovicoccus algicola. Next base: position 7,573 of record NZ_JACVXA010000086.1, on the reverse strand, counting down.
CGCGGCTACAATATCGACAGCCTCACCGTGGCGGAGGTCGATCACCAGGGCCACCGCTCGCGCATCACCATCGTCACCACCGGCACACCGCAGGTGATCGAGCAGATCAAGGCGCAGCTGGGCCGGATGGTGCCGGTCCATGATGTCCATGACCTGACGGTCGAGGGCCAGGCGGTGGAGCGCGAGCTGGCGCTGCTCAAGGTCGCGGGCACCGGCGAGAAGCGCGTCGAGGCGCTGCGCCTGGCCGATATCTTCCGCGCCAAGGTGGTCGATACCTCGCTGGAAAGCTTCGTCTTCGAGATCACCGGCACGTCGGAGAAGGTCGATGCCCTAGCCGATCTGATGCGGCCCCTGGGCCTGGTCGAGATCGCCCGCACCGGCGTTGCCGCGCTGAGCCGCGGCGCCGCGTGAGCCCGGCCGGGCGGGGGCCTGCCCCTGCCCGGCCCGCGCGGCCTCAGTCGCCGCGGATCCGCGTGACCAGCGCGGCGACCAGCGCGAAGAGGACATGCCCCGCCAGCGCCACCCAGGCGATCTGGGCAAAGCCCAGGAAAGGCGGGTTGCCCGCCACCAGCGAGGCCATGACCCACAGCGCGAAGACCCACAGGGCGACACCGTAAAGCAGCGCGGCCACCGGCCAGGCCAGGCCCGGCACCAGCCGCCGCCGCAGCGGCTCGGCGACGAAGACCCAGCCGCCCGGATAGCCGATCATCCCCGCCAGGTAATGCAGCGCATGGGCGCCGGGCAGGCTTTCCGCGCCGGTGACGGTGCGGATCACCTGATTGGCCAGGGGCACCGGCGCCAGTCCGGAAAATCCCAGCCCCGGCGACAGGCTCTGCCCGAAGAAATCGAAGGCGACGGTGGCAAAGGCCCCGGCGGTCAGCATGGTGACGACGCGATGGGCGAAGCGGCGGGAACGGGCGGCGGGCATGGGCGGGCTCCTGGAATGGCGCGAAACGGATGCGCCTTTCTAGCAGGCGGCCCCCCGCGCCGTCCCCGGCCCACACGGCGGCTTGCCCGGATGTGAGCCGCGCCTCCCTCCGGGGCCCGGACAGGGGGCGGAACTGTAACATTCCGCCCCGCCAGCGCCCCGATGTTACAGATCAGGCGGTCAGGCCGGTGCCGATCGGGCAGGTCACGCCGGTGCCGCCGATCCCGCAATAGCCGCGCGGGTTCTTCGCCAGGTACTGCTGGTGATAATCCTCGGCGAAGTAGAAGTCCGGCGCGGGCAGGATCTCGGTCGTCACCTCGCCCAGCCCGGCCGCCTTGAGCCGCGGGGCGAAGACATCGCGCGAGGCCTCGGCCGCGGCCTGCTGCGCGGCGGAGAAGGTATAGATGCCCGAGCGGTACTGCGTGCCGACATCATTGCCCTGGCGCATCCCCTGGGTCGGGTCATGGCCTTCCCAGAACACCTTCAGCAGCGCCTCGTAGCTGGTCGCCGCGGGATCGAAGATGACCCGCACCACCTCGTTATGGCCGGTGCGGCCGCTGCAGACCTCCTCGTAGAGCGGGTTGGGCGTGTACCCGCCCGTATAGCCGACCATGGTCAGCCAGACGCCGGGGAGGCTCCAGAACATCCGCTCCACCCCCCAGAAGCAGCCCATGCCGAAGACCGCCTCCTCCATCCCCTCGGGGACCGGCGCCGCCAGCGGGCGCCCGGAAACGAAATGCGCGGGGGCGGTCGGGATCGGGGCGGGACGTCCCGGCAGGGCCTCCGCCGCCGGGACCATCCGCGTCTTTGCCGTCTGCGTGAAGAACATCGCCTGCTCCTTTATCCGGTTCCCCGCTGATATAGGCACCGCGGGGCGGCTTGTCATCGCGCGGCGGGCAATGGCCCCTTTTCCCCTGCGCGCAGGGATCGTAGAGGGCGGGGATGGATCATGATGTAATCGTGCTGGGGGCCGGGGCGGCCGGGATGATGGCGGCGGCGACGGCCGGACAGGCGGGCGCGCGCGTGCTTCTTCTGGATCATGCCGACAAGGCGGGCAAGAAGATCCTGATCTCGGGCGGCGGGCGCTGCAACTTCACCAATATGGGCGTGGAGCCGGGCTGCTTCCTGTCGGAGAACCCGCATTTCGCCAAATCGGCGCTGGCGCGCTATACCCAGTGGGATTTCCTGTCCCTGATCGACCGCCACGGCATCGCCTGGCACGAGAAGACGCTGGGCCAGCTGTTCTGCGACGGCTCGGCGCGGCAGGTGGTGGCGATGCTGCTGGCCGAATGCGCCAGGGGCGGGGTCGAGATCCGGCTGTCGGCGCAGATCGGCGAGATCGGCCATGGCGACGGGCTGTTCCGCGTGGCGGGCGCAAGCGCGCCGCAGCTGATCATCGCCACGGGCGGGCCGTCGATCCCCAAGATGGGCGCCAGCGGCATCGCCTACCGGATCGCCGAACGGTTCGGCCTGCCCGTGGTGACGCCGCGCCCGGCGCTGGTGCCGCTGACCCTGGGCGAAGAGGACCGGGCCTTCCGCGAGATCTCGGGCGTCTCCTGCCCGGTGACGGCGGAGGCGGGCGGGACCGGCTTTTCCGAGGCCGCGCTTTTCACCCATCGCGGCCTGTCGGGACCGGCGATCCTGCAGGTCTCGTCCTATTGGCGCCCGGGCGATCCGGTGACGCTGTCGCTGCTGCCCGATGCGATGGGGGTGCTGCGCGAGGCGCGGCGCCGGATGCCGCGGTCGCATCTGCGCGCCGCCCTGACCGAGCATCTGCCCAACCGCCTGGCCGAGGTGATGGCCGCACGGATCGGGATGCAGACCGAGATGGGCAACTGCCCGGATGCCGAGCTGGAGCGGGTGGCGGGGGAGCTGTCGGCGCTGACCTTCCGCCCCACCGGCACGGAGGGCTATGCCAAGGCCGAGGTGACGGCGGGCGGCATTTCCACCGCCGCGCTGTCCTCGCGCACGATGGAGGCAAAGGCGGTGCCGGGGCTTCATGCCATCGGCGAGGCGGTGGACGTGACCGGCTGGCTCGGCGGCTACAATTTCCAGTGGGCCTGGTCCTCGGGCCGCGCCGCCGGGGAGGCGGCCGCCGGGAGGCGCCGGGTCTGAGCCCGGCGCGGGATCACGCCTGGGGCGGCTGGCCGTTCGAGGCCGACAGCCCGCCATCCACCGGCAGGTTCACGCCATTGACGAACCCCGCCTCGGCGGAGGCCAGGAAGGCGATGGCATCGGCCACTTCTTCGGGCTCGGCGCCGCGCCCCATCGGGATGCGTTCCTCGAATTTCGCGCGCAGTGCATCATCCTCGCCGATCCCCTCGGCCATGGGGGTCCGGGTATAGCCCGGCGCGACGGCATTCACGCGGATGCCGGAAGAGGCGTAATCCAGCGCAAGCGCGCGGGTCAGGTTGCTGACCCCGCCCTTGGCCGCGTTATAGGCGAACATCCCCCAGTCGCCGCCCAGCCCCGAGACGGAGGAGGTGTTGACCACGTTGCCGCCCGAGGCTGCGAGCGCCTCCCAGGCCGCGCGCGTCATGCGATAGACCCCGGTCAGGTCGGTCTCGATCACCATGTCCCAGTCTTCCTCGGGCAGCGCGTCGATGCGGCCGGTGCGGGCGGTTCCGGCATTGTTGACCAGCACGTCGAGCGCGCCGAAGCGCTCCAGCGTCGCGGCGACCAGCCGCGCGGCATCCCCGGGCTGGGTGACATCGGCGGTCACGGCCAGCGCGCGCCCCTCGGGCAGGTCGCGCGCGACGGCCTCCAGCGGCTCGGCCCGGCGTCCGGCCAGGACGACATTGGCCCCCTCGGCGGCGAATTTGCGCGCGGTGGCGGCCCCCATCCCCGAGCCTGCGCCGGTGACGATCACGGTCTTGTCGGCAAAGCGGGTCATATCGGTCTCCTTGCTGCTGTCACGGGGCGGTCCTGCACCCCGGATGCGCAACCCGTCCGGACCCGGGGCTGTTCCGGCAGGCGCGATCACCGTCGCGTGCCTGCCCGCAGGATGCGCAGCCCGGCCGCGCGGCGGGCGGGGCCACGCGGTTTTGTCGCGCCTCCCCTTGCACGCCCGCGGCATATGTTGCATCCCAAGGCTTCAAGACCAAGGGACGCGGACATGGCGGACGGAACGATGACGACGAGTGCGAAACCCACCGAGGAAATTTCGGTCCGCGAGGTGTTCGGGATCGATACCGACATGAAGGTGAAGGGCTTCGCCGAGCCGACCGACCGCGTGCCGGAGCGCGACCCGACCTACAAGTTCGACCCCGATACCACGCTGGCGATCCTGGCCGGGTTCTCCCATAACCGCCGGGTGATGATCCAGGGCTATCACGGCACCGGCAAGTCGAGCCATATCGAGCAGGTCGCCGCGCGCCTGAACTGGCCGACGGTGCGGGTGAACCTCGACAGCCATATCAGCCGGATCGACCTGATCGGCAAGGACGCGATCAAGCTGAAGGACGGCGTGCAGGTCACCGAGTTCCAGGAAGGCATCCTGCCCTGGGCCCTGTCCAATCCCTGCGCGATCGTCTTCGACGAATACGATGCCGGGCGCGCCGACGTGATGTTCGTGATCCAGCGCGTGCTGGAAACCGACGGCAAGCTGACCCTGCTGGACCAGAACCGCGTGCTGACCCCGCATCCGGGATTCCGCATCTTCGCCACCGCCAACACGGTGGGGCTGGGCGACACGACCGGCCTCTATCACGGCACCCAGCAGATCAACCAGGGCCAGATGGACCGCTGGTCGCTGGTCGCGACGCTGAACTACCTGTCGCATGATGCCGAGACCGCGATCGTCCTGGCCAAGAACCCCAATTACAACACGGCCGCCGGGCGCAAGCAGATCAGCCAGATGGTGACCGTCGCCGACCTGACGCGGACCGCCTTCATGAATGGCGACCTCTCCACGGTGATGAGCCCGCGCACGGTCATCGCCTGGGCGCAGAATGCCGAGATCTTCCGCAATATCGGCTATGCGTTCCGGCTGTCCTTCCTCAACAAGTGCGACGAGCTGGAGCGCCAGATCGTGGCCGAGTTCTACCAGCGCTGCTTCGACGAGGAACTGCCCGAAAGCGCGGCCTCGCTGTCGATCTGACCGGGCCTTCCCGGCCGCGCGGCGCGCCGCGCCACGGATCAGCCCCGCCCCGGCCCTGCTGCGGGCGGGGCTTTGCGTTCACCGGCGCGGGACCGGCGGCTCAGGTGCGCAGGCGGATCACCAGAACCGCGCCGTAGAAGGCGAGGATCCCGAGGCAGACGGGGTTGGACAGGATGGCGGTGGCGAAGGCGACCATGGCGGGACTCCGGAGGTTGGCGGGTTGACGATGCCCCGCAGCTAGCCCGCCGCGCTTGCCCGGAAGTTAACCCCGGCATCCCCCTGCCCTGCCATGGTGAATCGCCGCGTCCCGCCCGCGCCGCGCCGCCCCAGCGCCGCAAGGCGCCGGCGCCGGACCGCGGCGTTTACCACGCGGCGGGGCTCAGCCCTCCAGGCACCACAGATCGGCCTCCAGCGCGTCATCGCCGCCCAGCCTGTGCGCGGCCGGGCTGTCATGGGTGATCAGCCAGCGCGCGTCGTCCCAGCGCACCAGCCCCTCGGGATTGTCGGTATTGCCGCGATAGGGCAGCGCGCGGGCCAAGGCGACTTCGGAGGCGGGGCGCACCCCGCCCTCGCGCACCCGGGTGCCGTCGCGCCAGCGCCACACGGCCGAGCGCCCCCCGGCATCCAAGGGCGTGCCCGTCAGCACGAGGATGTCGTCTCCGTCCAGGGCCAGGTCGCGCACGCCATGCCCGCCCAGCGGCAGCAGGTGCTTGATGTAGCGGCGGCCATCCTCCAGCTTGCGCGGCTTCAGCCAGCCATCCCCGGTTTCCTTCATCCGCATCTCGAGGATCACGGTGTGCCCGCGCAGCACCGGCCCGCGCAGGCCGAGCCACAGCCGGTCGCCGCGCGCGGCCAGGCCCTCGGCATCCAGCCCGTTATCCTTCGAGGGGATGTCGAGGAAGGCGTCCAGATGCGGATCGCCCGCCAGCCATTTGCGCAGCCGCCCGCGCTTTGCCGGTTTCAGCATCGCGGCCCGGCGCGGCCCGTCCTGTCCCACCGGCCAGACCCCGTCCTCGCGCCGCTCCAGCGGGACCCGGCCGATCACCTGGCGGTTCACGTCCCACTTGATCCGCGCCATCGAATCCAGCCTCTTGCCGGGCGGATCCTCCGCATCCGGCTTGCCGCGTTTCAGCGATTGCGACCCCGCGAACCACAGCCAGTCGCCATCCACGGCCAATCCCTCGATATCCATCTCGCCATCGGCCCCGCCGGGCAGGTCGAGAAAATCGCCGAGCGCCAGATGGGCGTGGCCGCCCCAGCCGCCGCTGACGGGAACCAGCCGCTCGATGCCGGCGGTCTCGTCGCAGCTGAGAAACAGCACCTCGCCATGACGCGTCACGGTGGAGATGTCGCGATGCACCTGCTCGGAATGCGCAGAAGGGTCGAATTGCAGCCGCACCCGGCCCTCCGGCGCATCCTCCGCCGTCCCGGCGCCCGTTCCGGTCGCGCTGTCCTTCATCGCTGTCTCCCTCTCGGCCAATGCGTCGCTGCCGGACCAATCCCCGGCCGCCCCTCCGGGTTCCGGGCCGGATCCCCGCCCCTGCGGCCGCGCGGCGATTGAATCGCGTCCCGCCCGCCCCTATCTTCGCCGCATCATGCCCGAGACGGAACTGAAATTCACCCTCGACCCGGCGGTGCTGCAGCTTCTCGGCGCGCGGCTGGACCGGCTCGGCCCGCCCCGCCTGCATGTCCTTCACAGCGTCTATCACGACACTGCCCGGCACCGCCTGCGCAAGGCGGGCATCACGCTGCGGATGCGCCGCGACGGGGCGCGCTGGTTCCAGACGGTCAAGGTCAAGACCCGCAGCCGCGACGGGCTGCAGGTGGCCGAGGAGGCGGAGACCGAGCTGGCCGGAGGCGGCATCGACCCGGCCGCCATCCCCTGCGAGGCGCTGCGCGCCCGGGTCCGCGAGGTGATCGGCACCCGCCGCCTGCACCCGGTCTGCGAAACCCGGATCAGCCGCCGGGTGCTGGTCCTGCCTGCCGCCGGGGGGGCGCTGGTGGAGATCGCGCTGGACGAGGGCGAGGTCCGCGCGGGCGCGGCGGCCGAGCCGGTGCGGGAACTGGAACTGGAACTGAAGGCCGGGCCGCTGGCGGCGCTCTACCAGCTGGCCGCCGAGCTTCTGCCCGGCGGCGGGGCGGAGCCGTCGCTGCTGTCGAAATCCGATCGCGGCTACCTTCTGGCGGCGACCGGCAGCTCCGCGCTGCCCGGCGGGCCGCGCGGGCCGATGGCGGCAGGGCTGGTGCCCGGCATGAGCCTCGGCCCGGCGGCGGCGGCGGTCTTCGGCGAGTGCAGCAGCCAGGTCTCGGCGAATGTCGCGGCGGTCCGGCGGGGGACGGATCCCGAGGGGCCCCGGCAGCTGGCCCTGGCCACGGAGCGGCTGGCGGCGGCGCTGGAGATCTTCGGCAAGGCGCTGGAGCTGCGCGACCGCGGCTATCTGCGGGCCGAGGCGCGCTGGCTCGGGCGGCAGGCAGGGGCGGAGCGGGACCTGCCGCGGCTGCGCGCGGCGCTGGACAGCAAGCGCACGCAGCGTTTTACCCTGGCC
>NZ_JACVXA010000085.1 GCF_014903745.1 Mangrovicoccus algicola | reverse complement strand
GTCGAGCGCCCCGGCCAGCGCGCAGATCTCGTCGCCGCGCTCGCGCATCGCCGCCAGCGCCGCGGGACCGCCCTGGTCCGGCAGCCCCTCCAGAAGGTTGGTCAGCCGGTTCAGCCAGCGCGAGGGCACGGCATCCGCCTCGGCCGAGCGCCGCGCGCGGGCCAGCACCACCTGCGGCGCGCCTGCCGCCTGCTGGAAGTCATGCGCGGCCAGCCCGATGCGCCGTTCGGGCAGAAGCAGCCCCGCGGCCTTCCTCATCGCGCGGTTCAGCCAGGGATCGGGCTCGGGCTGTTCGGGCCAGACGCCGTCATTCAGCCCCGCCAGGATCACCAGCTCGGCGCCCTGTACGCGGGCCTCCAGCGTGCCCCAGATCATCACCCCGGGATGCGGCAGGGCGGGGTCGCGGACCTCCTCGGACATCGAGCCGCGCAGCACCGAATTGAAGGTCACCACGTCCAGATCGCCGCCATGGCCTGCATCGGTCTCCAGCGCGGTCATCGCCTTCAGCGCCGCCTCGCCGTCGCGCCCGTCCCAGAGCGGCACGCCGCTTTCGGCGAAGGCGCCGCGGGCCAGCCGTTCGACCCGCGCGCGCAGATCGGCGATGTGATCCTCCAGCGGCCGCGTGCCCACCGGTTCCAGCCCGTCCAGGCAATCGGCCACCCAGGCGGCCCATTGCGCCGCCTCGGCATCCTCGCGCGAGGCGGCCCATTCGGTCAGCGATGCCCGGTCGGGAAAGGCCGGGCCGCGGCGGCGCAGCCGCAGTTCCAGCTCGCGCGTCAGGCGCAGATGCGGGCCGCGGCGCGAGCCGATGCCGACATGCGGGTTCTTCAGGATCACCACCAGGTCCTCGGCGGTCAGCCGCTGGCCCATCAGCCCGGCGATCATCCGGATCAGCCGCCCCGTGGCGGTCTGGCCCAGCGGCTCGCCCGCGCTGTCATCCGGCTCGATCCCCCAGCGGTCGAGCGCGGCGGCCACGCGCCGGGTCAGCATCCGGTCGGGAGAGATCAGCGCGGCGGGCGTGCCCTCCTCGGCGGCGCGGCGCAGCACCACGGCCACGGCATCGGCCTCGGCGCGGGGATCGGCCGCCTCCAGCAGCGTCAGGTTGCGCGTGGCCGCGCCCAGGTCGCCTAGGCCGGGCCCGTCGCGCATCCAGCCATCGGTGACCGGCGCCGGGCGCAGCGCCATGGAGATCAGCCGGTTGCGCGCGGGATCCGGTGCCCCCGCCCCGGGCAGCCATGGCTGCACCTCGCCGGGGGTCAGGCCGAGATCGCGCAGCAGCAGAGCGAAGCGGTATTGCGGATGGTCCTCCTGCCGCTCGGGCGCGGTCAGGGTCGTCCAGATGCCATGCGGCATGTCATGGTCGAAGCCCGGCAGGATCAGCCCGCCCGCAGGCAGCCGCGCCACCGCCTGCATCAGCAGATGGGTCGTGCCGCGCGAGCCGGTGGAGCCCGCGACATAGACCGGATCGCGGGGCGGCGCCGCCTGCCACAGGCGGATCAGCGCCTCCGCCTCGGCGCGGGCGCGGGCGGCAGGATCGGCCATCGGGTCGGACAGGCCCAGATCCAGCACGATCTTCAGGAAGGCCATCGCCCGCTGCCAGTGGCCCGAGGCATCGGCGACATCGAGGTTCAGGATCGTGTCGATCGGCACGCCCTCCACCTGCGCCTCGTCCATCAGGTTGGCCAGCCCGCCCGCCAGGTCGAAGGCCGCGGAGGGCGGGGCAAGATCCGGCTGGGCCGCGATCAGCGCCGAGGTCAGCCGCGTCAGCTGCAGCTGGCGCGCCAGCTGGGACTGGGCCGGGGCGCCATGGCGGATCAGCCCGGCGCCCGCCTCGGTGACCAGCCGCAGCCGCGGCAGGAAGCCGGGGCCGGAGGCATGGAACAGATCCTCGATCCGGCGCTTCATCCGCTGGGTGTTGACGTAGACGGTGACGCGGGCGATGGCCTCGGGCGGCTGCCCGTCCAGGCGCTGCCGCAGCCCCGCGACCAGCGCGGCCGGAAAGTCCTGGCCCGGGGCCAGCGAGTAGACGCGGGGGGCGGCGGCAGGTTCAGGCATCGGCCAGCATGTCCTCCGCCTGCGCGATACCGCCGGGATGGCCGACATCGCACCAGCGCCCGGGATGGATCACGCCGTAAAGCCGCCCGGCGGCCAGTGCCGCATCCCAGGCGCGCTTGACCGAGAAGGCGGCGTCGGGGCAGTCGGCCACCGGCGCGGTGGCGAGGATCTGCGCGCCGGTATAGGCCAGTTCGGGCGCCCAGCTCAGCCGCCCCGCCGCATCCATGGCGAAACCCGATTTCAGCGCATGGCCCACCGCCCGTTCCGGCGGGCACAGCAGCAGCAGCGCATCCATCCGCTCCGGGTCCCAGGCCCCGGCCAGCGTCGCCATGGCCAGCGGCCCGGTCCAGACCGCGTCGGTATTCATGGCGAAGACCGCTTCCGGCCTGCCCAGAAGCGGCAGCGCCGCCTTCAGCCCGCCGCCCGTGTCAAGGATGCCGTCCCGCTCCTGCGAAAGCAGGAGCCTCCGGCTGGCCGCCGCCGCCGCGATCTGCTCGGCCAGGTAATGCGCGTTCACCGCGCGCCGGGTGATCTGGGGGATGGCGCATTGCCCCAGCGCATGGTCGAGGAGCGGCTTGCCCGCCACCTCGATCAGGGGTTTGGGCCGCGTATCGGTCAGCGGCCGCATCCGCGTGCCGAAACCGGCCGCGAAGAGCATCACAGAGTCGGGACGGTTCCGCATCGGGCCTTCAGCTCCTCCAGCCTGGTCGGGGTCGGTTGGGGCAGGGCGTGGCGCACGATGTCGTACAGCCCCGCCAGCGAGGGATGGGCGAGATCGGTCATCAGATGATCCCAGACCCGCGGGATCAGGTCCACGTAATGCGGCTTGCCGAAATGCAGCGACAGCCGCGCGAAGACGCCGATGATGCGCAGGTTGCGCTGCGCGCCCATCGCGGCATAGGCGGTGGCAAAGGTTTCGGGATCGGCGCCGGTCAGCGCCAGGTAATGCGCCTTCGCCGCCGCCACGGTCGCGGGCGACACGTCGCGGCGGGCATCCTCCAGCAGCGAGACGAGGTCATAGGCCGGATGGCCCGCCGCCGCGTCCTGGAAATCCAGGAGCCCGACGCGGGCCGCGCCCGCGCGTTCCGGCAGCCAGAGCAGGTTTTCCGCATGATAGTCGCGCTGCACCAGCACGCGCGGCCCGTCATGCGGGGCCAGCGCGGCGCGCAGCGCCTCCGCCAGGGCGGCGCGGGTCGCGGGATCGGCGCCGCGGTCGCCGCCATGCAGGTACCAGTCCAGCGCCAGCGCGCCCAGATCGGGCATGGTGGTGCTGTCATAGGGCATCAGCCCCGCCGGGGCCGCATGGCGCGACAGTTCGGCCAGCACCTCGATCGCGGCCAGGTAGAGCGGTTCCTCGCAGGCGGGATCGGCGGCGGCCAGCCGGGCGAATAGCCCGTCGCCCAGATCCTCGATCAGCAGCAATCCGCGCGCCTCCTCCGCGGCCAGGATCGCGGGCGCCGACAGGCCCAGCCCCGACAGGTGCCTTGCGATGGCCAGGAAGGGGCGGACATCCTCGCCGCGTTCGGGCGGGGCATCCATCAGCACGGCGCGTCGGCCATCGGGGGCGGCGACGCGGGAATAGCGCCGGTTGGAGGCATCGCCGGCCAGCGGGTGCAGCATCGCCGCCCCCCAGCCTGCGGCATCGAGGAAGTCGCGGAAGGGATCAGTCTGCATGCGGGATCTCGGCAAGAAGGCTCAGGCGCGGCGACCAGCGGTCATCGCTCCAGGTGACGGTCAGATTGCGCGCCTCGCCCTGCGGGTCGGGGGCGAAATCCAGCGACAGCGCGGTGCAGGGCAGGTCGCCGCCCAGCCGGTCGGGCCATTCCACGAGGCACAGCGCCTCCTCGAAGGCCGCGTCCAGCCCCAGCTCCAGCACCTCGTCGGCATGGGTCAGCCGGTAGAGGTCGCAATGCCAGATCTCGACCCCGGCCGCATCGTAGCTCTGCACCAGCGTGAAGGTGGGCGAGGGCACGTCCTCGTCGCGGCCCTCCCGGGCGAGAAGATGCTTGATCAGCGCGCGCGCGAAGGTGCTCTTGCCCGCGCCGACCGGCCCGGACAGGGCCAGCACGTCGCCCGCGCCCAGCAGGGGGGCAAGGCGCCGGGCCAGCGCGGCGGTTGCCTCGGCCGTCTGCAGGCGCAGGCGCGCGGAAAGGGGCGGAATGGGTGACATGGGCGCGACTATGGTCGGGCGCGCGGGCGGGCTCAAGGGGGCAGGACGCGCCTGCGCTCAGAACGCCTCGGGCCGGGCCTCGCGCGCCATGTGATCGAGCACCGCATTGACGAAGCGGGACTCCTTGCCGTCGGGGAAGAAGGCCTGGGTGATCTGCACGTATTCGACGATCACCACCCTGGGCGGCGTGTCGGCAACGGTCAGCTCGGCGCCCGCGACCCGGAACAGCGCCCGCAGCGTCGGGTCGATCCGGTCGATCGGCCACTTGGCGACCAGCGCCCGGTCGGTCATCTTGTCGATGCCGCCCTGGTTGTCGACGGCGCCGTTGACCAGCGTGCGGAAGACCTTCACATCGGCCTCCTGCATCGCGTAATCCTCGAATTCCTCGCCGAAGCGGTGATCGGCGAATTCCTTGATGATCTGGCCGATCGGCGCGTCCGACTGCTCCATCTGGAACAGGGCCTGCACGGCGAAGAACCGCGCGGCCGAGCGCAGGGCGCGTTTCTGGTTTCCCGACAGCCCGGTCATGACAGGTCCCCCCCGGCCTTGAAGCCGATGCCCTTGGCGGCGGGGGCGAATTTGCGGGTCAGCGCGATCAGGTGCAGCGCGGCCGCGGCGGCGCCGCCGCCCTTGTTCTGCCCCTGCGCATCGGCGCGGACGATGGCCTGGTCCAGGTTCTCGACCGTCAGGATGCCGTTGCCGATGCAGGCGCCTTCGAGGCCCAGAAGCTGCAGCGCGCGCGAGCTGTCGTTGCAGACGGTGTCGTAATGGGTGGTCTCGCCGCGGATGACGCAGCCAAGCGCCACGAACCCGTCGAAATCGGCCTGGCGATAGGCGATGCGGATCGCGGTCGGGATCTCCAGCGCACCGGGCACCTCCACCGTCTCGTGGGTGGCGCCCGCAGCTTCCAGTTCGGCCCGCGCCCCCGCCAGCTGCGCGTCGGCGATCTCCTTGTAATAGGGAGAAACCACGATCAGCACCTTCGGAGCCTCGTCGAATTCCGGGCGCGGCAGGGTGTAATGGGTAATGCTGGCCATGAAACTGGCTCCTCAGAGAGTTCGGAATGGCCACCTACCGCCATGCGCCGCAAAGCACAAGGGTTTCGTCCCCTTGCGGGAGGCCGGGCAGGGCGCTCAGGTGAAGGCCATGTTGGCGATCCCCTGGGCCTGTCCCAGCAGGGCGAAGCTCTGGCCGATGGTCTTCCTGGCGTAGCAGATCCAGCCGATCTTCGGGCCCAGCGTGGCAAAGCCCTCCTCGTGCAGCGCGTCGCCGCGCAGCGGGTCCTTGTAGCTCAGCACCGGCGTGGCCGCCTGCGCATCGCCCCCGACCAGCAGGATGAAATGCCCCACGAAGGATCCCGCATGCCCGACGCCCTTGCCGCTGGCGATGATCGGCCCGTTGCTGCGCATCCGCTCGACATAGCCCTCCGCGTCGCCGGGCAGGTAGTCGGGGGCCTTGAGGAGCCGGCCGAAATGTTCGAAATCCGTCTCGGGATCATAGCCGATCAGCGATTTCAGGGGATTGCCCGGACTGGGCAGGGTCACGCCCTCGGCCGTGATCCCCGTGGCCCTGAAATAGTGCCATTTCAGCAGCGCCTTCAGCGCGTAGCGCCCGCAGGTCGGATCGATGGCGATATTGGGCAGGAAGCTGGCGGCGGTGCGCTTCGACAGGCGCTGGTCGTGCATCGTCGGCACGGGGTCGAGAAGGAAGGCCATGGCGCGGAACCTCGACGCAGGGATGGCGCCGATCCTGCGCGGCGCCGTCCCCTGCGTCAAGGCGGGGCATTTCGCCCCGCGCCCGGCCGGATCAGTCGCGGATCCGGCGGGTATCGGTGATCGACAGGCCGTAGGCGTCCAGCCCCACGATCCGCGGCTTGGGCGAGTTGGTCAGCAGGATCAGCTCGTGCAGGCCCAGCGAGCTGAGGATCTGCGCGCCCAGCCCGTAGCGGCGCAGCGTGGCGGGGCTTGCCGCATCCTCGGTGGCCAGTTTCAGCGTCGTGTCGCGGATCAGCACCAGCACGCCGCGGCCTTCCTCGGCGATCTGCGCCATGGCGCGCTGGAACTCGCTGCTGCGCCCGGCCTCGCCGATGCCGACGATATCCTGCATCGGGTCCAGCGTGTGCATCCGCACCAGCACCGGGGCGCCGTCGGTCACGTCGCCCTTGACCAGGGCGATATGCTCGTCGCCATGGGACTGGTCGGTATAGATGCGCATCGACCATTCGCCGCCGAATTCCGAGGCGATGACCCGTTCCTCGGTGCATTTCACCAGGTTGTCGTGGCGGCGGCGATAGGCGATCAGGTCGGAAATCGTGCCGATCTTCAGATTGTGCAGCTGCGCGAAGGACACCAGGTCGGGCAGGCGCGCCATGGACCCGTCTTCCTTCATGATCTCGCAGATCACGCCGGAGGCGTTCAGTCCGGCCAGGCGCGAGACGTCCACCGCCGCCTCGGTATGGCCCGCGCGCACCAGCACGCCGCCGTCGCGGGCGCGCAGCGGGAAGATGTGGCCGGGGGTGGCGATATCGGCGCCGGTCTTGGACGGGTCGATGGCCACGGCCACGGTGCGCGCGCGGTCATAGGCGGAAATGCCGGTGGTCACGCCCTCGCGCGCCTCGATCGAGACGGTGAAGGCGGTTTCGTGGCGCGACGAGTTCTGCGAGGCCATCAGCGGCAGGCCGAGCGCGTCGATCCGGTCGCCGGGGAGGCTCAGGCAGATCAGGCCGCGGCCATGGGTGGCCATGAAATTGATCGCCTCGGGGGTCGCCATCTGTGCGGGTATGACCAGGTCGCCCTCGTTCTCGCGGTCCTCGTGATCGACGAGGATGAACATCCGACCGTTGCGCGCGTCGTCGATGATCTCCTCGATCGGAGAGATGGCGCTCTCGTATCCGTCCGCTTCCGACATTGCGCGACTCCTGTGGCTTGCCCGTGGGCCGCCCGGTTAGCGCAACGCGGGGGCTTTGGCCAGAGCCGAGACGGCGGCGGGCCTGTGCGCTGCCGCGCAGCGCGGGCGGGGCGGGGGCGGGACGCGCCGCCCCCGTCCGGGGTCAGCCCAGCGGGTTGCCCTCGATATTCGAGATGATCCCGCGCATGACCTTCGTGCCGTCCTCGCGGCGCAGTTCGTCATACCAGTCGCGGGTCTTCTGCGGGTCCGCGGCGTGGGTCACGTCGCAGCGCTTGCGCGCGCGCATCACCAGGTCGGCGGCCCGTCCGCTGCGCCGCGCCTGGTAGCGGCCGAGCGCATCCTCCACCCCCAGCGTGTTGGTCTGCAGCGCGATCGCCAGCACCACCGCATCCTCCATCGCCAGGCAGCCGCCCTGGCCGATATCGGGGGTGGTGTTGTGGGCGCTGTCGCCCAAGAGCGCGATGCGGCCCTTCACCCAGGTATGGAACGGGTCGATGTCGTGGATCTCCACCCGGTTGGTGCGCTCGGGGTCGATGGCCGCGATCAGCCGCTGCACCGGCTCCGCCCAGCCGTCGAAATGGGCGCGCAGCGTGTCGCGGAACGCCTCGCGCGGGACCGTTTCGCCGGGCTCCCCGGGCGTGTCGAAGAAGAAGTAGAACCGGCCGTCGGATATCGGCATCAGCGACACCCGCTTGCCCTCGCCCACGAAGACGGTCCACTGGTCGTCGGGGGCCAGATCGGCCGAGACCGGCACCAGCCCGTTCCAGTTCACATAGCCTGCATAGCGCCGCTCGGGCGCGGCGCCCAGGACATGGGTGCGCACGACCGAGCGCGCCCCGTCCGCCCCGATCAGCAGATCGGCGGTGTCGGTCGTGCCATCCTCCAGCGTGGCAATGACGGTGTCGCCGTCCTGCGCCACCTCCGTCACCTGCCGTCCCAGATGCAGATGCGTGTCCCCGAAGGCCTCCATCAGCATCATCTGCAGCTCCGCGCGCGAGACCGGGTAGGGGCGCTGCCCGACCTCCGCGACCAGCGGCGCGAAGCTGAACCGCGTCATGGTCGTGCCGTCGAGCCCGTCGATATAGGCCATGTTGTCCATGCGCCCGCCCAGCTTCGCCACTTCGGCGCCCAGGCCCAGGTAGTTGAGGCATTTCACCCCGTTCGACCAAACCGAGATCGCCGCGCCCACCGGCTTCACCTCGGTCACGCGTTCGTAGATCGTCACGTCCCAGCCGGTGCGGCGCAGCGCGATCCCCGCGCTCAGCCCGCCGATGCCCGCGCCCACGATGATTGCCTTCATCCTGCCATTCCCCGTATCTGTGTTGCTTGCCACGGTGCGCGCTGCTCAGCTGCCGCGATAGGTCGAGTAGCCATAGGGCGACAGCAGCAGCGGCACGTGGTAATGCGCCTGCGCATCGGCGATGCCGAACCGGATCGGCACGACATCGAGAAACAGCGGCGTTTCCGTGGCCAGACCGGCATCGCGCAGGTAATCGCCCGCCATGAATTCCAGCTCGTACTCGCCGGGGGCAAAGCTCTGCTGCGGCAGGATCGGCGTGTCGGTGCGCCCGTCGGCATTGGTATGCATCGCCGCCAGCAATTCGCGCCCGGCAGGCTCCAGCCGGTAGAGCACGATCTTCAGCCCCGCTGCCGGGCAGCCGCGCGCCGTGTCCAGGACATGGGTGGTCAGGTATCCGTTCATTCCTGCCTCTTCATTAGGCGAGCCCGAGTAAAGGTCAGGCAATTCCTGTTTCGTTCGATGCCTTCCGCCCGGTCCGGGCCCGAAGCCACCTTACTGCACGGGCACAATTCCCCATCGACTACTCCCCGACAAGAGGATGCCGCCCAGCAACCGCCGGAAAGAGGACCCCCGCAATGAGTGACCAATCCATAGGCACTGCCGCGCAATTGCGCGACCCCGATTACATGCCGCCCCTGGCAAAGGCCATCCCGCTGGGCATCCAGCACGTGCTGTCGATGTTCGTCTCGAACGTCACCCCCGCGATCATCGTGGCAGGGGCGGCGGGGTTCGGCTTCGGCTCGGGCTCGCCCGACTTCCCCGAACTGCTCTACCTGATCCAGATGGCGATGCTCTTCGCCGGGGTGGCGACGCTGCTGCAGACCCTCTCCATCGGGCCGGTGGGGGCGAAGCTGCCGATCGTGCAGGGCACGTCCTTCGCTTTCCTGCCGATCATGATCCCGCTGGTGGCGGGCAAGGGGGTGGACGGGCTGGCGGCGCTGTTCACCGGGGCGCTGATCGGCGGGCTGTTCCATTTCTGCCTGGGCTTCTTCATCGGGCGCATCCGCTTCGCCCTGCCGCCCCTGGTGACCGGGCTCGTGGTGCTGATGATCGGACTGGCGCTGGTGCAGGTCGGCATCCAGTACGCCGCGGGCGGCGTGCCGCTGAAGGGGACGCCGGATTACGGCAGCCTGGCGCACTGGTCGGCGGCCTTGGTCGTGGTGCTGGTGACGCTGGGGGTGAAGTTCTTCACCCGCGGGATCCTGTCGATCTCGGCGGTGCTGCTCGGGCTGGTGGCGGGCTATCTCTATGCGATGCTGATCGGCACGCTGCCGCCGGCCTCCATCGCGGCCAGCTGGCAGAATGCGGCCGTCTTCGCGCTGCCCGATCCGTTCCGCTACGGGATGGAGCTCAGCATCGCGGCGGTGGTCGGTTTCTGCCTCATGGCCGTGGTTTCGGCGATCGAGACGGTGGGCGATGTCTCGGGCATCGCCAAGGGCGGGGCCGATCGCGAGGCGACCGAGGCCGAGATCACCGGCGCGACCTTCGCCGACGGGGCGGGCACGGCTCTGGCGGCGGTGTTCGGCTCGCTGCCCAATACCTCGTTCTCGCAGAATGTCGGGCTGATCGCCATGACCGGCGTGATGAGCCGCCATATCGTGACCATCGGCGCGCTGTTCCTGATCCTGTGCGGGCTGGTGCCCAAGGTCGGCGCGCTGATCCGCACCATCCCGATCGAGGTGCTGGGCGGCGGCGTGATCGTCATGTTCGGCATGGTCGTGGCCTCCGGCATCTCGATGCTCTCGGCGGTCACCTGGGACAAGCGCAACATGGTGATCTTCGCCATCTCGCTGTCGCTGGGACTGGGGCTGCAGCTGGAGCCCCAGGCGCTGCAGCACCTGCCGTCGACCTTGTCCATCCTGCTGACCTCGGGGCTTCTGCCCGCCGCGGGACTGGCCATCGTGCTGAACCTCGTCCTGCCCGATCCGCTCAGCGAGGGAAGCACCGACGAGATCTCGGGCGGGCTTTCGGCCCCCGGCAAGTCCTAGGCGCCGTCCCGCCCCGGCGCCGCAGGCAGCCGGGGCCCCCGCAACGGCAAAAAGGCAGGGACCGCGCGGTCCCTGCCTTTTTTCATGCCCCGGGGCGCGAGGGGGATCAGCGCGGGCTGCGCTTGGCCAGGATCCGCTGCAGCGTGCGGCGATGCATGTTCAGCCGCCGCGCCGTTTCCGACACGTTGCGGTCGCACAGCTCGTAGACCCGCTGGATGTGTTCCCAGCGCACGCGGTCGGCGGACATCGGGTTCTCGGGCGGCGGCGGCAGCTCGTCGCGCGTGGCCAGGAGCGCCGAGGTGATGTCATTGGCATCGGCCGGTTTCGACAGGTAGTCGGTGGCGCCGATCTTGACCGCGGCCACGGCCGTGGCGATGGCGCCATAGCCGGTCAGCACCACGACCCGGCAATCGGGCCGCTTCTCGCGCAGCACCTCGACCACATCCAGCCCGTTGCCGTCCTCGAGCCGCAGATCCACCACCGCGAAGGCCGGGGGGCGGGCCGTGGCGATGGCCTTGCCCGCGGCCACGGAGCCGGCGCATTCGGGTTCGAAGCCGCGTTTCTCCATCGCGCGCGACAGCCGCTTCAGGAAGGGCTCGTCATCGTCAACCAGGAGCAGGCTCTTGTCCTCGCCGATCTCCTGCATCTCCGCTTCGGCCATGGAATTCTCCGTTCTCGAATTTTTCCAACCTCTAGGACACCCGGTCCCGGAGGTCAATTTGGTCACATCCGATCCGCAAAGCAGGCCGTCCGCGCGGCCACATCCTCCGCCAGCGCGGTTCCGGCGGCGAAATCGGGATGCCGGAACACCTCCGCCACGCCATGTCCGGGCAATACCAGATAGGTAAAAGTGGAATGATCGACGAGGTACCAGGGGTTCTCCGCCCGGTCCCCGTGGAGCCGGAAATAGGTGCGGTAGGCCCGGCTGGCGGCCGTCACCTGATCCTCGCTGCCGGTCAATCCGATGGTGCGTTCGCTGAAATTCTGTGCAAACGCCCCCACGACGGCAGGCGTGTCGCGCCCAGGATCGATGGAGATGAAGACCGGCACCGTCTCGATCCCCTGTCCGGCCAGGATCTCGGCGGCCTCGGCATTGCGCTGCATGTCCAGCGGGCAGACATCGGGGCAGAAGGTATAGCCGAAATAGACCAGCGCCGGCTTCGTGATCACATCGGCTTCCGTGACGGTCCGTCCGGCGGCATCGACCAGCGTGAAGGGCCCGCCGACATCGCCCATCCCCCCGGCCACGGCCGTGTCGCGGCAGGCGGCGAAGCGGTCGCCGCCGCGATCCGCCAGAAACACATAGCCCGCCGTGGCCGCGATCACGGCCCCCATCGCGGTTGCGGCAAGCAGGGCGGCGAGGCGGGGGGACATGGCACAACTCCTTTGCACTCCGTCCGCATCCCATATAGAGAGACGCACCAGCGACCAAGAGGGAACCGGCCAGGCCAAGACGCGACATGGAAGATCCTGCCCTCGATCCGTTCAACCCGGCCGCCCGCACCCACTGGATCAGGCTGCGCACCCTGGTGGTGCTGCGCTGGATCGCGGTTGTCGGCCAGCTGGCCGCGATCACCATCGTCGACCGCTATTTCCATGTCGAGCTGGAGCTGGGCCTGTGCTACCTGGCGGTGGGCGCCTCCATCATCGCGAACCTCCTGGCGATCCTCGTTTTTCCGGAGAACAAGCGGCTGAGCGAGGGCGAGGTCGTGTCGATGCTGTTCTTCGACATCTCGCAGCTGGCCTTCCTTCTGTATCTCACCGGCGGGCTGCACAATCCCTTCGCGCTGCTGATCCTGGTGCCGGTGACGATCTCGGCCTCGGCGCTGACGCTGGGCTCGACGCTGTTTCTCGGGGCGATGTCCTGCACGCTGCTGACGCTGGTGGCGGTGTTCCATCTGCCGCTGCGCGGGGCCTCGGGGGAACTCGTCGACATGCCGGGCGATTTCATCCTGGGCTTCTGGCTGGCGCTGAATATCGGCATCGTCTTCCTGGCCGCCTATGCCCGGCGCATCAGCCTGGAGATCCATTCGATGTCCGAGGCGCTGCTGGCGACGCAGATGGCGCTGCTGCGCGAACAGAAGCTGACCGACCTGGGCGGGGTGGTGGCCGCCGCCGCGCATGAGCTGGGCACGCCGCTGGCGACGATCAAGCTGGTCAGCTCCGAGCTGGTGGGCGAACTGGAGGATCCCGACCTGAAAAGCGACGCGGAACTGATCCGCGACCAGGCCGATCGCTGCCGCGACATCCTGCGCTCGATGGGCCGGGCGGGCAAGGACGACAAGCACCTGCTGACCGCGCCGCTGGACACGGTGATCCGCGAGGCGGCGGAGCCGCACATGGCGCGCGGCAAGCAGGTGCATTTCCAGGTCGCCCCCTCCACCGGCGGCGACAGTGAGCAGCCGGTGATCTACCGCAAGCCCGAGATCATCCACGGGCTGCGCAACCTCGCCCAGAACGCCGTGGATTTCGCCGAGGGCCATATCTGGGTCGATGCCAACTGGACGGCGGACAGCATCCTGATCCGCATCGCCGATGACGGGGCGGGGTTCCAGCCGCAGGTGATCGGGCGGCTGGGCGACCCGTTCCTGCGCCGCCGCAAATCGGCCGAGGACCGGGCCCGCCGGCCTGAATACGAGGGCATGGGGCTGGGCCTGTTCATCGCCAAGACCTTGCTGGAACGGTCGGGCGGGGTGGTGCGCTTTCTCAACGGGCGCGATGTCCATCCCGGCAGCCTTCCGGGGCGGGGCCAGCGCAGCGGCGCCATCATCGAGGTCACCTGGCCGATGGACCGGCTGACCCGCGCCGATCGCGGTGCGCTCGGCGAGAACGAGCAGATCCGCGCCTGAGATCCTCCGTGGCTGTCCCGCAGGCGCGGAGCCCCGCAGGCAGATGACATGCAGAAGTTAATCCTCCGTTAACCATTTGGCGGCACCTCTGGGGGGAGTTGGCAAGCGGATGGCGCGACATGGATCTGTTCCCGGGCGGCCTGGCGATTGTGACGGTCGGTCTGGCCTCGGCCATGGCCGGGCTGGGGATGCTGCGCTTCCTTTCCGGCCGGGCGGCCGATGACGGGTCCGCGGCGCCTGCGCGTCCCGGCGCCGCGGCGGAGGGCGTGGTCTACCTGTTTCGCGACCGCGCCCTGGTCGATGCCACCGGGCGGGCGCTGCGATTGCTGGCCGCGGGTCAGCCCGGCAGCGATGACTGGAGCCGTTTCCTGGCGACATATGCCTTCCGCTTCGACCGGCTCGACCGGCGCCTCGCCGAGATGGGCGAGGGCGACATGCTGGAGCTGTGCGAACGCGGCAGCGGTCCGTTGCTGCTGCGGGGCGAACGGACCGGCGACGTGCTGCGCATCGTGCTGGAGGAGCCCGGCGCGGAGGCCGCCGCGGCGGAGGACCCGCCGATCGAGAGGCAGGCGGTGCGGGCGATGGAGCTGGAGCTGGAGCTGCTGCGCGACGTGGCGGAAAACAGCCCCGTTCCGACCTGGCGCCAGCAGCGCGACGGCACGGTGATCTGGGCCAATCGCGCCTATCTGGACCAGGTCCAGCGCGATCACGGCGATGCCGCCCTGGCTTCCTGGCCGCCGCGGCCTCTGTTTCCGGGCCTGTCCTTCTCGCGATGGGAGGGGGCCGACGCGCCCCGCCGGATGTCCTCGCCCTCGCCGAAAGGGGGCGAGCCGGCCTGGTACGAGCTGCACGGACTTCCCGGGGACGGGGATTCCAAGCTGTGCTTCGCGGTGCCGATCGACCAGCTGGTCCAGGCCGAGGGGTCGCTGAAGGATTTCATCGGCACGCTGGGCAAGACCTTCGCGCAGCTGCCCATCGGCCTGGCGATCTTCGACTCCCACCGCCGGCTGGTGCTGTTCAACCCGGCGCTGATCGACCTGACCTGCCTGGCGGCGGACATGCTCAGCCGCCGTCCGACGCTGCATGCCTTCCTCGACGCGCTGCGCGAGAACCAGCGCATCCCCGAGCCGCGCGATTACAAGAGCTGGCGTCTGCGCATCGCCCGGCTGGAGGCCGCGGCGGAGGACGGGCGCTACAAGGAGACATGGACCCTGCCCACCGGACAGACCTTCCGCGTCACCGGCCAGCCCCATCCCGACGGCGCCGTCGCCTTCCTGTTCGAGGACATCTCCTCGGAGGTGTCGCTCAAGCGCCGCTTCCGCGCGGAAATCGACCTGGGGCAATCGGTGTTCAACACGCTGGAGCAGGCGATCGCGGTCTTCGATCCGGATGGCGGGCTGATCCTGTCGAATGCCGCCTATAACGACATGTGGCAGGTGCGGCCCGACATCGCCCTCTCCCGGATCGGCCTGCGCGACGCGATGCAGCACTGGGGACTGCCCCCGGAGGAGGAGGCGCTGCGCCGGGACATACGGGGCTTCGTGCTGGGCGAGGGGCCGCGCTGCAGCTTCTGCTTCCGGCTGACGGCCCCCGGCAGGGTCGCGGCGCAGGTCAC
>NZ_JACVXA010000084.1 GCF_014903745.1 Mangrovicoccus algicola | reverse complement strand
CCGGCCGCCGACCGTGCTGCGCCTGCAGGACGGCTAGGCCCCGGGCGCGTCGCGATCCGGTGCCGCGCCGCCCTCCCGGGCTTGCACGTGGGCGGTCCCGGGCCGCGCCGGGCCGGCGGGTTAGTTGTGAAGGACCGTGCAGACCGTGCCGTATTGGCGGATCCGGTTGCACAGGCGCACCGCCTCGGTCCGGCTTTGCGCGCCGATCTGGGCCACGAATTGCGGGGCCCGCATGCTGCGCAGATGCATCCGCGCGATGACGGGATCGTTGTCCTGCAGCACCGGGTTGCGGGCCGCGGCCATGCGATAGCGCGCTGCGGCAAGGTCGTGGCTGCGATGGGCCGCCACGATTACGGCCCAGGGCGCCAGATCGGGCGCGCTGCGATATTGCGGAAACTGCCGCGCCGAGGCCAGCGCGATGCAGGCGGTGGAAAACGGCCGCTCCGCATCCAGCGCCAGATCCAGCGACGCGGGCGGCCGGTCGCGCCAGTCCAGCGCGCTGTAGCCGGTGATCCCGGCGACATAGGCGCGGGTTTCGCCGGGCAGCCCGCCGGATCCGGCGACAAAGCGCGCCGCGCGATCCTCGCCCCCGTTATAGGCCGCGGCGGCAAGGCCCAGATTGCCGAACGTGTCGCGCAGATCGGCCAGGTAGGCGGCCGAGGCAGCCAGCGCCGCCGCCGGATTGAACGGGTCGTCGAGGCCGCGCAGCCGCGCCGTGCCGGGCATGAACTGCGCGATGCCGAGCGCCCCGGCCGGACTGACGGCATAGGGATCGAAGAGGCTTTCGCGCCAGATCAGCCGGGCGAAGAAGCCCGGGGGCAGGTCATGGGCGAGGGCCAGCGTCTCGATCGCGCCGCAGGTATCCTCCAGCCGCTGCGCCAGGCGGATGCAGACGATCCGGGCGCCGTCGCAATCGGGATCGGGTTCGCGCAGGCGCATGCCGTTCGAGGCATAGGCCGCGCCGGGCCGCGGCACCGGCCGGTCGCTGGCCTCCGGCGCGCGCGGGGGCGGCGGCGCG
>NZ_JACVXA010000083.1 GCF_014903745.1 Mangrovicoccus algicola | reverse complement strand
CCGAGGGGGCGGGCGCGGCCGGCAGGGGCGGGGGCGGGGCAGGCGGCGCGGCGCGGCCCGGCTGATCGGCCACGCGGATCGGCAGGTCGATATGCACCGGCCCCCGCCGCGGCGCCATGGCCAGGGCCAGCGCCTTGTCGGCGATGAGCCCGGCGGCGCCGGGGGTCATGGCAAAGCTGCCCTTGGTCACGGTCCGGAACACCGCCTGCTGGTCCAGCACCTGGTGGGTATAGGCCTGCGCCTCCTCGGCATCGACGGCGCCGGTGACGACGATCATCGGCACCCGGTCCTGACGGGCATTCTCCACGACATTGATTGCATTCAGCGCCCCGGGACCCAGCGTCGCGACCAGAAGCGCGGGCGCCCCGCCCAGGTGATGCGCCGCCTCCGCCATGAAACCCCCGGCATTCTCGTGGCGCACCAGGATGAATTCGATGCCGGCCCGTTCCAGGGCGGCGACCAGGCTGAGGACCTCGCCGCCGGGCATGCCGAAGGCGCGGCGGATCCCGGCGCGATGCAGCTGCCGGGCGAGGATGTCGGCCACGCTGGCGGGATCGGCGGCGCTGGCGGGGTCGCGGGAGGGGGCGTGTGGTTGCGTCATGCCCCAAGCAGTAGGGGGCGGCGCGCGGCTTGGCCAGAGGCGGGTGCGCCCGGTGCATCACGTGTCGCGGCGCGGCGGGACGGAGCCGGGCAGCCGTAGCGACGGCGGGCCATCCGGGAGGGCCGGACGCGATGCCGGACGCGGTCGGCCGCAACCCGATGACGGCGGCAGGGCCCGGGATCAGGCGCCCGCGCTGGCCGGGGCGTAGCAGCTGCGGCCCGCGAGGGGCGACAGGGGCCCCGGCCGTGGCGGCGCGGATTGCAGGGATGAAGCCCTTGCCGGATCAGGACCCTGCCGGGCCGCGGCGCCCTGGCGGGGCCGCCCGGCCGGGGGCAGGGATGCCGTCGGCAGGGGCGGGGATGCCGTCGGCGGGGGCAGGGTTGCCGCCGGCAGGGGCAGGGTTGCCGCCGGCAGGGGCGGTGTTGCCGTCGGCAGGGGCAGGGATGCCGCCGACAGGGGCAGGGTTGCCGTCGGCGGGGGCAGGGATGCACCGGCCGCGATGGCGCGGGAAGGAAGGCGGGGGCATGATGGCAGCGGCCGGGATGGCCGGGGGCGGGAGGAACCGGCCGAGAGGCCGGGGCGCTGACAGCGGGTCCGGGAAGGCCGTGGCGCGGCCCGGGGCGCGCGGAAGGCTACAGCATCAGTCCCGGCGTGGCATCTTCCAGGTGGTCCAGCGGCATCCAGGGATTGAGGGCCAGCAGGGCGTCGCGGGTGCGCCCCGCCTCGGCGGTGCGGTCCAGTTCGATCAGCACCTGCAGCCGCCCGGCCATTGCCGCCAGGTGATCGGGGGCATGGACGAGCGCGCGGTCCAGATCGGCCAGGGCCCCGTCGAGATCCCCTGTCTGGCGGCGCAGGAGCGCGCGCTGCCGGTAGCCCTCGGCGAAGTCGGGACAATAGGCGATCAGGTCGCCCAGCACCTGTTCGGCCGCGGCAGGGGCATGGGCCCGGCGCAGCGCGACGGCCTCTTCCAGCAGTTTCTGCGCATCGCGATTGGGCGCGGTGGCGAAGATCTCGACCAGGTGGCGCGTCAGGAACAGCCCGTCCGCCCGGCTTCGCGTATGCTGCAGCTCGGCCAGAAGATCGGCCTTGCGCCCGGCGAATTCCATCGGCGGCGGACAGGCGGATTGCGGCGCGGCGCCGGGCTGGTCCGCCGGCGCGGCGGCGGCGGCAAGCATCATGGCGAGGCACAGGGAGGGAAGGCGCGGGATCATGACCATAGTCGGCGATCTTCCCGCCGAGCTGTCAAGAAACCGTTACGTTGCGGCAGGCGGCGATGCGGCAATGGCTGAAATCTTCAGCCCGGTGCCGCATTCCTGCGCGCCCGCCCGGTTTGCGCCGCATCCGGGGGAGGATGCCCTTCCGGAACGGTTTGCGCGGCGGGCCCCAGGCGCTACCCGGCGGCGGAACGGTCGAAGGAACGGCAGGCGGAATGACATACAGGGCAAGCTGCCATTGCGGCGCGGTGGAACTGGAAGTGGCGCTGACGGCGGGTCCCGAAAGCGCGCGGCGCTGCGATTGCAGTTTCTGCCGCAGGCGCGGCGCGCCGATGGTGTCGGCGCCTCTGGAGGGGCTGCGCGTGGTGAAAGGGCAGGACCGGCTGAGCCTCTACACCTGGGGGACGGGTGCGGCGCAGCACTGGTTCTGCTCCGTCTGCGGGATCTATACCCATCACCGGCGGCGCTCGGACCCGAATTCCTACGGGGTCAACCTGGGCACGCTGGAGGGGGTCAACCCGTCGGAACTGGGGGAGTTTCCCTGGATCGACGGGGTGAATCATCCCTCCGACCGCTGAAGCGGCAGGGCGCCTGCGCGCCCCGGCGGGGATCAGGCCTCGGCGCGGTCGCGGATCGTCCGGGAGAAGGTGTCGAAGATCGCGCCATTGCCGCAGATCAGCCCGCCCCGGCCCATCAGGTCGGCCCCCGGCAGGATCGGTTCGACGAAACCGCCGGCTTCCTTCACCAGGATGATGCCCGCGGCCATGTCCCACGGGTTCAGCCCGCGTTCCCAGTAGCCGTCATAGCGGCCCGCCGCCACATAGGCCAGATCGAGCGATGCCGCGCCCCAGCGGCGCACGCCCGCGACCTGCGGCATCAGCCGCGCCAGGTCCTGCAGCGCGGCGGGCAGGTAGGGCTGGGTGCCGAAGGGCACGCCGGTGGCGAAGACCGACTCTATCATCCGCGAGCGGTCCGAGACGCGCAGCCGCTGGTTGTTCATCCACGCGCCCGCGCCCTTCTCGGCCATGTACATCTCGTCCTTGGCCGCGTCGAAGACCACGCCGGCGACGATCTCGCCCTTGTGCTCCAGCGCGATGGAGATGGCCCAGTGCGGCATCCCGTGCAGGAAGTTGGTCGTGCCGTCCAGCGGATCGACGATCCAGCGCCGCGTCGGGTCGGTGCCGGGGGTCTCGCCGGTCTCCTCGCCGAGCCAGCCGTAATTCGGCCGCGCCTCCATCAGCTCTTCCTTCAGGATCGCCTCGGCGGCGATATCCGCCTTCGACACGAAGTCGCCCGCCCCCTTGGACGAGACCTGGAGGTTCTCCACCTCGCGGAAGTCCTTCACAAGCGACCGCCCCGCCCGGCGCGCAGCCTTGATCATGATGTTGAGGTTTGCGCTGCCCTGCATCGTTCACATCTCCTGGGAATCAGGCCAGCGACCTACACGCTCGCGCCGCAGGGGGCAAGCCTAGACCGGGGCGGTCTCGCCCCGGAGCCGCGGCGCCACCACCCGTGCCAGCTGCAGGATATCTGCAATGTAGGGTTTCGCCGCCTCGTCGCTGCGGATCGCGGCATAGAGGCGGCGGGTGATCCCCGTCGCGGTCAGGGGCCGCGTGACATAGTCGGAATTGTAGCGCACCTCGCGCACGACCCAGTCGGGCAGGACCGACACGCCGCGATTGGAGGCCACCAGCAGCAGGATCACCGCCGTCAGTTCCACCTGCCGGATCGCGCGCGGCTCCACCCCGGCGGGGATCAGCAGCTGGCTGAACAGGTCCAGCCGCGAACGTTCCACCGGGTAGGTGATGACCAGCTCGTCGCGGAAATCGGCCGCCTCGATATGGGGCTTCGCCGCCAGCGGATGGGCCGAGGAGGCGACGAAGACCGGGTTGTACTCGAAGAGCGGCTCGAAGGTGATCCCGGTCAGCGCCTCGGGATCGGAGGAGACGACCAGGTCGACCTCCTCCTTCTGCAGCGCGGGCAGGGCGCCGAAGCTGAGCCCGGGGCGGATGTCGACATCGACATCGGGCCAGGCCTTGCGGAATTCCTCGAGCACCGGGAACAGCCATTCGAAACAGGCATGGCATTCGATGGCGATATGCAGGCGGCCCGACTTGCCCGCGCGCAGGCTGCGGAAATCCTCCTCCGCCGCGGCGACCTCGGGCAGGATCTTCTCGGCCAGCCGCAGCAGGCGGTGCCCCGCCGCCGAGAGTTTCAGCGGCCGCGACCGGCGCACGAACAATTCGACCCCCGCCTGGTCCTCCAGCCCCTTGATCTGGTGCGACAGGGCCGACTGGGTTATGTTGAGTAAATCCGCCGCCCGCGCCAGGCCGCCCGCGTCATGGATCGCCTTGATGGTCTTGAGATGCCGGAATTCCAGGTGCATGGGGTCAGTCTTCAAACGCGGCTCATGTTGATCTTTAGTATTATGAATTTGCTTCACAGAGCTGTCGAGGGGTATAGGCCGCGAAACCCAAGAGGAGAGATGCCCATGTCCGCGCCGCGCGTGTCGTTCGAATTCTTCCCGCCCCGGTCGCTGGAGGCGTCGTTCCGCCTGTGGGACACGGTGCGCGCGCTGGCGCCGCTGCGCCCGACCTTCGTCTCCGTCACCTACGGGGCGGGCGGGACCACGCGCAAGCTGACCCATGAGGCCGTGACGACGATCGGCAAGAATTACGGTCTCAACGTCGCCGCGCACCTGACCTGCGTCGATGCAAGCCGCGCGGAAACCCTTGAGATCGCGCAATCCTATGCCGAGGCCGGGGTGACGGAGCTGGTCGCGCTGCGCGGCGACCCGCCCAAGGGCGCGGACCGGTTCACCGCCCATCCCGAGGGGTTCGCCGATGCCTGCGAACTGATCGCCGCGCTGAAGGAAACCGGGCAGTTCACCCTGCGCGTCGGCGCCTATCCCGACCCGCATCCCGAGGCCAAGGGCGATCCGCTGGCCGATGTGCGCTGGCTGGCGCGGAAATTCGAGGCGGGGGCCGATTCGGCCATCACCCAGTTCTTCTTCGAGCCCGACACGTTCTTCCGCTTCCGCGACCGCTGTGCCGCGGCGGGGATCTCGGCTCCCGTCATCCCCGGCATCCTGCCGATCGAGAACTGGACCGGGGTGCGCAAGTTCGCCCTGCGCTGCGGCACGCCGGTTCCCGCCTGGCTGGACGAGGCCTTCGACAAGGCCGGGCCCGAGGGGCAGGACGCGCTGTCGCGCGATCTGTGCATCGATCTGTGCCGCCGCCTGATGGCCGAAGGCGTGGAGGATCTGCATTTCTACACGCTCAACAAGCCGGGCCTCAGCCGCGACATCTGTGCCGCCCTGGGCGTGCATCCGCAGGGCGCGCTGGAGGATGTGGCCTGAGGGCATTGCGGGCGGGACGGGGTCTCGTTGCCGCAGCGGCGTGCCGCCGCTCGCCATGCCGCGCGATGGCTGGTAGGCCGGGGGCATGAGCGAGAGAGCACAGCGATACGGCACGGTCAGTGCCGCGGACCGGGCCGGGATGAGCGGGCTGGACTTCCTGCGCGCCACGATTGACGGGCGCCTGCCGGAGGCGCCGATCCGGGGGTTGATGAATGGCCGGGTCTCGGCCGCCGAGGAGGGAAGGGTCGAGATGCTGGCCCGCCCCACCGAGGATCATCTGAACCCGTTCGGCGCGGTGCAGGGCGGCTGGTACGGGGTGATCCTGGACACGGTGCTGGGATTTGCCGTGATTTCCCGCCTGGGCCCGGGGTTCTTCGCGCCGACGCTGGAATTCAAGGTGAACATCACCCGCGCCATCCCGCTGGGCATGCAGGTGCGCGCCGTCGGCATCGCGTCGCATGTCGGAGGCCGCACCGGGGTGTCCACCGCCGAGATCCGCGGCGTCGAGGATGACAGGCTTTATGCCAACGGCTCCACCACCTGCATCAACCTGACGCCCTGATCCCGTTCGTTCACCCGTCTTTAACCAAGACGCATTGTCCTGCGGGGCAAGGGCGGCTATGGCTCGCCCTCGCTGCGGGCGTGGTGGAATGGTAGACACAGGAGACTTAAAATCTCCAGGCGCAAGCCGTGCGGGTTCGAGTCCCGCCGCCCGTACCAGCCCGTGCCAATCCGCTTCGCGAGATTCAGCGCGGCAGGGTCCGGGCAAAATCCTCATGGGCGAAATCGACCAGGGCCCTGACCTTGCGCGGCAGGCGGCGGCCTTCCAGCCAGACCGCGGCCACCGGCAGCGTCTCGCCCCGGTAGCCGGGACATAGGGCCACCAGATCGCCCGATTCAAGCGCGGCAGGCAGGACGAAATCCGGCAGGAGCGCGACGCCGTGCCCGGCAATGGCCAGGTCGCGGATCACCCGCGCGCTATTGGCCAGAAGATGCCCGGGCACGCGGATCTCCTCGGGGCCCTGCGGGCCATCCAGCCGCCAGCGATCGGGCAGGCGCCGGTTCGTGTCCAGCAGGCAGCGGTGCCGGGGCAGATCCCGCGGCGTCCGGGGCGTCCCGTGCCGCGCCAGATAGGCAGGCGCCGCCACCAGCCGCGTGCCGATCCATCCCAGCGGATGCCGTGTCAGGGCGGCGGTCTCGGGCGTGCCGATGCGGAAGGCCAGGTCGATCCCTCCCGCCGCCAGGTCGCTATGGGCGTCGTCCAGCCGCAGATCCGGGATCAGCGCGGGGTGAAGCGCCGCGAACCGGCCGAGCAGGTCGCGCACGAAGATTTCGCCGAATGTCACGGGGGCGGAGACCCGGATCACGCCGGACAGCCCGCCGCGATCCTCGGCGACATCGGCGATCAGCGCGTCCACCTCCTCCAGCAGCGCGGGCGCCCGGGCCAGCAGCCTTTCGCCCGCGGGCGTGATCCCGACCCGCCGCGTCGTGCGCTGCAGCAGCCGCACGCCCAGCCGGTCCTCCAGGGCCGCGACGTATTTCGATGTCAGCCGGTTCGACAGGCCCAGCCGGTCGGCGGCGGCGGTGAAGGATCCGCCCTGTGCGGTGGCCACGAAGGCGCGCAGCCCGTCCAGCAGATCCATCCCGGCCCTTTCGGAACATTCCATGGAAAGTGATACCCTATCATCGCCATATCATTCCTGCCGATCAAGCGTCATCTATCCCCCTGTCACGGGGTCCGGCCGCCCCCGGTTCCCAGCGGCCCGCACAGGAGAAGACCCATGGCCACATCCTCGGCCCCCCTCGAGATCGGGCGCGTCGCGCTGACCGTCCATGATCTCGGCGCCACCGGCGCCTTCTATGAATCCGTGCTGGGCCTCGCGCCCATGGGCCGCGATGGCGAAAGCGCCCGCTACGGTACAGGCGGGCGCGTGTTGCTGGAACTGCGCCGCGATCCGGCCGCCCGCCGCGCCGCGCAGGACGAGGCGGGGCTGTTCCACACGGCCTTCCTTCTGCCCGGCCGCGCCGATCTGGGGGCCTGGCTGCACCATGCCGCCGGGACCGGCACGCGGCTTGAAGGGATCTCGGATCACCTGGTCAGCGAGGCGCTGTACCTGTCGGATCCCGAGGGCAACGGCATCGAGATCTATGTCGACCGGCCGCGTGCGCAGTGGCGGCACGAGGACGGGCTGGTGCGGATGCGGACGCTGCGGCTGGATCCGTGCGACGTGGGCGCGGCGGCCACCGGGCCGTGGGACGGGGCGCCCGCCGATACGGTGATCGGCCATGTCCACATGCGGGTCGGGACGCTGCCCGAGGCGCGGGACTTCATCGAGGGCGAGCTGGGCTTCGCGCTGACCAGCCGCTATCCCGGCGCGCTGTTCTTCGGATCGGGCGGCTATCATCACCATCTGGCCGCCAATGTCTGGCACAGTAAGGATGCGCCGCGGCGCAGTTTCCCGGTGACCGGACTGGCGGCGGTGGAGATCCGGGACGCCACCGGGCGAGCGCCGCGCCGCCTGCAGGATCCATGGGGGACCGAATTCGACCTGGTCGCGGCGCCCCGGGACGTCGCGGCGGTCTGAGCATCTGCGACATTCTGGCCGCTGCGGCCTTGCCAAGCGCGGCCGGAGCGGCTACCGGGGCGCGTCCCGGCAGGTGCCGGGAACAAGTCTCCGCGACCTTGTCAAAACGGATCACAGACCATGACCAGACTTCTGCCCGGCATCCTTGCCATGGCGGCGATCGTCGTCGCCTCCAACATCCTCGTGCAGCACCTTTTCGGCGACTGGCTGACCTGGGGCGCCTTCACCTATCCCTTCGCCTTCCTCGTCACCGACCTGACCAATCGCCTGCACGGGCCGCGCGACGCGCGCCGCATCGTCTGGGCGGGTTTCGCGGTGGGCGTGGCCTGTTCGCTGATCGGCAGCCGGATCGAGGGCGAGTTCGGGCCGCTGGTCTCGTTCCGCGTCGCGCTGGGATCGGGGCTGGCCTTCCTGGCCGCGCAGCTGGTGGACGTGGCCGTCTTCGACCGGATGCGCGGGGGGGCCTGGTGGCGGGCGCCGCTGGCCTCGACCCTGATCGGCGCCACGCTGGACACCACGATCTTCTTCTCGGTCGCCTTCGCCGCGGGCCTGTCCTTCCTGGAGCCGGGCAATGACGTGGCCTGGGCCAATGAGGTGATTCCCCTGCTCGGGGCGGGTCCGGCGGTGCCGCTGTGGATTTCGCTTGCCGCAGCGGACTGGATGGTGAAAATTTCGCTGGCCCTCGTCGCGTTGATTCCGTTCCGCGCTTTGACTGCTCGTTACGCACATCACGGCTGAGTGACCCTCCGGCGGCGGATTTTAATTTGCACTTAACCTCTTCCGTGGCAGCCTGATCTCAGGTTGATACGGAAGTCAGGGATCCGCCGGGAGTGGATCAGGCCAGCGGCGAGACTGCGAACCTCCTGAACTTCCAAGTGTTTCGGCCCCGTGCAGGAAGACGCCTGATCGGCGTTGCGCGGGCCCGGGCGGGTCGGCCGCGAGGGCCGCACCCTTGGTGAAGCAATGAAAGGAGGTGATCATGCATCTAGGGAAATGTGTGAAGACGCAGTCGAGGATCCGCTGTGCTTCGGAGGTGTTCACTTCCATCAGGGATAGTCTCTGACCAGACGGACCGACAACCGTCGTCACACGTCTGAGGCCTGGACCAGAGGTCCTGCCGCAGTTCCGGTCGCGGTCTCTGCTGCCCTTGCGCAGCGGGACCGCGACGTCGTTTTCATCGCCTGCCATTCACCGCCTGCCATCGGTCCCGCTTCTTGTCCTGACAAGCGCCCGGGACGGGGCGGGGTCGATGACGGCTCGGCCTGCGCTGCGCGTCGCGGGGTCCTGCCGTCTTGACCGGGTGGCCATCCTGCGATGTGACACCGCCTCAGCCGCCTCAGCCGCCTCAGCCGCCTCAGCCGCCTCAGCCGCCTCGGGCGGTTTGCCGGTTCCGGGGGCCGGAAAGATGCAGCGCATCCTGCGTCCCCGTCAGGTCCGGCGCGGGTGCCCCGGCTTGCCGATGGCGTCGGCCTGCTTTGGTCCCGTCCCTCCCGCGGCCGGCGATCTGGCGCGATCCGCTCTGCAGCTGCCGCGCCTTTGCCGCGTCTTCCCGAAGCGCGGCCCTGCACGGCTTCTCGCGGTCGGCGCGGTCGCCAGTCCAGCCCGGGCCCCGTCGGACGCCGGCGGGCTGTTGCATCCCGGCGCGGGGCCGCCGCGGGGATGGCGGCCCGGCCGCGCCGCGCTATGCTGCGTGCGGAAACCGGGATGCGAGGTGCGCGGATGCTGAATGCCCAATGGCTGGAAACCTTCGTGACGCTCTGCGACGAGGGGCACTTCACCCGGGCCGCCGCGCGGCTGAACATGACGCAGCCCGGGGTCAGCCAGCATTTGCGCAAGCTGGAGGCGCAGCTGGGCCAGCCGCTCCTGTCGCGCGACGGCAAGAGCTTCGTGCTGACCCCGGCCGGGACGGCGCTGCGCGAGATCGGGACGCGCCGCCGCGAGGAGGAGCGCGGCCTGCGGCGCAGCCTGCAGCAGGACGATCCCGGCGCCGGCGCGGTCGCGCTGGCCTGTTCGGGGTCGCTGGCGCTGATCGTCTATCCGCGGATGATCGCGCGCATGGTGGAGGCGCCCGCGCTGGCGCTGCATGTGGAGGCCTGCCCGCAGCCGCGGATCCTCGAGGCGGTGGCGGAGGGGAAGGCGGATTTGGGCATCGCCGATCACGCCCCGGCCCATCCGCGGCTGGAGGGCGAGAGGATCGGCCGCGATGCGCTGTGCCTGGTCCTGCCCGCGGGCGCGCCCGCCCCGGCGACCCTTGCGGATCTGGACCGGCTGGGCTTCATCGCCCATCCCGACGGATTCGCTTATGCCGATGCTTTGCTGGGGGCGAATTTCGCGCGGGACTATGCCGGTGCGGACCGGCTGCGCCAGCGCAGCTTCGTCAACCAGATCGGGCAGATCCCCGAACCCGTGGCGCAGGGGCTGGGCTACACGATCCTGCCGCGCAGCGGGGTGGAGGGCTTTGCCGGGCGCGACCGGCTGAGCGTGGCCACGCTGCCCCGGCCGGTCCAGCGCGAGCTGTGGCTGATCCGGCGGCGCAATCGCGTGGTTCCGGCGCGGGTGGCGCGCATCGCGCAGGATCTGCGCGCGCTCTTCGCGGAGAGGCTGCGGGACGGCGCCGCCATCGGCTGACCGGCCGCGCGGCGCGGGCGCCCAGGGCCGGCCTTGCGTCCGGGCCGCCGCCCCGCGATCCTGCATGCCGGGACAGGCACCGCAGGAGGAACCGCAGATGCAAGCCACAGCCGCAGGGCCGCGCGCGCAGGAAACCGAATACGCCCCGGGTCGCTGGCCGATGCTGGCGCTGATCTGCGCCGGGGTGGTCGGGGTGATGACCACCTGGTTTTCCGCTACGGCCATCCTGCCGGAGCTGGTGCGCGCCTGGGCGCTGAGCCCGGCCGCCGCGGCCTGGCTGACCAATGCGGTGCAGGGCGGCTTCGTCATCGGCGCGCTCGGCGCCTCGCTGGTCAATTTGCCGGACATCATGCGGATGCAGCGGCTGATGACGCTGGCCGCGCTCTTGGCAGCGGCGGCGAACCTGGCGCTGCTGCTGGCGCCGACCCCCGCCGCGGCGATCCTGGCGCGGGCGGTCACGGGGCTGGCCCTGGCGGGGGTCTATCCGCCCGCGGTCAAGCTGATGGCGACCTGGTTCCGGCGCGGCCGGGGCCTGGCGCTGGGGGCGCTGATCGCGGCACTGACGCTGGGATCGTCGATGCCGCATCTGGTGCGGGCGCTCAGCGGCGGCGTCGCCTGGCAGGTCGTGGTCGTCGTGACCAGCCTTCTGGCAGCGGGGTCGGCGGCGATCTTCGCGCTCATGGTGCGCGAGGGCCCGCATGGTTTCGGGCGCGCCACCTTTGATCCGCGCCAGTGCCTGCAGGTGCTGCGCGACCGCCCCGTCTTCTATGCCAATCTGGGGTATTTCGGCCATATGTGGGAGCTTTACGCGATGTGGGCCTGGATCCTCGCCTTTGCCGCTGCCGCGCGGGAGGCGGGGCTGTCGCCCTTTCCGGCCGGGACGCCCTCGATGCTGGCCTTCGCGGTGGTGGCCTCCGGCGCGGCGGGCTGCCTTGCCGCGGGCTGGCTGTCGGACCGGATCGGACGCTGCCGCACCACGGCGGCGATGATGGCCGTCTCGGGTCTCTCGGCGCTGGCCATCGGCGTCGCCTTCGACGGGCCGGGCTGGCTCTTGCTGCTGGTCGCGGTGATCTGGGGCATGAGCGTGATCGGCGACAGCGCGCAATTCTCCGCCGCGGTCACGGAACTGGCCGAGCCGCGGCTGGTGGGCACGGCGCTGGCGCTGCAGATGGGGATCGGCTTCGGCCTGACGCTGGTGGCGATC
This sequence comes from Mangrovicoccus algicola, assembly GCF_014903745.1. Classification (GTDB taxonomy): domain Bacteria; phylum Pseudomonadota; class Alphaproteobacteria; order Rhodobacterales; family Rhodobacteraceae; genus Mangrovicoccus; species Mangrovicoccus algicola. Next base: position 4,698 of record NZ_JACVXA010000083.1, on the reverse strand, counting down.
CAGACGGTGCCGCTGATGGCCGCGGCGCTGGGGGGCTGGCAATGGGCCTTCGCGATCCTGGTGCCAGGCCCCGTGATCGGGGCCTGGGCGATGCTGCGCCTGCGCCGCCTGCCGGAGGCGGCGAGGATGGCGCATGGCGCGCGCTGAGACCTACCAGCTGTTATAGGCCAGGTACTTGCCGGACATCTCCACCTTGACGCGGTCGCCTTTCGGGTTCGCCACGCGCGTCACCGTCATGTCGAAATCGATGGCCGACATGATGCCGTCGCCGAATTCCTCCTGGATCAGCGCCTTGAGCGTCGGGCCGTAGACGCCGACGATTTCATAGAAGCGGTAGATGCAGGGATCGGTCGGCACGGCCTGCTGCCAGATCTTGGTCGGGCTCTCGACCAGCGCCTCGATCGCCGCATCGGGCAGTTCCAGCGCGGCGGCCAGCGCCTCGGCCTTGTCGCGGGGAAAGGCGTTCATCCCCATGCAGGCGGAGTGGGTCCAGACCGGGCTCATGCCGATCTTGGCGGCGATCTCCTCCCATTTCAGCCCGGCGCGCTTGCGGGCGATCAGGATCGCGGCGGTGGCGTCCTCCTTGGTCCAGAGGCCGTCGGGGGCGAGGTCTTTCATGGGTCTCTCCTTTGCAGTCAGCTGCGGGTGGCCAGCGACACGGCAAGCCCGGTCGCCAGGATTGCGGAAACCGCCTGCCAGAACCGCAGCGGGTCGCGCTGCATCAGCGGGCGGTGGCGGGGCGGGATCCAGCCCGGCGGCGGCGCCGTCAGCCCGGCGATGAAATCGCCGAGCGCGTCCTGCCGCCGCAGCGGGTCGGGATGGCAGGCACGGCGGATCGCGGCCTCCATCCATTCGGGGACGGCCACCGGCCCGTCGCGCAGGGGCTGCCATGTCAGCCGCGCCTGGTCGCGCCGCGACCGGATCCGCGCGACATGGGTGCCATAGGGCAGGCGGCCGGTCAGCATCTCGCAGGTGATGGCGCCGAGCGCGTAGAGATCGGCCCGCCAGTCCAGCGCCTCGCCGGTGAAATATTCCGGCGCGGTGTATTGCAGCGTGCCGGGCAGGGGGCCCAGCAGCCCCGGCGCGGCCTCCTCCACCCCGGCCACGGCGACCGAGCCCAGGTCGATCAGGCGCACCGTGCCGTCAGGGTCGATCATGACGTTCTCGGGGCGCAGATCCTGGTGAACCATCCGGCGGCGATGCAGCGCGCGCAGCCCCCGGGCGATCTGCCCGGCGATGTCGCGCACCGCGTTCAGATCGGGGCGGGGGTGGTCGGTCATCCACTGGCGCAGCGTGACGCCCTCCACCCAGTTGGACAGCGCATAGAGCGCGCTGCGCGGGGCGGGCAGCTCCGGCACCCCGGCTAGGTGCGGCGAGCAGACCCGGCGCGCGACCCATTCCTCCATGGCAAAACGCGCCAGCAGGGCGGGATCGGCGGTGATCTCGCCGGCGGGGATCTTCAGCGCGGCGCGCGGGCCGTCGGGCAGGAGGGCCAGGAAGACATGGCTGCGCGGCGAGGCATGGACCTGCCGCAGGATCCGCATCCCGTCCAGGATCTCGCCGGGCGCGGGCAGGCGCGCCGGGGGCAGCAATCCGGGACCGGGCGGCAGCGCCTCATCGGCCAGCCCCTCCACCCGCGCCACCTGCACGGTCAGGTTGTCGGTGCTGCCCGCGGCCAGCGCGGCCGCGACGATCGCCTCCGCCGCCGCCTGCGGCCAGGCGCCCGCGGCCAGGCGGGCGATCTCCCGCGCGGGCAGGACGCCATGCACCCCGTCGGTGGTCAGGACGAAGATGTCGCCCGCCGCGGCGGGAAACCGGCCATGGTCGATGCGCAGCGCCGGGTCCATCCCCAGCGCGCGGGACAGCCGGCCTCCGCCGGGGCCGGGCACCAGGTGGTCTTCGGTCAGCGGTTCCAGGCTGGCGCCCGCGACCCGGGCGACGCGGCTGTCGCCGACATGCAGGACATGCGCCTGGCGCCCTTTCAGGATCAGCGCGGCCAGGGTGCAGACATGCCCCCGGTCGGGATCCTCGATGCCGCGGTTCAGCCCGCACAGCCAGGCATTGATCGCCCCGATGACCCGCCGCGCCGCGGTGGCGGTATCCCAGGCTTCGGGCGTGTCGTAGTAATCGCCGGTCAGCGCGGCGACGGCCAGTTCCGCCGCCTCGCGGCTGACCGGGCTGGGGCTGATCCCGTCGGCAAGGGCGAGGGCGACCCCCTTGAACCGCAGCGCCGCGCCTGCGGGAAGCGCCGCGCCGTGGAAGTCCTGGTTGACCGGCTTCGTCCCGGCAGAGGAGTGCTGGCCGATCGTGACCTGCAGGCCGCCGCGGGCGGGATCATCATCCCTGGGCATCTCGCTCCCCCCTGCATCCAGGGGGCCCCGCCATGGCAGGGCCCCGCGCCGGCATGCTCACTCGGCCGCGACGCGCAGGTCGGGCGAGGCGTTGCGCTTGGGGCTTTCGCGGAAATGCGTGGCGTAGATCATGCCGCCGACGAAGGTCAGCCCGCCGACCAGGTTGCCCACCACCACGGGGATCTCGTTGTAGATCAGGTAATCCGCCCAGGTGAATTCGCCGCCCAGCATGATGCCCGAGGGGAACAGGAACATGTTCACGATGGAATGCTCGAACCCCAGGTAGAAGAAGACGAGGATCGGCATCCACATCGCCATGATCTTGCCCGAGGTGGAGGTCGACATCATCGCCGCGACCACGCCGGTGGAGACCATCCAGTTGCACAGCACCGCGCGCACGAAGACGGTCAGCAGCCCCGCGCCCCCGGCCGCGGCATAGCCCAGCGTGCGGGATTCGCCGATCGTGCCGATGCGCTGGCCGACCTCGTTGGGCTCCTGGCTGAAGCCCATGGTGAAGACCACGGCCATCAGGATCGCGGTGGTCATGGCGCCCGCGAAATTGCCGCAGAAGACCAGCCCCCAGTTGCGGAACACGCCTTTCCAGGTGCAGCCCGGCCGCTTGGCGATCACCGCCAGCGGGCAGAGCGTGAAGACCCCGGTCAGCAGGTCGAATCCCATCAGGTAGAGCATGCAGAACCCGACCGGGAACAGCAGCGAGGCGACCAGGAAATTGCCGGTATTGACCGCGATGGTCACCGCGAAGGCGGCGGCCAGCGCCAGGATCGCCCCGGCCATGAAGGCGCGGATCAGCGTGTCCTTGGTGGCCATGAAGATCTTGGCCTCGCCGGCATCGACCATCTTGGCCGCGAATTCCTTCGGCATGACGTAGGACATGTGCGTCGGTCCTTTCAGAATGGGGGCCTGTCTCGAGGCACCGCTGGGTTGGGGAAGGTGGCTGTCGTGCCCGGCCTGCCGGGCGGTTCGGATTGCGCAGAGCTCTGCGCGCAGGGGCGGGGGCGGGCGGGGAACATGTCGTGCATCTGGCCTGTCTCCCGTTTCGGCGATCCGGACGCCGGGGCGTCCTGCGACATCTCGAGGGGAAGGCGGGTCGGCAGGGCCTTGACGCGATCCCGAAGCCGTCCGGAAAACCCGGGCGGTCTGAGCACGCAGCGCCGTTGCTGCCGGCCCCGGTCGGGGCCGTCTGTCCGGAAAGGGTCGCGCCTTTGCGACCGCGGAGGCAGGGCCTCCCTGAGGTTCACGTTATCGCCGGGCGGCAGGCCGCGGCCAGATTTGCCGGGGCTGCCGCGCGGGGAAGGCGGGGCTTTGCCCGGGGCTGCGCCGCATCTGTGCAGCCATGGCGCCGGGTGCAAGAAATAGCGCCGAATTGATAACCCCGGGGCCGATCGCGGCGATTCGCCCCGCGCGGGGGACCGATCATGCGGCGCGGCTGGCGCCCCCGGCGCGGCGGCCGGAGAGCGACTTGGGGTGGCGCAGGAACAGGATGGCCGGGCCGGGCAGGGCCTCGCGCCGCAGGGTTTCGGACAGGCTGGCCAGCGTGGCGCTGGCATGACGTTCCCGTCCGGTGCTGACGCAGGAGACGATATCGACCGGGCATTCCGCAGGGGCGCCGGCGGCCAGCATGGCGGCCTCGATCTCGGCGGCCTTGCCGATCCCCATGTAGATCGCCAGCGCGGTGCCGGGCCGCGCCAGAAGGCTGCGGTCGGGGGCGGGATCGCCGGGGCGGCACAGGCCGGTGGTGACGGCGAAGCAGTCGGTTTCCCCCCGCTCGGTCAGCGGCACCCGGATCGCGGCCGCGGCGGCCGAGGCGGCGGTGATGCCGGGCACGATCTCCGGCTCGATCCCGGCGGCGCGGGCGGCGGCGATCTCCTCGGCGGCGCGGCCGAAGACGGATGGATCTCCGGATTTCAGCCGCACCACGCGGCGCCCCTTGCGCGCCTCGGCGACGATCAGCCGGTCGATATGGGCCTGCGGCCAGGCGTTGCGGCCGACCTCCTTGCCGACATAGACGCGCCGCGCGCCGGTCCGCGCCAGATGCAGCAGCGCGGGATCGACCAGGCGGTCGTAGAAGATGACATCCGCCTCCCGGAGGCGCTGCGCGGCGCGCAGGGTCAGCAGGTCGCGCGCCCCGGGTCCGGCCCCGACCAGCGCAATATGGCCGCGCGCCTCCGTCGCGGGCGGCTCTGCGGCGGGGAGGATGTCCCTTGCGGCGGCGGTCTTCGTCGCAGCCCGGGCCGCCCGTGTCGCGGAGGCGATCAGGGCGGCAAGGCGGCTGCGCAGGCCCCGGAGCCGGGCGGCGGGCTCCCCCGTTTGCGCCGCCGGCCCGGCC
>NZ_JACVXA010000082.1 GCF_014903745.1 Mangrovicoccus algicola | reverse complement strand
TCTGCCCCGGCACCGCGCCGCGACCGGCGCCGCCGCCCGGCCTGCCGCTGCTGATCGCCATCGGGTCGCGCGATCCGGTGACGCTGGCGCAGGTCGCGGCGCTGCCCGGCATCCCGCATGTGGCGGCGCCGAACGGCGCGCTGCCCGGCCCGCTGCCTGTTGCGCCGGTTACGGTCGTGCAGATGACGCCGGGTCCTGCGCCCGTCCCGCCGCGGCAGGCCGCTGCCCAATTCGCGGCCGGGCTGGCCCGGCAGGTCGCGGCCGCCCCGCCGGCCATGCTCTTGGTGACGGGCGGCGAGACCGCGGATGCGATCCTGTCCGGGCTGGGCGCGGGCTTGCTGGTGCCCGAGGGCGAACTGGCGCCGGGTCTGCCGGCGATGCGCCTGCTGGACGGACCGACGGATCTGCGTCTTGCCACGAAATCGGGCGGTTTCGGGGCGCCGGGACTTCTGGCCGGGATCGTCGCGGCGGCGGTCTGACCCGCCGGGGCGAAAGGCTGGCCTTTGCCGTCCGGCCGGGGCACAGGGGCAGGGTACAGGGGCGGGGCACCGCCTCGCCACAGGAGACCCCGATGATGCCCGCCCCGCTGTCCAGCCTCGGCGCTACCCGATCCGACATCCGCGCGCGCCACGCGCTGCTGACCCCCGAGAGCCACGAATGGATCCGCCTGCCCGACTGGCCGGGCGCCGAGCTGGCGGTGCTGGTCTCGCCCGACATGGGGGCGCGGCTGTCGCTGTCGCTGCTGCGCTGCCCGGAGCCGGTGGCGGCGCCCCCCGCGGGCGCGGGGATCGCGCGCTTCGTCTTCTGCCTGGAGGGGCGGGCGCATCTGCCGGACGGCACGGTTCTGATGCCCGAGGATTTCGCCTTTCAGCCGCCCGGTTGCGGCGCGGGGCTGGCCGCAGATGCGGGCAGCCGGCTGGCGGTCTTCGAATGGCCGTTCGCGGCGCGCGGCCCGGTGCCCGCCGCGCTGAGCGGGCGGCTGGACGACTGTCCCGGGCGGCCGATCCATGGCGATGACTGGGTGGAGGTGCGCAAGATGCTGCCCGAGGATCCGGCCTTCGACTTCGAGGTCAACGTGATGAGTTTCCGCCCCGGCGCCTCGCTGCCCTATGTGGAGACGCATTTCATGGAACACGGCCTGCTGATGCTGGACGGCGGCGGGGTCTACCGGCTGGATGACCGCTGGTACCCGGTGCAGGCCGGCGACGCGATCTGGATGGGGCCGCATGTGCCGCAATGGTTCGGGGCGCTGGGGCGGGGACCGGCCCGCTACCTGATCTGCAAGAACTTCAACCGAGGGCCCATGGCGCCGCGCGGTTGACAGCGGCTCCGGCCCGGCCGAGGGTCGCGCGCCGCAGTCGGAGGGTCCCATGCAGAACGCCATTCCCGTTGTCCGGTCCTCGCCCGCCGCGGGGATCGCCCTGATGATCGCGGGCGTGGCCTGCCTGGCGACGAATGACGCGCTGGCCAAGACGCTGGGTCAGACCTATCCGCCGCTGCAGATCCTGTTCCTGCGCAACCTGATCGCGCTTCCGGTCGCGGTGGCGGTCGCGCTGGCCATGGGCGGGCGCGGCGCGCTGAGGTCGCACCGGCCCGGCGCGCATCTGCTGCGCGGCATCCTGTGGATCGCCGCCGCGATGCTGTTCTTCACCGCGCTGCAGCACCTGGCGCTGGCCGAGGCGACGGCGCTGGCCTTTGCCGCGCCGCTGTTCATCACCGCCATCTCGGCGCTGTTCCTGGGCGAGACGGTCGGCTGGCGGCGCTGGAGCGCGGTGGTGGCGGGGTTCTGCGGCGTGCTGGTGGCGGTGCGCCCCGGCGCGGCGGCCTTCGATCCCGCCGCGCTCCTGCCGGTGGCGACGGCGCTGGTCTATGCGGTGCTGATGCTGGGCGCGCGCTGGGTCGATCCGCGCGACAGCGTCTGGACCGTGCTGCTGTACCTGACCGGGGCGGGGGCGCTGATCAGCGCCCTGGCCGTGCCCTTCGTCTGGGTGGCGCTGGTGCCGGGGGACCTGTGGCTCTTCGCGGCGATCTCGCTCTTCGGGACGGCGGGGATGACGCTGATCACCCAGGCCTTCCGTCTGGCCCCCGCGGCGATCGTCGCGCCGCTGGACTATACCGGGCTGCTCTGGGCGGTCGGGCTGGGCTGGCTCATCTGGGCCGAGATGCCCGATGCCGCGACCCTGGCGGGCGGGGCGATCATCGCGGCCAGCGGCGCGGTGGTGATCCTGCGCGGGCAGCGGGCCGGCACATAGCGGGAGGCGGAAAAAAGAAAGGCGGCGACCCCAGGGAGGAGGAGGGGGCCGCCGCCGAATTCCCGGGCTCAGGGAGGAGGAGGAGCCCCAGGAAACTCTTAGGCACGTTGCCGCGCCATGACCGTGAAATAGGCCCTGCCGCGGCGCAGCGCAACGGTCAGTGCTGCAGACCCGTTCTGCGCCCCGCGCATGGCGGGGGCGGCCGGTCCCGCCTGGCCGGGGAGCGGGGGCTTTGTGCAGCGTCCGCCCGGTGGTATCCTCGGACCCGGAGGAGATCGGGGAGGAGACCATGCAACCGGAACTTTCGACACGCCGCCGCCTGCTGGCGGCCAGCCTGAGCCGCTACGAGGAGGCCGACCGCGCCTGGCAGTCGGCGGGAACCGGGGCGATCGGCGCCCCCGGCTCGGCCCTGCGCCGCCGCCATGACGCCCGGATGCGCGCGCTGGCGCGGGTGGAGGCGGCCCGGGCGAAGCTGCGCATCGCACGGGACCGGCTGGCCGCGCGCGCTGCCGCCCCGGCCTGAGGCGCCGCCGGCGGGGTGATCCGGGCGCCTTGCGCGCCGGTGCGGGACGGGGGTATCAGGCCCGCGACTGCCTTGCCACGGAAGCGACCGCCATGACCCCCAGCTATCTCGTCACCCATTCCGGCGGCTTCCATGCCGACGAAGTCCTCTCCACCGTGATCCTGACCCGGCTGTTCCCGCAGGCGCAGGTCGTGCGCAGCCGCGATCCGGAATGGATCACGCCCGGACCGGACCGGATCGTCTATGATGTCGGCGGTGCCCATGATCCCGCGGCGGGGATCTTCGACCACCACCAGCGCGGCGCGCCCCAGCGCGAGGACGGGCGGCCGCTCAGCTCCTTCGGGCTGGTCTGGGGCCATTTCGGCCGCGACTACCTGCGCGCCTCCGGCCTGCCCGAGGCGCATCTGGACGCGGTGCATGCCTCCTTCGATGCCGGTTTCGTGCTGCCGGTGGACCTCGTCGATAACGGCGCGCTGAGCCTGTCGGAGGCGGGACAGCTTTCGGCGCTGACCCTGCCGGGGCTGATCGAGACGCTCAAGCCGGTCTTCGACGACACCGATCCCGAGGCCGAGGCGCGCGGGTTCCGCAGGGCGGTCGAGATCGCCCGCGACTTCGTCGAGGCGCGCGTGGCCCGCAGCGCCGCCAAGCTGCGCGCCGAGTCGATGGCGGAGGAGGCGATCCGCAGGGCCGGGGACGGCCGGGTGCTGGAACTGCCGATGGGCATGCCCTTCCGCCCGGCGGTGATCAAGGCCGGGGCCGATCACCTTCTGTTCGTGATCGCGCCGCGCGGCGGCGACTGGACGATCGGCGGCATCCGGCTGAACGAGGACGGCTTCGCGCAGCGGGCCGACCTGCCCGCCGCCTGGGCGGGTCTGTCGGGCGAGGCGCTGGAGCGGGCGTCGGGGGTGGAGGGCGCGACCTTCTGCCATAACGGCCGGTTCATCGCGGCGGCGCGCAGCCGCGAGGCGATCCTGAAGATGGCCGACCTGGCCGTGGCCGAGGCACTGGCCGCGGGCTAGCCCCCGCCTGCGCGGCCCGGTCAGCGCGCGGGCCCCGGCAGGGTCCGGTCCAGGAAGGACCGGATCGCCTGCCAGACGCCCGACCTTTCGGCTATGGCCGCGCCGGTCCCGCCGGCGGCGCGCGAGAGCCGGCGCGTCATCGCGAAAGGGCCGGCCTCGTCCAGCGCGCTGCGGTTGAGGAAACCGTGGCCCAGCCCCTCGATCTGCAGCCATTCCGCCCGCGCGCCGGCCCGGTCCAGCGCCTCGAAAAGCTGCGCGCTCTGCGCCGGGGGGATCGCGCCGTCGAAAGTGCCATGGGCGATCAGCATCGGCGGCGCCGCGGCCGAGACATGGCTGAGCGGGCTTGCCGCCCGGGCCCGGTCGGGGATATCCGCCACCACGCCGCCGAGGAACAGGCATTCCAGCGCCCCGGGGTCGCTCATCGGCCGGGGCGGCGGCAGATGAGCCGATTCCGGGTCCGTTCCGGGCAGGGCATCGGGATCGCGCTGCGCGTCGATCCGGGTGAAATCGACCGGACCGTAGCCGTCGATCACCGCCGCCACCTGCGCGCCGACGGGCAGGCAATCCCCGCCCCGGAAGGTTTCGGGGGCCAGCGCGGCAAGGCAGGCCAGGTGCCCGCCCGCCGAGGAACCCATCAGGGCGATGCGGTCGGGATCGACGCCATGCTGCGCGGCCGTCGCCCGCAGCCAGCAGATCGCGCTGACGACATCCTCCACGGCGGCCGGAAACCCGGCCTCGCCGCTGAGCCGGTAGTCGATCGAGACCATGACATAGCCCGCCTCGGCGAAATGGCGCGACAGGTCGGGGGCCAGCCGCCGGTCGCCGAAGCGCCAGCCGCCGCCATGCAGGAAGATCACCGCTGGATGCGGGCCTGCCCCCGCGGGCAGGTAGAGATCGGCCAGCCGGTCCTGCCCGCCGGCGCGGGAGAACACCTGGTCGGGGCGCAGCGTGACGCCGGGGCGCAGCGGCGGCAGGGGGGCGGTCGCGCTCATGCCTGCGGCCCCCCGGGGCGGCCGAGCGGCACGATGTCCAGCTCGTCCAGCCGCTCCAGCACCCGGTCGAACCGGAAGGGGCCCGGGCTCTGCGGATAGACGGTGATGTCGGTCTCCTCGCCCAGGATGCCGAAGAAGGGCTCGAACAGTCCCGGCGTCAGGAAGCCGATGATCCGGGTATAGGGGTCGAGGAACTGGAAGGCATGCGGCGTGCCGCGCGGCACGAAGAGGAAATCCCCGGGGGCAAGCTCGATCTCCGCCTCCCCGGCCTTCATCCGGATCCGGCCCGCGCCGCAGAAGAAGCTTTCGTCATGCAGCAGGTGCTTGTGCGGCGGGATCATCGGGCCCTCCGGCCCCTCGGTCAGCAGCGTCAGGAAGCGGCCGCCGCTCTGGTCATTGGCCCCCGAGAAGGTGAAGAGCTGGTCGCCGACGAGAAGATGGCGCCCGCAGCCGGCCTCCAGCACATAGGGCCGGGCGGCCTTCGGCATGTCGCGCAGCGGCGCGGCCTCGGGCAGGGCGGGATCCGGGGCGCCCAGGATCACGGTATCGCAGCCTGCCACCGGCCCGGGCGCCAGGTCGCGCCAGCTGCCGGGCTGACGGTCCGGCTGGACATGGCCGTCATAGGGCCGGCCTTTTTCGACCAGCATCCGCCCGGCCTCCGCCCCGGTCTGGAACAGCAGCGCGCGGTTGCGCAGCCGGGTCATGCGCAGCGCATAATCCCTGCCCGCCGGGATCGAGGCGTAGTCGCCGCCCAGGAGCCGCCAGCGCCGCCCGTCCAGCACCAGCTCGATCTCCCCTTCCAGCACCTGCAGCGCGACATGGCTCTGCGCATGGCGCAGCAGGGGCAGCCCGGCCTCGCGTCCGCCGGTCAGCATCGCAAGGCAGAAGCCACCGCCGGTTTCGGCCCCCGTGGCATAGAGCGCGGCGACCATGCCGCCGATCAGGTGGCGCGGGCCCCGGCCCGACCGGATCGCATAGGGCGCCGGGCCTCCGGGCAGGTCGTTCACGATCATGTCCATCCTCGTTTCCTCGCAGTCGCGGCCGCAGGCGGCCTTTCCTGCCGGGTATAGGCCGCGGGGCGGTTTCCGGAAAATTGATTGATCGGAAGACGGCTAATGGATTTCGTGAATATCCGTGCCCTCGGGATCCTCCGCCGCGGCCAGCGCCTGCAGCCGACCGACCAGCCAGGACAGGCAGGCATCCGGCCCGGCGCGGTCATCCCATTGCAGAACCAGCCGCAGCTGCGGCAGCTCGAAGGGAAGCGCCCGGCAGCTCAGCGGCAGGGCATCGGCGAATTGCCGCGCGATCCGCCCGGGCAGGGTGGCCAGCCGCTCCGTGCCCATCAGGTACCATGGGACCGCGGCATGGCCCGATACCGTCACCGAGCGGCGCAGCGGCCCATGCGCTTGCTCGATCATCAGCTGGTCGAGGGGCATCTTGCGATCCGCCCCCGGATGCAGCCCGACATGATCGGCGCCCAGATAGAGCTCGGGCGTCATCGGCTGCGCGGCGATCCCGGCCCCGCGCCAGCACAGGACGCGGAACGGCTCGTCGTGAAGCAGGCAATGCGGCCGCGCGGGGGCGGCGTATTTCAGCGGCACCGCCAGCAGATCGACGGCCCCGGTCTCCAGCTGGGCGCCGAGATTGCCGCGGGGGGGCCGGATGGTCAGCGAGAGGCCGGGCGCCTGGCGGGTCAGCTCGCGCGACAGCCGCGCCATCAGCCCCAGCGCCACCGCCTCCGCGGCGATGATGGTGATGTCGCGCCGATGGGTCGCCGGGTCGAAATCCGGCGCCGCCAGCACCCGCGCCTCCACCTGGCGCAGGAGCATCCCCGCCTCGCGGTGCAGGGCGCGCCCGCGTTCGGTGGGCATCATCTGCTGTCCGGCCCGCACCAGCAGCGGGTCGCCGAAATAGGCGCGCAGCCGGGCCAGGGCATTGCTGGTGGCGGCCTGGCTGAGATGCAGCCGGGTGGCGGCCGCGCTGACGCTGCATTCATCCACCAGCACGACGAGTGCCGACAGCAGGTTAAGGTCCAGCCCGCGAAACCGCATGGTCGCCTCCAGGGATCACTGTCCTTGCCGGGACCACCGAATGCGCCATCGCGGCGCGAAAGGCAAATCCCCGCAGCGGGCGATCCGCCGCCCGGCCCGGGATGGACCGCAATGGCAACGATGAAGCTGAATTAAACTGTTGCAATAAGATAATAACAAGTTAACGGTTTCCGCAACGTCCAGATACTTTCAGACACATACCCTTGTTTTTTGCCTGCAGGACCTTTCCGGCCATGACCACGCTTCCCCTGATCGCGCCCCTCGCCGTCTTCTCCAGCCTTGCCGGGCTCGCCGCGGCGGAGGTCTATGAGGCCCCCGCGACCTGGTCCGGCAGCGATCTGGCCTTCAGCCGCGCGGTCACCGGCTCCGCGGATATGGGGATCTGGAGCGCGCTCTACCAGCATGTCGAGGGATGGGAGGCGCGCAGCCTGACGCTGTCCGCCTCGACCGTGGCCCTCTCGGCCGGGGACGGGCTGACCCTGTCGGGCAGCTATGATTACGGTTTCAGCGCGCTGGGGCTCTACAATTACCAGGACCGCTACGGAGAGGTCACGATGGCAGGCGTGACGGCCGGGCTGACCGATACCGACGTGACGCTCGATCTGGGCGCGTCCGAGGTCGGGGCCGGACTGTTCGGCGTCTATGTCGAAAGCCGCGCGCTGCATGGCATCACCCCCGGCAAGACCAATCCCGACGGCAATGCCAGCCAGGCGGGCGCCCAGGACGTGACGCTGACCCGGTCGACCGTGCGCGTCACCGCCGCCGAGGGGGCCGGGCATGCCGGCGGCGGCGGCGCGCTGGTGCTCAACCAGCGCGAGGAGACCGGCGGCGACGGCTCGGAGGGGTATCCCAGCGGCCATGGCAGCGGCGCCCAGGACGTGACGCTGCGGGTCGAGGACAGCATCCTGGCATCCGATGCAGATGGCACGGCCGGGATCCTGGTCCGCCAGAAGGGCGGCACGGGCGGCAATGGCAGCCATGGCGACAGCAAGGTCGCAGGCGGCAATGGCGGCTCCATGGGCCAGGTCGTGCTGGATTTCACCCGGGGCAGCGGCGGGCCGGGCAGCACCGTCTCCACCACCGGCGGCAATGCGCCGGGGATCTCCGTCACCTCCGCGGGGGGGACGGGCGGCAATGGCGCCTATGACGGCGGTGCCTTCAGCATCAGCCCCGATGCCGGGGCGGGCGGAAATGGCGGGACCGGCGGCGCGCTGAATTTGTCCAATGACGGGGCGCTCGCGGTCTCCACGACGGGGGACAGCTCGGCGGGACTGTCGCTGGTCTCCGCCGGCGGCACGGGCGGCAATGGCGGCGATGTCGACGACCTTTCCTCGGGCCATGCCGGCGCGGCCGGGATCGGCGGCAATGGCGGCACGCTCTACATGACCCTGATGTCGGGGCTGGATGTCGGCACGCAGGGCGAGGGCTCGCACGGCATCCTCGCCCGCAGCACCGGCGGGACCGGGGGCAATGGCGGCGGCGAGGATACCGACATATCGGATGCCGAGACCCCGGATGGCGGCAAGGGCGGCCTGGGCGGCGCGATCCTGATCGATACCCGCGCGGGCACCGAGATCGCGACCCGGGGCGCCAGCGCCGACGGCATCCTGGCCCAGAGCATCGGCGGCACGGGCGGCGATGCCAGTTTCGCCAGCGGCGGACTGGGCGAGGCCCATGCGGGTTCGGGCGGCCTGGGCGGCGACAGCGGCACGATCAACATCTACACTTCCGGCGTGGTCATCACCGAGGGGGATGAATCTCGCGGCGTGCTGGCCCAGGGGATCGGCGGGTCGGGCGGCAATGGCGCCGACGGATCGGGGCTGATCACCTCCGAAGGCGGGACCGGCGCCAAGGGCGGCGGCGTCGGCGCGATCAACGTCACCCAGAATGGCGGCGGCCGGATCACCACCATGGGCGACAACGCCCAGGGCATCCTGGCCCAGTCCGTCGCCGGGGGCGGCGGCGCGGGCGGGCGCGGCGACTACGCGCTGTTCGGCGCCAGCGGCGGAGACGGGGTGCCGGCCACGGATGCAGGCCGCGTCGATGTCTTCAATTTCGGCCGGGTCACGACGCAGGGCGACTCCGCCTTCGCCATCGTCGCCCAGTCGATCGGCGGCGGCGGCGGCGTGGGGGGCACAGGCAGCGGCGTCTTCGCATCGGATGGCGGCGATGGCGGGGCCGGCGGCGGCGGCGGCCGGGTGACCGCGGATCTCGACGGCAGCTATGATGGCGGCGCCGCGGTGCTGACCTCGGGGCAGCTGGCGCATGGTCTCGTGCTGCAATCGGTGGGCGGCGGCGGCGGCGCGGGCGGCAATTCGCTGGATGGCGGTGTCGGCGAGGCGCTGGCCATCGGCGGGGATGGCGGAGAAGGCGGCGCGGGCGGGCGGGCCACGGCGGCCCTGACCGCGTTCGAAGTGACGACTTCGGGCGGCGGCGCCAATGGCGTGGTCGTGCAATCGGTGGGCGGCGGCGGCGGGGTCGGCGGCGCCGCGATCGCCACATCGGGCGGGGTGGCCTTCTCGGAGGCGGCCGCGATCGGCGGATCGGGCGGCAATGGCGGCGCCAGCCAGACCGCCGAGGTCACGCTCGACCGCGGCAGCATCGTCGCCACGACCGGCAGCGGCGCGGAGGATATCGACAGCCACGGGCTGCTGGTGCAGTCGATCGGCGGGGGCGGCGGCTCGGGCGGGGGCGCCTCGGCCTTCGCGCTGGCGGCCTCCATTCCCTTCGGTTCGGAGGCGGGGGCGCAGGCCACGCCGACCTTCACCATCGACGCGGCGGTCGGCGGATCGGGCGGCAATGGCGGGGCGGCCGGGGCCTCGGACGGGGACAGCGACAGCGCCAGCGCCGTGGTGCGCGGCGGCAGCGCGGTGACGACGCAGGGCGCGGGCAGCCAGGCGGTTCTGGTCCAGTCGATCGGCGGCGGCGGCGGCAATGGCGGGGATTCCTCCGCCGCCTATGCCTCGGTCGGCTTCGGCGCGAAGCGCATTCCCGGCACGCCGGCCCCCAACAACCTGAATTTCTCGCTCGCCGTGGGCGGCAATTGCAGCAATGTCAGCGGCGACGAGACCTGCGGCGGCGGCGCGGGCGGCAGCGCGGCCTTCTCGCTGGGCGATGACGGCACGCAGACCAGCCGGATCGCGACCCTGGGCGACCTGGCCAATGCGGTGGTGGTCCAGTCGATCGGCGGCGGTGGCGGCAATGCCGGGATCGGCTCCACCTCCTCCAGCACCTATTTCAGCGGCGCCAAGACCCAGATGGACATGACCCTGGGCAGCCAGGGCGGCAGCGGCGGCGCCGGCATGGCGGCCCGCGCCACCACCGCGGCCAACGGGCTGATCGAGACGGCCGGGGCCAATTCGCGCGGCCTCGTGGTGCAATCCGTGGGCGGCGGCGGCGGCATCGCCTCGGGCAGCGGCGTGACCCTGATCGGCGGTCTGGACAAGAAGATCCGGACCCATGTCACCGAAGAGCGCGCCATCGACAATACGATCAAGAGCGACCTGAGCCTCAAGGTGGGGGCCATCGGCGGCACGGGCGGCAATGGCGGGACCGTGACGGTCGATCACGAGGGCACCATCGTCACCGCCGGGGCGGGCTCGACCGGCATCCTCGCCCAGTCCGTGGGCGGAGGCGGCGGGATCGGCGGCGCGGCGGGGGCGGCCGATGCGCCCTCCGACGAGGAGGCCGAGGATTTCCTGGAGATCTTCAACCAGATCTACGGCGACACGGTGGCGCCCGCGTCGGGCGCGCTGGTTCTGGCCGAGACCGGGGAAGGGCCGGATGTCACCAAGGGCGGCAATCTGCAGATCGGTGCCACGATGCTGGTCGGCGGCACCGGCGGATCGGGCGGGACCGGCGGCGCGGTGAGCGTGACGCAGCATGGCGGCATCGTCACCCAGGGCGACCTGGCCTACGGGCTCAAGGCGCAATCGGTGGGCGGCGGCGGCGGCACCGGCGGCACCGCCGTGGCCGAGGCCGAGGGCAACACCCTGCGCTCCTTCTTCAAGAGCTGGACGGTCAAGGCGGATTTCTCGCTTGGCTTCACCGGGGCCGGCGGGGCGGGCGCCTCGGGCGGGGCGGTCGAGGTCGGACTGGGCGCGGGCCAGGTCTTCACCGGCCGCGCCGATGGCAGCGGCGGCTTCGGCGCGGTGGGCATCCTCGCCCAGTCCGTGGGCGGCGGCGGCGGCACGGCAGGCGACAATACCGTGCTGCCCGACGGATCGACCGCGCAGGAGCAGGATCCCGGGAATGACTACACCCCGCCCAGCCTGACGCTCGGCGCCAATCTCACCGCGACCGGGTCAGACGGCAGCGCGGGCAATGGCGGCGCGGTCTCGCTGGTCTCCGCCGAGGGGCTCTCCGGGACCCAGACCGTCGTCACGCGCGGCGGGCAGGCCCATGCGGTCGCGCTGCAATCGGTGGGCGGCGGCGGCGGCCTTCTGGCCCGCGGCGGCTCGCTCGAGGTGGAGGGCGACGACAGCGACATCTATCCCAGCGCCACGGTGCGGCTGGGCAACCAGGGCGTGTCGGCGGGCAATGGCGGCGCGATCGACACGACCGGGCTGGCGGCGCAGACGCCGCTGGCGCTCTATACCACCGGCACGGGCGCCTTCGGGCTGCTGGCGCAGTCCGTGGGCGGCGGCGGCGGGCTGCTCTCGGCGTCGCACGGGCTGGTCCTGACCTCCCTGCGGCTGGGCGGATCGGGCAGCGGCGATGGCGGCACCATCGAGCTGGCGCTGCCCGGGGGCAGCACCATCGCCACCACCGGCAGGGCGGGGCATGGCATCGTCGCGCAATCCGTCGGCGGCGGCGGCGGGATCGTCACCACCTATCTGGCCCAGTCCGAGAAGGTCTCCGATATCGTCGATCAGTTCGGCTACACGGCCGGCGGCGGCAAGGGCGACGGCAAGACCGTCACCGTGACCTCGGCCGCGGATATCTCGGTGACGGGGGACGGGGCCTTCGGGATCCTGGCGCAATCGGTGGGCGGCGGCGGCGGGATGGCCGCCTATCGCGACGGCACGCTGTTTCTCGGGACGACCGGCAGCGCGGGCAACGAAAGCGGTGCGGGCGGCGAGGTCCATGTGACAACCACCGGCGACATCTCGGCGACCGGCGCCGCCGGGGCGGGCATCCTGGCGCAGAGCATCGGCCCGAACGGCTATGGCACCGTCACCGTCACCGTGGGCAGCGCGGAGGAGGCGGCGACCGTCACCGGCGGCTCGGGCGAGGACGGGGCGGGGATCCGCGTGCTTGCCGGCAGTTCGGCAAACCATGTGACGATCAACGCGGGATCGGCGGTCTCCGCGCTGTCGGGCCAGGCGATCACCCAGACCGGCGGCGGCATCCTGAACGTGACCAATTACGGCACCATCACCGGCAGCGCCACGCTGGCCGGGGGGGCGGTCTCGGGCAATCCGGCCGCTCCGGCGGCGCAGCAGCTGGCGGCGGCCTCCGGCACGGGCACCCTGACCAATGCCGGCACGCTGGTCGCGCGTCCCGGCGCGCAGACCGTGATCGACGGAAACCTCGTCCAGGCCGGCTCCGGCATCCTGGCCCCGGTCGTCGATTTCGCCACCGGCATCGCGGGACGCTTCGCGGTGACCGGCGATGCCATGCTGGACGGCACCATCGTGCCGCGCATGGCGGGGGTGCTGCCGGATGCCTCCGTTCCGGTCCTGACCGTCGCGGGCAGCACCTCCGGTGCGCTGCGGGCCGGGGGCACGGCGCTGTTCGATTTCTCCCTCGAGGAGAGCGGCGGGGTCCAGATGCTTTCGGTGGCCGGGCGCGATTTCGACCGCGCGGAATTCGGCCTGAGCGGCGATGCCGCCGCCACGGCGCGCGAGCTGGAGACGTTCTTCGACCAGGGGGACACCGCCTATGCCGGGCTGTTCGCGGAACTCGACCAGGCCGCGGCGGCGGATGCCGGGGCCTTCGGCGCGGCGATGTCCGAACTCGGGCCGCGCTCCGCCATGACGCTGCTGTCGCAGCGCGCGGCGGAGGCCACCGGGATCGCCGATGCGGCCATGAGCTGCCCGGTCTTCGAGGGCGCAGGCACCTTCCTGACCGAGCGGTCCTGCGTCTTCGGCCGCTTCACCGCCGCGCGCACCGACCGGGACGGGTCGGACAATGCCGGCAGCGCCGATTTCGAGGATCGCGGCCTGCAGCTGGGCGCCCAGGCGGAGATCGCCCCGGAGCTGTTCCTGGGCGGGGTGATCGGCTATCGCGACACGTCGATGGACGCCTCCGACGGGGTCAGCGCCGAGGGCCATGCCGTTTCGGCGGCGCTGACGCTGAAATACCAGACCGGTCCCTGGCTGCTGGCCGGTGCGGTCTTCGGCACGATGGCGCAGGACGATCTGAGCCGCCGCGCCGCCCTGGGCAGCTATGGCGGCACCGGGGAGGGGACCGCCGACACGACCTCCCGCGGGCTTCGCCTGCATGCGGCCTATACCTTCGGCGGCGCGGCGGGCTATCTGCGGCCCTCCCTGACCCTCGACGGGGTCCAGGCCCGGGCCGCGTCCTGGCGCGAGCGCGGGCTGGACGGGCTGGGGCTGGATTACGACAGCAGCCGCTACGGCACGGCGATCCTGACCCCGGCGCTGGAGGCGGGCGCCCGGTCCGAGCTGCGCCCCGGCCTGGTGCTGCGCAGCTATGTCTCCGGCGGCGTGGCGCTGCGCAGCAATGACGACTGGAGCGGCGAGGCGCATCTGCAGGGGGCCCCGGGCGGCAGCGGCATCGACACGCGGGTGCCGCTGGACGATACCGCGCTGCGGCTGCGCGCGGGGGTCCAGCTCTTCGACAGCGGGCGGCTGGACCTGCGGGCGGAATATGGCGGGTCCTTCGGGTCCGAGGCGGTGACGCATTCGGGGGCGCTGACCCTGTCCTACAGCTTCTAGGCGCCGTCCCGGGCGCCCTGCCGGAGGCCCGGCGGCCGCGGCGGATGCCGGATCGGCCGAACCTGCGCGGCGTCGGGGCCTGCGCCGCGTCGGGGCCGGCGAGGCGGCCCCGCTATTCCCGCCCATCGGCATAGAGATGCAGCACCTCGTCCTCCATGCAGCCGCCGAGACAGTCGAATTGTGGCGGATCCCCCTGGAAATCCGCCAGCTCGAGATGCCCGAAGGCGAAATACTTCGCGGCGACGCGGGACTTGCGGGCGGCGAAGACGACGCGGCCGATCCCCGCGAACCGGGCCGCCGCAAGGCACATCTCGCAGGGTTGCAGCGTGCTCAGCAGCGTGCAGTCCGACAGGTCCGGCCGCCCCAGGCGCGATGCCGCGCGCCCCAGGGCGACGATTTCGGCATGGCGGGTGGGATCGGTCTGCAGATGGACATGGTTGCTGCCGCTGGCGATCACCTCGCCGTCCCGCAGCAGCGCGGCGGAAATGCCGGCCTTTCCGGGTTCGGTGCTGGCGTCCAGCGCCTCGCGGATGATCCGGCGCATGGCGCGCGTCTCGTCGGGGGTGGGTCCGGTCATGGGGCCTCCTGTCGGGGTCGGGGAAAGGGGGGCAGCCCGGCGTCGCGCGGCCCGGGACCGGCCCCGGGGGGCGCGAGCGCGGCCTCGCGGATGCTGCGCAGCATGTGGCGCACGAGGGGAGGGCGGGGCTCGGTGCCCAGGCCGGGGCGGTATCCCCAGTCCAGCGCCCGCGCCGCCATGTCCGGGGCCAGCCGCGCGCAGCCGCGATAGGCGGCATTGCCGTCGCGGATCTCGCTGCGCAGGGGCGCGGGCGGTTCGCCGAGAAACGCCGCCAGCCGCGCCAGCGCCTGCCCGGGCGCGGCCACGATATCCTCGTAGCGCAGCACCATCACGCAATGCAGATAGGGCAGGTCGCGGGCCAGCTGCTCATGCGCCTCCAGCCAGTGCCGCATCATCGCGGCGGGGCTCTGCGCGACCCATTTGGAGGTGGCGGCGGCGACCGCCTCGGGATGGCGCATCACCACCACGAACTGGCTGAGCGGGAAAAGCTGCTGGTAGAGCCGCATGCGGGTCAGGTTCACCGGCGATTTCTCCACCCGCCAGCGGCCCGGGCCGAAATGCGGCGCCCAGTCGGCCTCCAGGCGGTGGCGGACCTCCAGCCGGTCGTGCAGGCAGCCCTCCACCAGGTGCTGCGCGGGATCGGTGGCGAAATGCATCGGCGCGCCGTGCAGCGCCGTATGGGGGATCGCCCCCTGGAGGTAGACGCCCTCGTCCTCGGGCACCGGGGCGCCGCGGATCGCGGCCACGCCGGGGATCCCGGCGATCAGCCGTGCCAGCAGGCTGGTGCCGGAGCGGTGCAGCCCGCCGACGAAGATATATCTGTGCCCCTGCATGCCGATCTCCGCGATGCGCGCCTGACCCGGGGGAGCTATGCCGCCGCGCCCCGCTGCCAAGGGGCGGGCGGGGTCCGGCGGGGGATTGCGGGAAAATTCCTGCCCCGGCGGAACCGCGCGGCGCCGGACGGTGTTGGCTGATCGCGACCGAGCCTTCCGCCCGGTCGATCATCCCCGGAGGACCGCATGCGCATCATGCACATCGCCCTGGGCGGCTGCCTTGCCGCCCCGCCGATCCGCTATGGCCTGACCGAGGATACCGGCGGCCATCTCGCCTATATCCTCGGGGCGGCCCGTGCCCAGGCGGCGCGGGAGGACGTGCAGGAGGTGACGCTGCTGACCCGTGCCTTCGACGAGCCGCGTCTGGGCCCGGAATTCGCCCGCGCGGAGGAGGTGCTGGGTCCGGGGTTGCGCATCCTGCGCCTGTCCACCTCCGAGCGGCGCTACCTCGAGAAGGACGCGCTGGAGCGCGCTCTGCCGGAGCTGCAGCGCGCCTTCCTCGATCGGCTGCGCCAGATGGGGGCGCGGCGCCCCACGATCCTGCACGCGCATTTCGCCGATGCGGCCCAGCTGGCCGCCGCCGCCCATGCGGAATTCGGCATTCCCTGGATCTACAGCTGCCATTCGCTGGGCGCGGAGAAACTGCGGCCGGGCGAACGTCCCTCGCCGCAGCTGGCCCGGCGCATCGCGCGGGAGCGGCAGGCCCTGGAGGGCGCGCATGCGGTCATCGCCTCGTCCCGCGACGAGGCGGAACGCCAGATCCCCTCGCTCCTGCCGGCCGCCGAAGGGCGCACGCATCGCATCGGCCCGGGGGTAAGCCTGCATCCCGGCGGCGATGCCGCCCGCGCCCGGCGCCGGCTGGCGCCGTTCCTGCGCGATCCGGACCGCCCTGTCATCCTGGCCGTGGCCCGCCCCATTCCCAAGAAGAACCTGGTTGCGCTGGTGGAGGCCTATGCCGCGCTGCCCGCGCTGAGGGCGCGCGCCAATCTGGTGATCCTGGCCGGCCTGCGCGACGGGCTCTGCGGCGGCGGGCGCGCGCAGGACGGGGTGATTGCCGGGCTGTTCGACGCGGTCGACCGGCACGACCTGTGGGGACGTGTGGCCCTGCCGCGCCGCCACGATGCCCGCGACCTGGCCGATCTCTATGCGCTTGCCGCCGAGGACGGGGCGTTCTGCAACCCGGCACTGCATGAACCCTTCGGCCTGACGCTGGTGGAGGCGGCGCAATCGGGCGTCCCGCTGGTGGCGACGCGCTGCGGCGGACCGGCGGATATCGTCGCGCGCATCGGCGCGGGCGAGCTGGTGGATCCCGACAGCGTGGCGTCGATCGCGGCCGGGCTGCAGCGGTCCTTCGCCGATCCCGCCCGCCTGCAGAAGGCCCGCGCCGCCGCCCTGGCCGCCAGGCACGCCTATGACTGGACGGCCTGGGCCGCGCAGGTCGCCGCGCTGGCCCGCAGGCTTGCCCCGACCCGGACCGCGCC
>NZ_JACVXA010000081.1 GCF_014903745.1 Mangrovicoccus algicola | reverse complement strand
CGCCGCCTTCGCCGCCGGCACCTCCCATGCGCCCGGCACGGCACGCTACGCGCGGCCTGCCGGTCCGGGCACGGGCTCCTGCGCGCCCTATGCCGATGCCGCCGCCGCGCAGCAGGCCTTCCTGGCGGCGGGCGGGCCGCAGCAGGATGCGCTGGGACTGGATGCCGATGGCGACGGTTTCGTCTGCGGCTTCGATCCCGCGCCCTACCGGTCGTGAGCGCGGGGCGGGCACAGGGCGCGATCTGGCATCCCTCGCCGAATTGCGGGCCGCGCCGGGGCGGGGTCGCCCCCGACATGGTGGTGCTCCACTATACCGCGATGGACAGTGCCGCCGCCGCGCTGGAGCGGCTCTGCGATCCCGCGCATGAGGTGTCCTGCCATTACCTGATCGGCGCCGATGGCACGCTGTGGCAGCTGGTCGAGGAGGAGCTGCGCGCCTGGCATGCGGGGCAGGGGAGCTGGGGCGCGGTGACGGATGTCAATTCGCGGTCGATCGGCATCGAGCTGGACAATCGCGGCCGCGGCAGTTTCGCGGTGGCGCAGCTGGCCGTGCTGGAGCGGCTGCTGGCCGAGATCCTCGCGCGCTGGAACATCCCGCCGGAACGGGTGATCGGCCACCAGGACATGGCCCCCGCGCGCAAGCAGGATCCCGGCCGCTGGTTTCCCTGGCCGCGCCTGGCCGGGAAGGGGCTGGCCATCTGGCCCGAGGGGCGCCCGGCGCGCGGCCGGTTCCTGGATAGCGCGCGGGCCTTCGGCTATCCCGAGGCGGATGCCGGGCTGCTGCTGGAGGCGTTCCGCGCGCGGTTCCGCCCGATGGCGGCGGGACGGCTGAGCGAGGAGGACCGGCGGATGATGGCGGAGCTGGCCGCACGCTTCCCCGTTGACGGCGGCGGCGCGAGGGGCTAGCGGGGGCGCGCGCGGATGGCCGGATGACCGCGGGTTCCGCGAGGGACGCGAGGAAAGTCCGGACTCCACGAAGCAACGGTGCCGGGTAACGCCCGGCGGGGGCAACCCCAGGGAAAGCGCCACAGAGAACAGACCGCCCCGGCAGGCCCGGGGCAAGGGTGAAACGGTGGGGTAAGAGCCCACCGCGGGACGGGCAACCGGACCGGCATGGCAAGCCCCACCGGGAGCAATGCCTAATAGGGGATCCGCATGGGCTGCTTCGGCCCCGAGATCCCGGGTTGGCAGCTTGAGCGCGTCGGCAACGGCGGGCCTAGAGGAATGGTCATCCAGGGGGGCAACCCCCGGACAGAATCCGGCTTACAGGCCATCCGCGCATATCCACCGCCACAGGCGATCCAGCGGAGACGCCCCTCGCGGGGCGTCGTTCCCCTGGTCCCCGCGCCGGGCTGCGCCCTCTGCGGGTGGCCGCGGGCGGCAGCGCGGCGCCAGCCCGGTTGCCGGGTCACTTGCCGATGGCGATGCCTTCGCGGCGGGGATCGGCGCCGCCCAGCAGGCCGTCCGGCGTGATGGCGATGGCGTGGATGCCGGAATTCAGCTCGGCCGTTTCGGTGTCGAAGCCGAGATCCCGCAGCGGTCCGGCCAGCGTCTCGGCCGGGGTGCCCGCCTCGATGTCGTAGCGGCCGAAGCGGTTGACCAGATGCGGCGCGGCGGCGGCGGCCTGCGGGTCGCGGCCCCAGTCCAGCACCTCGATCAGGTTCTGCGCCACGTAGCCGATGATCCGGCTGCCGCCGGGCGAGCCGGTGACATAGACGGGTTTGCCCTCCTTCATCACGATGGTCGGCGCCATCGAGCTGCGCGGCCGCTTGCCGGGCTCCACCCGGTTGGCGACGGGGCGCCCCTCCTCGTGGCTGCGGAAGGAGAAATCCGTGAGCTCGTTGTTCAGCAGGAACCCGCCGGGCGTCATCAGCCGCGATCCGAAGCCGTTCTCGATCGTCGTGGTCATCGACAGGGCGTTGCCGTACTGGTCGACGATGGAGATATGCGAGGTGGAGGGCAGTTCCGGGCTGTCGCCTGCGCCCCAGAGCATGGCATGGTCGAATTCCGGCCGTCCCGGCGCGGCCGAGGGCAGCGCGGTCTCGGCGCCCGCCAGCAGCTCGGCACGGCCGCGCAGGTAGTCCGGATCGGTCAGCCCGGCCGTGGGCATGGGCACGAAATCGCTGTCGGCCATGTAGAGGCCGCGATCGGCGAAGGCCAGCCGCGAGGCATCGCCGATCAGCCGCCAGGCCCGCGCGCTGTCCGGTCCCATTGCGGCAAGGTCGAAATTCTCCAGCATGCCCAGGATCTGCCCCACGGTCAGCCCGCCGGAACTGGGCGGGCCCATGCCGCAGATCTCGGCCGCACGGTAGGGAATGCAGACGGGCGGGCGTTCCTTGACCCGGTAGACGGCCAGGTCGTCCAGCGACAGAAGCCCGGGACTGTCCTGCGCCTGCTGCACGGTATCGACGATGCCCTGCGCGACGGCGCCCTTGTAGAAGGCCTCCGTCCCGCCTGCCGCCAGCGCCCGCAGCGTGCGGGCATAGGCGGGGTTGGCCAGCCGGCTGCCGGATTCCAGCGGCGTGCCGCCAGGCAGGAAATACGCGGCGGTGGCCGGAAAGCGCGCCAGGCTCGCGGCATTCTCCGCCACCAGCCCCGCCAGCCGCGGCGAGACGGGAAAGCCCTGGTCGGCAAGGTTGATCGCCTCGAGGAAGAGGCCGGGCCATTCCTTCCTGCCCCAGCGCTCATGGGCCGCCTTCATCAGCGCGGGGGTGCCGGGCGTGCCGACGGACCGGCCGCCGACCACCGCATCCATGAATCCCATCGGCTGCCCCGCCATGTCCTGGAACAGGGTGGGCGTCGCCGCCATCGGCGCGGTTTCGCGCCCGTCGAGCGTCGCCAGCGTCCCGCTGGCGGCGTCATACCACACGAGGAAGGCCCCGCCGCCCAGGCCCGAGCTTTGCGGTTCCACCAGCCCCAGGACCGCCTGGGTGGCGATCATCGCATCCGCCGCGCTGCCCCCGGCCTCGAGGATCTTCGCGCCGGCCTGCACCGCCAGGGGATTGGCGGCCGAGATCATCCAGGACTGCCCCGTCGCGGGCCGGCCGGCATCGCGCAGCGCCTGCGCCTCGCGCGCGCCGGGCCCCAGCCCCGCATGCGTGGCGGCGGCCGGTGCGGGGGCCGGTGCGGCGGTTTCGGGGGCCACGGCGTCGGCGGCCTGCTGGGCGGGCGCGGCCATGGCGGCAAGGACGAGAATTGCGGCGAAACCTGCGGCCCGGAACGTCATCGGCGATCTCCCTCCCTGATCTGCGGTTGACAGAGGGCAGCATGTTGCGGCTTGCTGCGCAAGAGACAGGTTTTTGAAGATTACGCGCTTGACTTCGTCTGGCGCCCGGTGCATTTGCGGGCCTCAGCTTTTCAAGGTGCAGGCCCTGCGCCCGCACCCCCGAAGGAGACATGACATGGCGAAGCCGACCACCATCAAAATCCGCCTGAACTCCAGCGCGGGGACCGGGCACTTCTACGTGACCAAGAAGAACGCCCGCACCATGACCGACAAGATGGTCGTGAAGAAATACGACCCCGTTGCCCGCAAGCACGTGGAATACAAGGAAGGCAAGATCAAGTAAGATCTTCCGCCGACCTTGACGGTTCGCAGGGCCGCGCCTCCGGGTGCGGCCTTTCGCGTTCGGGGCCCTGCCACCGCCCCGGGGGAGCCGATCGGCGCACTGGCCGAATCCTGCCATTGCGGCGAGGATCGGCCCGCAGGAGCAGGCAGGGGAGACGGGGCCATGGCGGGACCGCGCGATCGCGAGAAGCTGGAACTGGCAGGCATGCCCGCCTGGCCGCTGGTGGCGGCGATCCTCTTTCTCGCCGCCTCGCTGACGCCCTCGCTGATTCCGCGGGACTGGGCGGTGCAGGGCGTCCTGTCGGGCGTGCTGGCGGCGGCGGGCTACGGGCTGGGCCGGCTGCTGCTGGCGGTGTGGCGGGGGCTGGGGCTGACCGCGCTGCCGCGGCGCCCGGCCCGCATGATCCTGGGGCTGGCCCTGACGGCGGTGCTGGCCGCGCTGGCGCTGGCGCTGTGGCGCCAGGGGATCTGGCAGGATGACGTGCGCCTGCGCATGGGGATGCCCCCGGCGGAGGAGGCCCGGCTGCTGCGCATCCTCGCCCTGGCCTTCGCGGTCTTCGCCGTTCTTGCAGGCGCGGGCCTGCTGGTGCAGCGGGCCTTCGATCTGGCGCGGCGGCGTCTGGTGCGGGTGATGCCCGCGGGGGCGGCGAATGTGCTGGGCCTGGTGGCGGTCACCGCGATGGTGGTCGTCCTGACCCGCGACGGGCTGATCGACCGGCTGATGGCGGTGGCCGACGAATCCTACGAGACCGCGCAGAAGCTCTTCGATCCCGAACGTCCCGCCCCGGCCGATCCCGGCCGGACCGGCGGCGCGGAATCGCTGGTCTCCTGGGGGGCGCTCGGCAAGCCGGGGCGCGACTGGGTGGAAGGGGGCGTGGATGCGGCCCGGATCACCGAATTCACCGGCCGGCCCGCGCTCCGGCCGATCCGCGTCTATGTCGGGCGCGCCGAGGAGGACGACCCGCAGATCCGCGCCGAGCTGGCCCTGGCCGAGCTGATCCGCCAGGGCGGGTTCGAGCGCAGCGTCCTCGTCATCGCCTCGCCTACCGGCACGGGCTGGCTGGACCCGGGCAGCTTCGACGCGCTGGAGATGATGCATGGCGGCGACACCGCCTCGGTCGCGGTCCAGTATTCCTACCTGCAATCGCCGCTGGCCCTGATCTTCGAGACGCGCGCCGGGCTGGACCAGGCCGCTGCCGTGATCCAGACGGTGCATGCCTATTGGCGCGACCTGCCCCCCGACCGGCGGCCGCGGCTCTATATTCACGGGCTGAGCCTGGGGGCATGGTCCTCGATGTACGGCATCAACGGATTCCGCATGGTCAGCGACCCGCCCGACGGGGCCTTCTGGGCCGGACCGCCCTTTCCCTCGGAAATGTGGCGCCGCGCGGTGGCCAATCGCGACGCGGGCAGTCCCCAGTCCCTGCCGGTGCTGGATGAGGGCGAGACGGTGCGGTTCGTGTCGCATTACGGCGGGCTCGACCGCGCCTATGCGCCCTGGCGGCATCTGCGCGTGATCTTTCTGCAATATTCCACCGACCCGATCGTGTTCTTCGACCCGGCCGCGCTGTGGCGGGCGCCGGACTGGATGACCGAGCCGCGCGCGCCGGACATCTCGCCGGCCTTCCGGTTCATCCCGCTGGTCACGCAGGTCCAGCTGGCCATGGACATGGTCATCGCGCTGTCGGTGCCGGGCGGGCACGGGCACAGCTACTACCTGGCCGATTACGTGCGGCCCTGGGCGGCGATCACCCAGCCGCCGGACTGGGGCGAGGCCGAGAGCCGGCGCCTGATCGGGTTCTGCGCCGCGGAGGTCCAGCAGGGATGCGCCGGGCCCTGATCCTCGCGGCGGCCGGGGCGGTCCTGCTGGCGGCGGCTCTGGCGGGCAACGCGCTGCGCCACCGCGCCGGGCTGGTGCTGGAGACCCGCGACCTCGCCGGGCTTGCCGCGATGCTGCAGCCCGGGATCCGTCTGGTGCGGCCTGCGGGCGACGGGCCTCATCCGGCGGCGCTGCTGCTGTCGGGCTGCGACGGGGTGCATGACAACATGGACTGGTGGGCCGGCATGCTGGCCCGGGGCGGCCGGGCGGCGGCGATCCTCGACAGCCACGCGCCGCGCGGGCTGGACCGGCTCAGCAGCTGGCGGCTGGTCTGCGCGGGCCAGGTCCTGCCGGGCGGCGAGCGGGCCGGGGATGCGATCGCCGGGCTGGAGACCCTCGCCGCGATGCCGGGACCGGCCCCGCCCGGCACGCTGCTGCTGGGGGCGTCCCATGGCGGCTGGGCCGTGCTGGAGGCGCTGGCCGATCTGATCACCGGCGAGGTGCCGCAGGGGGTGGAGGGCTGGCAGAGCCCGCCGCGGGACCTGCTGGCGGGGATCGGCGGGGCGGTGCTGCTCTATCCCTATTGCGGGGTGCTGAACACCGCCGCGCGGGGCGACTGGCACGGGGCGCCGCCGCTTCTGATGATCCTCGCCGGGCAGGACAGCATCGTCAGCACGCCCGATTGCCTGGACCTGGCCGAGGCATTGCGGGCGCGCGGCGCGCGGATCACGGTGCGTGTCCTCGCCGGGGCCGATCACGGTTTCGACCAGCGCGAGAAGGCCGCGCTGTCGCCGCTTGTCTTCGATGCCGGGCTGCGCGCGCAGGCGGCGGCGGAGGTGGCGGCCTTCCTGGCCGGGCTGCCGCCGGCCTGAGCCCCCCGGTCAGGCGCGCTGGAGCCGCCCGTCATAGGCGATGCGCGCGGCCTCCACCTCGGGCAGGCTGTCCCAGGTCCAGCGATACAGCGCCTTGAAGGGCGGCAGCAGCGACAGGCCCAGCGGCGTGAGGCTGTAGCGCACGGTCACCGGCGAGGTGTCCAGCACCTCCCGCGCGACCAGCCCGTTGCGTTCCAGCCGCCTGAGCGCCTGGGTCAGCGATTTCTGCGACACGCCTTCCAGGCAACGTTTCAGCTCGTTGAACCGGTGCGGTGCGGATTCCAGCACGGTGAGGATCATCATCGACCATTTGTCGGCGATCTCGTCGAACAGCGTGCGGCAGGCGCAATCGGCGGAAAAGCGGATATGGCAGGTGCCATCCATGGCAGTTACCTCGGGGTGACCTGGGGCAGGGGCGGTGCCCTCTTGAACCCAGGTATCCGAAATATACCTTGGCCGCAACGCAGCATCCAAGGAGACTTCCCCATGTCGCTCGACACCCTGGCCGAAAGCGCCGACATCCTGTTCCGGCCGTTCCACCTGAAGGGACTGGAACTTAAGAACCGCATCGTCATGGCCCCGATGACCCGCGGCATGGCGCCCGGGGGCGTGCCGACGGCGGAGAATGCCGCCTATTACGCGCGCCGCGCGGCCGGCGAGGTCGGGCTCATCCTGTCGGAGGGCACGGTGATCGACCGCCCGGCCTCGCGCAACCTGCCGGGCATCCCGTTCTTCCATGGCCCCGCGCTGGACGGATGGAAGGGCGTGATCGATGCGGTCCATGCGGCTGGCGGCCGGATGGGGCCGCAGATCTGGCATACCGGCTCGACCCGCAGCGGCGACTGGGCGCCCGAGGCCGAGGTGGAGAGCCCCTCGGGCCTTGTCGGTCCCGGCGATCCGCGCGGCCGCGCCATGACCGAGGAGGATATCGCCGACACGATCGCGGCCTTCGCCTCGGCGGCGGCGGATGCAAGGCGCCTGGGCTTCGACGTGGCCGAGCTGCATGGGGCGCATGGCTACCTGATCGACCAGTTCTTCTGGGACGGCACCAACCTGCGCGATGACCGCTGGGGCGGCGCCACCCTGGCCGAGCGGTCGCGCTTTGCCGCCGAGATCGTGCGCGCGGTGCGCGCCGCCATCGGGCCGGATTTCCCCCTGCTGCTGCGCGTCAGCCAGTGGAAGCAGCAGGATTACACCGTCAAGCTGGCCGCCGATCCGGCCGCGCTGGAGGCCTGGCTCGGGCCGCTCGCCGAGGCGGGGGTGGACGTGTTCCATTGCTCGCAGCGCCGGTTCTGGGAGCCGGAATTCCCCGAGATCGACGGCGCCGAGGGGCTGAATTTCGCCGGCTGGACCAAGAAGCTTCTGGGCAAGCCGACGATCAGCGTCGGATCCGTGGGGCTCGACAGCGAGTTCTTCGGCGCCTTCCGCGGCGAGGGCTCGCCCGCGGCGCCGCTGGACCGGCTGGTGGCGCGGATGGAGCGCGAGGAATTCGACCTGATCGCGGTGGGCCGGGTCCTGCTGAGCGATGCGGCCTGGGCTAAGAAGCTGCGCGATGGCGCCATGGACCAGATCGGCGGGTACGATCCGGCCTCGCTGGGCGTGCTGGCCTGATCGCGGCGGCGGGCGGCTCAGGCGGCCGCCCGTCCCGTTCCGCCGCGGATCAGCCGCAGCGCCCTGGCGCCCCCGGCCGATCCGCCGAACTTGCCGTGCTGGGTCTTGTCCCAGTAGAAAGGCTTGTGCAGCATCTCCCACAGCGCCTTGGCGGTCGCCAGGCTGGCCAGGGCGAAATAGGGATGCAGCGTCAGGATCCAGGGCAGCAGCCGCAACCGTCCGGTGCGCTGCAGCGCCAGCGCGGCCATGGCGGCCATCGTCATCTCGCTGAGCCCGAAGAACAGCGCGATGGCGGCCATGCCGGGGTCGGGGATCACGCCGCGCACCGGATGGCCCAGCCCCAGCGGGATCAGCCAGAGCGACCACAGGACCGGCGCCAGGGCGAATTGCACCAGGGTGCCCAGAAACATCGCCTGGAAGGCCCAGAAGCTGCGGCTGCCCAGTTCCCGCCACAGCCGCAGCGGCCGCCGCATGTGCACCGCATAGGTCATGGCATAGCCCTTCAGCCAGCGCGAGCGCTGCTTGACCCAGGGCCAGGGACGGCAATTCGCCTCTTCCCAGGTGGTCATGTCGAGGATTTCCGTCACATAGCCCGCCCGGGCCAGGCGGATGCCCAGATCGGCATCCTCGGTGACGTTATGGGGGTCCCAGCCGCCCAGGCTTTCCAGCACGTCGCGGCGGAAGAACACGGTCGTTCCGCCAAGCGGCACCGCAAGGCCCAGCCTGGCCACCCCCGGCAGCATCACCCGGAACCAGGCGGCATATTCCAGCGTGAAGCAGCGCGACATCCAGTTCAGCCCGGTATTGTAGAAATCCAGGCACCCCTGCAGGCAGGCGACCTGCGGCCCGGCGACGGCAAAGCGGGCGGCGACCTGGCGCAGCTGTCCGGGCTCGGGCGCATCCTCGGCATCATAGATGCCCACGATGCTGCCGCGGCAGAAATCCAGCGCGTAGTTCATCGCCCGCGGCTTGGTCTTCAGGCGGCCGCCGGGAACCGCGATCACGCGCATCCATGGGGGAAGCTCGGTCGCGGCGACGGTCGCGTGGGTGATCGCGTCATCGGCCTCCACCACGAGGCAGACATCGAGAAGGGCCGCCGGATAGTCCAGCCGTTCCAGCCGCCGGACCAGCTGGGCGGCGATGCGTTCCTCGCGGTAGAGCGGGACGAGGATCGAGATCACCGGCAGGCGTCCCGCGCGCATGCCGCCATGCAGCTGGTGGATCTCGGCCCCCCGTCCGGGGTCGGGTCGCGGCAGGAGCGTGGCGCATTTCAGCACGATCAGCCCGGCAAGGCCGAGGCAGGCGACCCCGAGCAGCAGCACCAGCAGAAACGCCGGGGCCAGCAGCGCGGCCAGGAGGCTGCAGGTCACCAGGACGGCCATGGCGACGCGGAACGGCCGCGGCTGCCAGGCACGGCAGGCCAGCGACCGCGGCACGCGTGTCTCCGCCCGCTCGACCAGTTCCCCGGCATGCTGCAGCGCGATGGCCGCGCCGACTTCTCCGGGGGTGGCCAGCGCCATCATCACCGGGCCGAACAGGGCCTCGTACCCCGCGCGCAGCGCCGCGAAACCGGCCGGGTCCTCGGTGACAAGGACGGTTGCCCCGCCGATATCACGCCATGGAAGCACGCGCTTGCGCAGGCAGTCGGGCACGCCCGCGCGGCGCGCCAGCCGCGGATCGGGGGGCGCGGCGCGCAGATCGACGTGACGCGCGCCCCATTGCTCTTCGAGAAGCGCGGTAACATCGGACCGCCCCAGCGCCCCCGTGGCCAGCAGCGCCTCGCCCAGCCGCAGATCCGCGGAATGATGCAGCGCCAGCGCCTCCTCGATCTGCGCGGAATCGACGAGGCCGCGCGCGCGCAGAAGCTCCCCCAGGCGCGGCCGCGCGGTGGCGGGGGCGGAGGGACGGGAAGCAGAGGCGAAGGGGACGGGATCCATGGCCACGGGTTCCTTGCGGAGCGTTGGACCGGATGTGCCCGATTTTGGTTAATCTAACTTTAAGGAAAATCCACTGTATCCTCCCGCCCTGCCGGGAGGCGGAAAAACGGGGGTATTCCGGGCCTGCCGGGCAGGGCGGAGCGGGCCGGGGATCCGGCCCGTCCGTGGCGTCCGCTCCGGCTCAGCCGGCGGGGGTCATCGCCGCGCGGAACCGTTCGAAGAGGTAGAAGCTGTCCTGCGGGCCGGGCGAGGCCTCGGGGTGGTACTGCACCGAGAAGACCGGGCGGTCCGCCATGCGGATGCCGCAATTCGACCCGTCGAACAGCGAGACATGGGTTTCCGTCACGCCTGCCGGAAGGGACTGGCTGTCGACGGTGAAGCCGTGATTCATCGAGGTGATCTCGACCTTGCCGGTTTCCAGGTCCTTGACCGGGTGGTTGGCGCCGTGATGGCCGTGGTTCATCTTGACCGTCCTGGCACCGAGCGCGAGCGCCAGCATCTGGTGGCCGAGGCAGATCCCGAAGACCGGCAGCTCCTTTTCCAGGACGCCGCGGATCATCGGCACGGCATAGCTGCCGGTCGCCGCCGGGTCGCCCGGGCCGTTGGACAGGAACACGCCATCGGGGCTCTGGGCCAGCACATCCTCGGCGGTGGCGGTCGCGGGAAGGACGGTCACGTCGCAGCCCGCATCGGCCAGGCAGCGCAGGATGTTGCGCTTGGCGCCGAAATCGATCGCCACCACCTTGGGCGCCGCGCCGGTCCGCGTGCCATAGCCGTTCGGCCAGGCCCAGCGGGTTTCGTCCCAGCGATAGGATTGGGCGCAGGTGACGTCCTTGGCCAGATCGAGCCCTTCGAGGCCGGAGAAATCCCGGGCCTGACGCACCAGCGCTTCGATATCGAACTTGCCGTCGGGATCATGGGCCAGCGCGACATGGGGGGCGCCCTGGGCGCGGATGGCGCGGGTCAGCCGCCGGGTATCGACGCCCGCGATGCCGATGCGCCCCTTGGCCGCCAGCCATTCCGACAGGGTCTGGGCCGAGCGCCAGTTCGAGGGCTGGGTCGGGTCCCATTTCACCACCAGCCCGGCCGCCACCGGATCGGCGGATTCGTCATCCTCCGGCGTGGCGCCCACATTGCCGATATGCGGGAAGGTGAAGGTGACGACCTGGCCCGCATAGGACGGGTCGGTCATGATCTCCTGGTAGCCGGTCATCGCGGTGTTGAAGCACAGCTCCGCCACGCAGGTTCCGGTCGCGCCGATCCCGTATCCGTAGAACAGGGTACCATCGGCGAGGGCGAGACAGGCGGTGGGCGTGGGCATGGGCGACTCCTATCGGCAAATCTTGGGTCAGATAGGCCCAAAGGCCCCGTTCTGCAAGCAGGGTTGCGCGGCGAAGCCGCAATGCAGTATAGGCCCGCGGACCACAGACATCAGGGGATGGACGATGGGCAAGGACCTCAAGGCCCGCATTGGCGAAAGCCTCAAGCAGGCGATGAAGGACAAGGACGCCGTCCGGCTGTCCACCCTGCGGCTGATCAATGCCGCGATCAAGGATACCGAAATCGCGCTGCGCGCCGAGACCTCCGGGGATGCCGAGCCGCAGCCGATCCCGGACGAGAAGGTGCTGGCGATCCTCGGAAAGATGGTCAAGCAGCGCCAGGAAAGCGCGCGCGTCTACGAGGAGGGCGGCCGGCTGGAACTGGCCGAGCAGGAGCGCGGTGAAATCGAGATCATCGAGGAATTCCTGCCCGCCAAGCTGTCGGCGGAGGAGCAGGCCGCGGCGGTGGAGAAGGCGATTGCTGCCACCGGCGCCGAATCCCTGCGCGACATGGGCAAGGTGATGGCCGCGCTGAAGGCCAAATACACGGGGCAGATGGATTTCGGCGAGGTCGGTCCGCTGGTGCGCGCCAGGCTGGGCTGAGACGCCCCGTGGCGGATCGCAAGACGGGACGCCCGCGGTCGCTCCGCGGGCGTCCCGCCGTTTCAGGCCGTGCGGCGGCGGCGCAGCAGGCCGAGCCCGGCAAGCCCCGCCCCCAGCAGAGGCAGCCCGGCCGGAAGCGGAACGGCGGCGACCGCATCCGAGGTCAGCACCGTGATGCGCGCGGTCGCATAGCCCGAGACCGCGCGGTCCGGGGCGTAGCGCGTCCAGGTGCTTCTGTCCCAGAATTCCGAATAGAGCGCGAGCTCGACCGGCAGGTCCAGCAGCGTTCCGGCCGGGCTGGCCTCGATGGCGGCGATCTGCGCGGCCGAGAAGGACAGCTTCGCCGTGGTTTCCTGCCAGTGCGCGCCGCCCTCGTTGCGTTCCCCGAAAAACAGGAACCCGGCCCGCTCCAGCGACCCGCCGGATAGGCTGTAGGATCGCCCGCTTGGCGCGAATTCGAGGCCGTCCAGGGTCAGGGTGACGGCAGGAAAGGGCGTGTCGAGATAGCCCAGGACCCTTGGAAATCCTGCCTCGGTGGTGGCGTCGAAGGCATCCATGGACGAGGCGGCCGGGATGTCGCTGCCGGGCGTTGAGGGGGCTTCCAGATGGAAATCGGTGAATGTCACGGAAAAGGTCGCGGCGATGGCACTGGACATGGCGGCCGTGACGAAAATGGCTGCAGCGGCGAGGGTCGTTCGGATGGTCATGGAAACTCCGGATTGCAATGAATCGAAACGCGAATCTGTAAATTCGGGGAATCCTACGGCAAATCTCCGGGGCATCTCTGTGACGAACCGCACAGCCGCGGCAGGTCCTACGCTGTCCGGCGCGAGTCAAAGCGGCCGGGCGGAGGTCGCGGCGGTTTCCAGCACCCGCTTCAGCACCGGATGCAGGGTCGCGCGTTCGGTCTCGTCGAGGAAGCCGCCGAGTTCCACCTCGCGGCCATCTCCGCCGCCGGCGAGCGTGATGTAGTTGCGGTGCCCGCCCCGCCTGGGATGCATCTGCGCGACCGTCCAGTAGGTGTTGGCCTCCCAGCGTTTCTCGGGGCCGCGGGCGGGGCTGTGGCGCAGCGTGACCCGGTCGGTCCAGATCGCCAGGTCCTCCTGGATGTCCTTGTCCGCCCATGAATGCTTCAGCGCCCACCACAGCAATCCCAGCGCGCCCATGACGAAGGGCAGGAGCGGCCAGAAGACCGGCGAGCCCAGGACCGACAAAAGCGGGACGAGCGCGAGGGCGAACATCGTGGCGATGACGATCACGAAGCCCTTCGCCGATAGCGAGCTATGCGCGCAAAGCCGGAGCCGCGCCAGGGGCGGATCGCCTGCCGCAAAGAAGGAGGCCCCCGAAATATCGGGGGCCTGGCCGGTTTCTGTGTCCCAGCGGAAGGGCATTCAGTGGGCGTGGCCCTTGTCCCAGTCGCTCTGCTTGGGAAGCTCCTCGAAAGTATGCTCCGGCGGCGGCGAGGGCAGGGTCCATTCCAGGGTGTCGGCATGTTCGTTCCAGTAGTTGTTCGCGTTCACCTTCGCGCCCTTCGTCAGCGTCACGTAGATGATGTAGAGGAACAGGATGAAGGAGGCGAAGCTGAGGAAGGCGCCGAGCGAGGAGACCATGTTCCAGGTGGCGAAGGCCTCGGGATAGTCGATATAGCGCCGCGGCATGCCCTGGCGTCCGAGGAAATGCTGCGGGAAGAAGGTCAGGTTGGCGCCGATGAACATCATCCAGAAATGGATCTTGCCCAGGGTCTCGGGATATTGGCGCCCGGACATCTTGCCGATCCAGTAGTAGATCCCGGCAAAGATGCAGAAGACCGCGCCCAGGCTCATCACGTAGTGGAAATGCGCCACGACATAGTAGGTGTCGTGATAGGCCCGGTCGATGCCGGCCTGGCTGAGCACCACGCCGGTCACGCCGCCGATGGTGAACAGGAACAGGAAGCCCATCGCCCAAAGCATCGGCGTCTTGAACTCCACCGATCCGCCCCACATCGTGGCCAGCCAGCTGAACACCTTCACCCCAGTGGGCACGGCGATCACCATCGTGGCCAGCATGAAATAGCTCTGCTGGCTCAGGCTGAGGCCCACCGTGTACATGTGATGCGCCCAGACGACGAAGCCCAGAACCCCGATCGCCACCATCGCGTAGACCATCGGCAGGTAGCCGAAGATCGGCTTGCGCGAGAAGGTCGCGATGACATGCGAGATCAGGCCGAAGCCCGGCAGGATGATGATGTAGACTTCCGGGTGGCCGAAGAACCACAGGATGTGCTGGTACAGGATCGGGTCGCCGCCGCCCGAGGGGTTGAAGAAGGTCGTCCCGAAATTGCGGTCCGTCAGCAGCATGGTGATGGCGCCGGCCAGGACGGGCAGCGACAGCAGGATCAGCCAGGCGGTGACGAAGATCGACCAGGCGAATAGCGGCACCTTGTGCAGCGTCATGCCCGGCGCGCGCATGTTGAGGAAAGTCGTGATCATGTTGATCGCGCCCAGGATCGACGAGGCCCCCGAGACATGGACCGCGAAGATCGCCAGATCCATGGATATGCCCGGATAGGAGGTCGAGAGCGGCGGATACAGCACCCAGCCCACGCCCGATCCGGTGCCCTCCAGCCCGTCGGGGGCGAACATCGAGGCGATCCCCAGCGCGGTGCCCGCGACATAGAGCCAGTAGCTGAGATTGTTCAGCCGCGGAAAGGCCATGTCCGGCGCGCCGATCATCAGCGGCATGAAATAGTTGCCGAAGCCCCCGAACAGCGCCGGGATCACCACGAAGAACATCATCAGGACGCCGTGATAGGTGATCATCACGTTCCAGATATGGCCGTCGGGGGTACAGGGATCGGCCATGAAGCCTTCCATGCACATGTACTGGACGCCGGGGCTCATCAGCTCCAGCCGCATATAGACCGTCAGGATGACCGAGATCAGCCCGACCGCGCCCGCGGTGAAGAGGTAGAGGACCCCGATATCCTTGTGATTGGTCGACATGACCCAGCGGGTGAACCACCCCTTGCGGTCATGCTCGTGCGCGGCGCTGGCGGCGTCTGCCATGCTTGCCTCCCTAACATCCATGTCATGAGACCCCGGTTCGGCCGCGGTCCGTGCTTCTTTTTCCCTGTTCTAAGGCCCGTATGCCGCAGGGACAAATAGACGATGGTCTCCGGGTTGCAAAAAAATTGTCTACCATTATGCCGCACTTGGGTCCCGCGCCGAAGGATGGCAGGGGGAGGAAGGCGCCCGCCGGGGCGTAAGCGGCTGTGCCGAAAAGGGTTTCGGCATCCGAAGGCACGAGGGGAGCCGAAGCGATGACAGTCACGGGGCCATCGGGCAGGACGGCAGATGCCGCCGGGGCGGCCGCGGCCGCACTGACGCTGGCCTGTCTGTTCTGGGCGGGAAATTTCGTCACCGGCCGCGCGATTCGGGGCCTCCTGGCGCCCGAGACGCTGAATTTCCTGCGCTGGCTCCTGGCTGCGGCGGTCTTCCTGCCCTTCACGGCGCGGGGGCTCTGGCGGCACCGGCGGGCCCTTGCGGGGCAGGCCGGGTGGATCCTGGGCCTGGCCCTCACCGGGGTGGTGGGGTTCCAGCAGGCCACCTACACGGCGCTGACCAGCACGGCGGTGGCCAATGCCGCGCTGCTGCTGGCGGCGACGCCGGTGCTGATCCTGGCCAGTTCGGCCCTGACCGGCCGCGCGCGGCTGGGACTGCGCCAGGTCGCGGCGGTGGCGGTGTCCTTCCTCGGCGTCTCCGTGATCCTGGGCCGCGGCGATCCGCTGGCGGTGCTGCGGCTGCATCTGGGAGCGGGCGATGCCTGGCTGCTGGTCGCGGTCAGCTGCTGGACGGCCTATACCCAGATGCTGCGCGCCGCCCCCCGCACCGTGCCCGCCGACGTGTCGCTGATGGCGACCATGCTGGCGGCGCTGCCGGTGCTGGGCGCGCTGGCCGCGTGGCGGGGCGAAGCGGGCGCGGCAGCCCTGGCGGCGCTTCCCCCGGCCGCCTGGGCTGCGGTGGGCTATGTCGGGCTTTGCGCGGCCCTGGCGGCCTTCCTGCTGTGGGGCTACGGCGTCCGCCGCAAGGGGCCGGAGGCGGCGGGGCTGTACATCAACCTGATGCCAGTCTTTTCGGCAGCGCTGGCCTGGCTGTTTCTGGGCGAGGCCGTTACGGCCGGACAGGCCGCGGGCGCGGCGCTGATCCTGGTCTCGCTGTGGCTTGGCCGCGACCGCCCCGCGGATGCGCTGCGCAACATGCCGTAGCGCCCTTACGCCGGGCCCCTTGGTCGGCGGCGGGCGTATGGAGGAGCGATGTCGAGACGGCGCGGCGGCCGGTCATCGACCTGCCGAAGGCGGCCTATCCGGCCGGGCCGAAGACCCGGGCAAAGGTGCCCTGCAGCGCCACGTCGACATCCTCCATCGTCACCGGCAGCCCCAGATCGACCAGCGAGGTGACGCCATGCCCGCTGATGCCGCAGGGGACGATGCCGTCGAAATGCGACAGGTCGGGTTCCACATTGATGGAGAAGCCGTGGAAGCTGACCCATTTGCGCACCTGCAGCCCGATCGCGGCGATCTTTTCCTCGCGCGGGGCACCGTCGGGCCCTGCGGGGCGGTCATGGCGCACCACCCAGACCCCGACCCGACCCTCGCGGCGTTCGCCGCGGATGTTGAATTCGGCCAGCGCGGCGATCACCCAGTCCTCCACCTGGTGCACGAAGCGCCGAAGGTCCCGGCCGCGCCGCGTCAGGTCCAGCATGACATAGCCCACGCGCTGGCCGGGACCGTGATAGGTGTACTGCCCGCCGCGCCGCGTCGGGTAGACCGGAAAGCGGTCGGGATCGACGAGGTCGCGGATATCCGCGCTGCTGCCGGCGGTATAGAGCGGCGGGTGCTCCAGCAGCCAGATCGTCTCGGGCATGTGCCCGGCCGCGATTCCGTCGGCGATGCGCTCCATCTCGGCCAGGGCCTGCGGGTAGGGGACAAGCAACTCTGAGGTCTTCCAGCTGGGGGGCATCGGGCAGGCTCCTGTATTCGCGGGCGGATTACTCCGTCGCGGCACCCATGTCCACTTTTGTCGCCGAAGATGCATTTCCCCCTTGCGGCCTCCGGGGGGCTTGGGTAGATACCCGCCACTGCCAGTCAGGACAGTGCGGTCGTGGCGGAATTGGTAGACGCGCAGCGTTGAGGTCGCTGTGGGGTAACTCCCGTGGAAGTTCGAGTCTTCTCGACCGCACCATCTGACAGGGCGCAGGCCGGACATGGCCTTGCCGCGGAGCAATCCGCATATGCCCGGGCAGCCGGATTTCCAGAAATATCCTGCCTTGAAACATGACGGCATGCGGGCCGGATGACATTTGTCAGTCCGGTTTTTTCGTCTGTCTGGGCCTTTCGTGGTCCCGTTCCATCTTACGGGCGGGCCCGGTTCGCGGCGCGGCCGCGATGGCTGGCGCCGCGGCCGTCAGCGCGCCGCCCCCCCCCCCCCCCCCCCCGGGGGGGGGGGGGGGGGGGGGGGG
>NZ_JACVXA010000080.1 GCF_014903745.1 Mangrovicoccus algicola | reverse complement strand
CGGCCTGCGGCGGGCATCTGCGCGCGGCTGGCCGCGCGGCCGGGGGGCGGGCCCGTGCGCCCGCCGCCTCCCGGAGTGTCAGAATTCCAGCCAGATCGCCGCGCGCAGCCCGGCCCTGTTGCCCCCCGCCACGTCCCACAGGATCGCCGATTCCAGCGCCATCCATGGCAGGGGACGGAACACGTAGGTCGGCACCAGCCGGTAATTGGGCGCGGTTCCGGGATAGTCGGAATATTGCAGCTGCAGATAGGCCAGGCTGCGCGGGCCGGGCGCGATCCCCAAGGTGGTGTCGATCTTGGGAATGCGGTCGCCGTGATCGCGGCGCAGCTCGACCCGGGCATCGATCGCCGCCCATCCGTCGCCCAGCCGCGTGGAGAAGCCGCGCCCCAGCGACAGGCCCGGGCGGATCACCGTCTCCGTCCCGCCCTCCTCCAGCTCGGCCAGGGGCGCGGCGTCGAAGGCATCGGCCGGATAGTCCCGCTGCCCCAATCCCAGTTCCAGCGCGATCTGCGTGCGCCAATCCGCGGGCGAGACATTCATCACCGCGAAGGCGATGACCTGGTAGGTGTCCGGCCCGTGATCCTGCCCGGCATCCAGCCCGAAGGTCAGCCGGTCGGTCACGCCGAGTTCGGCATAGAAGGCGGAGAAACCGTAGCGGTCGGGCTCTTCCGTCAGCACCCGGTCCGACAGGCCGAGCGCCGCGCCCGCCTCGCCCCGGCGCATGGTTTCCTCGTAGGAGAGGCTGAGAAAGCCGTTCCCCTTGCCGCGCGGCCAGGCCCCGGCCAGCAGCGGCGCGGTCCACACGATCAGCAAGAGGCAGGCGGCCAGGCGGAGAAACATGGCCTTAACCTTTCTCCCCGGCGGTGAATCTATGGTTAACAAAACCGGGGCAGGGGCCGGAATGCCCCGCCCGGCCGCCGGCGTGCCCGGGGGCCGGCAGCCGCGACTTGACCCGGAGGCGGCAAGGGCGCATGGCTCGGGGCATGAGCCGCATCCTCTTCGTCGCCCCGCGTTTCCACACCAACCTGTTCTTTGCCACCCGGGCGCTGATCGGTGCCGGGCACGAGGTCGCCGTCTTCGTGCCCAAGCGCGAACCGACGGAGGACTGGACCCATGTCACCCCGCAGGTCTTCGGCCCCGGCACGCCGCCGGCTGCGATCCGGCGCGCGGTACGGGATTTCGCCCCCGATCTTGCGCTGGTGCGCCATGCCCGGCCGGTCTCGCCCGCGGTGCTCGGCGCGGCGCGGTTCGGCCGGATTCCCCTGTATCACTACGACCAGCGCGCGGCGGACCGTCCCTGGCCCTGGTACAAGGCCTGGGAATGGCGTCTCCAGGGGCTGCCCGCGCGGCGGGTGACCCCCAAGACCGGGCTCGAGGGCGGCGCGCCGGATCCGCTGGCCACGTTCCTGCCCTGGCCGGTGGAGGCGCCCTCCGGGGCGGGCCGGCTGCCGCGGCAGGGGCCGTTGCGGGTGCTGTGCGTGGGCAAGCTGATGCAGCCGCGCAAGAACCAGGACAAGCTGATCGCGGCCATGCAGCCGCTTCTGGACACGGGGCGCGCAAGGCTGACGCTGGTGGGCTCGCGCCTGGCCAGCGCCAAGGGAGCGGAGGGCGCGCATCTGGACCGCCTGGAGGCGGCCGCGGCCGCCTCGGGCGGGGCGATCACGCTGGTGCCGGACGTGCCCTTCGCAGAGATGGCCGCGATCTATGCCGCCCATGATGTCTGCGTGCTGCCGGCGCGGAAGGAACCGCTGGGATCGTCGCCGATCGAGGCGATGGCCTTCGGCTGCGTGCCGGTCATCGCGCGGCAATGCGGCACGGCCTGCTATCTCACCCAGGGCGTGGACGGGTTCGTCGTCGATGCCGGGGACGTGCCGGGGCTGGCTGCCATACTGGAGCGCCTGGCCGGGGATGACGCCTTGGTGGCGCGTGTCGGCGCGGCCGCGCGGCGCACGGCCGAAGGCCCGCTGGGGCCGCAGACCTTCGTGCGCCGCGTCGAGGCCCTGCTGCGCTAGGCGCTGAGCTTCAGGACGCCGATCTCGGCCAGCGCCGCCGCCAGCGCGGGCGGCAGGGCAGGCTCCGCCGCCGCGCGGGCCGTCATGTCGGGCGGGGCATCGGCGGGATCGAGATAGCGCCAGCCCTGGAAGGGGCGGCGCGGGCGGGCCTCGGTGCGGATGATGGTCCGGTCCAGGACGATGGCGCAGCGGCGGATGCCGTCCTGCGTCACCACCTCGTCGAGGCGCAGCACCGCCTGGCGGGCGAGAATCAGGCCCTTGAACACCCAGTAGAGCGAACCGCTGCCAAGCAGCTCCGCCTCGCGCTTGGGCCACATCCGCGTGACATGGCGCGGCAGCCCGTCGGGCGTCGCCTGCGCCCGCATCTCCTGCCAGGCCATCAGGTCCTCGACCTTTTCGGCGCCCACGCAGAGCTTTACCAGATGCACAGCGGTCATCGTGCCAATCCCAGATCGTGTTGTTCCATGCCAAGACTAGGCCAGAGGTTGCGGCAGGCAAGCGATGGGCCCGCAAGAACCGCCCGGCTGTCCCCGCACGATCCTTAACGACTTCTCGATGGAGCTGCCAGCCATGAGCCGTTCCGCTGCCCCCATCCCCGAAACCAACCGGGACATGAACGAGCGGCGGAAACAGGCCTGCGGCACGCCTGCGGAGGAGACCGTCGAGGCGACCCGGCGGCAGATCGCGACCTCCCCGGCCGGGGGGGAGGCCGATCCCGCCAGACGGGCGCCGGAATTCTGCGCCGCGCCGGAGGATTTCGAGGTCCTGCCCGCCGACCGCATCATCGCTGGGGCGGGGACCGCGCCGCGTCACGCTGTTCCACTGCTTCGTCATGGCATCGTGACGGAGTCCATGGCCGACATCTTCGATGTGCTGGAGGAAGCCGCGCTGACCATGCAGCAGGGCGGGGGATCGGCCAAAGATGAGCTTGCCCCCGGATCTCGGACGGGGCCGATATTCGCGATGCGCCCATCCTGGCGGCCATGTCGATCCGTGCCTGCTCGGGCCTGCGGTACCCGGTGGTCGAGTGGCGGCGCCGACGGCTGCAGACAATCGCGATGCAGTCGAACAGCGCGACCTTCGCCTCCCGGCGCGACCGGAACCGCGTGCGGTGGACCAGCTCGTTCCTCGGGGCGCCGACGAAACCGTCGATCGGCGCGCGACGGCCTGTTCCTTGAACTCGGCAGTGACGGGACGACGGGGCTGTCTGCGCATCCGGGATCCTTCTCTCCGGGAGCGATTCAATTCCCGGTCGGGATTCCGGGGGCAAGGTCACGGCCGACCGCGCCCCTGAACCCGGGTTCTGCCCGTGCCCATCCACTTCGCCCTGCCGGGTTCCGCATCCGGACGGGGGAGGCGATGCTGATGCGCAATGCGCCGCGGCCATGTCGGCATGGCCGCGGCCGTCACGCTCCGCTGCCCGGTCTCACGCCGCCTGTGCTGAGCTGCGCCAGCGGGGGAAGGGGTCGGGCAGGTCTTCCCATTGGTGCGGCACGAAGCTTGTCCCGTCTCCGACCAGCGCCGCATCCAGGGCCGCCGTGATGGCGGCCTTGTCCATGCCGGCGCCGATGAAGACCAGTTCCTGGCGGCGGTCGCCATAGGGCTCCTGCCAGTGCCGCGCGAGGTAGTCGCGCGCCTGCGGCTGATCGGGCCAGCGATCCTGCGGGACGGTCGCCCACCAGCGTCCCATCGGCGCGACGCTGCTCAGCGCGCCGGCCAGCGAGAATTCTGCCAGCCAGTCGGGGCGCGTGGCGATCCAGAAATGGCCCTTGGCGCGGATCACGCCGGGCAGCGGGCTGTTGAGCACATCGTGGATCTTCTGCGGATGGAAGGGGCGCCGGGCCCGGTAGACGAAGGAGGACACGCCGTATTCCTCGGTCTCGGGCACGTGATCGGCAAAGCCGTAGAGCTCCTTGGCCCACATCGGGTGCAGATGCGCCTTGTCGAAATCGAACAGGCCGGTGCCCATGATGCGATCGGCCGGCACCTTGCTGTGATCGGTCTCGATGATCTGCGCGTCGGGATTGAGCGAGGTGACGATCTTGCGCGCGGCATCCAGTTTTTCCGGACCGGCATCCGACACCTTGTTGAGCACCACCACATCGGCGAATTCGATCTGCTCGACCAGCAGGTTGACCAGCGTGCGGTCGTCCTCTTCGCCCAGGCTTTCGCCGCGGTCGCGGATGAAATCGTGGCTGGAATAGTCGTTCAGCAGGTTCACCGTGTCGACGACGGTCACCATCGTGTCGAGCCGGGCCGTGTCGGACAGGCTTTCGCCGAACTCGTCGCGGAAATCGAAGGTGGCCGCGACGGGCAGCGGCTCGGCGATGCCGGTGCTCTCGATCAGCAGGTAGTCGAACCGGCCTTCCCCGGCCAGCCGGCGCACTTCGACCAGCAGGTCGTCGCGCAGCGTGCAGCAGATGCAGCCATTGGTCATCTCGACCAGCTTTTCCTCGGTCTGGCTGAGATTGGCGCCGCCCTCGCGGACGAGATCGGCATCGATATTCACCTCGGACATGTCGTTGACGATGACCGCCACGCGGCGGCCGTCGCGATTGTTGAGTACGTCGTTGAGAAGCGTGGTCTTGCCGGCGCCGAGAAAGCCCGACAGCACGGTGACAGGCAGGCGGGTGTCGCTGGCTGGCATCTGTTTCTCCGTCTACTGAATGAGATGTTATACCATTACACAATAAGGGCGCCCCAAGGCGTCCGCAACCGGTTTTCGCGCGCTGCCCTCCTGTCCGGGCAGGCATGCCGCCGACAGACGGCCTGCGCCTGCGCGCGGGGCCGGATGCCTCCCT
Source organism: Mangrovicoccus algicola (assembly GCF_014903745.1). Lineage (GTDB taxonomy): Bacteria > Pseudomonadota > Alphaproteobacteria > Rhodobacterales > Rhodobacteraceae > Mangrovicoccus > Mangrovicoccus algicola. The sequence continues at coordinate 12,803 of NZ_JACVXA010000080.1, read as the reverse complement.
GCGCATCGGCACGGCCCCCCGGGACCGCCGCGCGCAGGGGCACGCGCGATGGGCGGGTCCCTGCGGTCATCACCCGGAGAGGGGCGGCCCGGCCGCTGCGATCACGCGGGGACGATCACGCCCGGCAGGGTGTTCTTCAGCATCGTCTCGTTGGGCCGGAAGTGGATGACCGACCGGATCGACTTGCCCGCGTGCAGCAGGTCGAACGCCGTGTTGATCTGCTCATGCGTCATGTTGTGGGTGATGTAGGGATCGACATCGAAATCCCCCCGCAGCCATTCATCCACCATGCCCGGCAGCTGGCTGCGCCCCAGAACGCCGCCGAAGGCGGAGCCGCGCCAGACCCGGCCCGTCACCAGCTGGAAGGGACGGGTGGCGATTTCCTCGCCGGCGCCGGCCACGCCGATCACGGTGCATTCGCCCCAGCCCTTGTGGCAGCATTCCAGCGCCGCGCGCATGACGTTCACATTGCCGATGCATTCGAAGCTGTAATCCACCCCGCCATTCGTCATTTCGACAATGACCTCCTGGATCGGCTGGGGGAAGTCGGCGGGATTGATGCACTCGGATGCGCCCAGCTGGCGCGCCAGCGCGAATTTCTCGGGGTTGGTGTCGATGCCTATGATGCGCGACGCGCCCTGCATCTTCGCTCCCTGGATCACGGCCATGCCGACGGCGCCAAGGCCGAAGACGGCAACCGTCGCGCCGGCCTCGACCTTGGCGGTGTTGCGCACGGCGCCCATGCCGGTCGGGATCGCACAACCCATCACCGACGCCTTCGACAGCGGCGCGTCCTTGCTGATCCTGGCCACCGCGATCTCGGGCAGCACGGTGTATTCGGCAAAGGTGGAGGTGCCCATGTAGTGATGGATCATCTTCCCCTTGTAGCTGAACCGCGAGGTGCCGTCGGGCATCACGCCCGCGCCCTGGGTCTTGCGGATGGTCTGGCAAAGGTTGGTCTTGCCCGACTTGATGTAGGGACAATTCGGATCCTCGGGCGTGTAAAGCGGGATCACGTGATCCCCCGGCTTCACGGAGGTCACACCGGCGCCCAGCTCTTCGACGATGCCGACGGCCTCATGGCCCAGCACGGCAGGGAACAGCCCTTCGGGATCGGCGCCGGACAGGGTGAACATGTCGGTATGGCACAGGCTGGTGGTCACGATGCGGATCAGGACCTCGCCTTCCTTCGGGCCGTCGAGGTCGATCTCCTCGATCTCCAGCGGACGGTTCGCCTCCCAGGCGACGGCGGCGCGGATCTTCATGATGCGGTTCCTTCTTGTTGTGCTGGGTGGGGTGTTACATAGTAACATCCATGCCGCGAGCGTTCCGACCCGCGCCTTTCAGCCAATCAGCGGGCCATATCGGCCACCACAGGACACAGCGATGCGTGAGCAGACCGGGGGCGCCGACCAGAGGCGGCAGATTGCGCTAGTCGTTTACCCCGGTTTCAAGACGCTGGAGGCGACGGGGCCTCTGAGCGTGTTCGGCTACGCGACGGAGCACCTGGCCGCCGCGGGCCGTCCCGGCGGCTACGACGTGGTCATCGCCGCGCCCGGGGCGGGACCGGTTCCGTCAGACACGCTGATGTCGCTCGAGGCCACCGTCGCACTGCGCGATCTGGGCGCGCCCGATACGGTGCTGATCGCCGGCGCCGCCCGGATCGAGGAGGCGCTGGCGCGGGAGGCGGCGCTGGTGGCATGGTGCCGGGATCGTGGCCCGGATGTGCCGCGCTGCGCGGCGCTGTGCACGGGGTCGTTCTTTCTGGCAGAGGCGGGCCTGCTGGACGGCATGCGCGCGGCGACCCACTGGAAATACGCGGAGCGGCTGCGCCTGCGCTATCCGCGGGTGGAGGTGGATGCCGACGCGATCTTCCTGCAGGCGGGGCGATTCTGGACCTCGGCGGGCGTGACGGCCGCCATCGACCTGACCCTGGCTTTCGTCGAGCAGGATCATGGCCGCGACATCGCGCTGGCCGTGGCGCGCGACATGGTGATGTATCTGAAACGTCCCGGCGGGCAGTCGCAGTTCAGCACGCTGCTGACCGGCCAGATGGCGGGGCAGGGGTCTGCGCCGAGCAGCATGAAGGAGGTGCTGGCCTGGATGGGGGCGCGGCTGGACCAGCCCCTGACGCTCGATGGGATCGCGCGCGCCCATGGCATGAGCACGCGCAGCCTCAGCCGTGCCTTCGCCGCCGAGATCGGGGCCTCGCCGATGGCCACGCTGGAAAGCCTGCGCTGCGACACGGCCAAGGCGCTTCTGCTGGACACGGGCCTGCCGATGAAGACCGTGGCGTTCCGCGCGGGGTTCCGCACGGACGAGCAGATGCGCAAGGCGTTTCGCCGCCGGTTCGCCCTGTCGCCGCGCGACTACCGCGCCCGGTTTGCGACATCCGGGACGTGAAGGGGGCAGGCGTCCCGGGGGGGCGATCAGTGAATATAGGCGGTGCCGCGCTCCCGTTCGGGATCTTCCACCGGGTCCAGCACCAGCAGCAGGCGGGTCTCATTCGTGCCCGCGATCGGGGGCGAGCGGTGCAGCAGGCCGGATGGCGGGTTTTCCGGCCACCGCGTGCCGCGCAGGACGATGGGCGCGCCGGTCGGCACGGTCAGGACGGTGTCCGGATCATCGCCGGTCGTCGACAGGCCGTATTGCGTCCCGGTGCCCCGATAGGTGCAGATCAGCCGGGCGGTCACCGCATCCACATGGAACCTGCGGCAGGCATCGGTCCGCACGACATCCAGCCGCAGCCGCAGATGCGCGCAGTCCATCACATCGGCGAAGATCGCCGCCAGCGCCGAGGCATCCTCGATCAGCATGTTGCGTTCCGGGCAATCGGGCGTGCCGCAGATCCGCGCCACGTCGAGCAGCGCGTCGCAGACCGCCTCCGGCCTCAGGATGACGCGCGTGCGCGGCAGCTGCCCGGCGGGCAGGGCATCGATCCAGGCCTGGAACCGGTCAAGCGGCCTGCGGTCCCACAGCGCGGCGGCGGTGCCGGGCCGATGAATGGCCGCCAGTCCCGCGGGGCCGGAGGCCAGCTGCGTGCATCGCCTCAGATCTTCGGTTGTTTCGGACATCGTCATGTCTCCGGCGGCATGTAGGGCAGGGAGGAGTGATGCAGGACGATGCGCAGAATGCCGGCCCCGTCCTTCTTGTAGCCGAAGCTCTTGTCGACGGTGGTGACGGAGCCGTTCCTGTCGGTCAGCCTGATCCAGCCCATCCACATCGCGATGTCGCCCTGCACGAAGGTGGCGGCGGTGATGTTCTCGGTCGCCCGCCAGCCCATGATCGCGAAGCCGTTGTCGCGGGGATAGTCCTCGGAATGGCCGCAGAAATAGGCGAGGGCACCGGGCTTGGTCGGGCGGAAGGTCTGTTCGCCGCTTGCCATCGTCGGCTTGAACAGCACCGGCCCGAGATCATAGCCGTAATAGGCGTCGAGATTGGCCGAGGCGACGCTGCGGGCCGCCTCGATGCCGCCCTCCTCGAAAGCCTTGGAAATGGCGATCTTGCCATTGCCCCAGGTGACAAGGGCCTGCTCGATCTCTTCTGTGGTGATCGTCATGTGGGGGTCCTTCCGAATGATGGCCGCCCGGGTCACTCGGCACCGGGCGGCCGTGCCTGCGCCGACAATGCCCGAACGGCGTTCTCCAGCGATAGGGTCTGCGTGCCGGGCGTCCCATGGCGGCGGAGGGTGACGGTGCGCTCCTCGGCCTCGCGCCCGCCAAGGGCGATCTGCACGGGGATCCTGGCCAGCGCGTGTTCGCGCACCTTGTAGCCGATCTTCTCGTTGCGCAGGTCGGTGTCCACCCGCAGGCCCGCGGCCTTCAGGCACTGCGCCACCTCGGCCGCCCAACCGTCCGCCGCGCGCGTCACCGTCGCGACCACCGCCTGCACCGGGGCCAGCCACAGCGGCAGGTGGCCCGCATGGTGTTCGATCAGGATGCCGGTGAACCGCTCGAGCGAGCCGAAGAGCGCGCGGTGCAGCATCACGGGCGCGCGCTTTTCGCCGGAGGCCGCGACATAGCTGGTGCCGAAGCGTTCGGGCAGGTTGAAATCCACCTGCAGCGTGCCGCATTGCCAGTCGCGGCCGATGGCGTCGCGCAGCACGTATTCCAGTTTCGGTCCGTAGAAGGCGCCTTCGCCCTCGAAGATCGTGTAAGGATGGCCCGCGCGCTCCAGCGCATCGCGCAGCGCGGCCTCGGACCGGTCCCAGCTGTCATCGCTGCCGATGCGGTTCTCGGGGCGGGTCGACAGCTTGATCCGCACGTCCTCGAAGCCGAAATCGCGGTAGATCGACAGCACCAGGTCGTTGACCTTCAGGCATTCCCCGGTCAGCTGCTCCGGCGTGCAGTAGATATGCGCGTCGTCCTGGGTGAAGCTGCGCACGCGCAGCAGGCCATGCAGCGCGCCGGAGGGTTCGTAGCGATGCACCTTGCCGAATTCGGCCAGCTTCAGCGGCAGGTCGCGGTAGCTTTTCGTGCCTTGCCCGTAGATCAGCATGTGACCGGGGCAGTTCATCGGCTTCAGCGCGTATTCGCGATCATCCGGCGTCTGGGCCAGGAACATGTTGGCGCGGTAGTTCTGCCAATGGCCCGAGGTTTCCCACAGGGCGCGGTCCATGATGTCGGGGGAGTTCACCTCGACATAGCCCGCCGCCTCCTGCCGCTGCCGCATGTAGCCGATCAGGGTCTGGAACAGCCGCCAGCCCTTGGGGTGCCAGAAGACAGATCCCGGCGCGACCTCCTCGAAGTGAAACAGTGTCATCTCGCGGCCCAACCTGCGGTGGTCGCGTTTCTCGGCCTCGGCCATCATGGTCATGTGGGCGTCCAGCGCGGCGGTGTCGGCGAAGGCCACGCCGTAGATCCGGCTGAGCATCTTGTTGTTGCTGTCGCCGCGCCAATAGGCCCCGGCGACGCGGGTCAGCCTGAACGCCGTGCCGGCATCGGCGGTGGTGCGCATATGCGGCCCCCGGCACAGGTCGAGCCAATCGCCCTGCCGGTAGATTTTTACCGGCTCGCCCTCGGGGATCGCGTCCAGCAGCGCCAGCTTGTAGGGCTCGCCCGCCGCCTCGAAATGAGCGCGGGCCTTGTCGCGGCTCCATTCCTCGCAGGTGAAGGGGGTCTTGGCCGCGATGATCTCGCGCATCTTCGCCTCGATCGCCGGCAGGTCTTCGGGGGTGAAGGGCGTGTCGCGGTCGAAATCATAGTAGAACCCGTGCTCGATCGCCGGGCCGATGGCGGTTTTCGTCCCGGGCCAGAGCGCCTGGACCGCCTCGGCCAGGACATGGGCGAGGTCATGGCGGATCAGCTCCAGCGCCCGGGGATCGTCGCGGGGCAGCAGCTCGACCGAGGCGCCGTCGGGCAGGGGCGCCGACAGATCGCAGACCCTGCCGTCGACAACCGCCGCAACGGTGCGTTTGGCAAGGCCCGGGCTGATGGCGCTCGCGAGATCGGCGGCGGAGCTGGACGGGGCGAGCGGACGGGTGGTCCCGTCGGGCAGGCGGATATGGATCATTCAGGGGTCTTTCGCGGAAGTCTCGGGGCAGGGGGCGGGGGCACCGGGTCGTATCCCGCGCCTCCCCAGGGATGGCAGCGCATCAGCCGGCGCAGGGTCAGCCACGTGCCGCAAAGCGGGCCGTGACGCTCCAGCGCCTCGATGGCATAGCTTGAACAGGTCGGCTGGAACCGGCAGGCCTGCCCGACCCATGGCGACCAGAGCAGGCGATAGGCCCGCACCGGCAGTTTCAGAAGCCGGACGGCCCAGGTGGCAAGGACGCAGCGCCGCGTCGGCCCATCCGGCGTCACGCTCGGCGCGTGCTGGCAAGGACAGGACCCGCACATCCGGTCAGAACGGCATTTCGACGGTTTCCGCCATCAGCCCGCCGGGGGCGTCAGGCGTTTCCCCGGGCGCCAGCAGAAGCATCCCGAGGCTTGCCTTCAGCTCGGCCTCCTCCATGTCGCGGGCGATGACCACGACGCGGCTGGTGGTGTCCCCCCCGGACCAGGCCCTGAAGGGCACCGGCGCCTCGAAGATGTGCTGCACGCCGTGGAACACGAAGGGATATTGCAGCCCCTCCACATGCACGATCCCCTTCATCCGCAGCACATTGGGCCCCTTGAGGGCGATCAGCGTATCCAGCCAGAGATCGAAGACCTCCGCGGGGATCGGCCTCGCGACTTCGACGGAGGCCGAGACGATGCGCTGGTCGTGCCGCCCCCGATGGACCGGCGCGGCGGGGCGGAGCGGGGCCGGTGTGTCAGGGGGTGTCTTCAGGCCGGAGAGACCCGCCAGCGGGTCGGGCTGTGCCGTCTGCTGCAGCAGGCCCAGCCACGCGTCGATTTCGGAGGCCTCGGCCTCCTGCCTCATCGCGGACAAGCCGAACAGGGCCCCCGGCGGCACGCGGCCGTGCCTTGCGTGACGGCGCGCAGCCCCGGCATTGATCGCCGCAAGCCGCGTCTCGAAACGCGCCAGCGTGAGGGTGTCCGCCAGATCGGTCTTGGACAGGATCAGCATATCGGCCATGGCCACCTGCTGGACCGCTTCGAATTGCCGATCCAGCGTGTTCATCCCCGTGGCCGCATCCGCCAAAGTCACCACCCCGTCCAGCCGGAAGCCCTGCGCCAGCAGCCGGTCCGCGGCCAGCGTGTGGATGATCGGCGCGGGGTCGGCGATGCCGCTGGTCTCGATCACGACCCGGTCGAACTCCACCTCCCCGGCCTTGCGTCTTTCCTCGAGCGCGCCCAGCGTGTCAGCCAGATCCCCCAGAAGCGCGCAGCACAGGCACCCTGATTGCAGCAGGATCGTCTCTTCGGTCGCTTCCTCGATCAGGTCGTGATCCAGGCCGACATCGCCGAATTCGTTCATGATCACCGCGATCCGCCCCGCTTCGGGGTCGCGGATCAGGTGGTTCAGGAGCGTCGTCTTCCCGGCGCCCAGAAATCCCGTCAGCAACGTGACAGGCAGGCGGTCATCATCCCATGCCATTCTCTTGCGCGCCCCTCTTTACTTCCGATCGTTTCCGGGTCACCTGTTGATATGTTATACTATAACCTACCGCAAGACAGTGACGAAGGAATGGGGCAATAATGGAATTTCACGCGCGCCGGAGCGTCGAGCAGGTCGAGGAAGGCAGCGAGCTCGCGCCGCGGTTCGGCCCTGACGGCCTGCTGCCCTGCATCACCACCGATGCGGCCAGCGGCGAGGTCCTCATGCTGGGCTGGATGACGGCCGAGGCCTTTCGCCTGACCATCGAGACCGGCGAGGCGCATTATTTCAGCCGTGCGCGGCAGGTGCTGTGGCGCAAGGGGGCGAGCTCGGGTCTGGTGCAGAAGGTGGTCGAGGCGCGCATCGACGACGATCAGGATGCGCTGTGGCTGCGTGTCGCGGTGGCCGCTTCCGGCGCCTCCTGCCACGTGGGCTATCGGTCGTGCTTCTATCGCGCGGTGCCGCATGGCGCTGAGGCCGGGCGCCCGCTGGCCTTCCGCGAAGACCACAAGACCTTCGACCCGGTGGCGATGTATGGTGATGCACCTAACCCGACCCGGCTCTGATCTGGGGTGGATGCAGCGCGCGCTTGCCCTTGCGCGTGGCGTGCGCGGTCAGGTCTGGCCCAATCCGCCGGTGGGCTGCGTGGTGGTGCGCGACGGTCTCGTGCTGGCCGAGGCTGCCACCCATCCCGGAGGCCGCCCGCATGCCGAACGTGCGGCGCTGGAGCAGGCTGTCGATGCGGCGGGCGCGACGCTCTATGTCACGCTGGAACCCTGCTGCCACTGGGGCCGGACCCCGCCCTGCACCGATGCGATCATCGCCGCGGGCATCCGCCGGGTGGTCTGCGCGATCCGGGATCCCGATCCCAGGGTGAATGGCGGGGGCTTCGCGCGGCTGCAAGACGCCGGGATCGAGCTGTCGGCGGGGCTCTGCGCGCGGGAGGCGGCGCAGGTGATGTCCGGCTTTTTCCACAGGGTCAGGACGGGTCGCCCCGAACTGTCCCTTCTGGACGCTCCCGCCCGTTCCGCTCCCGAGGGCGTGGACGCCCTTCTGAAGACGGTCGATGGCCGGCTGGCGGTCCGACCGGCGGGGCGGCCGGCGCAGACCCTGCCCGGCGGCGGCACGCCCGACGCCGCGGGTCTTCTGACCGAACTGGGCGGGATGGGGCTGACCTCCATTGCCGTGCCTGCCGGGGATCCGGTCGCCGCGATCTTGCGGCCCTTCGCCGGGGCGGGGGCGGCCGGGCAGGGCGCTGTGCCGGAGCCGGGGCGGACGCGCTCTTCCCCGACGGGCTGATCCGCGCAGGCCCCGGCTGCCGGGGTCAGGCCGCCGCAGAGGCCCCCAGCTCGCGCCGGATGATCCCGGCCCCCGCGCTCAGCGCCTCCAGCTTGCCGCGCGCGACCTGCCGCGACAGGGGCGTCATCCCGCAATTGGTGCAGGGGTAAAGCTTGTCTGCATCGACGAATTGCAGCGCCTTGCGCAGGGTGGCGGCGACCTCTTCGGGCGTCTCGATCCTGTCGGTGGCCACGTCGATGGCGCCCACCATGACCTTCTTGCCGCGGATCAGCTCGATCAGCTCCATCGGCACATGGCTGTTCTGGCATTCCAGCGACACCAGATCGACGCTGGACTTCCGGATGGCGGGGAAGATCATCTCGTATTGCCGCCATTCGGAGCCGAGCGTCGCCTTCCAGTCGGTATTCGCCTTGATGCCGTAGCCATAGCAGATATGGACGGCGGTCTCGCATTTCAGGCCTTCCATGGCGCGTTCCAGGGTCGCGATGCCCCAGTCATTCACCTCGTCGAAGAAGACATTGAAGGCCGGTTCGTCGAACTGGATGATGTCGACGCCCGCGGCCTCCAGCGCCTTCGCCTCTTCGTTCAACAGCCTGGCGAATTCCCAGGCCAGCTTTTCGCGGCTGCGGTAATGCGCGTCATAGAGCGTGTCGATCATGGTCATCGGCCCGGGCAGGGCCCATTTGATCGGCGCATCGGTCTGGGCGCGCAGGAATGTCGCATCCTCGACGAAGACAGGGCGGGGGCGGGACACGGGCCCGGTCACCGTCGGCACGCTGGCGTCATAACGGTCGCGGATGCGCACCGTTTCGCGTTTCTGGAAATCGACGCCCTCCAGCCCCTCGATGAAGGTGGTGACGAAATGCTGGCGCGTCTGTTCGCCGTCGCTGACGATGTCGATGCCCGCGCCGCGCTGTTCGGCGAGGGTCACGCGCAGGGCGTCCTGCTTGGCCTGGGCCAGCGCCTCGCCCTCCATCTTCCACGGCGACCAGAGCTTTTCGGGCTCGGCCAGCCAGGAGGGTTTCGGCAGGCTGCCGGCGGTGGAGGTGGGAAGCAGTTTGGTCATGGTCATGTCCCTCGGGGTCGTGGTGTCAGGCGGCGGACCGGGCGGCCCATTCGGCCAGCCGGGCGCGATGCGGCGTGATGAAGGTTTCCTCGGCAAATCGGCCCTGCTCGGTCGCCAGGCGCGCGCGTTCCTCGCGGTCGTAGACCACGCGCGTCACGGAGAAATCCTGATGCTTCAGGCTGGGCCGGCAGGTCTGGCCCGCCACCGAATTGGCGTTGTAGATCTCGGGGCGGTAGATCTTCTGGAAGGTTTCCATCGTGCTGATCGTGCCGATCAGTTCGAGGTTGGTGTAGTCGTTCAGCAGATCGCCGGCATGGTAGAAGGCCAGCGGCGCGACGCTGCCCGGCGGCATGAAGTAGCGCACATCGAGCCCCATCTTGCCGAAATACTGTTCGGTCAGGGAGGCGCCGCTCGGGACATATTCGACCCCCAGCACCGGATGGGTGTTCGCCGTGCGCTCGTAGCTCTTGGTTTCCGACACGCTCAGGCAGATCACCGGCGGCTTGCGGAACTGGGTCCGGAAGGTGTCCGACGCGACGAAGGCCTTGAAGATGCGGCCATGCAGATCGCCGAAATCCTCGGGCAGGCCGAAACTGTCGCGGCCTTTGTTATGCTCGGGCAAAACCACGCTGAAATCGTAGTCCCGGACGTAGGAGGAGAAGTTGTTGCCGACGAGCCCCGGGATGCGGGTGCCGGTCCTGCGGTCGAGGATCGCGGTCTGAAGCATCTCGATCGCCGGGAAGGCGTCGCCGCTGCCTCCCAGGTCCAGATCGACGGAAACGATGTCCAGCTCCACCGCGTAGCGGTCCGCCTGCGGGTTGTCCCAGCCGGCCAGATCGTTGAGCCGGTTGTCGATCATGCGCAGCGCGTTCGCCAGGTTCTGTCGGCGATGCGCGCCGCGCGCGAGATTGGCGAAATTCGTGGTCAGCCGCGTGCCGGTCTCGGGGGTGTAGTCCTCATCGAACCGAAGGCGCTTGATCTGGAATGCGAAGGGCGCGGTCATGGCGGTCCGGTCTCCTGTCAGGTGTCATGTGGCCTGTGACGGCGGGCGGGGCCCGTCGTTTCCGGCGATGCCCCTTCCTGCCGCAGTTTCGGCATGAACAAAAATGACTTCTCATCGGAGTTTCATGACATCGTGTCATGTGCGGGGCGGGCTGCGGGCCTTCTGCGAAGGCGGTGCCGTCAGATCTCGACGCGTTCCGCCAGCTGCAGGAACCCTTCGAGATAGCCCGGCAATGTCCCCGTCCGATAGCCCAGATGGATCGATTTCGGGATGCCGGACCCGATCCGCACGCCTGTCACGCCCCTGGCGCCTCGCAGCAGCCAGTCGGGCGTGGCGCTGACCGCGCGCCCCGAGGCGACCAGCCGCAGCATCAGGTCGGTCGTCTCCACCGTGCGGTGCCTGCGCGGCAGCGCATGGGCAGGGACGAGGAACTGCGTGTAGATATCCAGCCTCTCGCGCGCGACCGGATAGGTGATGAGCGTCTCGCGGCCCAGGTCAGCCGGCGCGACCTGCCGTTTCCGGGCCAGCGGGTGATCCTTCGCGACCGCGAGGACCAGCTCATAGTTGAAGACGGGCCGGTATTCCAGGCCGGGGCGGTCAACCGGGTCGGGGGTGACCAGAAGATCGATCTCGTGCCCCAGCAGGGCAGCGAGCCCGCCGAACTGGAAGGCCGTGGTGACATCCAGGTCGACATCGGGCCAGGCGGCGAGGAACGGGTCGACGACCCGCATCAGCCAGTCCTGGCAGGGGTGGCACTCCATCCCCACCCGGATCGCCCCGCGCCGTCCGCGGGCGTAATCCTCCAGCACCGCAGCGGCGTGTTCCAGCTGCGGCAGGACCCGCGCGGAGAGACCCAGAAGATACTCTCCCGTCGGGGTGAGGCGCAGCTTGCGTCCCTCGCGGTCCCAGAGCTTCACGCCGTGGCGCTCCTCGAAGCGGCGGATGGCATGGCTGACGGCCGACTGCGTCAGGTTCAGACGGTCGGCGGCTTCGGTCAGGCTGCCGGTCCGGTCGATTTCGCGCAGGATCGCGAGGGGCTGGATGTCGATCATGTCGCTTGACCCGCTTTCATCGCATGGGGCGTTCCCTGTCGTTTCATGTCATGAAACGGAGGGCAATGCACCTCAGGTCCCGCAGCCCGGACCGGAAGCGGCCCGCCATGCCGGGAGAAACATCCAGCCCGGCCATCCCGGGACCGTCGCGGACCGGGCAGGCCCTCTTGTCCCGCCTGCCGCTCCGCCGGCCCCCCCCCTCGATGCCCCGCCGCCGTCCTGTGCGTCCCCGAGGCGGTCCCGATGCCGGTGCGCATCAGAGTTCGTGGATCACCGGCGGGGTATCGCAGACGCGTTTGGCGATCTCGACCACATGGCGGTGATGGGTCAGGTAGATCGCCTGGCCGCGGCGGCCGATCTCCTCCATCACCTGGCAGGCGGCGCCGGTTCGGTCCTCGTCGAACGTCTCGAAAATGTCGTCGCAGAAGAAGGGCAGGCGCGTGCCCTGCGCGACCATCTGCTCATGCGCCGCCGCGCGCAGCGCCAGGTAAAGCTGGAACCGCGTGCCCTTGGACATCTCGGCGGCGCGCTTGCTGGCCCCGGCGGCATCCACCGCCAGCAGGATCTCCGCCTCCTTCTCGATCTGGGTCATCAGCGCGGGATAGGCCCCGCCCGTGAGCCGGGCAAAGCAGCCCTCGGTCGCGGTCATCATGGCGCTGCGATGGCTGTCGCGATAGCGGCGGATCGCATCCGAGGCCAGGGCGTGGCCGAGCGAGAGTTCCAGATGTTCCAGCGCGGCCGCCTCCAGCTCCAGCTCCAGCGTGGCGCGCCGTTCCGCCAGCGCCGCGATCCCGTCCTCGCCGGTGATCCGCGCCAGGGCGAGATCGGCGCCCGCGCGGGTCTCGATCGCCGCGACCAGCGCCGCCTCGGCCCGCGCCAGGTCGGCCTCGCACGCGGCGGTCTCCGCCTCCAGCGCGGCGGGGGTGCAGCCCGCGAGGCAGGCGCGCGCTGCCGCGACATCCGGCACGCCCAGCTCCGCCGTCACCTCCCGGCGCAGCTGCTCCAGCCGGGCGCGGTCGGCGATCAGCTGTGTCGCGCGCCCCGCCGCCTCCCGGAGCCGGTCGATATCCTCCAGCGCCCCGGGATCGGGAAACACCGCAGCGATGGCGGCGACCTCCTGGGCAATGCGCCGCAGCGTCCCGGCGGCGGCCTGGCGTTCCGTCTCGGCCCGGGCGATGCGGTCCTCGCGCGTCGCGGCGGCCTCGGCCCTGGCGCGGGCTTCTGCGGCCTGGGCCTGCAGCGCGGCGAAGGTGTCGGCAGGCCGGTCCTGCGGCGCGATGCCCCGCGCCCGGGCCAGAGCGCCGACCTCGCGGGCGAAGCGGTCGCGATCCGCCTGCATCGTTTCCACCCGGCGCCCGGCGGCGTCTCGGGCGGCGGCGTGTTCGCGCAGCGCGCGCAGCGG
>NZ_JACVXA010000008.1 GCF_014903745.1 Mangrovicoccus algicola | reverse complement strand
CCTGGTCGCGCTGCTTTCGGCCGAACGCCCGGCGGGGCGGCTGCTTCATCTGCGCGGGGCGCATGTCGCGGGTCCGCTGGCGGCGCCGCTGCGCGCGGCGGGGCTGGATGTGGCCGAGATGGTGACCTACGACCAGCGGCCGCTGCCCCCCGGCGCGGCGGCGCGGGCGCTGCTGGCGCGGCCGGGGACGGTTCTGCTGCCGGTTTTCTCGGCGCGGTCCGCGCGGCTTCTGGGGCCATGGCTGCGGGATGCGGCGGCGCAGCTGCGCGTTGCGGCAATCAGCCCTGCTGTGGCCGCGGCCCTGCCTGTGCAGAGTGCCGCCAGACCCGACGTGGCCGCACGTCCGGATTCCGGTGCGATGCTGGACCTGCTGGCCAGGCAGGATGCCGGTTTGCGTGCTTGAGAAACCGCACGTTGCCAGTCTAAGTTGCAAATCGGGACAGACCCGGCGGACAGCTCCAGGGAGAGGACGCAGTTTTGAGTACGGATGACAAGCGCGCGCGGCAGGATGCGGCCGATGACGGCAAAGCAACCGGCAAGGACATCTCGGCGGACCCCCCTGCGGTCGAGGATGCCGAGATCGTCCCCGAGACCGCGCCCGGGACCTCGTCCGGCGAGGCGGCCGCGGAAGGCGGGCCCGCCGAGGCAGAGCCTGCCGAGGACCCGGATACGGACGCCGCCGCCGCGTCAGGCCCCGAAACCGGCGCCGCGACGGTCGAGGCCGATCCCGCGCTGACCCGCGAGGAGGCCGAGGCCGCAATCGAGGACCCCGCCCTGGAGGGGACCGCGCCCGCCGCCGATCCGGTTCCCGCCGACGACCAGCTGCCGCCGGTCCGCGACGCGGCAGGCGAAGCGGGCGCCGCGCCGGAACCCGACACGGCGCAAGAGCCGCGGCAGCCTGCTGCACCGGCCGCCCCCGCAGCGGCCTCCGGCCAGGGCGGCGGCGTCTTCTCCACCGTGTTCGGCGGCGTGCTGGCGGCGCTGATCGGCTTCGGCGCGGCGCAATTCGTGCAGGTGGACTGGCTGAGCATGACCGGCCTGGGCAAGGATCCGGTCGCGGCCGAGCTGGAGGCCGTGCAGAACCGGCTGGACCGGCTGGAGGCAGATACCGGAACCGCGGTGGAGACCGCCGTGGGCAATGTCGCCGACGGGCTCTCGGGCGAGTTCGCCGGCATGTCAGGCAAGTTCGACGATCTGGTGGGCAATCTGGGGGGGCTGCAATCCGAGGTCGCGGGCACGCTGGGCTCGGTCAATGACCTCTTGGCCTCGGCCGAGGGGCAGATGGAGACCGTCGCCACCTCGATGACCAATGTCGAACAGCGCCTGACGGGCGTGGGCGACCGGCTGAACGGGCTCGACCAGCGCCTGGCCGAGGTCGATGAACGGCTCGTCGCGGTGGAGAAGCGCCCGCTGGTGGAAAGTTCCGACACCGCGCGGGCCGCCTTCGATGCCTATGAACGCCAGCTGGAGGAGCTCCGCGGCATCCTGGAGCGGCAGCGCGCCGATGCCGACGGGCTGGAACAGCGGCTGACCGACATTTCCGCCGCATCCGCCGCCGAGCTGACCGCGATGCAGGAGGAGGCGCAGAAGGATCTGGCCTCCGCGCAGGACGAGGCGGCCGCACAGGTCGCCGCGGCCGAGGAACGCGCCCGGGCCGCCGAGGCGGAGGCGGAGGCGCGCGCCGAGGCGGCCGTCGCCCGGGCGGCGCTGGCCCAGGTGGAGGCGGCGCTGAATGCGGGCATCCCCTACGAGACCGCACTGCCGGCGCTGGAGGCGGTGACGGAGCTGCCGCCGGTGATCCGGGAGAACGGGGCCTCGGGCATTCCGACCCTCGCCGAGTTGCAGCAGGACTACACCCCCGCCGCGCGGGACGCCCTGCAGGCGTCGCTGACGGCAACCATGTCCGAGGATCCGGGCAACCGGCTGATGGCCTTCCTGCGCACCCAGACCGGCATCCGGTCGCTGGAGGCGCGCGAGGGCGACGATCCCGACGCGGTGCTGTCGCGGATGACGGTCGCCGTCGAGGGCGGGGACCTGGAGGCGGCGCTGGCCGAATTCGACGCGCTGCCCGCCGAGGGGCAGGAACCGCTGGCGGCCTGGGCAGACCGGGCGCGGGCCCGGGTGGCGGCCGATGCCGCGCTGCCCGGCCTGGCCGATGCCGTGAACACGAACTGAGGACGGGACCATGCTCTGGACACTCATCAAGATTCTGGTCTTCGTCGCGGTGGTCGCGGCAGCCGTCTACGGCATCACCCTTGTCGCCGCCTCCGGCGAGACGCTGACCGTGCTTTTCGCCGGCTACGAGATCACGCTGGGCCCGATCCAGGCGCTGATCGCGGTGCTGCTGCTGTTCGTGGCGGTCTGGATCGTGCTGCGCATCGTCGGGCTGGTGGTGGCGCTGCTGCGGTTCATCGCGGGCGACAAGACGGCCTTCACGCGCTGGTTCTACCGTCATCGCGAGAAACGCGGCAATCAGCTGCTGACCGAGGGGATGCTGGCGCTGGCCTCCGGCGACAGTCGGCTCGCGCTGCGCAAGGCCCGGGCCGCCGATGGCAAGCTGCCCCATGACGAGGTGGCGGTCCTGCTGGCGGCGCAGGCGGCCGAGCAGATGGGCGACCGGACCCTGGCGGTGGACAGCTACAAGAAGCTCCTCTCCAGCGACCGGACGCGTTTCGTCGCGATCCGCGGGCTGATGCGGCAGAAACAGGCCGAGGGCGACGAGCGGACCGCGCGCAAGCTTGCCGAGACCGCGCTGAAGCTGAAACCCGATCATTCCGAGGTCGCCGACCAGCTGTTCCTGATGCAGACCCATGAACGCGACTGGGCCGCGGCGCGGTCGACCATGGGGCTGAAACGGCGCCACAAATCGGCGCCCAAGGACCTGGCGCGGCGCCGCGACGGCCTCCTGGCGCTGTGCCAGTCTTGGGACCTGCGCCGCGAGGGCAAGCTGGAGGAGGCGCGCAAGGCGGCGCTGGAGGCGGCGAAGGAGCTGCCCAATTTCGCCCCCGCCGTGGTCGAGGCTGCCAAGGCGCAGCTGGAGGCCGGGTCCGCGGTCAAGGCCGCGCAGCTGATCCGCACGGCCTGGGCGGCAGAGCCGCATCCCTCCCTGGCCGCGGCCTATGCCGCGATCGACCCTGCGGAGACGCCGCAGAAGCGGCTGAAACGGTTCGGCGACCTGGTCCGCAAGGATCCCTCCCATCCGGAGGCGCGGATGCTGATGGCGGAGCTGAACATCGCCGCCGAGGATTTCCCGCAGGCGCGCCGGACCCTCGGTGACCTGGTGGAGACCGCACCGACGGCGCGCGTCATGACGCTGATGGCGGCGGTGGAGCGCGGCGAGGGCGGAACCGATACCGCGGTCAAGGCCTGGCTGGCCAAGGCGGTCACCGCGCCGCGCGGCAATGCCTGGGTCTGCGAGGTCGAGGGCGCGGTCTATGCCGAATGGCAGCCGGTCTGCGATGTCTGCGGCAGCTTCGACACGCTGGCTTGGCGTCCCGCCCCCGCCTCGGAGGCGATGCCCGAGGTCTCGGCCGGCATGCTGCCGCTGATCGTCGGCGCCCTGGAGGACCAGTCGGCCGATCCCTCCGCGGAAGAGGCCGCGACGGTCGAGGCGACCGCCGAAGAATCGACCGTCAAGGCGTAATTTCGGTCTTTCGCTGGTAGCAGGGATTTGCTACCAGCCGCTCCACGGTGCTTCGGGCACCGGCGCCGCAGTAGCTCAGCTGGTAGAGCACGTCATTCGTAATGATGGGGTCGGGGGTTCGAGTCCCTTCTGCGGCACCAATTCCTCCTGGAAATAGAAGTAATTTCAGACGGTTGTGCATAGATCGTCTAGCTGAGCCCCACCGCCAGCCCCACCTTTTTGCCTCGATGCAGGCAGCTTTCGGGTCCTTCCGGCGCTTTCCGTCCATGGGTATTTCGTCACCCCGGCATCCGGCTAGCGCCAGAATCCCCCCGCGCGCCACCACAGGTCAAGATCCCGGCGCCAGCTAGAGCGCCATGCCTCGCCAGCGTTCCACGAATTGCCACTCCCAGGTCTCGCGCAAGGCGTCATGCTCGGCGCAAAGCCGGGCGTAGGTCTCACGGTGCATCCCCTTCGGCCGCCCAAGGTCGCTGCCATCGAGGACGCCGCCCGGCCAGCCCAGACGTTCCCTGAGCCTGTCCGCTTTCCGCGCGGCGCGGTCTCCGGCATCCTCCCGCTGCGATGGATAGGCCAACCCGTGACAGCGGCGACAGGCAAAGATGCGACCGCCGTAGAGCACCGCCACGCGCCGCCCGCAGCCGCGCGCCGGGCAGAGGAACCAGCGCCGGGCACCGCCCAGATGGCAGGGCGTCGAGACCAGCGGCACGGGATAATTCATCATCTCCCAATCGCCGCTGCCGCCCCGCACCCGGTAGTCGAGCACGATGCGCCCCGCCTCGGCCCGGATCTCGATGCGGCCAACCTCGGCCCCGCCGCGCGTCCAGGTCAATGTGCTGGACAGGCCCGGCTCAAGCCAACCGCCGCGCGCCAGCTTGCGGACGTCGAGTTGCCGGTAGGCGTCCACCGTGTCCCGGCCATCGAAGCGCCAGCGCCGCCCAGAGCCTACGCCGCCCATCGCCGCCCTCGGATTTTTCCCGAAATCATGTGGCAAATCCTCCTTCCATCGGTCGATCCGAAATTCTTGAATTGGGGATGCGTGCATGTGTCTGGCCGCACCGGTCTGCGGGCGGAGGCGTGCGGACTTTTGCCACCCCCCTCCCGTCCCGGCAACCATGCCCGCGCTTGCCGTGGTCCGGCGCTTCCCCGCGCTGCCCTACTGCGGTGGCCCATGGCCAGATGTGCAGATGTCATCAATCCTGTGACGGCCCGGCTCGGAAACCTCGCCATCACGTCACTATTTTCAGGACGGGACCGGCGTTGTGGCCGGACTTTCGGTCGCCGCCGTCCTGCTTTCCTTGACGGGGTGTCCTGTTTCCTGTGCGGGGCTTCTGTTCTGGCGTCCAACTCGCGAAGGCCTTCCGGGCGGGCTTCCCGTCCATCGTCGCTTCCTCATCGAGCGCCCAATGGCTTGTCTCGCCGATGCCGGACGGCCCGAGGCAATGCCCCCTTTTGGCATGAATGAAGCCCCGCGCTTCCAACTCATCGAACCAGCCGCCGACTGTATTGCGGTGGACGCTGAGCAGCCGCGCGGCGTCTCGATAGCTCAGGAGGATTTGGCCGTTGTTCGCGCCGTTGTAGCGGCGCTTCAACTCGATGTAGAGCGCGCGCGGCCCCGGCTTGAGCGTTGCCCAAGCTTCGGTCGCCTGCACCCATTCGTGGAGCTGGACGAAACGTCCAGCCCCCTTCTTGCTGCGCTTGTAGGGCTTGCGGCTCATCGGTCGCTTCCTTTCCCGATCAAGGACAGCCAGAGCCGGACGGCAACCCAATGCTCCCGGCAACCGCCCAGCGAGACCCAGGCGCCTTCGGTCGCCCCGGCCGCCATCTGCTTGACCACATGCCACCGGCCGCCCCGGCGCTCGATACGGACGCGGCCCGTCATCGCGCCGCCTCCTTGGCCCCCGGCCGGAACGTGTCCGGCAGGGTGTCGAGTTCTGCGACGGGATTGCCGCCGTTGTCGCGCCACAGGCGCAGCAGCGCGGCGCGGCTGCGGCAATAGGCCAGAGCCTCCCACCGTGCCCCGGCCGGGCTTGCAGCGCGCGTCCGGCGCTGCAAGATCCATTGGAAGCGGTCCCGGCAGGTGACGACGCGCAAGGCGTCCTGCCGGATCAGTTCGCCTGCGTAGGTGTCGGCGGTTTCGCGGTGGTCGCCGGTCATTCGCGCCCCTCCCCGAAAGCCAGTTCCGCGATGCGTGCGGCGACGGAGGGATGCAGCCAGTAGAGGCGGCAGAGCCGGGCGATGCGAAGGACGTTCATCCGCGGCCCGCCGTTTTCAGTGCGGAGGGCGGGAACCGCAGCTTGTTCCGGTCGCAGCCGGGGCGGAGCTTGTACTCGGCGGTGTTCTCCGGGCCGGTGTACTGGGTATCAATCGGCCAGTCGTATTTATGGATGAGCCGGTGGATGATTGCCGCCAGCCGGTGCGCGCGGACTTCGCGGATTGCCGTCTCATGGTTGAGCGTGCGGCCCGAAAGCAGCGCCTTGCAGGTCCAGCGGACTTGGCCGCCGTTGCTGAATGCTAGGTCGTGGTTTGCCATGACTTCTGTGCCTCTGGTTTGCACCAAAGGGCGGAATCGCTTGCCGCTAGGCTATGAAGCAAGCACCCCGCCACAATGGGGCGGGGTTCCAACTACATGCTGCTCTTGTCTGTGCGCTGTTCGAGCCAGGCGATGACCGTGCTTTCCGGCCACCCGACGGCTCTCTTGCCCAGTCGCAAGGGCTTGGGGAAGTTCCCCTCTGACATCATACTGTAGATGGTAGACCGCGAAAGCCCGGTCACGTGCTCGACATCACGTCGCCTCAAGATCCGCATTTTGTTGCTCCGTCGCCGCCCAGGCGCCTTGCCCTGAGCACTTTGAGTGTGCGAGACTGAGGTACAGAGGGACCAATCCATAACCCTTCGAACCTCGACCAATCCGGTTTTGGCGAACCGGATTGGTCATCAAGGCTTCTCACTTGCCCTGATACGATTCGATGGTACTGCATTCCGCGGGCGGCTCAAGTAGGCTGCTTAGGTCCCGTGAATCTTTCTCGATTTCGGCCATATATTTATTGGATAACTTCTTTTCTTATAAGTGCCTTACGGCCAGATATTTTAGGCGCTCTGTAAATGGCGCGCCCAAAACTCTAAGAGTTGTCGCCTTTGTTCTAAGTAGTCTGTCCGCCTGTAGGCCCGCTCTACCGCACCGCCGACCACATGCCCCAGCATGGTCTCGGCCACTTCATAAGGTGCGTCAGTCGCTTCCGAGAGCCAGACGCGCAGCGATGACCGAAATCCGTGCGGCCGCGCCGTCATCTTCCGGCGTTCCATCATGCGGCTCATTGTGGCATCGGAAATTACGTCCCGCTTGGTCCCGAACAACAACCTGTCCCGCGCGGTGGGTCGCGCCAAGTCAATCACCCGCAGCGCCTCGGCCGATAGGGGAACGCGGAAATCCGGTGTCTTGTCCTTCCGGCCCTTCATCGCTTCGCCGGGGATGGTCCAGACGTCGCCGTCGATCTGGTCGAGGTGCAGGTAGCGGAGCGGCCGCGACCGCACGCCGGTTAGGATGAGCAGCCGCAGCGCCAGATGCGAAAGCGTCACATCGTCGAGCGATTGATAGAAGGCAGGGACGTCCTGCCAAGGCAGAGCGGGGATGTGCTCGGCCTTGTGCCGTTGCTGGCCCAGCAGGAGCTTTGCCTTGTCCGCCGCCTGCAAATCCACGGCCAGCCCCAGCGCGGCAGCGTGCTTGAGGCAGATCCCCAGCCGGTTCATCGCCTTCCGCGCGGTGTCGGCCTTGCTGTGCCAGATCGGTGCCAGCGCGTCCCGGATGTCGATCTGGTCGATTTCGGCAACTGGCTTGTCGCCCAGCTTGGGAAGGATGTGCAGTTCAAGAGGCGAGAACCAGCGGCCCGCCACGCCGTCGCCCTTCAACTCGGCCTTGCGTGCCTCGAAAGCGTCATCGGCAATGTCGCGGAGAAGGTGCAGATTGCGCCGCATTTCCCGGCGCTGCTTCTCGCGCTCCGTTATCGGGTCCAGCCCGTCGCGCGCCTGTGCCCGGCACCGGTCGGCCTTCTCGCGGGCTTCCTTGAGCGAAACCGCCGGGAAGGCGCCCAGCCCCATCTCGCGCCGCCGCTTCCCCTGCTTGAACAGGTAGAGCCACTTCCCGGCCGTCTCGTCTCGCTTGTGCAGCCAAAGCCCGCCGCCGTCGCCATAACGGCCCGCCGGGGCGGTCCTGACCTGTGCAGCACTCAGCTTATTCAATGCAGGCAAGTTCCAGCCCCACCGCCAGCCCCACCCTAGATGTTGGGATGCCCCGGAAGTTACCGGAACAGGACGGAAAGACAAATAGCTATTTTTCTGTTATATAGCAGTCAGATCGGAAATTACCGGAACCGGCCGGAACCTAAATATAGGGGCATTCAATGCCCTTCTGCGGCACCACTTCCTTCCGGATTTGAAACACGATCAGGCGGTTGCGCGGTAATTGCGCGGTCGGTCCCTGCTGCCTGTCCGGCTTGCATCCGCTGATGCCGGCAGCCTCCGGGTCCCGGCGCTGCGGTGTGGCCATGTGCAGGCCGCCTCCCGGCCTCCGCCCCGCGGCGCGGAGATGCCACGCGCGTCACGGCCGGAGTTGCGGCGGCCCGCTCCTTTGCCGCGCCCTGCCGGCGCTGCGCGACCTGCCCTTTCCGGGTTGGGCGCAGGGTATCATCCGGGGCGGAGGGGGACGGGTTGCCCGTTGGCAACGGGTCCGTCGCGCATGGGCCTTGGCCGGGCTCGGACCTCGCTGCAATGGCGCATTGCCGCTATCCTCGATGCAGGACGCGGATCCGCCGCCCTCTGCGGGGCGGGCCGCATATCATCCCAGCAGCCAGGGGGAATCATGCCAGTCACACTGTCAGGGGCACGCGCGGCCGGTCTCGCCGGCGTCATCATCGGCGCGCTGCCCGCCATCGCCGCCGCGCAGAGCTATTCCAGCGACACCGGCGGGACCGTCACCTTCTACGGGCAGGTCAGCCCGACCTTCATCGGCCTCGATGACGGCCGCGACTCCGAGGGCGTGCTGGCGGATAACGCGCATTCCAATACCCGCCTGGGGTTCGATCTGGACCAGAGCCTGAGCGGGGGCGCCGCGCTGCGCTTCAAGCTGGAAACCGGGCTGGGGGCGCCGCAGAGTTCGTCTTTCAGCCAGGACGACGCGCCCGGCTGGACCTGGGAGAAGACCGACCTTCGCCATGCCGACCTGTCGCTGGAGGCCGGTTTCGGCACGCTGTCGCTGGGGCAGGGCTCGATGGCCTCCGACGGGATCGCCGGGAGCGACCTGTCCGGAACCGCGCTGGCCAGCGCCGTGGCGACGGGCGATACCGCGGGCGGCTACCTGTTCCGCCGCGAGGACGGCGCGCTGAGCGATGTCGCGATCAGCGATGTCTTCACCGATTTCGACGGCGGCCGGAAGGGGCGCATCCGCTACGACACGCCGGAGGTCTCGGGCGTCACCCTCGCGGTGGCCTATGGGCAGGAGGTGCTGGCCGGGGATGACGATGCCGATTACTACGATATCGGCCTGTTCTACGATGCCGAAATGGGCGAGCTCAGCCTTGCCGCCGGGCTTGGCGGAGGCTGGAAGGATGACGGCGGCGACGTCTCGCAAAGCTGGGCCGGGTCGCTGTCGCTGCTGCATGCGCCCACCGGCCTGACCGGCACGGTGGCGGGGGGCGGCGATCCCGATGGCGGGTCCTATGTCTACGTCAAGGCGGGGATCCTGCGCGACTGGTGGCAGATCGGCAGCACCGCCGTCTCCGTCGACCATTATGCCGGGGAGGACCTGGGATCTGATGGCGCGGAAAGCCGCCAGACCGGCATCCAGATGACCCAGAGCGTGGATGACTGGAACACGGAATTCTATCTCGGCTATGCCGAATACAGCCATGAGGATGACAGCGGCGCCGAGTACGAGGATGCTGCCTCGGTCATAGCCGGGATGCGCTGGCGCTTCTGAGCCGCGCCTTGCCCTTGCGGGAATCCCGTCCCGGGGGGCTTGCCTCGCCGCACGGCATCTTCTATGTCTCCGGGACGGCGCGGGTATGGTGAAATGGTATCACACGAGCCTTCCAAGCTCTTGGTGTCGGTTCGATTCCGACTACCCGCTCCAGTCTTCCCCCGGATGATCCCGCCGCTGCCGCGGCATGTGCCGATCCGCAGCTGAGCGGCCTGTAGCGAAAAGCGCCAGACTCTGCTTGTCATCCTGCCGTCATCCGCGTATAGGGGCCGCTCATTCACCGACTCCACCGGAATCAGAGTGACCTCGAACGCAGGGGGCTCTCCGGTGATTGTGCAAAGGAAAAGGGCGATGAACGCCAAGGAACTTCGCGAGAAGACCCCGGACCAGCTGCGTGACCAGCTGGCCGATCTGAAGAAAGAGGCCTTCAACCTCCGCTTTCAGGCAGCCACGAACCAGATGGAAAACACCGCACGGATCCGCCAGGTCCGCCGCGATGTCGCCCGTGTCAAAACTGTCCTGAACCAGAAGGCAGCCGCAGCTGCCCAGCCGGAGGCCTGAGTCCATGCCCAAACGCATCCTGCAAGGTGTCGTCACCAGCGCGGCCAACGAACAGACCGTCACCGTGTCCGTCGAACGCCGCTTCAAGCACCCGGTCCTGCAGAAGACCATCCGGAAATCCAAGAAGTACCGGGCGCATGACGAAGAGAACACCTTCAAGGCCGGTGACAAGGTCCGCATCATCGAATGCGCGCCGAAGTCGAAGACGAAGCGCTGGGAAGTGCACGGCACCTGGTAAGGTGCCAGCTTTCCTCTGAGCGGATATTCCGGAAGGGCAGGCCCTTCCGAACTATTCGAAACCCTGGGACCCGTTCCCAAAGGTCGGGAGACTAACCATGATCCAGATGCAGACCAATCTGGATGTCGCTGACAACTCCGGCGCCCGCCGGGTTCAGTGCATCAAGGTCCTCGGCGGCTCGAAGCGGAAATACGCTTCCGTGGGCGACATCATCGTCGTCTCGGTGAAGGAAGCCATTCCGCGGGGCCGCGTGAAGAAGGGCGACGTGCGTAAGGCAGTCGTCGTCCGGACCGCCAAGGAAGTTCGCCGCGAAGATGGCACCGCCATCCGCTTTGACCGCAACGCTGCCGTTATCCTGAACAACAACGGCGAGCCGGTCGGCACCCGTATCTTCGGGCCGGTCGTCCGCGAGCTGCGCGCGAAGAACTTCATGAAGATCATTTCGCTGGCACCGGAGGTGCTCTGAGATGGCTGCTAAGCTGAAAAAAGGCGACAAGGTCGTCGTCCTTGCCGGCAAGGACAAGGGCAAGCAGGGCGAGATCCAGTCGGTCAACCCGTCTGCAGGCAAGGCCGTGGTCGAAGGCGTGAACGTCGCCATCCGCCACACCAAGCAGAGCCAGCAGTCGCAGGGCGGCCGCGTTCCGAAGGCGATGCCCATCGACCTGTCGAACCTCGCGCTCCTGGACAGCAACGGCAAGGCCACCCGCGTCGGTTTCCGCATGGAAGGCGACAAGAAGGTGCGTTTCGCCAAGACCACCGGGGAGACCGTCTGATGCTGGACGCCACCGATTACACCCCGCGCCTCAAGACGCTGTACCGCGACGAAATCCGCAGCAAGCTGCGCGAAGAGTTCGGCTACAAGAACGTCATGATGATCCCGCGCCTCGACAAGATCGTCCTGAACATGGGCGTCGGCGAGGCGGTCAACGACACCAAGAAGGTCAAGTCGGCCTCCGAGGATCTGTCGGCCATCGCGGGCCAGAAGGCCGTCATCACCAAGGCGAAGAAGTCCATCGCAGGCTTCCGCGTCCGTGAAGGCATGCCGCTGGGCACCAAGGTCACGCTGCGCGGCGACCGCATGTACGAATTCCTCGATCGCCTCATCACGATCGCCATGCCCCGCATCCGCGACTTCCGCGGCGTGTCGGGCAAGTCCTTCGACGGCCGCGGCAACTATGCCACCGGCCTGAAGGAACACATCGTCTTCCCGGAAATCGAGTTCGACAAGGTCGACGCGGTTCGCGGCATGGACATCATCATCTGCACCACCGCTTCGACGGATGCGGAAGCCAAGGCGCTGTTGAAAGCTTTCAACATGCCGTTCAACAGCTAAGGCGAGGATCGAGGACATGGCAAAAAAATCCATGATCGAACGCGAGAAGAAGCGGGAACGCCTGGTGGAGCAGTATGCCGCCAAGCGCGCCGCTCTCAAAGAGATCGCGAATGACGAGAACCGTCCGATGGAAGAGCGCTTCAAGGCCCGCCTGAAACTGGCGAAGCTGCCGCGCAACTCCTCGGCAACCCGGCTGCACAACCGCTGCCAGCTCACCGGGCGTCCCCACGCCTATTACCGCAAGCTCAAGGTCAGCCGTATCATGCTGCGCGACCTCGGCTCCGCAGGCCAGATCCCTGGTCTCGTGAAGTCCAGCTGGTAAGGGAGGTAAACACATGAACGATCCTCTCGGCGATATGCTCACCCGCATCCGCAACGCCCAGCTGCGCCGCAAGTCGACCGTGGTCACGCCTGCTTCCAAGCTGCGTGCCTGGGTTCTCGACGTGCTGGCGGACGAAGGCTATATCCGCGGCTACGAAGCGACCACCGGCGAAGATGGCCATCCGGCCCTCAAGATCAGCCTGAAGTACTTCGAAGGCACGCCGGTCATCCGCGAGCTGAAGCGCGTTTCCACCCCCGGCCGCCGGGTCTATGCCGGCGCCACCGAGATCCCGCAGGTCCGTCAAGGTCTGGGCATCTCCATCGTCTCCACGCCGAAGGGCGTGATGACCGATGCGAGCGCCCGTCAGGCCAATGTCGGCGGCGAAGTTCTCTGCACCGTTTTCTAAGGAGGGCAGAATGTCTCGTATCGGCAAGAAACCGGTCGCCCTTCCTTCGGGTGTGACCGCAGAGATCAAGGGCCAGACGGTCGAAGTGAAGGGCCCGAAAGGGACCCGCTCCTTCACCGCCACCGACCATGTCAGCCTGTCCCTCGAGGATGGTGCCCTGACGGTGACCCCGGTCGGCAAGACCAAGGTTGCCCGCCAGCAGTGGGGCCTGACCCGCACGATGGTGGCGAACCTCGTCACCGGCGTGACCGACGGCTTCAAGAAAGAGCTGGAAATCCAGGGCGTGGGTTACCGCGCCCAGATGCAGGGCACGACGCTGAAGCTGGCTCTGGGTTATTCGCATGACGTCAATTTCGACGTTCCGGCAGGCATCACCGTGACCTGTCCGAAACAGACTGAGATCGTCGTCGAGGGCACCGACCAGCAGCTGGTTGGCCAGGTTGCCGCCAACATCCGCGAGTGGCGTGGACCCGAGCCCTACAAGGGCAAGGGGATCCGCTACAAGGGCGAGTTCATCTTCCGTAAGGAAGGTAAGAAGAAGTAAGGACGGGCAACATGGCCAACAGCAAACGGGAACTGTTCCTGAAGCGCCGTCTGCGCGTTCGGAACAAGCTGCGGAAAATGGCGAACGGGCGTGCGCGCCTGTCGGTGTTCCGCTCGAACAAGAACATCAGCGTCCAGCTGATCGACGATGTGCAGGGCGTGACCCTGGCCTCCGCGTCCACCCTCGAGAAGGATCTGGGCCTGGCAGGCAAGAACAACGTCGAAGCCGCAGCCAAGGTCGGCGCCCTCATCGCAGAGCGGGCCAAGGCGAAGGGCGTGGAGGAATGCTACTTCGATCGTGGCGCCTTCCTCTTCCACGGCAAGGTGAAGGCCCTGGCCGACGCCGCGCGTGAAGGCGGTCTGAAGTTCTGATCGCGGGCCCTTCGGGGCCTGCTTTCGCTCGAGACCTTTGCAGGCAGCGCCACGGCGCTGCCTCGATGATCCGGGAGTAGGGCAATGTCCCTCTCACCTGGGTTGGACAATGACGGCGCCCTGCGCCTGAGAAAAGGAAATGCCACATGGCAGAACGTGATAACCGCCGGGGCCGCGACCGCGACGAGAACCCGGAATTCGCAGATCGCCTGGTCGCGATCAACCGCGTCTCCAAGACCGTCAAGGGCGGCAAGCGCTTCGGCTTCGCGGCGCTCGTGGTCGTCGGTGACCAGAAGGGCCGCGTCGGCTTCGGCAAGGGCAAGGCGAAGGAGGTCCCCGAGGCCATCCGCAAGGCCACCGAGCAGGCGAAGCGCCAGATGATCCGCGTGCCGCTGAAGGAAGGCCGGACGCTGCACCACGACATCGAGGGCCGCCATGGCGCGGGCCGCGTCGTGATGCGTACCGCCCCGCACGGGACCGGCATCATCGCCGGCGGTCCGATGCGCGCCGTGTTCGAGATGCTGGGCATCGCGGATGTCGTCGCCAAGTCGACCGGGTCGCAGAACCCCTACAACATGATCCGCGCCACGCTGAACGGCCTCGGCCGCGAGACGAGCCCGCGGCAGGTTGCACAGCGTCGCGGCAAGAAGGTTGCCGACATCCTTCCCAAGAAGGACGACGCGGCGGCCGAAACGGCTGACGCATAAGGAGCGGACCCATGGCGAAAACCATCGTTGTCAAGCAGATCGGCTCTCCGATCCGCCGCCCGGAAGTCCAGCGCAAGACGCTGATCGGCCTGGGCCTCAACAAGATGCACAAGACCCGCGAACTGGAGGACACCCCCTCCGTGCGCGGCATGATCAACAAGATCCCGCATCTGGTCGAGATCGTCGAAGAGCGCGGCTGAGCCGTCCTTCCGACCTGATCCTGCGACGCCCCGGTCCCTGGCCGGGGCGTTTCGCGTTTCGGCGCCGTTCCGCCTGTCGTGATGGGCTGTGGCGGAACACCTGGCGATGCGGCCGCGTTTGCAGGCATCTGAACAGGAGTTTGCCCGTGCCTTCCCTTCGACAGATCGACCTTTCCCATGACGGCCGTGTCCTGCGCGGCGCCTTCCACGCCCCCGAACGCAGCCTGCGCGGCACCGTGATGCTGGCCCATGGCCTCGCCCGCAGCCGCACCGAACCCAGCCGCCTCCTGGTGGATCTGGCGCGCGCGCTTCAGGCCGAGGGGTTTGCCGTTCTGGCCTTCGACCGGGCCGGGCACGGCGAGAGCGACGGCGATCTGGCCGAGGCCGCGATCCCCGACGAAATCGACCAGCTCTCCGCCATGCTCGACTATGCCCAGGGTCCGGGCCCGGCGCGCGTCCCGGTCCACATGGTCGGGCACGGTCTGGGCGCCGCGGAGCTGGCCGTCCTGGCGGCCCGGAGGCCGGGCGATGTGGCCAGCCTTCATCTCTGGGCGCCGGCGGGCAATATCGCAGAGACCCTGCGCGACGGGCATGTCGAGGGCGTGCCCCTGGCCGGGACGGGCCCCACCGATTTCCGGGGCCAGGGGCTTGGCGGCGGGTTCCGCGCCGCGGGGCAGGGGCTGGACATGCTGGCCGGGCTGAACCGGATCACCTGTCCCGTCAGCCTGCATCACGGCAGCGAGGACGCCATCGTGCCCGTGCCGGTCAGCGAATTGTACCTGATGGCGATGCCCCAGGCGCTGCGGCGGCTCTACCCGCTGGGGGATCACGACTTTTCCCGGCTCGACCAGCGGCGCGTGCTGATCGCGTCGACCGTGGAGGCCATCGCCGATGCGGCCGAGGCCCGGCATGCGGCGTGAGGGCGTGCATTCGGCCTTTCCCCGGCCCGGGGCGGGGGCTATCCTTGGTTCCTGATCACGAGGCGAGCAGAACATGTATGACATGAAGACGGCGTTCAGGGCGGTCGAGACCTGGCAGCAGGTCAACCTGGCCTACGGGCGGATGATACTGTCGGCAGGCGAGGTGGTGCAGAAGCGCATGCTCCAGATGGCGCTCGGCACGATGAAGTCCGAAGAGGCGGCCCGCATGGTGCTGGAAAAGCCCGCCGCCTTCGCCAAGTCATTCGAGATGGCCAGCCGCGCCGCGGCGGGCAGCAAGGGCACGGCCGAGGCGATGCTGGCCGCGATCCGCCCGATCGAGGCGAGCACCCGCGCCAACAGCCGCCGCCTGCGCAAGCCCTGACCGCCCGCCGGGTCAGCCGGAGGCGAAATCCAGCCGCGCGACCCTCAGCGCGTGATCCTCGGCATCGGGCGTGACGGTCATGTCCAGCCGCCGCGCCAGCCCCAGCATCCAGCTGTTCTCGGCCGCGATGCAGCCCCGGATGCCCGCCGCGCCGCGGGCGCGCGCGACCTCGATCACCGCTTCCGTTGCCTGCCGGGCCAGGCCCATCCCCTCGGCCTCCGGGCGCATCGAGACGGCAAATTCCGCGATGCCGCCGGCCGCCAGCTCCGCCACCCGCGCGCCGCCGAGGATATCCCCTTCCAGCGCGTCCCGCCCTTCCACCACCAGGCAGACCTCGCGCCGCGGATCCGGGCTGCACCATCGGGCGGCCATGTCCGGCGGCAGATGCGGCAGCGGACGCAGGAAGCGGAACCACCGGCTCCGGGCCGGCATCGCGTCGAAAACCCGGATCAGCGAAGGGGCATCCCCGGGCCGGATCGGCCGCAGCCGGTAGGGCGTGCCGTCATGCGCGCGGATTTCGCGCGGTTCGGGAAGGGTCATGGGGCATAACCTCGACAGGGCATGGCACGATCCTAGCGCAGGAGGGCGGCTGCCGGAAGTTTCGGCACCGACGCGCCCTTCGGGCCGATTGCCGGAAGCCCGCACTTGCCCCTGCGTTATGCCGGGCGCAAGAATGCGGGATGCGCGCGCTATTGACGGCTCTAGCCCTGATCTTGCCCACCGCCCTTGCCGCCCAGGATTGCAGCCGGGATGCCATGGTCGTTTTCGACGGCTCGGGCTCCATGTCGGAAATGGGGTTCAACCAGCTGGCCGAACCGCGGATCCACGAAGCCCGTCGCGCGGTGAGGACGGTCATGCCCCGGCTCGACGGGTTGCGGCGGATCGGGCTGATGATCTACGGCCCCGGTCCCGGCGCCACCTGCGAGAATATCGAACTGCGCTTTCCGCCGATCCCGGACGCCGCGCGACCGGTGATCGAGGCGGTGGAGGCGCTGCAGCCGGATGGCGAAACACCCCTGACGGAGGCCGTCCGCCGGGCCGCCGCGCTTCTGGCGGAAGGCGGCGGGGCGGGGGATGTCGTACTGGTGACGGATGGAAAGGAGACCTGCGGCGGGGCGCCCTGCGAGCTGGGCGCATACCTGGCCGCGGCGCATCCGGGGCTGCGTGTGCATGTGATCGGCTACAAGGTGCGCGGCGAGAGATTCCCGCGCGACGGCGATGCGCCCGGGACGGAGTCCATGTCGACCGCCCGCTGCCTGGCCGACCAGACCGGCGGCAGCTATGTCCCGGCCGAAACCACCGAGGAACTTGTCGCCGCGCTGCAGGTGACGCTGGGCTGTCCGCTTTACGGTCGGCTGCGCTGAGCCGGAATCGCCTTGATCCGTTCGGGATAGGGGACTATACGCGCGCGGTGGTCCCGAGGGATCCGAATCCATAATCAAGAAAAGCCGTGGCTGGCCCATCCGCTTCAGGGGTCACATCCGGCAAGGAGAAGCGACATGAAACTGCACGAACTTCGCGACAATCCCGGCGCAGCCCGCAAGGCGAAACGCGTCGCACGCGGCCCCGGCTCGGGCAAGGGCAAGACCGCCGGCCGTGGTATCAAGGGTCAGAAATCCCGCTCGGGCGTTTCGATCAACGCCTATGAAGGCGGCCAGATGCCGCTTTACATGCGCCTGCCGAAGCGCGGCTTCAACAAGCCGAACCGGAAATCCTATGCCGTCGTCAACCTGGGCGTGCTGCAGAAATTCATCGAGGCCGGCAAGATCGATACCGCGCAGCCGGTGACCGAGGACGTCCTGGTCGCATCGGGCCTGGTGCGCCGCAAGCTGGACGGCATCCGCGTGCTGGGCAAGCTGGCCGGCACCGTCGACGAGCAGGGCACCCTGACCGAGACCGAGTTCGCCCAGAAGATCGACCTGCAGGTCACCGCGGTTTCCGCCTCGGCGAAAGAGCTGATCGAGAAAGCCGGCGGTTCCGTGACCGTCAGCGCCCCTGCGGCCCCTGCGGCAGAAGCTTAATCGCTTGTGAGCGGGGGCAGCCCCGCTTACTACTTCCACAGGTTTTCCAAGCGCCGCCGACCGGAAACCGGTTTGGCGGCGCTGTCGTTATCAAGAGAGGCGCAATGGCTTCAGCAGCGGAACAGATGGCGCAGAATCTCAGCTGGGGGGCTTTCGGCAAGGCCACCGAGCTGCGCCAGCGGATCCTATTCACCATCGGTCTCCTGATCGTCTACCGCCTGGGGACCTATATCCCGGTGCCGGGCATCGACGGCGGCGAGCTCCGGGCCTTCATGGAGCAGGCCACGACCGGCATCGGCGGCGTGCTGAACATGTTCACCGGCGGCGCGATCAGCCGCATGGGCATCTTCGCGCTTGGCATCATGCCCTATATCTCGGCCTCGATCATCGTCCAGCTGATGGGCGCGATGTGGGAACCGCTGCAGAACCTCAAGAAGGAAGGCGAGGCAGGCCGCAAGAAGCTGAACCAGTATACCCGCTACGGTACCGTGGCGCTGGCGCTGGTGCAGTCCTACGGCCTTGCCATGTCGATCGAATCCGGCGGGCTTGCCCATGATCCGGGCTGGTTCTTCCGCATCGGCTGCATGATCACGCTGGTCGGCGGCACGATGTTCCTGATGTGGCTGGGCGAACAGATCACCGCCCGCGGCATCGGCAACGGCATCTCGCTGATCATCTTCGTCGGCATCATCGCCGAGATCCCCGCCGCGCTGGCACAGTTCTTCGCCCAGGGCCGCGCGGGCACTGTCGGGGTCGGCACGATCCTGGCCGTGATCGCGATGATCCTGGTGACGATCGGCTTCGTCGTCTTCATGGAACGCGCGCTGCGCAAGGTGCATATCCAGTATCCGCGCCGTCAGGTCGGGATGAAGATGTATGACGGCGGATCCAGCCACCTGCCGATCAAGGTCAACCCGGCCGGCGTGATCCCCGCGATCTTCGCCTCCTCGCTGCTTCTGCTGCCGACGACGCTCGCGACCTTTTCGGGGTCGGATACCGGGCCGGTGATGTCCACGATCCTGGCCTATTTCGGGCCGGGCCAGCCGCTGTATTTACTGTTTTTTACAGCGATGATCGTGTTCTTCACTTACTTTTACACCCAGAATGTGGCATTCAAGACCGAAGATGTGGCGGATAACCTGAAGAATCAGGGGGGATTCATCCCCGGGATTCGTCCGGGCAAGCGGACCGCCGACTATCTCGACTACGTGGTCGTGCGACTTCTTGTCCTCGGTTCCGCGTATTTGGCTCTTGTTTGCCTGCTTCCCGAAGTCATGCGGTCGCAGTTGAGCATTCCCTTCTACTTCGGCGGCACTTCCGTCCTTATCGTGGTCTCCGTTACGATGGACACGATCCAGCAGGTCCAGTCGCACCTTCTGGCGCATCAATACGAAGGCCTGATCGAGAAGTCACAGCTCCGGGGGAAGAGGCGGAGCAAGAAAGGGACGAGACGCAAATGAACATCATCCTCCTAGGACCGCCCGGGGCGGGCAAGGGCACGCAGGCGCAGCGGCTGATCGACAGCCAGGGCATGGTCCAGCTGTCCACCGGCGACATGCTGCGCGCCGCCGTGAAGGCGGGCACCGAGATCGGGCTGAAGGCCAAGGCCGTGATGGATGCGGGCGATCTGGTCTCCGACGAGATCGTCATCGGCGTCGTCTCCGAACGTCTCGAGCAGCCGGATGTCCAGGCGTCCAGCGGCGTGATCTTCGACGGCTTCCCGCGGACCTCGGCCCAGGCCGAGGCACTGGACGGGCTGCTGGCGGAGAAGGGCATGACCCTGGATGCCGTGATCGAGATGCAGGTGCCGGACGAGCTGCTGGTCGGGCGGATCGAGAAGCGCGCCGCCGAAACCGGTGGCACCCGCGCCGATGACAATGCCGCCACCCTGAAGAAGCGCCTGGCCACCTATCACAAGGACACCGCGCCGCTTGTCGAGTATTACCGCGGCACCGGCAAGCTGCGCACCGTCAACGGCGACCAGCCGATGGACGATGTCACCGCGGCGATCCTGGATGCGCTGGCCGTGTCGGCCTGAGCCGGGCAAGACGCGCAGGGAGGGGGCCTTCGGGCCCCTTTTTTCTTGGGCAGGCGCCGGGGGACGGGCCGCACGAAAACCCGATTTGCACCCCCGGCCGTTCTGTGAGATAGTCTCGGGGCAGACTGGCGCCGCTTCGGCCGCCGGTCCGGGTCGATCCGCATTGGCGGTGGCCCCGGATCCGCCCTTGACCTCGGCACGGATTCTCAATACTTCACGCCATCTCAACTGAGAATCGGCTGTCCCGTTGCGTTCCGCGCCCCGGAGATTCGCCGATGATCGCCGCGCTGCCTGCCGCCTGGCGGGTCTGCGTTGTGAAAAAAGGTTCTGGAACTACGGAACCGCAACGAAAAGGAAAAACCACGTGGCACGTATCGCCGGCGTCAACATTCCCACGGCCAAGCGCGTTCCGATCGCGCTGACCTATATCCACGGTATCGGCGATCATGTCGCCAAGCAGATCTGCGAAGCCGTCAATATCGACGTGACCCGTCGCGTCAACGAACTGTCCGACGAGGAAGTTCTGGCCATCCGCGAGCATATCGACGCGAACTTCACCGTCGAGGGCGACCTGCGCCGCGAAGTGCAGATGAACGTCAAGCGCCTGATGGATCTCGGCTGCTACCGCGGCCTGCGCCATCGCCGCAACCTCCCCGTGCGCGGCCAGCGCACCCATACCAACGCCCGCACCCGCAAGGGCCCGGCGAAGCCGATCGCCGGCAAGAAGAAGTAAGGGGAGACCGCAGATATGGCACGTGATACCCGCCGCAACTCCGGCAAGAAAAAAGAGCGCAAGAACATCGCCGCAGGCGTTGCTCATGTGAACTCGTCGTTCAACAACACCAAGATCCTGATCTCCGACGTGCAGGGCAACGCGATCTCCTGGTCGTCGGCCGGCACGATGGGCTTCAAGGGCTCGCGCAAATCGACCCCCTATGCCGCTCAGATGGCCGCCGAAGACGCGGGCAAGAAGGCACAGGAACACGGCGTGAAGACGCTGGAAGTCGAAGTGCAGGGCCCCGGTTCGGGCCGTGAATCCGCGCTGCGCGCCCTCGCGGCCGTCGGGTTCAACATCACCTCGATCCGCGACGTCACGCCGATCGCGCATAACGGCTGCCGCCCGCCCAAGCGCCGCCGCGTCTGAGCGATTTCGACACGACCCGAACCGGCGGTGCCCGATGCGCCGCCGGTTCGATCCGTTCACAACCTCGGGTGTCGCTGGCCTTCGGACATGGGGCAGGCGGCGAGCATGGAGGCCAAGAGGCATGATCCAGAAAAACTGGCAGGAGCTCATCAAGCCGATGCAGCTCGACGTGAAGCCGGGCAACGATCCCACGCGTCAGGCGACCCTCGTCGCCGAGCCGCTGGAACGCGGCTTCGGTCTGACCATGGGCAATGCGCTGCGTCGCGTGCTGATGTCCTCGCTGCAGGGCGCCGCCATCACCAGCGTGCAGATCGACAACGTCCTTCACGAATTCTCGTCCGTCGCGGGCGTCCGGGAGGATGTCACCGACATCGTCCTGAACCTCAAGGGCGTGGCGATCAAGATGGAAGTCGAAGGGCCCAAGCGCCTGACCATCCAGGCCCGCGGTCCGGGGGCCGTGACGGCCGGCGAGATCTCGGAATCCGCCGGGATCGAGGTGCTGAACCGCGATCACATCATCTGCCATCTCGATGACGGCGCCGATCTCTACATGGAGATGACCGTCGATACCGGCAAGGGCTATGTCTCGGCGGACAAGAACCGTCCCGAGGACGCGCCCATCGGCCTGATCCCGATCGACGCGATCTTCTCGCCGGTCAAGAAGGTGTCGTATGACGTGCAGCCCACCCGCGAGGGCCAGGTGCTGGATTACGACAAGCTGACCATGAAGATCGAGACCGACGGCTCGCTGACCCCCGAGGATGCCGTGGCCTTCGCCGCGCGGATCCTGCAGGACCAGCTGCAGATCTTCGTCAACTTCGACGAACCCGAAGCGGCGCGCGCCGAGTCGGATGAT
Source organism: Mangrovicoccus algicola (assembly GCF_014903745.1). Taxonomy (GTDB): domain Bacteria; phylum Pseudomonadota; class Alphaproteobacteria; order Rhodobacterales; family Rhodobacteraceae; genus Mangrovicoccus; species Mangrovicoccus algicola. The sequence goes on along the minus strand of NZ_JACVXA010000008.1, from coordinate 82,301 downwards.
GACGGGCTGGAATTCAACCCGCTTCTGCTGAAGAAGGTCGACGAGCTGGAACTGTCGGTGCGTTCGGCCAACTGCCTGAAGAACGACAACATCGTCTATATCGGCGACCTGATCCAGAAGACCGAAGCCGAGATGCTGCGCACCCCGAACTTCGGCCGCAAGTCGCTGAACGAGATCAAGGAAGTGCTTTCGGGCATGGGCCTGCATCTCGGCATGGATGTCGAGGACTGGCCGCCGGACAACATCGAGGACCTCGCGAAGAAATTCGAGGACCAGTTCTGATTTGACGCGCCGGGCGGATCGATGTATCCGCCCGCGCAACTTCGCGGTTCCGGGCGATCCGGGCCGCATGGGCAATTCCGCCCCACCAAGGAGGTCCCCGCACGCATGGGGGCCGGACAAAGCACCTGAAAGGATAGACACATGCGTCACGCCCGCGGATACCGCCGCCTGAACCGCACCCACGAGCACCGCAAGGCGCTCTTCGCCAACATGGCCGGCTCGCTGATCGAGCACGAGCAGATCAAGACGACCCTGCCCAAGGCCAAGGAACTGCGCCCGGTGATCGAGAAGCTCGTCACCCTCGCCAAGCGCGGCGACCTGCATGCGCGCCGCAACGCCGCATCGCGCCTGAAGCAGGACGCGCTGGTCGCCAAGCTCTTCGACGTGCTCGGCCCGCGCTACAAGGACCGTCAGGGCGGCTATGTCCGCATCATGAAGGCGGGCTTCCGCTATGGCGACATGGCGCCGATGGCGATCATCGAGTTCGTCGACCGCGATGTCGAGGCCAAGGGTGCCGCCGACCGCGCACGGCTCGAAGCCGAGGAAGCCGTCGAGGCATAAGCCCGGCGCTCCGGCGATTTTCGGAAAAGGGGCGGTGCCGCGGCGCCGCCCCTTTTTCCTTGCCGGTCGCCGCCGGGCCCGCGCGCCGGCAGAGGGCTTGCGCAGGACGGGCGGCTGGGCGACATCTCGGACATGGCCGATCTTTTCGACTCCCTCCCCTCCGCCGACCGCCCCGCGGCGGCCCCGGCCGCAGAGACCGGGCCGCGGCCCCTGGCCGACCGGCTGCGCCCGCGGGCCCTGGCCGAGGTGCTGGGCCAGGAGGCGGCGCTGGGACCCGAGGCGCCCCTGGGCACGATGCTGGCGGCAGGGCAGATCCCGTCCCTGATCCTCTGGGGCCCGCCCGGGGTGGGCAAGACGACGATCGCGCGGCTGCTGGCGCGCGAGGCGGGTCTGCACATGGTGGAGATCAGCGCGATCTTCGCGGGCGTCGCCGATCTGAAGAAGGTCTTCGAGGAAGCGCGCCAGCGTCGCCGCGCGGGGCAGGGGACGCTCCTGTTCGTCGACGAGATCCACCGGTTCAACAAGGCGCAGCAGGACGGGTTCCTGCCGCATCTGGAAAGCGGGCTGATCACGCTGGTCGGCGCCACCACGGAAAACCCTTCGTTCGAACTGAATGCCGCGCTTCTGAGCCGGGCGCATGTCGTCGTCCTGACGCGGCTGGGCCATGAGGCGCTGGAGGCGATGCTGGCCCGCGCCGAGGCGGAGCTTGGCGCCCGCCTGCCGCTGACGGCGGAGGCGCGGGCGCATCTTCTGGCGATGGCCGATGGCGACGGGCGCAGCCTGCTGAACATGGCCGAGGTGATCGCCAGCTGGCGCATCGCGGAGCCGCTGGGCCCCAAGGCGCTGGGGCAGCGGCTGCAGCAGCGCGCGGCCAATTACGACAAGTCCGGCGACGGCCATTACAACCTGATCTCGGCGCTGCACAAATCGGTGCGCGGCTCGGACCCGGATGCCGCGCTCTACTGGTTCGCGCGGATGCTGGAGGGCGGCGAGGATCCCCGTTTCCTCGCGCGGCGCCTGACCCGCATGGCGGTGGAGGATATCGGCCTCGCCGATCCGCAGGCCCAGGCGGTCTGCATCGACGGCTGGCAGACCTATGAACGGCTGGGCAGCCCCGAGGGCGAGCTGGCGCTGGCGCAGGCGGTGATCTACCTGGCGCTCGCGCCGAAATCGAATGCCGGCTATGTCGCCTACAAGGCGGCGCGTGCTCTGGCGAAGAAGACCGGCTCGGTGCCGCCGCCGAAACACATCCTGAACGCGCCGACGGGGCTGATGCGCGACCAGGGCTATGGCGCGGGCTATGCCTATGACCACGACGCCGAGGACGGATTCTCTGGACAGCATTACTTCCCCGATGACATGGCGCGGCCCGACCTGTACCAGCCCGTCGATCGCGGTTTCGAACGCGACCTGGGCAAGCGGGTCGAGTATTTTGCCCGACTCAGGGCCCGGCGCGGCGGCAGCTAGGCGGATCGCGCCTGCGCGGAGTTGACTCTGGCCGCCGCCCGCGAAAGGAAGCCTGCATGTGGTCACATCTTCTCATGGTCGCCCTGGGCGGCGCGATCGGCGCTTCGGGGCGCTTTCTGGCGGGACGGGCGGCGCTGTGGCTGCTCGGCCCCGGCTTTCCCTGGGGCACGCTCTTCGTCAATGTCGCGGGGTCGCTGGTGATGGGCGTCCTTGTCGCGGTGATGGCGCTGAAGGGGGGCACGAAATTCGCGCCCTTCCTGACCGTGGGGATGCTTGGCGGCTTCACCACCTTCTCCAGCTTCTCGCTCGATGCGGTGACGCTGTGGGAACGGGGGCAGGCCGGGCTGGCCGCGACCTATGTTCTGACCTCGGTGATCGTGTCGCTTGGCGCGCTCTTCGCCGGGCTGACCCTGACCAGGATGGTGTTGCAATGAGCGGCGTAGAGACACGGACCGTTTCCCCCGAGGATGCCGATCAGCGGCTGGACCGCTGGCTCAGGCGCCAGTTCCCGCATCTGGGCCAGGGCCGCATCGAGAAGATGTGCCGCAAGGGCGAGCTGCGTGTGGATGGCGGGCGGGTGAAGCCCGCGACGCGGCTGGAGGCGGGGCAATCCGTGCGCATCCCGCCGATCCCCGATCCCGGTCCCGAACAGGACCGCCCGCCCGTGCCCCGCATTGCCGAGGCCGATGCGGAGATGATGCGCCGCGCGGTGCTGTATCGCGACGACCATGTCATCGTGCTGAACAAGCCCCCGGGCCTGGCCTCGCAGGGGGGATCGGGCCAGACGCGCCATGTCGACGGCCTGGCCGAATGCCTGCGCTTCGGCTATGATGAGAAGCCCCGGCTGGTGCACCGGCTGGACCGCGACACCTCGGGCGTGCTGATCATGGCGCGGACCCGCAAGGTGGCGGATGCGCTGACCAAGGCGTTCCGCTCGCGCGAGACGCGCAAGATCTACTGGGCCGTCGTCGCGGGCGTGCCGCATCCGCAGATGGGGACGATCAAGTACGGGCTGGTCAAGGCGCCCGGCCATGGCAGGGGCGGAGAGGGCGAGAAGATGCGCTGCCTGCATCCGCGCGATGTCGACGCGACCGAGGGCGCCAAGCACGCGACCACCGATTACGCGGTGCTCTCTGCGCTGGCCAAGCGCTGCGCCTGGGTGGCGATGGTGCCGGTGACCGGCCGCACCCACCAGCTGCGCGCGCATATGGCCGAACTGGGCCACCCGGTGATCGGCGACGGCAAGTATGGCGGATCGGGTCAGGAGAACTTGGGCGATGGCTGGGGCGCGCAGCTGGGCGGCGAGATCAGCCGCAAGCTGCACCTGCATGCTCGGTCGCTGGGGCTGACCCATCCGGTGACCGGCGCGCGTCTGGAAATCACCGCGCCGCTGCCCGATCACATGGCGCGCACCTGGCGGACCCTTGGCTGGGACCCGGCCGATGTGCCCGCGGACCCGTTCGAGGATCCCGAGTTTTGAGCCGCCTGCGTCTGGCCCTTTTCGATGTCGATGGCACGCTGGTCGACAGCCAGGGCCATATCAAGGCCTCGATGGCGGCGGCCTTCGCGGCCGAGGGGCTGGCCCCGCCGCCCGATGCCGAGGTGCTGTCGATTGTCGGGCTGTCGCTGCCCAATGCGATCGCCCAGCTGGCCCCGGACCAGCCGCCCGCGCGCATCGACCGGATGGTGGCGGCCTACAAGGACAGCTATGCCGCGATGCGCGGCGCCGATGCCGCGGCTTCCTCGCCGCTTTATCCCGGGGCGCTGGCCTGCCTGGATGCGCTGGCTGCCGACGATCACGTGCTGATCGGCGTGGCGACCGGCAAGTCGCGCCGCGGCCTGACGCATCTGATGGACCTGCACGGGCTGGCGCCGCGCTTCGTGACCACGCAGGTGGCCGACGATCACCCGTCCAAGCCGCATCCCGCGATGGTGGAGGCGGCCCTGGCCGCGACCGGGGTGGCGGCGGCGGATGCGGTGATGATCGGCGATACCAGTTTCGACATGGAAATGGGCCGCGCCGCCGGGGTGCGGCGGCTGGGCGTCGCCTGGGGCTATCACGCCGTGCCCGCGCTGGAGGCGGCCGGAGCGGAGCGGCTGGCGACGGAATTCGCGCAGGTGCCCGCGCTGCTGCACGAGCTTTGGGGAGAGTAGCATGGCCGATTGGGCGCCGAAACGGTTCTGGAAGGCGGCGGAGGCGGTCGAGACCGCGGAGGGCTGGACCGTGCGCCTGGACGGCCGCGCGGTGAAGACCCCCGCCAAGGCCGCTCTGCTGCTGCCGTCGCGAGCCTTTGCCGAGGCCGTGGCCGGCGAATGGGATGCCCAGGTCGAGACCGTGGATCCCGCGACCATGCCGCTGACGCGGCTGGCGAATTCGGCCATCGACAATGTCGCGCACCAGCATGCGGCCGTCGCCGCGATGCTGTCGGAATATGGCGGCACCGACCTCCTGTGCTATCGAGCCGAGGCCCCGGCCGACCTGGCGGATGCACAGGGCGCGGCCTGGGATCCGTTGCTGATCTGGTCGGCGGGCCAATTCGGCGCACCGCTGGATACCGGGGCGGGGGTCATGCACCTGCCCCAGCCCCCGGCCAGCCTTGCCGCCCTTGCCGCCGAGGTCCACGCGCTGGATGCGTTCGAACTCTCGGCCTTTCATGACCTGGTCACGATTTCGGGCTCGCTGGTCATCGCGCTGGCGGTGATCCACGGCGCCATCACGCCGCATGACGCCTGGACCGCCTCGCGGATCGACGAGGACTGGCAGGCGCGGCAATGGGGCGAGGACGAGGAGGCGGCCGCGATCGCGGCGCTGAAACGCGAAGCCTTCCTGACGGCCCATCGCGCCTTCACGCTGATCCGCGCCATCTGACCCCGGCCGCCTGCGCGGCCCCCTGACTCGATCCTCCTGCCCCGCGGCCTGTCTTCCGGGCCCGGCGGGGCTTTTGCCCCCTGCCTTGTTTTTGCCCCGCGCCGCGGCGTCTGCTGAAAAAACCGTCAGTTTTCCCACGTCGAGGGGGTTCAAAGCCTTGACCGATGGCCCGCAACCTGCAGGAATTTCGGCGGTGAGGGGCTCACCACGATAAATCAGGGACCGAGGCCGGCAGCGAACCGGCGAAAAGCCGCTCATGGCGGCGCACAGGAAGAGGTACAAATGACCAAGACGGTATTTTGGGGCGTGCTGGCGGCTGCCGGTGTCGCGGCGGGGATGGTTTCCGCCAATACGCTGGACGACGTGAAGGCCCGGGGCGAGCTGATCTGCGGCACCAATACCGGCCTCGTCGGCTTTGCTGCGCCCGACGCGAATGGCCGTTACGAAGGCTTCGACGTGGCCTGGTGCCGCGCGGTGGCCGCCGCGATCTTCGGCGACCCCGAGAAGATCGAGTTCAAGCCGCTGACCACCACCAACCGCTTCACCGCGCTTGCCGCGGGCGAGGTCGACCTGGTGGTGCGCAACACGACCTGGACCTTCACCCGCGATGTCGATCTCAAGCTCGATTTCGTCGGCGTGAACTACTATGACGGCCAGGGCTTCATGGTGCCCAAGGAGCTGGGCGTGACCTCCGCGCGCGAACTCGACGGCGCCACGGTCTGCATCCAGAAGGGCACCACGACCGAACTGAACCTGTCGGACTTCTTCCGCGCCAACAACATCAGCTACGAGCCGGTCCCGATCGAGACCAATGCCGAGGCGCAGCAGCAATACCTTGCCGGCGCCTGCGACGTCTACACCACCGATGCGTCGGGACTTGCCGCCACCCGCGCCTCCTTCGAGGCGCCGGGCGATCACATCATCCTGCCGGAAATCGTGTCCAAGGAACCGCTGGGGCCGCTGGTGCGCCATGGCGACAGCGACTGGGCCGATCTGGTGCGCTGGGTGCATAACGCGCTTCTGGCCGCCGAGGAGCTGGGCGTGACCTCTGCCAATATCGAGGAACTCTCGGCCTCCACCGAGAACCCCGAGATCGCCCGCCTCTTGGGCACCGAGGGCAATCTCGGCGAGATGCTCGGCCTCTCGGCCGACTGGGCCAAGAACGCGATCAAGGCCGAAGGCAATTACGGCGAGATCTTCGAGAAATACATCGGCGAGGGCACGCCGATCGGTCTGGCGCGCGGGCTGAACGCGCAGTGGACCGAAGGCGGGCTGCAATACGCGCCGCCCTTCCGCTGAGATCGACCGGGGGCGCGGAGTTTCCGCGCCCCCGCTGCATCCGGCGCCTGCCTCCGCAACCCTTCCCGCCCGCCGTCCCGAAGGAGCATCCATGGCCACTGTCAGCGAGCCGCCGCAGGGCGGGTTCCGCCTGTCGCAGCTGATTTACGACACGCGCTACCGCTCGATGACGATCCAGATCGTCACGCTGATCGGGGTGCTGTCCCTGATCTACTGGCTGGGCGCCAATGTCGCCTACAATCTCGCCGCGCTCGGCAAGCCGATCGATTTCACCTTCCTCTGGGCGCCGGCGAATTACGACATCAACCAGATGCTCATCAAGTATGACAGCCAGGACAGCCATGCCCGGGCGGCGCTGGTCGGGCTGCTCAACACGCTGCTGGTGGCGGTGCTGGGCTGCGTGCTGGCGACGGTGGTGGGCGTGATCGTCGGGGTGCTGCGCCTGTCCTCCAACTGGCTGGTGGCGCGGGTCATGACGGTCTATGTCGAGGCGTTCCGCAACGTGCCGGTCCTGCTGTGGATCGTGCTGGCCATGGCCATCCTGATCGAGGCGCTGCCGCAGCCGCGCGATTTCCGCGGCGACGATCCGGCCGCCTCGATGCTGTTCGACGCGGTGGCCTTCACCAATCGCGGGATCTACCTGCCCGAGCCGCTTTTCACGCGCAGCCTGGGCGAGGTTCCGTTTTTCGGCATCTTCGACATCTCGCTCGACCTGCTGGCCCTGCTGGCCGTGCTGGCCGCAGGGATGCTTGCCGTGCGTGCCATCGGGCGCCGCGCCGAGCGCATCCAGAACGCAACCGGCGACCGGCCGACCACCTGGTACCTGTCGCTGGGGGTGATCGCGCTGCCGGTGCTGGTCCTGCTGGCGCTGCTGGGCTTTCACCTGGGCTATCCCGAACTCAAGGGTTTCAACTTCGCCGGCGGCATCTACCTGCGCAATTCCTTCATCGCGCTGTGGCTGGCGCTGAGCCTCTATACCGCCGCCTTCATCGCCGAGATCGTGCGCGGCGGCATCATCGCGATCTCCAAGGGCCAGAGCGAGGCGGCCGCCGCGCTGGGATTGCGCCCGAACCGCACCATGCGGCTGGTGATCCTGCCCCAGGCGCTGCGGGTCATCATCCCGCCGCTGATCTCGCAATACCTGAACCTGACCAAGAACAGCTCGCTGGCCATCGGCGTCGGCTACATGGACCTCACCGGCACCCTGATGGGCACCTCGCTGAACCTGTCGGGGCGGGAACTGGAATGCGTCATGCTGACCATGCTGATCTACCTGGCGATCTCGCTGGTCATCTCGGGGGTGTTCAACCTCTACAACCAGCGCGTCAAGTTGAAGGAGCGGTGAGATGGCGATGACCCCCTATGTCCGCACCCGCATGCTGGAGCAGAAGCCGCCGCCGGTGACCTCGGTCGGTCCGGCCGGCTGGATGCGGCGCAACCTTTTCGCCGGGCCGGTGAATTCGGCCATGACCGTGGTCACGCTGGGGGTGGTGGCGCTGCTGCTGTCGCATTTGCTGCCCTGGGTGTTCCTGTCCGTGTGGAATGCCGACAGCCTGGCGGAATGCCGACAGATCATCGACGAGACCTGGGGCACCGAGCATTCCGGCGCCTGCTGGGCGGTGGTGCGCGAAAGGTTCCTGCAGCTGGTCTACGGGTTCTATCCCTGGGATTTCCTGTGGCGGCCCAACCTGACCTTCGTGCTGATGCTGGTGGCGCTGGCGCCGGTGCTGTTCACCGGGCTGCCGCGGCGGATGCTGGTCTTCTCGGTGCTCTACCCGTTCCTGGGCGCCTGGCTGCTTTGGGGCGGGCCGGTCTGGACGCCGCTCCTGGCGCTGGCGGGGTTCGGCGTGGCGGCGCTTGGCTGGCGGCTGGGCGGCCGGGTCAACGCGATCCTGGCCGTGGCGCTGGCCGTCCTTCTGCCGCTGCTGTGGTGGATCCTGGTGATGGGCCCGCTGGGCCGCGGCCTGAGCGCCCTGCTGCCGCTGGGGCTCGAGCCGGTGGAATCGAACAAGTTCGGCGGGTTCATGGTGTCGGTCGTGATCGGCATGAGCGCCATCACCCTGTCGCTGCCCCTGGGGATCCTGCTGGCCCTGGGCCGGCAGACCGACCTGTTCATCGTGCGCAGCTTCTCCGTGGCCTTCATCGAGTTCATCCGCGGCGTGCCGCTGATCACGCTGCTTTTCGTCGCCTCGACGCTCTTGAACTACTTCATGCCGCCGGGAACGAATTTCGACCTGATCGTGCGGGTCATCATCATGGCGACGCTGTTTTCCGCCGCCTATATCGCCGAGGTGGTGCGCGGGGGGCTGGCCGCGCTGCCCAAGGGCCAATACGAGGCGGCTGACAGCCTGGGGCTGGATTACTGGCAGGCCCAGCGGCTGATCATCATGCCGCAGGCGCTGAAAATCGCCATTCCCGGCATCGTCTCCACCTTCATCGGGCTGTTCAAGGACACGACGCTGGTCTCGATCATCGGCATTCTCGACCCGATCGGGCTGTCGAACGCGATCCGCGCCGACTCCGCCTGGAACGGCATCTACTGGGAACTCTTCGCCTTCATCGGCTTCGTCTTCTTCCTCTTCTGCTTCTCCATGTCGCGCTACTCCATGTACCTGGAGCGCAAGCTCAATACCGGCCATCGCTGAGGGACCATCATGACCGACACCGCGCAAAGCCCCGCCATGGCCGTCTCCGACGAGGTGGCCATCGACATCCGCAGCATGAACAAGTGGTACGGGCAGTTCCACGTCCTGCGCGACATCAACCTGACCGTCTATCGCGGCGAACGCATCGTGATCTGCGGGCCATCGGGATCGGGCAAGTCGACGATGATCCGCTGCATCAACGCGCTGGAGGAACACCAGGAGGGCAAGATCACCGTCGACGGCACGGTCCTGTCCTCGGATCTGAAGAATATCGACAAGGTCCGCTCCGAGGTCGGGATGTGCTTCCAGCATTTCAACCTGTTCCCGCATCTGACGATCCTGGAGAACTGCACCCTTGCGCCGATCTGGGTGCGCAAGGTGCCCCGCAAGGAAGCGATCGAGACGGCGATGCATTACCTGGAGAAGGTGAAGATCCCCGACCAGGCCAACAAGTATCCGGGCCAGCTTTCGGGCGGGCAGCAGCAGCGCGTCGCCATCGCCCGCAGCCTGTGCATGCGGCCCAAGATCATGCTGTTCGACGAACCGACCTCGGCGCTGGATCCCGAGATGATCAAGGAGGTGCTGGACACCATGATCCAGCTGGCCGAGGAGGGGATGACCATGCTCTGCGTCACCCATGAGATGGGCTTTGCCCAGGCGGTGGCGAACCGGGTGATCTTCATGGACCAGGGGCAGATCGTCGAACAGAACGAGCCGCGGGCCTTCTTCAACAATCCCCAGAGCGAGCGGACCAAGCTGTTCCTCAGCCAGATCCTCGGCCACTGAGACGGGGCGGGGAGGGCGCGGGATGAATGTCTTTCCCTTCTCGGCGATCTTCCGGGCGCCGCTTTCGGGCGATGTCGCGCAGGAGATCGCCCCGGATTTCGCCGGGGTTCCCGCGATCGAACGCCGCGTGACGGCCGAGGTTGCCAGCTACGGATCGCAGCTGGGCACGATCCTGGATGCGGTGGCGGCGATGGCGGAGCGCGATCCCGGCCTGGCGGCCGATCCGCGCATCGCGCGGGCGCTGGCACTGCGCGCGAAGGTGGAGGCGGTGAAGGCCGAGGAAACGGCGCGCCTGGGCGACCGGGCGCAGCAGATGCTGGACAGCCTGCACCGGGCGGACCCGGCCGCCCATGCCGCGCTGATCGCGGCAGAGGCGCGGCGCTGATCCTCAGGGATGGCCGGGCAGGTCGCGCGGGACGAGGAAATCCGACAGTTTCGCGCCGCCGTTCCGCAGCCCGGCCCAGTCGTCGATTTGCGCGATCAGCGTCGCGCCGGTCGGGTAGGTGGCGAATTTCGCATGGGCGGGCCGCGCCGCCAGGATCTGGTGGGCCAGCGCGCCGATCCCGGGATTGTGGCCGATCATCGCCACGACCTGCCCGGTGGCCCGGCGCAGGAGATCCATCATCGCCTCGGGCTGCGCATGGTAGAGGGCGGGCCGGATATCGGCCTCGGCGGGGCCGGCCAGTTCGGCTGCGATGGCCTCCCAGGTCTGGCGGGTGCGCAGGGCCGAGGAGCACAGGACCTGATCGGGCACCAGCCCGCGCGCCGCAAGGTCCCGCCCGATCAGCGGCGCCGCCGCCCGGCCGCGGGCATTCAGCGGACGCGCATGGTCGTCCAGGCTGTCATGCGACCAGTCGGACTTGGCGTGGCGGATCAGGATCAGGAGCGGCATGGCAATCGCTTTCGGGTCAACGGACCCGCGCCGGGGATGCGGCGCGGGCGGGCCGGGGCTCAGCCGCGGCGGATCATCGAGCCGACACCGTGATCGGTGAACAGCTCCAGCAGGCAGGCATTGGGCACGCGCCCGTCGAGGATCACCGCCGCGCGCACGCCGCGCGCCAGCGCATCCAGCGCGGTTTCCGTCTTGGGGATCATGCCGCCGGCGATGACGCCCTCCTCGGTCATCTCGCGGATCTGCGACGCCGTCAGTTCGGTCATCACGTCGCCGGCCGCGTTCTTGACCCCCGCCACGTCGGTCAGCAGCAGCAGCCGCCGCGCCTGCAGCGCGCCGGCGATGGCGCCGGCGGCGGTGTCGCCGTTGACATTCATCGTCTGGCCCTCGCGGCTGACGCCGAGCGGCGCGATCACGGGGATCAGCTCGGCCGTGGTCAGGGTCTCCAGCAGCCGCGTATCGATGGTCTCGGGCGTGCCGACCAGCCCCAGCGAGGGGTCATCCTGGCGGCAGATCATCAGCCCGGCATCCTTGCCGGAAATGCCGACCGCGCGCCCGCCCTGGTCGTTGATCGCCTGGACCACGCGCTTGTTGATCAGCCCCGACAGGACCATCTCCACCACCTCGACGGTGGCGGCATCGGTGACGCGCTTGCCGCCGACGAATTCCGACTGGATGTCCAGCCGCTTGAGCATAGAGTTGATCATCGGGCCGCCGCCATGGACGATCACCGGATGCACGCCGACCTGCCGCATCAGGACGATGTCGCGGGCGAATTCCTCCATCGCCTCATCCGAGCCCATGGCATGGCCGCCGAGCTTGATGACGATCGTCGCGCCCTCGTAGCGCTGCAGGTAGGGCAGGGCCTCGGACAGGGTCTTGGCGGTTGCGATCCAGTCGCGGGTCTGGGACATCTGTTTTTTCATCTCGCGCACCTCGGGGGACGGTTCCTCCTAATCGCTCGCGGGGAATCCCTCAAGGGCAGCTTTCCCCGGGGCGGCCGAGCCTCTAGACTGGTCCGGTAACGAGGAAAGGACCGGTGCGATGTCGCCTCAGAAGACCCTGCTTTTGACCGGCGCCAGCCGCGGGATCGGTCATGCCACGGTAAAGCGTTTCTCGGCCGAGGGATGGCGGGTGCTGACTTGTTCGCGCCAGCCCTTCGATGCCCGCTGTCCCTGGCCGGGCGGCGAGGAGAACCACATCCAGATCGATCTGGGCGATCCGCAGAGCACCATCGAGGCCATCGAGCGGATCCGCGACCGCATCGACGGCCGCCTGGATGCGCTGGTCAACAATGCCGGGATCTCGCCCAAATCGGAAGAAGGCGGACGGCTGAACACGCTGGAGACGGACCTGCGCACCTGGGGGCGGGTCTTCCACGTCAATTTCTTCGCGCCGATCGTCCTGGCCCGCGGGCTCTGCAACGAACTGGCCGCGGCGAAGGGCGCGGTGGTCAATGTCACCTCGATCGCGGGCAACCAGGTCCATCCCTTTGCGGGCGCGGCCTATGCGACCTCGAAGGCGGCGCTGAAGGCGCTGACCCGCGAGATGGCGCATGATTTCGGCCCGCTGGGCGTCCGGGTGAATGCCATCGCGCCGGGCGAGATCGAGACGTCCATCCTCAGCCCCGGGACCGAGAAGATCGTCGAGACCCTGCCGCTGCGCCGCCTCGGCCAGCCCTCGGAAGTGGCGGATGTGATCTTCTTCCTCTGCTCGCCCGGCTCCTCCTATGTCACGGGCACGGAGATCGAGGTGAATGCCGGGCAGCATGTCTGAGCTTCGCCGCATCGCGGCACTTGGCAGGGGCCGCGATTTGGTGTTCCCTGCCGGGACAGGGCGCCCCCGCCCCGGACAGCGAAACGGAACAGCGCCCTGACCTGGCTTGTCTTTACCGATCTCGACGGCACGCTTCTGGACCATGCCACCTATGACTGGAGCCCCGCGCGCCCCGCGCTCGACCGGCTGGCGGCCCTCGGCATTCCGCTGATCCTCGCCAGTTCCAAGACCGCCGCGGAGATCGCGCCCCTGCACGGGGCGCTGGGACTGGGGCAGGCGCCCGCGATCGTGGAGAATGGCGCGGGCATCTGGCAGCCCGGCGATGCCGAGGCGGCGGAGGCCCCGGCCTATCGACGGCTGCGCTGGCTGCTGGAAGAGGTGCCGCCCCCCCTGCGCGCGCGGTTCTGCGGCTTCGGCGACATGGATGACCGGCAGGTCGCGGCGCTGACCGGGCTGTCGCCGGCGGCGGCGGCGCTGGCGCGGCGGCGGAAATTCTCCGAACCCGGGCTGTGGCAGGGAACCGCGGAGGAACGCCGCGCATTCCTCGGCGAGCTGGAGCGGCTGGGCCTGGCGGCCCGCGATGGCGGGCGGTTCCTGACCCTGTCCTTCGGCGCGACCAAGGCCGGGCGCATGGCGGAGATCGCCCTGCGCTACGGCGCCGGAACGACCGTGGCGCTGGGAGACGCGCCCAATGACCGCGAGATGATCGAGGCGGCCACCCATGGCGTGATCATCCGCAACCCGCATGGCCCCGGCCTGCCCGAACTGTCCGGCGAGGCAGCGGGACGCATACGCCGGAGCGCGGCAGAGGGCCCCGAGGGCTGGAATGCCGCGATCCTCGACCTGACCGCGGGACTTGCCCCGCAGGAGAGCTGACATGGCCGACTTCCACCAGAACGGCAATATCGCCCAGTTCCACAACCTCCGCGCCCGGCCGCTGGAGGAGATGATCTACGAGATCGAGGCCTATGCCCAGACCCGGCGGATCAGCCTGATCCTGCCCTCGCTCTATTCCGAGCTGGAGGGCCCGGCCCTGGCCAACATCCTGGCCGAGCTCGGCAAGGTGCGCTACCTGCACCGGATCATCATCGGGCTGGACCGCGCGGATGAACGCCAGTACCGCATGGCCCGCGATTTCTTTTCCCGCCTGCCGCAGAACCACGTGGTGATCTGGAACGGCTCGCCGCGGATGCAGGGGATCGAGGCGCGGCTGGCCGGTCTGGGCCTGGCGCCACCGGAACCCGGCAAGGGCAAGAATGTCTGGACCTCGATGGGCTACCTGATCGCCTGTGCGGATTCGGCGGTCATGGCGACGCATGACTGCGATATCGTCACCTATGACCAGGGGATGCTGGCGCGGCTGGTCTATCCGGTGGCCAATCCGAATTTCCCCTACCAGCTGTCCAAGGGGTTCTACCCCCGGATTGGCGAGGGCAAGCTGAACGGGCGGGTGACGCGGCTTCTGGTGTCGCCCTTGCTGATCGCGCTGAAGAAGGTGATCGGCGATCGCGACTACATCGATTACCTGCGCAGCTTCCGCTATCCGCTGTCGGGCGAGTTCGCGCTGCGCACGGGGATCCTGCCCGATCTGCGCATCCCGTCGGATTGGGGGCTGGAAATCGGCGTCCTCTCCGAGGCCTGGCGCAACCTGGGCCCGGGCGCTGTCTGCCAGGTGGAAATCTCGGATGCCTATGACCACAAGCACCAGGAGGTCAGCCCCGACGAGGCCAGCGACGGGCTGAACCGCATGTCCACCGATATCTGCAAGGCGATCTTCCGCAAGCTGGCCGTGGACGGCACGGTGTTCTCCACCGACACGTTCCGCACGCTGAAGGCGGTCTATTACCGCCGCGCGCTGGACATGGTGGAGGTCTATGCCCATGACGCCAAGATGAACGGGCTGAGCCTGGACCGGCACAGCGAGGAACGCACGGTCGAGCTGTTCGCCGACAACATCACCCGCGCCGGGCAGATCTTCCTGGAAAGCCCGCATGCCACCCCCTCCATGCCGAACTGGAGCAGGGTGCACGCGGCGGATCCCGCGCTGATGCAGGACCTGAAGGCAGCGGTCGCGGCGGATCAGGCGGAATTCGCGCCGCTGGACTTCGCGGTGTGACCGGCGGCGCTAGTCCGCCAGGAGGCCGTTGATCGTGCTGCGCAGGGTCGGGATGCCCTCGCCCTTTTCCGACGAGGTCAGGATCAGCTCCGGATAGGCGGCGGGGTGTTTCGCCAGCGCCTTGCCGACCTGTTCCAGCAGGGCAGGGTATTCGCTGGTCTTGATCTTGTCGGCCTTGGTCAGCACCACCTGGAAGGTCACGGCCGCCTTGTCCAGCAGCGTCAGGATCTCGTCATCGACCTTCTTGATGCCGTGGCGGCTGTCGATCAGGACGAAGGCGCGGCGCAGGGTGGGGCGGCCCGAGAGATAGGCGCGCATCAGCTCCTGCCATTTCGCCACCGTGGCCACCGGCGCATTGGCGAAACCATAGCCGGGCAGGTCGACGAGGTAGAGCGCATCGCGTTCGAAATAGTTGATCTCCTGCGTCCGTCCGGGCGTGTTCGACGCCCGGGCCAGCCCCTTGCGTCCGGTCAGCGCATTGATCAGCGAGGATTTCCCGACATTGGAGCGCCCGGCAAAGCAGATCTCCAGCCTGTCGGCCGGGGGCAGGCCCGACATGGCGACGACGCCTTTCACGAAACTCGTCTCGCCGGCGAAAAGCTTGCGCCCGGCCTCGCGGGACAGCTCGTCGGGCTCCTCGGCAAGCGGAAAGGACATCTGCGTCATCTGGGGTCTCCGGGTTGCGGGGGCGGGCACCGCGCGGGGCGCGCGCGGCTGCGGTCAGATCAGGGTGGCGGTATCGCCCGGGGCGATGCGGCCGGGGGACAGGACGCGGGCATAGACGCCGAAATCGCGATGGCCCCAGCGTCCCGAGAGGGTGCGCAGCACGTCCAGGTCGCGCGTCCCGGTTTCGGGGCTGGCATGGGTGGCCAGGCAGCGGGTATTGCGCTCGACGACCTCCAGCACCGCGTCGCCGATCGCCAGGCGGCGGCCGACCCAGTCCCATTCGGCCCAGGCGGCGGCGCCCCCGATCCACAGGTTGCCGCGGAAACGGCGCATGTCGAGGGTTTCCTGTCCGAGCGCGGCCGCCAGCTCGGCCAGCGAGGCGAGGTTCAGCACCGAGACGGAGGGGTAGGCCATGTCGGACATGCCCTCGGGCGGGGCCTTCACCAGCCTCTCGGGGCGCGGCAGCCCCTCGGGCCAGAGATCGCCGAGCCAGGCAATCAGCCGGTCTCCCTCGGTCGCGGGATCGAATTGCAGCGGCGCGCGGTCGGGGTGGCGCAGGATCAGCCCGTCCCCGGTGGTCTGCGCCGTGACCGCCATCAGCCGCGGGCCGTTGGCACCGCGCAGGAAGCCCGCGCATTTCTGCCAGCCGCCGGTCGCCTCGACCCCCTCGCGCAGCATCGCCCAGGCGCGGTCCCCCGAAACGGGACGGCCCGGCTCTAGATGAGCCGAGCCGAGCCGTTCCGTGCCGATGCCCTTGACGGGATGCCGCCAGATATGGGCAAGGCGCATGGTCATTTGGCGTCCTTCTTCTTCCGTTTCAGGAAGCCGAAGCTGGACTTGATGTTGCCGAAAATGTCCGGCTTGTAGCCATGGCGCCGCATGATCGTGTATTGCTGGATGAAGGTCAGCGTGTTGTTGGTGATCCAGTAGAGCACCAGGCCGCTGGCGAAATTGCCCAGCATGAACATGAAGACCCAGGGCATCCAGGCAAAGATCATCTGCTGCGTCGGGTCGGAGGGCGCCGGGTTCAGTTTCTGCTGCAGCCACATCGAGACGCCCAGCAGGATCGGCAGCACGCCGAGGCTGAGGATCGCGAAGAAGCTGGCCGGGTCCGGCACGCCCCAGGGCATCAGCCCGAAGAGGTTGAGGATCGAGGAGGGATCGGGCGCCGACAGGTCGCGGATCCAGCCCAGCCAGGCGGCGTGACGCAGTTCCAGCGTGACGAAGATCACCTTGTAGAGCGAGAAGAAGATCGGGATCTGCAGAAGGATCGGCAGGCAGCCCGCGGCGGGGTTGACCTTTTCCTTCTTGTAGAGGGCCATCATCTCCTGCTGCATTTTCATGCGGTCGTCGCCGGCCTTCTCCTTGATCTTCTCCATCTCCGGCTGAAGTTCCTTCATCTTCGCCATCGAAGCGTAGGATTTGTAGGCCAGCGGGAAGAGGATGATCTTGAGGATCAGCGTCAGCACGATGATCGACCAGCCCATGTTGCCGATGATCGCGTGCAGTTCGTGCAGCAGCCAGAAGATCGGCTTGGTCAGGAAGAAGAACCAGCCCCAGTCGATGGAGTCGATGAAGCGGTCGACCCCTGCAGCCTGGTAATTCTTGATGGTTTCCCATTCCTTGGCGCCCGCGAAAAGCTGCGACGTGATCTCGCGGGTTTCGCCGGGAGCGACGGTGACGGTCGGCAGGCGCGTCTCGGTCTGGTAGATGTCGCTGCCGGGGACGTATTTGGCCACCGAGGTGAACCCGGATCCCTGCGCCGGGATCAGCGTCGTCATCCAGTACTTGTCGGTGAAGCCGATCCACCCCTTGTCGGCGACGCTCGTCACCTCCGCCGGGGCCTGTTCGCGCGCCACGACATCCAGGTCGGGCATCTTGTTGTACTTGATTTCCTCCAGCGCGCCGTCGCTCATCCGCACGACGCCTTCGTGCAGGATGAAGAACTTCTTGCTGTCAGGTTCCCCGTGGCGGGCGACAAGGCCGTAGGGGGCCAGGCGCTGCTGGGTTTCGGTCGTGTTCTCGACGCTCTGGGTCACGGAGAACATGAACTTGTCGTCGATCGAGATCGTGCGGCGGAAGACCAGGCCCGCGCCATTGTCCCAGATCAGGCTCACCGGTGCGCCCGGGGCAAGGGTTTCGCCGCTTTCCACCTGCCAGGGCGTGGTGGCGCCGGGCACGGCGGCAAAGTCCAGGTCGCCGCCCGGCGCCCAGCCGAACATCGCGTAATAGGCCTGGGGCTGCCCCACGGGGCTCAGCAGGCTGACCTCGGCGCTGCCGGGGTCGAGAGACTCGTGGTAGTTGCGCAGCGACAGGTCGTCGATGCGGCCGCCGGTCAGCGCGATGGAGCCGGTCAGGCTGGGCGTGTCGATGGCGATCCGGGGGCTGTCCGCCGCGGCTTCCCCGGCCGCGGGCGGCGCGGTGCCACCCTCCTGGGCCAGGCCGGGCGGCGTGGCCGCGGTGGTTTCCCCGGTCGGCGCGGCGGTCTGCTCCGCGACGGGCGCTTCGGGCTGCGGCGGCTCCTGCGGCGGGAACAGGAAGAACCAGCCCATCAGCACGACAAAGGACAACACCGTCGCCAGAATCAGGTTCTTGTTTTGATCATTCATCGCACACGCAGCCTTCGGGTTTCCAGATGGGCCGGTTCAACAGGCGAGCGGTGGAAAGGTCAAGCAGATATAGGCAAAACCGGGGTTTCCGCCGGAATTGACGGGACCCGAAAGCCCCCTGCGTTGCGCGTTTCGCTGCGGTGCGGAAGGCCGGATTCGGCCCGCACCGGGGCAGGTTACCCGCCGTCTCGCCGGGCTGCGGCGGCGGATCAGCCGGTCCTGCGGCCGATGACCGGCGGGGAGGCAAGCTTGGCCTCGTGATCCGCCAGCCATGCGATCGTGTCCTCGAAGGGCATGGGGCGCCCGACCCCGTAGCCCTGGACATGGCCGCAGCCCAGCTGGGCCAGCATCGTGTGTTCCCCGACGCTTTCCACCCCTTCGGCGATCGTGTCGAGATCCAGCCGTTCGGCCATGGTCAGGATCGCGGCGACCATCCTCTGCTGTTCCCGGTCCTCATGGACGCCCAGGACGAAACTGCGGTCGATCTTCAACCGGCTGACGGTGAAGCGGCGGATATTCGTGATGGAGGAATGGCCGGTGCCGAAATCATCCAGGTCGATGCGGCAGCCCAGCTTCGAAAGCGCGACGATGTTGCGGCTGACGGCGTCTTCGGTTCCGTCGGAAATGACATTCTCCAGCACTTCGATGGTCAGGCGGTCGGGGGCCAGGCCGAACCGGTCCAGTTCCCAGGCGATGCGATCGACCAGCGTCGGGTTGCGCAGTTCCTGCAGCGAGAAATTCACGCCGACGGTCGGGACGGCGGTCTGGGCACGGTCCCACGCCTTCAGCGCCGAAAGGCCGTGATGCAGGATTATCTCCCCCAGGCGTTCCATCAGGCCCGCAGCCTCTATCGCCGGCAGGAAATCGGCCGGGGGGATCAGGCCGCCTTCGGGATGCGACCAGCGCGCCAGCGCCTCGAAGCCGGTCACGCGTCCGGTATCCGTGCTGACCTGGGGCTGGAACCACGGGCGGATCTGCCCTGTTTCCAGGGCCTCGCGCACATCCGTCACCAGGCGCGCCCGGGATGTGAGGCGTTGATGCAGTTCGACCGAATAGGTTCGGATGGAGCCGGGCCCGTGACGCTGAGCCTCCGCCAGCGCGGCCTCGGCGCAATCCAGCAGGGACCGGCCCGTGGCCTCGGGCACCCGGTCGGGCAGGGCGAACCCGGCCGAGACGGAGATCTGCGCGCTGGCCCCGTCCAGAAGGATCGGTTCCGCCGCCGATGCCTGCAACCGGCCGCAGATGGAGAGCAGGGTTTCCAGGTCGGGGCCCGGCACGGGGGACAGGACGATGGCGAAGATGCCGTTGCCGAAACTGCCCAGCATGTCGTTGCGGCGGATTGCGGCCTGCATCCGGCGGGCAATCTGCAGCTGGATGGTGTCCGCCGCGCGCAAGCCCAACCGACTGGCGAGAAGCGCGAAATCATCGATCGCGATCAGGATGCAGGCGGTGCTTCGCCCGGTCACGCGGCTGTCCTGCAGCATGGCGCCTGCCCGGTCTTCCAGCTGGCTCCGCCGGATGTCGAAGGGCGTGCGCCATCGGCCGGGATCGGTGCCGCGGGCCCGCAGGGCCCACAGGATCCAGATGGCAGGCGGCAGGCCGACCGCCGCGGCATAGAGCCCGGCCTCGCCGAAAAGCCAGAAGGCCGCGATCATCAGGGCGGGCATGGCGCCCAGCATCCCCGGAGCGCCGAAAAGGCCGTCGCGGCGGGTCGGGTGCCAGCCGGGGAAATGCCATCTCATCTTTCGTCGTCCATCCTAGCTGTCGGAGCCAGACTAGGAGGCAGGGGTCATTCAACCGTTAATCCGGGCGGGGCGCCCCGCGGAAACTGCATCGAATTCTATGGTCTGCGCCGCGGCTAGGCGGCGGTCCGTCGGTTGGCGCCGGGCGCCCTCGCGCCGCCGCATCGCCCTGTTCCCGACCATTGGCCCCGTCTTTCCGTCCGGTCGCGGGCCATCGCGAAGGGGCCCGGGGCGGCAGCGCGGGGTGGATTTCCTCCGGTCCGGTTCGAAGGCTCCTCGGCGCCGCGATCCCCGCGGGCAGGGGCTAAAGCAATCCGAAGCAGCGGCCGAGCGCGTTGTAATGGATCAGCCGCGTGGCCTTGGTATCGGCCAGGTGGTGGTCCGGCGCGCCGGGCATATGGTGGCCCGCGATGCGCGGGGCCTTGCCGGAGCCCGCGGGGGGCTGGGAAATCTCGTCATTGATGTCGAAATACCGCAGCCCGCGGGATGCGGCGAGGTCCCGAAGCCCGGCATTGAAGGCCAGATGCATGGCGTTCTGCGCATCATGCCCCAGGATATGCGGTTTGATCTGCGCCATCGCGTCGTCCAGCTGCACATTGCCCGTCTCCAGGATCAGGCGGCTGACATAGGCGGCGGCAAAGATGTCGGACTGAAGCGCCGTGAGATTGACGCCCTTCAGGGCGATCTCGCAGCCGGAGGGAAGCAGATGGTCGATGAAGCCGTCGTAGATGTCGAGCAGCCAGGCGGGATAGGTGCCGGGATCGACCGGTTCGCCCTTGATCGCGGCGCGATAGCAATACCCGAGTTCCAGATCGACCTGGCCGAAGCACAGGGCGAGGTGCCTGGCATCGGGCAGGACGGAGAGGATCTTCTCTCGCACGCCCAGCGTGGAATTGCTGCTGCGGAACCCCGAGAGGGAGGCTGCCCGGATCGACCCGCCGGTGACCGTGAAGCGCAGCGGGCGGCCGAGTTCCAGCCGGTGCCGGTAGTGGCGCCTGCCGTAGAACAGGTAGGAATGGCTGTCGCCGTATACATGAACCTTCACGGCAGGTCCGGTCCGCCTGCGGGCAGCGGGCCCGGCCCGGGTCGACTGCGGGGCCTGCGGCGGCTCACCTGCGGGATCCTAACTCCGGCGGGATGGCTCCGTCGCGGAAAGAGGGCGGGCGGAGGTTTCGGTCATGTTGATGCGCCCTGTCTGGTTGCCAATTTCCAGTCACCCCTCCGGAGGCTGTGCAAGCACGTTTCGGTTTGACGGTACCATGTCGCCGGGCAGGCGCAATCATATACATGTCGTCCCGCCGGAGCTTCGGTGCGGTCCGCCTCGCAACCGGAACCTGCGCGGGCAAAAGAAAAGGGCCCCCCGCATGGCGGGGGGCCCTGGCTGTCGGCAGCCGGAGCGGGATCAGTCCTCGCGGCGTTCCGGCAGGTCGACCAGACCGTTGTCATCGGCACCGCCGAAGACGTCATCGCCCAGAACCTGGCCGAACCCGCCCGACATGTCGTCAGATTCGGGCGCAGCGAGGGCCAGCGCGGCTTCCGCCTCTTCCTGGCGCGCCTCGATGACCTTGGCGTCGCGGTCGGTGGCGATCCGGCGGATCCGCTGGGTCGCGCCGCCGGTGCCTGCCGGGATCAGGCGGCCGACGATGACGTTTTCCTTCAGGCCGACCAGCTTGTCGCGCTTGCCCTGGACCGAGGCCTCGGTGAGCACGCGGGTGGTCTCCTGGAAGGAGGCCGCCGAGATGAAGGAGCGCGTCTGCAGCGACGCCTTGGTGATGCCCAGAAGGATCGGCTCGCCCGATGCCGGACGGCCGCCCTTGGACTCCGCCTTGGCATTGGCCTCGTCGAACTCGACCTTGTCGACATGCTCGCCCTTGAGCAGCGTGGTGTCCCCGGAATCCAGGATTTCCCACTTCTGCAGCATCTGGCGGACGATCACCTCGATATGCTTGTCGTTGATCTTCACGCCCTGCAGCCGGTAGACCGCCTGGACCTCGTCGATCATGTAGTCGGCAAGCGCCTCGATGCCCATGATCCGCAGGATGTCATGCGGGGCAGGGTTGCCGTCGAGGATGTAGTCGCCCTTCTGGACGAAGTCGCCCTCGGCCACCGGGATGTGCTTGCCCTTGGGCACCATGTACTCGACGGGTTCCAGCGTCTCGTCCACGGGGTCGATGGTGATGCGGCGCTTGTTCTTGTAGTCGCGGCCGAATTTCACGTAGCCGTCCAGCTCCGCGATGATCGCGTGATCCTTCGGACGCCGCGCCTCGAACAGTTCCGCCACCCGCGGCAGACCGCCGGTGATGTCCTTGGTGCCGCCGCCCTCGCGCGGGATCCGCGCGACGATGTCGCCCGGCTGCACCTCGGTGCCGTCTTCCAGCGACAGGATCGCGTCCACCGACATCGGGTAGGTGATCGGACGCCCCTGCTCGTTGCGCATGGGCTGCCCGTCCTCGCCGACGATGATGATTTCCGGCTTCAGCTCGTTGCCCTTGGGCGCGGTCCGCCAGTCCATCACGATCTTCTGCGACATGCCGGTGGCGTCATCGACATCCTCGCGCACGGAGATGCCCGCGACCAGGTCGACGAATTTCACCTTGCCCGCAGCCTCGGCGATCATCGGCAGGGTGAAGGGGTCCCATTCGAAGAGACGTTCGCCGCGCTTGATCTCCTGGCCGTCCTTGACCCAGAGCTTGGAGCCGTAGCCGACCTTGTGCGTGACCAGGTCGTCGCCATTCTCGGCCACGATCGCCAGAACCAGGTTGCGGCCCATCACCAGGATGTCGCCATTGGCGGCGGTCATCAGGTTGGGGTTGCGCAGTTCCACCCGGCCCGACTGGCTGGATTCCTGGAAGGACTGCTGACCGCCGCCCTGCGCCACGCCGCCGATGTGGAAGGTCCGCATCGTCAGCTGGGTGCCGGGTTCGCCGATCGACTGGGCCGCGATGATGCCGACGGCCTCGCCGATATTCACCGGGGTGCCGCGGGCCAGGTCGCGGCCGTAGCACCGGGCGCAGACGCCATCCTCGGTATCGCAGGTCAGCGGCGAGCGGATCTGCATGGTCTGGATGCGCGCTGCCTCGATCAGGTCGGCCTTGCGCTCGTCGATCAGCTCGTTGCGGGCGACGAGCAGTTCCTCGGTGCCCGGGCGGAACACGTCCTCTGCCGCGGTGCGGCCCAGGATGCGCTCGCTGAGCGAGGAGACGACTTCGCCGTCATTGACGGCCGCCTGCGCGGTGATCGAGCGGGAGCCGCCGCAATCATCCTGGCGGACGATGCAGTCCTGCGCCACGTCGACGAGACGACGGGTCAGGTAGCCCGAGTTCGCGGTCTTCAGCGCGGTATCCGACAGACCCTTGCGGGCGCCGTGGGTCGAGTTGAAGTACTCGAGAACGGTCAGGCCTTCCTTGAAGTTCGAGATGATCGGCGTCTCGATGATCTCGCCATTCGGCTTGTTCATCAGGCCGCGCATCCCGCCCAGCTGCTTCATCTGGGTGACGGAGCCCCGCGCCTTGGAGTCGGCCATCATGAAGACCGAGTTCGGTTCGCCGTCCGACCCGTCCTCGTTCACCGGCAGTGCCTTGATCGCGGACATCATGGCTTCGGTCACGCGGTCGTTGCATTTCGACCAGGCGTCCACCACCTTGTTGTACTTCTCGCCCTGGGTGATCAGGCCGTCCATGTACTGCTGTTCGAATTCCTTCACCTGGTCGCGGACGCCATCGACGATCTCCCACTTGTTGTCGGGGATCACCATGTCGTCCTTGCCGAAGGAGATGCCGGCGCGGAAGGCTTCGCGGAAGCCCAGCGTCATGATCTGGTCGCAGAAGATGACCGACTCCTTCTGGCCGCAATAGCGGTAGACGGTGTCGATGACCTGCTGGACCTCGCCCTTCTTCAGGAGGCGGTTGACCAGCTCGAAGGGCGCCTTGGCATTCAGCGGCAGCAGCGCGCCGACCTTGAGGCGGCCGGGCGTGGTCTCGTAGCGCTTGACGATTTCCAGGCCGTTATCGTCGATCTGCTTGACCCGCGCGGTGACCTTGGCGTGCAGATGCACGGCACCCGATGCCAGCGCGTGCTCCACCTCTTCCATGTTGGCGAAGACCATGCCCTCGCCGGTCATGCCGGCACGCTGCAGCGTGACGTAGTAGAGGCCGAGGATCATGTCCTGCGACGGAACGATGATCGGCGCGCCGTTGGCGGGCGACAGCACGTTGTTCGTCGACATCATCAGGACGCGCGCTTCCAGCTGGGCCTCGAGGCTCAGCGGCACGTGCACGGCCATCTGGTCGCCGTCGAAGTCGGCGTTGAACGCGGAACAGACCAGCGGGTGCAGCTGGATCGCCTTGCCCTCGATCAGGACCGGCTCGAAGGCCTGGATGCCCAGACGGTGCAGCGTCGGTGCGCGGTTCAGCATCACCGGGTGCTCGCGGATCACCTCGTCGAGGATGTCCCAGACCTCGGGGCGCTCCTTCTCGACCAGCTTCTTCGCCTGTTTCACGGTGCTCGACAGGCCCTTGGCCTCGAGGCGCGAGTAGATGAACGGCTTGAAGAGTTCGAGCGCCATCTTCTTGGGCAGGCCGCATTGCTGCAGCTTGAGTTCGGGACCGGTCACGATCACCGAACGGCCCGAGAAGTCGACGCGTTTCCCCAGAAGGTTCTGGCGGAACCGGCCCTGCTTGCCCTTCAGCATGTCCGACAGCGATTTCAGCGGACGCTTGTTGGCGCCGGTGATCACGCGGCCGCGGCGGCCGTTGTCGAACAGCGCATCGACGGATTCCTGCAGCATCCGCTTCTCGTTGCGGATGATGATGTCCGGCGCGCGCAGCTCGATCAGCCGCTTGAGGCGGTTGTTGCGGTTGATGACGCGGCGATACAGGTCGTTCAGGTCGGAGGTCGCGAAGCGGCCGCCATCCAGCGGCACCAGCGGACGCAGTTCCGGCGGAATGACCGGGATGACCGTCATGATCATCCATTCCGGACGGTTGCCGGATTCGAGGAAGCTCTCGACGATCTTCAGGCGCTTGATGATCTTCTTGGGCTTCAGCTCGCCGGTGGCCTCGGCCAGGTCGGCGCGCAGCTGCTCGGCCTCGGCTTCGAGGTCGATCATCGACAGCATCTCGCGGATCGCCTCGGCGCCGATATTGGCGGTGAAGGCATCCGTGCCGTACTGGTCCTGGGCGTCCATGAACTCTTCTTCGGACAGCATCTGGCCCTGGGTCAGGTCGGTCAGACCCGGCTCGATGACCACGTACTGTTCGAAATAGAGGATCCGCTCCAGGTCACGCAGCGTCATGTCCAGCATCAGGCCGATGCGGGAGGGCAGGGACTTGAGGAACCAGATATGCGCGACCGGCGAGGCCAGCTCGATATGGCCCATGCGCTCGCGGCGGACCTTCTGCAGCGTCACCTCGACGCCGCATTTCTCGCAGACGACGCCGCGATACTTCATGCGCTTGTACTTGCCGCACAGGCATTCGTAATCCTTGATCGGACCGAAGATGCGCGCGCAGAACAGGCCGTCACGCTCGGGTTTGAACGTGCGGTAGTTGATCGTCTCGGGCTTCTTGATCTCGCCATAGGACCACGACAGGATCCGTTCGGGGGAGGCGAGGGAGACCTTGATCTCGTCGAATTGCTTCGGCGGGGTCAGGGGGTTGAACGGGTTGTTCACGAGTTCCTGGTTCATTGGGCTATCCTTGAAATTGCGCGGAAAAAGGAGCGGCGGGCCCGGAGGCCCGCCCGGGGGCGACCCCGGTTACTCCGACCCCTCCGCGTCCAGGAGTTCCATGTTGAGGCCCAGACCCCGGACCTCCTTGACGAGAACGTTGAACGATTCCGGCACGCCGGCCTCGAAATTGTCCTCGCCCTTGACGATGCTTTCATAGACCTTGGTGCGGCCCGCGACGTCGTCCGACTTGACCGTCAGCATTTCCTGCAGGGTGTAGGCGGCGCCGTAGGCTTCGAGTGCCCAGACCTCCATCTCCCCGAAGCGCTGGCCGCCGAACTGCGCCTTGCCGCCCAGCGGCTGCTGGGTGACCAGCGAGTACGGGCCGGTCGAACGCGCGTGGATCTTGTCATCCACCAGGTGGTGCAGCTTCAGCAGGTACTTCACGCCGACGGTGACCTTGCGGGAGAACTCGTCGCCGGTGCGGCCGTCGAACAGGCGGCTCTGCCCGGAGGTGGAGAAGCCCGCGCGGGTCAGCGCATCGTTGATGTCGTGCTCTTTCGCGCCGTCGAAGACCGGGGTCGCGATCGGCACGCCGCCGGTCACGTTGCCCGCAGCCTCCAGCAGCTGGCCCTCGTCCATGCCTTCGATGCCTTCTTCCCAGACATCGTCGCCATAGGCGATCTTCATCGCATCCTTCACCGGGGTCAGGTCGCCGTTATGCTTGTAGGACTGCAGCGCCTCGTCGATCTGGATGCCCAGGCCGCGCGATGCCCAGCCCATGTGGGTTTCCAGGATCTGACCCACGTTCATCCGCGACGGAACGCCCAGGGGGTTCAGCACGAAATCGACCGGGGTGCCGTCCTCGAGGAACGGCATGTCCTCCATCGGCACCACGCGCGAGATCACGCCCTTGTTGCCGTGGCGGCCGGCCATCTTGTCGCCCGGCTGCAGCTTGCGCTTCACCGCCACGAAGACCTTGACCATCTTCATCACGCCCGGAGGCAGGTCGTCGCCGCGGCGGACCTTCTCGACCTTGTCCTCGAACCGTGCATCGAGGGCGCGCTTCTGCGCCTCGTATTGCGCGTTCAGGGCCTCGATCATCTGCGCCTCGGCCTCGTTCTCCAGCGCGAGCTGCCACCACTGGCCGCGGCTCAGGCCCGAGAGCAGTTCCTCGGTGATCTCGGTGCCCGGACGGATGCCCTTGGGACCCTTCACCGCGGGCTTGCCCAGGATCATGTCCTTGAGGCGCGCGTAGATGTTGCGCTCCAGGATGGCCAGCTCGTCGTCACGGTCGCGCGACAGGCGTTCGACTTCCTCGCGCTCGATCTGGATCGCGCGCTCGTCCTTGTCGACGCCGTGCCGGTTGAACACCCGCACTTCGACGATCGTGCCGTAATCGCCCGGGGGCAGGCGCAGCGAGGTGTCGCGCACGTCGGAGGCCTTCTCGCCGAAGATGGCGCGCAGGAGCTTTTCTTCCGGCGTCATCGGGCTTTCGCCCTTCGGCGTGATCTTGCCCACGAGGATGTCGCCCGGACCGACTTCGGCGCCGATATAGACGATGCCCGCCTCGTCGAGGTTGCGCAGGGCTTCCTCGCCGACATTGGGGATGTCGCGGGTGATCTCTTCCGGGCCCAGCTTCGTGTCGCGGGCGGCGACTTCGAATTCCTCGATATGGATCGAGGTGAAGACGTCGTCACGCACGATGCGTTCCGAGATGAGGATGGAGTCCTCGTAGTTGTAGCCGTTCCACGGCATGAAGGCGACGATGACGTTCTTGCCGAGCGCCAGTTCCCCCATGTCGGTGGACGGGCCGTCGGCGATCACCTCGCCCTTGACCACGATGTCGCCGACCTTCACCTGCGGCTTCTGGTTGATGCAGGTATTCTGGTTCGAGCGCTGGAACTTGCGCATCCGGTAGATGTCGACCCCGGCATCGCCGAGTTCGAGATCCTCGGTGGCGCGGACCACGATCCGGGTCGCGTCGACCTGGTCGATGATCCCGCCGCGCTTGGCCATGATCGCCGCACCCGAGTCGCGGGCGACGACCTGCTCGATCCCCGTGCCGACCAGCGGCGCGGTGGCCTGCAGCAGCGGAACCGCCTGACGCTGCATGTTCGAGCCCATCAGGGCGCGGTTGGCGTCGTCGTTTTCCAGGAACGGGATCAGCGAGGCCGCGACCGAGACCAGCTGTTTCGGCGAGACGTCGATCAGGTCGACGCTTTCGCGCGGGTTCAGCGTGTAGTCGCCCGACATCCGGGTGTTGACCATCTCGTTGGTCAGCCGGCCCTCGTCATCCAGCGACGCGTTCGCCTGGGCGATCACGTGGCGCTGTTCCTCGGTGGCGGACATGTAGTGGACCTCGTCGGTCACCTGCGCGCCCTTCACCACCCGGTAGGGGGTTTCGATGAAGCCGTACTTGTTCACGCGGGCAAAGGTCGCCAGCGAGTTGATCAGACCGATATTCGGGCCTTCCGGCGTTTCGATCGGGCACATCCGGCCGTAATGGGTCGTGTGGACGTCGCGGACCTCGAAGCCCGCGCGCTCGCGCGTCAGACCGCCCGGGCCAAGCGCCGAGAGACGGCGTTTATGCGTGACTTCCGACAGCGGGTTGGTCTGGTCCATGAACTGCGACAGCTGCGAGGAGCCGAAGAATTCGCGCACCGCCGCGGCCGCGGGTTTCGCGTTGATCAGGTCCTGCGGCATGACCGTGTCGATCTCGACGGAGGACATGCGTTCCTTGATCGCGCGCTCCATCCGCAGCAGGCCGACGCGGTACTGGTTTTCCATCAGCTCGCCGACGGACCGGACGCGGCGGTTGCCGAGGTGGTCGATGTCATCGACCTCGCCCTTGCCGTCGCGCAGTTCGACCAGCGCCTTGATGCAGGCGATGATGTCTTCCTTGCGCAGCGTCCGCTGGGTGTCCTCGGCGTCGAGCGCCAGGCGCATGTTCATCTTCACCCGGCCCACGGCCGAGAGGTCATAGCGCTCGCTGTCGAAGAACAGGCTGTCGAACAGGGTCGAGGCGGCCTCGACGGTCGGCGGCTCGCCCGGGCGCATGACGCGGTAGATGTCCATCAGCGCGCCGTCGCGGCCCAGGTTCTTGTCCGCCGCCATGGTGTTGCGGATGTAGGGGCCGACATTGATGTTGTCGATGTCGAGAACCGGGATCTCGGTGACGCCGGCATCCAGCAGGGTCTTCAGCGTGCCGCCGGTGATCTCGCCGTCCTTGTCGAGATCCCAGGTCAGCTCGTCGCCGGCCTCGACATAGATCGCGCCGTTTTCCTCGTTGATGATGTCCTTGGACACGTAGCGGCCGACGATGTGGTCGAAGGGGACCAGCAATTCGGTGACGGTGCCTTCGTCCAGCAGCTGCTTGACCTTGCGGGGGGTCATCTTCTGACCCGCCTCGCAGATGATCTCGCCGGTGGCGGCATCGACCAGGTCATAGGTCGGGCGGGTGCCGCGGACACGCTGCGGGAAGAATTTCGTGACCCAGCCGCGCGAGCCGTCGAGACGGAAATTCACCGTGTCGTAATAGGCGTCGCAGATGCCTTCCTGGTCCAGCCCCAGCGCATAGAGCAGGGTGGTCACGGGCAGCTTGCGGCGGCGGTCGATGCGGGCGAAGACGATGTCCTTGGCGTCGAATTCGAAATCCAGCCAGGAACCGCGATAGGGAATGATCCGGCAGGCGAAGAGCAGCTTGCCCGACGCGTGGGTCTTGCCCTTGTCATGGTCGAAGAACACGCCCGGCGAACGGTGCATCTGGGACACGATCACGCGCTCGGTGCCGTTGACGATGAAGGTGCCGTTCGGCGTCATGAGCGGCATGTCGCCCATGAACACGTCCTGCTCCTTGATGTCCTTCACGGACTTGGCGCCGGTATCCTCGTCGACATCGAACACGATCAGGCGCAGCGTGACCTTCAGCGGCGCGCTGTAGGTCATGTCGCGCTGCATGCATTCTTCGACGTCGTATTTCGGCTTCTCGAGCTCGTACTTGACGAATTCGAGAACGGCGGTCTCGTTGAAGTCCTTGATCGGGAAGACGGACTGGAAGACGCCCATGATGCCTTCGCCGTCCATCGGCTGAAGCGCATCCCCGGATTTCAGGAACAGTTCATAGGAGCTTTTCTGAACCTCGATGAGGTTCGGCATCTCCAGAACTTCGCGGATGCGGCCGTAATACTTGCGGAGTCGTTTCTGGCCGAGGAAGGACTGAGCCATGCGCGTCGTCACCTTTCGTGTTTCGTCAACGTGCGGCCCGGTGGGGTGGCCGGTTGCACGCCGATGAAATCAGGGGGATCGGTCCATTCCTGGCTCCCGTCCCAAGGGGAGCCGCTCGACCGGTCCGCACCCTGGAGAGGGGCAGGGGAATGCCCCTCTCCAAGACGCGGATAGCTGGACCCGGAAAATCCGGATCCAGCCACCGAATGATGCAATCAGCCACGCGACATGCGCGCAGGCGATTACTTGAGCTCGATCTCGGCGCCGACTGCTTCCAGCTTCGCCTTGATGTCTTCTGCTTCGGCCTTGTCGACGCCTTCCTTGACGGGCTTGCCGCCGGCTTCGACCAGTTCCTTGGCTTCTTTGAGGCCCAGGCCGGTGATGCCGCGGACTTCTTTGATGACCTTGATCTTCTCGGCGCCTGCGGCCTTGAGGATCACGTCGAATTCGGTCTGCTCTTCGGCAGCAGCGGCTGCTTCGCCGCCGGCCGGGCCGGCCATCATGACGGCGCCGCCCGCTGCGGGTTCGATGCCGTACTCATCCTTCAGGATGGTTTTCAGTTCTTGTGCTTCGAGCAGGGTCAGGTTGACGATTTGCTCTGCGAGTGCTTTCAGATCAGCCATTTCTCTGGTTCCGTATATCTAGATGTGTTCCAACGCGAGGTTCTTGCGGCCCCACGCGGTTCCCATGTCACGCGGCCTCGCCGCGCTCCTCGATCGTCGAAAGGATGCTTGCGATGTTGCTTGCAGGCGCGCCAATGGCCCCGGCGATGTTCGACGCAGGTGCACCGATGCAGCCGACGATGGAAGCGATGAGCTCCTCGCGCGACGGCATCTGGGACACGGTCTTCACACCGTTCCGGTCCAGAACCGTATCTCCCATTGCCCCGCCCAGGATCTGGAACTTCTCGTTCCCCTTGGCGAAGTCCTCGGACGCCTTGGCTGCTGCCACGGGATCCTCGGAATAGGACAGTACGGTCATGCCCGTCAGCAGGTCCCCCATGGCTTCCGCCGGGTGGCCTTTCAGGGCGATCTTGGCGAGCCTGTTCTTGGCAACACGCACAGACCCGCCGGCATCGCGCATGCGCGCCCGCAGATCCTGCATTTCGGCAACCGTGAGACCCGCGTAGTGTGCAACCACCACGACGCCAGAGCTTTCGAAGATCTGGCCGAGTTCCTCGACCACTTTCTCTTTCTGGGCTCTATCCACAGTTTTGCTCCAAGTTTGAGGAGTTTCCCCCTCGGCTCATGTCTGCCGGGCACGGGGCCCGACGTTCGGGTCCGGTGATGGTCCCGAGGCCAGATCGCCAGAGAGCAGGCAGGGCCTGATCCCAGAGAAACGTCTCGATCCCCATCTCGGGAAGGACATTAAGCGCCTTCGGTCAGCCCCTGGCGGCTTCCCTCGACGCACCCTCCGTCTCGGACAGACCGCACGAATCGTCTTGTGGGACATTTCATGCGGGAGACCGTTCCCTAGCGGCGAACGCAGGGAAAGGAAAGGGGTAATCTTTCCTTTCCCCGGATTGCCGCCGGGCGGTCACGCAAAAGGGACGGCATCTGGCGATGCCGTCCCTCCGCAAGCCTGCGTGGCTGGATCAGACCGCGGTTGCCGCGTTCTCGACCGCCACCGACACGCCCGGCCCCATGGTGGAGCTGAGCGAGATCTTCTTCAGGTACGCCCCTTTGGCGCCCGAGGGCTTGGCGCGGGACACCGCCTCGACGAAGGCGCGGATGTTCTCGGCCAGCTTTGCATCGTCGAAGGAGCATTTGCCCACGCCCGCGTGGATGACGCCGGCCTTCTCGACCTTGAACTGGACCTCGCCGCCCTTGGCGTTCGACACGGCCTGCGCGACATCCATGGTCACGGTGCCGACCTTGGGGTTCGGCATCAGGTTGCGCGGGCCCAGGATCTTGCCCAGTCGGCCGACGACCGGCATCATGTCCGGGGTCGCGATGCAGCGATCGAACTCGATCGTGCCGCCCTGGATGATTTCCATCAGGTCCTCTGCGCCGACGATGTCCGCGCCTGCGGCCTTGGCTTCGTCAGCCTTGGCGCCGCGGGCGAAGACGGCGACGCGGACGGTCTTGCCGGTGCCGTTGGGCAGCGTGACCACGCCGCGGACCATCTGGTCCGCGTGGCGCGGGTCGACGCCCAGGTTCATCGCGATTTCCAGCGTCTCGTCGAATTTCGCGGAAGCGGCGCCCTTGATCAGGGAGACGGCATCCTCGACGGACAGGTTTTCCTTGCCGACGAAGGCTTCGCGGGCGGTCTTGGTGCGTTTACCGAGCTTTGCCATGACTTAGCCTTTCACCTCGATGCCCATGGACTTCGCGGAGCCCAGGATGATCTGCATTGCCGCATCCACGTCGTTCGCGTTGAGGTCCTTCATCTTGGACTCGGCGATCTCGCGGACCTGGGCGACGGTGACGGTCGCGATGATGCTGCGGCCCGGCTTCTCCGACCCTTTCGGGCGGTTGCGCTTGCCGACGGGCTTCAGACCGGCAGCTTTCTTCAGGTAGTAAGACGCGGGGGGCGTCTTGATGTCCATCGTGAAGGACTTGTCCTGATAGTAGCTGATCACGGTCGGGCAGGGCGCGCCCGGCTCCATGTCCTGCGTCTTGGCGTTGAACGCCTTGCAGAATTCCATGATGTTGATGCCGCGCTGACCCAGGGCGGGGCCCACGGGAGGGGACGGGTTCGCTTGGCCGGCTTTCACCTGAAGCTTCAGGGTGCCGATCAGTTTCTTGGCCATCTGGCCTCTCCTTCTGACAAGCGGCGGATCGCTCCGCCTTCAACGGCCGCCGACGCGTCGGTGGCCCTTCGTTGCCGTGGTCTGGTCCCGGACGCGTCCGGGGAGCCTCCCACGCCTCGTGCGCCTGCCCGGAGGCAGGCACGGACTCAGATCATCTTGGTGACCTGGGTATATTCCAGCTCGACCGGGGTTTCCCGGCCGAAGATCGACACCGTCACCTTCAGGCGCTGGTTGTCCTCGTCCACCTCGCCCACGAGCCCTTCGAAATCCTCGAACGGGCCGTCGGCGACCTTGACCTTCTCGCCGATCTCGAAATGGATCAGCGTGCGGGGCTGCTCCACCCCTTCCTCGACCCGGTTCAGGATCTGGTTCACCTCGGCGTCGCGCATCGGCATCGGCTTGCCCTGCGGCCCCAGGAACCCCGTGACCCGGTTGATCGAGTTGATCAGGTGATAGCCCTGATCGGTCATTTCCATCCGCACCAGAACGTAGCCGGGCATGAAGCGGCGCGGGACCGAGACCTTCTTGCCGCGGCGGATCTCGATCACCTCTTCCTCGGGGACGAGAACCTCTTCGATCTGGTCCTCAAGTCCCTTCTCGGCGACCTCGTGGCGGATCTGTTCCGCGATCTTCTTCTCGAAGTTCGAGAGGACGCTGACCGAGTACCACCGTTTCGCCATGTTGCCTTATCCTTGTCCCGCCCGTGGCGGCTCGTCCCCTTGTGGAACAGACAAGCACGCCGCGAATCGCGGCATGCCACGTTTTGAGTGAGAGTGCGTGCTAGACCCCGAGCCGGGAAATGGCAAGAGCCGTTTTCCGCCCCGGAAGCGGCCGGTCAGCTGCCGAAAGCCGTCAGGACCGATTGCAGCCCGAAGCGGATGCCCATGTCCACGACCGTGAAGAACAGCGCGAAGATCGCCGTCAGGACGATGACCATCAGGCTTGTGATCAGGACCTCGCGGCGGGTGGGCCAGGCGATCTTGGAGATCTCGCCGCGCACCTGCTGGATGAACTGAACGGGGTTGGTTGTCGCCATGGTCTGCCCTCTCTGAATGCCGGGGCAGATACCGCCTGCGGGCCGGTTGTTCAAGCCCCGCGCCGCATGCCGCGTTGCGGGTGTCGTCGGTCTGCGTCTGGAAAGTGGCAGGGGCAGCAGGGTTCGAACCCGCGACCTACGGTTTTGGAGTCCGTATCAAATCGCTGATTGAATTGGATATTTTTGTAGAATAGGCAAGGAACCGGGCACCTAAAGTCAATGGCTTACAAGCGAACTGTAAACCGCAGGACGGTGCTCAAACTCAAAAGTCCGCACAAAGTGGAATGACATGCCTGATAACCGACCGTTACTGCCGAAGGGGGCCACCCTACGGCAAGCGCAGAAGCTCGCAAAGTCCCGCATCACCCTGTCAACACCTGATTGGGAAACGCCCGGATCCTCCGAGGCAGATCGCTTGAAGAAGGAACTGGCGCTCGCTCGCCAGACCAATGGCCACCTGGAAAACCAGCTCGCCAGCGCCCTGAATGAACTTGCGCTCCTGCGCGATGTGTTCGGCCAGGTCGCGAAAGTCACCCGGACCCTGCACGCCAGCACCCCGTGACACCCTCCCAGCGGAGCCTCGCGCTCCTGAAGGCTGAGGGATGGACAACCGCCGTCGTAGAACGGTGGAACCCTCACGCCCGCATAAGGCAAGACCTGTTCGGTTTTGCAGACCTAATAGCCGTGCAGCCGGGGTTCGTGCCCCGGCTGGTCCAAGTCACATCCGGGTCGAATGCCTCCGCCCGCGTCAGCAAGATCCTCGAAGAGCCTCGCGCCCTCATAGCCCTCTTGGGCGGGTTCGAGATCGTCGTGCATGGCTGGCGCAAGGTGAAGGTCAAGCGCGGCGGCAAAGCCATGCGATGGGAGCCGCGTATCGTCCCGGTCAACGCCGAGGACTTCAATCTGTGTCTTTACCCGCAACATCCGCGTTCACCGGTCTTGCTGGTCCCCTCGACGCCATCGCCGATGCAACCGGCCTGAGCGTCAACCAGATCATCGCAGCCCTGAGCGCGGCTCTGCAACAGCAGACCCCATGGCCCCCTCAAACCGGCTCGGGCGGACCTCCCGCCCGCGCCACCATGCTGGCTGCCAACTGGCGGCCCTCCAAGCGTGCCCTGTCAGAACTCAGGGCGCGCTTCCCCCACCACGATTTCAACGAGGAAGAGGCAATCCATGACTTCGCATCCTGGTCCCATCGTGCCGGGCGGCTCCACCGAGACGCCGACGGCGATTTCGTCGCAAACATCGCGCGGATCCTTGAGCGTCGCCCGCCCGGCCGAGTTGCGTTTGCAGATCGAGGACGCGGAGATCAACCGGGTTCGGTCCGCGCTTTCCTCGCTGGGGGCATGGCCCTCTGACGAAGAGCCGACCTGGGCCAACATCAAAGACATCGAGCGCAATTCTGACGGCATGTATCTCTGCCGGCTGCACAGGCGCTCGTGGTTCGTGCCCAAGGCGGTGACGAAGGATCAGGTCGCCGCCGCGGCTGCCGCGCTGATCGACCAGCCCGCAGACACCGCCGCGCTGCGTGTCGCCCTCTACCAGCTGTGGCTGTCCACCAAGCACGAGAAGATGGCCGAGGAAGATCGCAACGCGATGCTCACCATCTATGCGCGCAACCTCGCGATCTACCCGGCCGAGCAGGTCCGGCTGGTGCTGGCCGAGTACGCCGAGAAGGAGAAGTTCTGGCCGTCCTGGGCAGAGCTTCACACCCGCCTGTCGGGCCTGTCCATCGCCCGCGCGGCGCTCACGGCCGGGCTGCGCGTCCTGTGCACTAAGATCGAGAATGCCAATGCCTGATGGATCCCAGCCGGTCAACGGCGCCCACTACTTCGCCTTCTCGCTCGACGATAAGCGCCAGCGCGCATTCGTAGCCGAGCAGAACAAGCTGCTGCCCTACGACGCCCAGACACCCGCGCTGATCGACGCTGTGCTCTACAACGCCTGCGCCGCGCTGATCCCGCTCGTCTGGCTGGGCTTCGGGCAGGAGGATCTGGCCGGGCTGTTCAGCGCGGTCAAGGCGGACTGCGATGAACGCTACGGCCCCAGCCCCAACCAAGCCACCATCGTCCACCACGACGCCATCTATCAGGCGCCCTTCGGAGAACACTGACATGGACCGCAACACCTATATCGGCTCGTCCGATGCCCGGGACATCCTGTCTGGCGACTGGAACCGCATGTACCGCGAGAAGATGGGCCTGCAAGAGCGCGAGGATCTGTCCAAATCCTGGCCGGTGCAGCTGGGCCTCGCCACGGAGGATGCGCACCTGGATTGGACCATCGCGCGGCTGTGCGAGGAACACGGCGCGGGCTTCAAGCACTCCAAGCACAAGGAAGACGGCACCCAGCACGAGGCGATCTTCACCCCCGATGGCACCTTCCACCGCCCGGTGATCGGCTCGCATCCCGATGCGCTGATCCGCACGCCCGACGGGCTGATCTATCCGATGGAGGCCAAGCACACGGGTCGCTGGGCAAACCCCGAGGAAGCCGCCGACTACTATATGCCCCAGCTTCAGCACCACATGCTCGCGCTCGGCTCGGACATGCTGCTGTTCTCGGTCATCGTCGGCGCGGCCGCGCCGGAATACGTCTGGATCGGGGCCAGCAAGGAATGGCAGGACCATTACGTCGAGCGCTGCGATGCGTTCTGGGGGCACATCAAGTCCGCGACCCCGCCGAGCCCGCGCTTCTTCGACGGCGCCGTGAAGCCCAAGCCCATCGTTCCGGCCTCGATCAAGAACACCGTGCCGTTCAACGGCATGATGCGGCGCGACCTGAGCGACAACAACCAGATCCCCGCGCTGGTCGACGAGTTCGTGACCACCAAGCTGGCGGCCAAGCGCCACGAAGAGCTCAAGGCGGAGCTGAAGGAGTTCGTCCGCGACACCGACAGCGAAGTGACCCATCCCCGGATCACCATGAAGCGCAACAAGCGCGGCGCCATCAACATCACCATCCACGACGAGAAGAAGGAGGCGGCCTGATGGACGGGGCGAACCTGCACGAGCTTGAAGCCCTGGGCTTCATCGAGAGCGCGGCCACGCCGGTTGAGGATCGTGTGGTTGCCCGCATCCGCGGCGGCGACCGGCTCGACCCCCGGCTCTGCTATGTCTCGGCCCGGCCCAATCCCCGGCTCGGGCTGGCCACCGTCAAGTTCTCCGGCGTGTTCGCCGGGGAGCCTGAAAACCGCTGGACCATCGAGACGGCCGATCACTGGATCATCAACCCGCTGATTGACGCGCTGCGCGGCGAGCTTGGCAGTCAGGCCCAAGGCCCGGCGGCGCGCGAGGCATTCATGTCCGAGCTTCTGGCCGAAGCCCGGCAAGCTGACCGCTAAGGAGACAAGCCGATGCCCGATGGCTCGATGCACAACCAGTTCACGTCCAATATCGCGCTGTGGGAAACGCTCCGTCCGGTGGACAAGCGGTTCACGAAGCCGATCACCGGCAAGAGCTACAAGGGCGACAGCCCGAACCCGACCTACATCATCATGAAGCTGACGGAGGTGCTGGGCCCTATCGGCGGGCGCTGGGGCTTCAACGTCGTGCGCGAGACGATCCGCGAAGGCGTGCCCCACCAGATCCCCGTCGAGATCGAGGAAGTCATGCGCGACGGGCCGCCCGATGCCCCGCCGCGCCTGATGAGCCGCAAGCAGCGCTTCGAGATCATCCGCGAGCAGCACCACCAGCTGGAGATCGAGTTCTGGCTGGTCGACAAGGAAAGCGGCGAGCGGCGCACCTTCTCGGCCTTCGGCGGCACGCCCATGGTCTACATGGCCAAGTCGGGCAAGTGGATCGTGGACGAGGATGCGGCCAAGAAGAGCCTGACCGACGCCTATACCAAGGCGGCAAGCTGGCTCGGGGCCTGCGCCGACATCTTCCTCGGCATCTTCGACGACAAGTACACCAGCCAGCCGCACAATGCCCCCGGCATGGATGGCCCGTCTGCCCAGCAGCAGCAGCCCAAGCAGGATGGCGGCTGGGAATGGGACGGAAACCCCGACGCCCCGCTGCGCGGCGAGCAGCAGCCCCAGCAGGGCACCCAGCAGAACCCCCGCACCCCCGACACGCAACGCCAGAACAGCGCCCCGAGCGGCTGGTAACAGGAAAGGAAAACTCCCATGGCAGATGGCAGCGGTTACGACAACACCAACAGCGGCATCGTCTTCAAGCCGCATGACGATCAGATCCTGTCCGGCTCGGGCAAGCTCAACATCAACGGGCAGGAGACGCGCGTCGTGATGCTGTTCGAGCAGGTCAGCCGGGACGGCAAGCGCGAGCTGGTGCTCTACCAGCGCGTCGGCCCGCTGTTCCCGAACGACCGGCAGGACAACGAGAAGGCCCCGCAATTCTCCGGCCCCTGCGATGGTCCGCTGTCGCACATGCGCATCGCGGCGTGGAAGCGCAGCAAGGACGGCCGGGACTTCCTGTCCCTTAAGATCAGCGAGCGCCAGCAGCAGGGCGGAGGCGGTGGCGGTGGCGGCCAGCAGGGCGGCAACGGCTGGGGCGGCAACCAGCAAGGCCCGCAGGGCGGCGGCTACGGCAACCAGCAGGGCGGCGGCTATGGAGGCGGGACCGCGCATGGCGGCCAGCAGAACCATGGCGGCCAGCAGGGCTATGGCAACCAGCGCGGCGGAGGCGGCGGATATTCCGACGATGAAATCCCGTTCTGACGCCCTGGCGCGCTTGAAGCCCCAAGCGCGCGCCTTCTGCCTGGGCGTGGTCCTCGGGGCCGCGCTCATGGCTTCCCCAGCCCTCGGGATCGTTCTGGCCATTGCATCAGCGGTGGCACTCGTCCCGCTCATGAAAAGGTAAGACCATGGACGGCGCAGCCCTGCTTTCCCCCCAGACCCAGAACTATTCCCCCGGCCAGGTTGTCGCGCTCGAAAGCGTGATGGATTGGCTGGCCACCCCCGAGGAACGCCGCCCGCAGATTTTCCGGCTGTTCGGCTATGCCGGAACCGGCAAGACGACGATCGCCAAAACCATCGCCGCGGCGTGCCGGGGGCATGTCGTGTTCATGGCCTTCACCGGCAAGGCCGCGCTGCAAATGCGCCGCTCCGGATGCCACGGCGCCGCGACGATCCACTCGACGATCTACCAGCCGGTCGACGGCAAGGATGGGTCTGTCACCTATGTCATCAACAAGGAGAGCGATTGCGTGGGCGCCTCGCTCATCGTGATCGACGAATGCTCCATGGTCGGCGAAGAACTGGCCAAGGACATCCTTTCTTTCGGCAGGCCGGTCCTCGTGCTGGGCGATCCCGCGCAGCTTCCGCCCGTGTCGAGCGCGGGCTATTTCACCGAGGCCGACCCGGATGCGATGCTGACCGAGATCCACCGGCAGGCCGAGGGCAACCCGATCATCGCCCTGGCCACCATGATCCGGCAAGGTGACGTGCCGCAGACATGGGATCGCGGCGGCGCGGTGCGCATGGTTCCGCGCGGCACGCTGACCGCGCAGGAGGTGGTGCAGGCGGATCAGGTGATCGTTGGCACCCACACCCTGCGCAACGGCTTCAACAAACGGATCCGGCGCACGCTGGGCCGCTCCGGTCCCGCCCCGGAGATCGGCGACAGGCTCCTTTGCCTGAAGAATGACAAGAGCATGGGGATCTTCAACGGCGGCTTGTTCAGCGTGCGCGAAATGCTGCACCGCAAGCGCGGCTCGAACAAGTTCCGCATGAAGCTGGTCGACGACGACAACGCCAAGCGCGGGGCCTTCATCACCTCCGTGCGCCAGGAGTTCTTTCTTGGCGGGGCCGAGGACCTGCACTGGAAAGACCTCAAGCACAGCCAGCAGTTCGATTACGGCTACGCGATGACCTGCCACAAGGCTCAGGGCAGCCAGTGGCGGCACGTCATCGTCTACGATGAGAGCGACCTGTTCCGCGATGACGCCCACCGCTGGCTCTATACCGCAGTCACCCGCGCACAGAAACGCCTTACGTTGGTGGCGGATTAGATGCCTCCGGTTGCCACCGGAGAGGAAGGTGGAGGGAGGTATATACAGCACCCCAGGGACGTGCGCAATCGCGACGGTCTGCTGGGCGCAGTTTTCAGCCTCTCGGACGCCCGTCGCCCACTAACGCTTCCGGCCATCATCGGGCTCTCAGCGCTGTCTTTGAATGCTGCGATTGCAGCCAGATTTCCGGACAGTCGCCTTTAGCGCGAAATCCAGGTGCTTGGCACCACCAAAGCATTTGTTCTTGGCGCTTTATAGAGGTGCAAGGCTGAGTGGCGGATTGCTCCTATTATGGATGCTACAGCGACGGTTAAGTCACGACCATTCGCTGCCTTCGAGCGCCAGCAGTATGCGGATCACAGCTATCCAAGCCTGAACTCAAAAAGAGCGGCAAGACAAGAAGATCCACCGCGCTGACAAGGGTTGCCGCAAGGCTGATATCTTGGAGGCAGGTGGACGAATCCCCCGCAACTCTTGGCGCTTTCGTCGCCGCCTGTAATCGACAGGGAAAAGACTTGAACCACTTGCCCAGCCAAGAGATCTTGTCTTCGAGCAACATACCATTTTGGGAATGTCGCTTAAACAGTGAATTGAGAGGATATATTTCCGTGCGGCAAGAAAACGATCTGGATGCCCAGAATAAAAAGCAGGAACAGCCACCCGGCTTCATTCCGTACTCACTTTCAGAAATCGTAGGGAAAGAGGCAGCTCTTATCGCCTTAATCACGGGTATTGGCTATTATTTGACCTATGAGTTCCAATCGTCTTATTTGAGATACTTTGGTGTCGACGAGGTATTTGTCGATCTTGAGGTGTCGAAAATTATCGTGGCTGCAGGCGGCGTGGCGCTACTCTCCATCATGATATATAATACTGTATACGCATTTCCTATGCGAGCTCTAGAAATACTCGCGGATTATAGTTTTGTTTCCCCACATGTTTTATTTCCATTGGTATTGTTAATGTTTTCAATGGCGCTTACAGGGTTTTCTTACATCTCGCAAGCCATAGTTTTTTATCTCCTAATCGTGGGGGGCTGGAATGGGATTGCGCTTCGCAGGAGGATGCGAAGCGGCACTCTTTGGCGGGACATTGTTCAAGAGTCAATGGATCAAGATCGTGAAGTCCGCTCGTGGTTTCTTGGGCCTGTGGGTGTTGATAGCCGCTATGGCAGTTTCTTCGTTGTGGCTGTGGCGGTTTTTGCTTCTGTGAACTTGCTCGGAAACTGGGCGGGGAACCGGGCCGCTTCCAGGGAAGGAGACTTCATGATTTTTGACTATCGCGACAGGGAAGTTGCAGTCATAGGGACATATAGGGATCAATTCATAGGCGCTGAAATTGAGCGCGGCGAAGAAGTGGTTTCTCTAACTGGATCTGTCTTTTTGGTTCCGTCGCCGTCCAGTGTTGGTGATTTTCACGTTGAGATGATGAGGGTAAAAATCCAAAAATTCGAGTTTCCAGGGCAGAACTCTATTGAGCGGGTAACTTTCGAAGATGCTTGGCGGCGAAATATCGCCAGCATTCGTGGCTGGATAAGCGTTAGTGATTGATCCCCTCCGCATGGAACAAGGTCCCGGGCAAATTTGGTGGTCAAGGACCACTACGGCAGGCTGGCTTCGATCAATGTGCGCACGTATCGGAAGTAGGCTTCCCCGCCCCTCCTGTGGGTGCCTAACGTGACGTTACCAATGGCGCGGATGTTGCGATAGGGCTGCGATCCGCTGCTTGGGCCCGGGAACTCTCCTCGCAACGGTATTGCGGAAGCTTGTGCCCTTTCCCATGGGCGAGACCGGAAAGAGTAACCCCGCCGGATCACTCCGGCGGGGCGTTTTTCATGATTGCTGACGGGTCAGGCGTAAGGCGTGTGCTTGATGGTTGCGGCAGCTTCCAGCAGCATCGGCTGGCCGACGGTGGCGCTTCCCGCGACCACCGGATCCTTGTAGTAAAGGGCGCCGGTATTGGCCATCTTGCGGCAGTAGCGTTCCAGCACCGCGGCCTGGGCGACATAGTTCGTGCCCACGATCACATCCTGCGTCTGCTCGGTGGCAGGGTCGTCGCAATGGATGTCGATGGCAATGCGCATCGGGTCCGGCGTTCCCTGAACGGGGTTGCCGCCCTGGAAGAAGTTGTGCTCGATCAGCAGGCCATCCACGTCATTGAGCAGGATGTCCTTCGGGTTGGTCCGGGTCGGATACTCTGCCTCGTCGACCACCTTCTGCACGAAGGTGTTGTTCAGGATCTCGCCCATGCGGGCGCCTTTCACATAGGCGCCGTAGTCGCGGAAATCGAAGAAGTTCCCGCGGACCGACAGGCCCGGCTCCTGACCGTCGCGATGCCAGACAAGGCCCAGGATGCAGGTCGGGAAGCGGTTGTTGGTGAACACGCCGACCTCGGGCTGCCCGCCTTCGTCGTCCGCCGCATAGGTGAAGTCGATCGGGGAGGTTTCGGTCTCGGGGATATTGCCCCGGCAGATGATCCCGTAGCGCGCACGCGAGAAGATGCACTGATCGACCTCGGGAGCATAGGCGCCGTCGAGGACAAGCGCGCGATCCACGGTCCAGAGATCGCTGTCATCCGACCAGTCGGAGCCGGTGTACACGTTCTCGTTGGTGCCTGCATCCGTCACCAGGTTCTCGATCAGCGGCCGGTTGTGGCAGCTCAGGTCGAACAGGTTGCGGAAATACTCCCGGCTCCCGCCGCCGTGGTAGTCGTCATAGCCCATGACCAGCACGTTGCGGATGACGGCGGTGCGCTGCATCTGGCCACCGCGGCGAACGGCGCGCGAGCGCAGGAGGAAGGTGTCTTCCTGCATGCCCTGGCCAATGGCGAGGAATGCGAGGTCGGAGATTTCCAGCGTCGAGTTGCGCTTGGAGGTGTCCAGCCGGATGCGGTCCTTGGCCGGGTACATCCATGGGCGCATGATGATCTTCGACAGGTTCATGCCCGCGCCGACAATCTTGAAGTGGCAGGAAACCTCATTGCCTTGCGCGTCGAAGTCCAGATCGATGTCGATCACGCTGCGCATTTCCCATTCACCCGGCGGGATGACCAGCGTTGCGGCGCCATGTTCCTGCGCGTGGCGGACGGCCGCGACGATTGCCGGCCCGATATCCTGCGCGCCATCGACGCTATCGTTCAGGGTCGGGTCGAAATGGGAAAGCGGCATCGCCGCTTCTGCTTGGAGGGTGGTTTGGGTCATTAGGTAGCCTTTTTTTCTTGACTTGGGTTATTTGCCGATGCGCATCGAAACCGGCTGGCCGGTCTTGAGGCGCAGGAGCGCGTTGACCACCGACCAGATCAGCATGACGACGCCGGAGGTCGTGATCTGGCCGGACGGAATGACGATTTCCCCGGTGCCGCCCGTCGCCGAGGAGGCGATGGTCATGGCGTCGAGGACAAGGGACGGATCGACCGCGGCAATGGCGCCGCCCACGGCGCCCAGGACGTTGGCCTTGAGGGTCTTGGACTTGTTCAGAGGCTTCATGCGCGGGCTCCTTTGAGCAGGTTGACGATGGCTGCGAGAAGGCCAATGCGGGGCCGCTTCGCCGCGCGTCGATTGGCCTGTACTTCTGCCCACCAGGGCGCAACATCAAATCCGGGGCATTGCGTGGCGGCACCTTTGGCATCGCGGTGCCCGACCACGAGCGGCCCCTTGGCGGGATCCATCCCGTCGCCGCCGAAGCGCGCGAGCTGCGCATCGATCCATGCGATAAGCGCCTCGGTCTGTTCCGGCGTGCGGGTGTCGAAGCCCTTGTTCACGCCATGTCCGCGCTTGAGCCCGCCTGCGAAGCACACGCCGACGCTGTGGTGATTGTGCCCCGAGACCTGCGCGCCCTGTTCGACCTTGCCGGGCCGGGTCATGTCGCGGCCGGGCTCGACGGTGCCGGTGCGGCGGATGAAGGCGTGATAGCCGATCTTGTTGAAACCCCGCTTCAGGTGCATCCGCTCGATGTCGGCGGCGGTCACGACCTGATCGTCATAGGTCGCCGAGTAGTGCACGAAGATGAACTTCACGGCGCTGTCGGGAATGTAGGTCATCGCTGAAGGTCCTTGATCTGTTCACGGATTTCGATCTGCACGTCGAGGATGGTTTGCAGCCGCTCGTCGAGCCGGATCGAGCGGGCTTCGAGGACACGCACGCGCGCCTCGATGTCGTTGATCCGGACGGAATTTGCCTCACCGCGCCGGTCGGCCACGGCAAAGGCGGAGGCCATTGCCACGACGGCCGCGATCACCGGCAGGTAATCGCGGAGGCTGGTGATCTTTTCAGACATCAGATGAACTCCACGCTCATGTT
Source organism: Mangrovicoccus algicola (assembly GCF_014903745.1). Taxonomy (GTDB): domain Bacteria; phylum Pseudomonadota; class Alphaproteobacteria; order Rhodobacterales; family Rhodobacteraceae; genus Mangrovicoccus; species Mangrovicoccus algicola. The sequence goes on along the minus strand of NZ_JACVXA010000008.1, from coordinate 38,644 downwards.
GGTCGGGGAAGAGATTGCGAGCGCGCTGCCGGTGGTCTGCACGACCTGGACAGAGATCACGTCGCCGGGCGTCACATCGAACCATGGCGTCTGGACGCTCAGCGAGGTCGGGCGGTTTGCCACGCCATTCGCCGTGGATTGCGCGCCGGTCAGGCGGGTGGAGCCATTGAGGTTGATGGCCAGGCCGCGATTGCCGCTGCTGTTGGTGTCGAACTCCACATTCGCCACGGCGCGGGCGCGTGTGACGCCCAGCCCATCGGGCACGGTCACGCCCTCGGGGCCGAAGGCTCCATCAAGGAACGGGTGTCCGTCATGGGTCTCGAAGCTGATCGTCACCCACGCGCCATGCTGGATGGTGTCGTAATCGGTGCTTTCGAGCAGCGAGATTTCCAGCATGGCACCGCCGATCCGGCGCACGGGGGCGGCATCGGGATTGGCGATGAACAGCGCCGGCTCGGCGCCTTCGGCCGTGGCGGGCAGGTCGAACTGCGTCAGCCCGGCATCGGCGGGAATGTCGAGCCAGCTTGCCAGCACGGCCCCGGCGGGGATCGTCCCGCCGGTCACGCGCGCCTGTCCGCCCGCGCCGGAGACCCGCAGGCCGATCCGGCGGGGGTCGCCGGTCCCGGCATGGGTGTTGCCCTGCGCGGTCATGCTGGTGACGTTCTGCGCCAGCACATCCACGGGAATGACGCGATCGGCATAATCCGCGTCTGCCGCCTCCTGCCGGAAGGTGTTGCCGCTCACATCCGCGAGGCCCGCGCCGTCGAAGACCAGGCCCGCATCGCGGTGCTGGATCCGGCAGCCGGTCACGCGCAGATCCGCCTGCGCGCCGAGGCGCAGCCAGGACAGCCCGGTGCGCACGGCGCGCAGGTCGCAGCCATCCATCGCCAGCCTGCCGCCGGATGCCGTGCCGTGGCTGCGGATGGCCGTGCCGATCCCGGCGGCCGAGACCTTCAGCAGATCCGCGCCCGCGCAGTCGTCGAGCTGCACGCCGACCAGCGTTGCCCACATCGGCCCGTCATCGGACCAGTCGGCAGCGGGGGCATCCACGCCTTGAAGGCGGACCTCGCGCAGCAGGGCGTTGAGGTGCCCATCGGCGCGGATCATGTTCGCCCAGGACGATTGCACCGTGCCATCGGCCTGCCCGGTCAGGAACTCGAACGGGGCAAGGTCCAGCCCATCCAGCACCAGCGAGCGATGGTTCTGCCCCGCGCCCCCGGCCGCACCCAGATCGAGCGCCCAGCTTCCGGCTTCCTGCGTGCCGCGATAGCCCAGCGAGAAGCCGCCAAGCTCGAAGCTGGACAGCCGGTGCCCGGATTGCAGGCTGATCGCGGTGCCCGGCACGCTGGCCGCGTCGCACCACAGGCCCGTCGCCCGGCGCCCCGCGCCGCGCAGGCTGATCTGCACGCCGCTGGTGCCGTCGCCGTCGAGGCTGGCGGCGATGGCCTGTTCAAGCTCGTAGAGGCCCGGCGGGATCACGGCGGCGGCGCGGCCGGTCTCGCGGGCATAGTCGATGAAGCCCAGCAGCGCGGTGCCGATCTGGCCCCCGTCGCGCAGCGTGCGGTCGAAGTAGCGCAGCCCGATCTCGTCGTTGAGAAGCCGATAGCGCCGCCCGGCCGTGTCCAGGTAGGAGGCGGCGGGCGGGGCCGCCTCGTCGCGCTCGTAGCGCCAAGGGTGCCCGAGGATAACGCCTGCCTCGATTTGCAGGGCGCTGGCTGCATCGCCGGAGAGGACACGCTCAGCGTAACCCAGCGTCACGAGATCCTGCGCCTCGACAGGATCGGCACTGGTGCGGATGCGCCCGCTGCCGATGTCGGCCACGCCGCTGCCGGGATCGACGCTCACGGCGCGCTCGGCGGCCTCCTGCGAGAGATAGAACAGCCGGTCGAGCTCGCGCGACAGCTCTTGCTGGGTGAAGGTGTCGCCGATGGCTCGCGCGGGGAGCACGCTGGACGACACGACCACCCCGGCATTCGATACCGGGGCTTCGAGCGTGACCTTGTTGCCCTCGGTGCCGTACCGGCTGGCAACCGTGACCGAATAGGCGGTGATCCGCACGCCGTTGACGTGGACGGCAACCTCGTCCTCGTCGGCAAAGGGGAAGGGGATTTCAAACGGGCCAGCACTCGCAGTCGACCCGACCACGTAGGTTGCGCTCCGCGGATAGATCGTCTCAGCCATTGCAACACCAGTCGTTGATTCGACCGGTGTTGTTCTTTTGCCACGGGGCCTGTCTAGGGCATTATTCCCCGCTCGTTCCGGTCTACCATCTGATCCACCCAATCCTTGATGAGCAGGTGATTGCGGAACGGCAGGCCCCAGCTTGTCTCCATCATGTCGCCCGTGCCGATCCCGTGCACCAGATTGGATGCTGCGTCGGGCCCGGCCCCGGCGGCGCGCATGGCCATGTCATAGCCGGTGGGCTGCTCGCCGATGGCAAGGACCTGCGGCAGCACGCCCAGCACGCCGGACTGGTTGATTGCGCGGAACAGCTTTTCCTCCGGCTCGCGGCGGTCCCAGCTATCCCCGTCACGGAAGCTGGCCACCATGTAGCCCAGCCCCACCAGCGAGGCCACGCCCGCCATGTTGCGCGCCGTGGGATCATCAACCGCGTGCGACAGGATCTTGGTGTGCGCGGCGAAGGCGAAGGACCAGAAGGAGAAGGGCAGCGTCAGCAGGCCCGACTGGACCTGCCAATAGTCGCCCGACACCTCAAGGCCAGCCTTGCGCGCCAGCGGGTCGATGCGCGGGCCGCGCCGCAGGTAGACCGTGCCGTCGGCAATGATCGGCTTGTCGGCGGCCGTGGCCATCAGCACCGCGTTTTCGGATCCCTGCCGGATCAGCGCGCGGAACTTCATCACGTTCTCGCGGTCCTTCCAGGCGTCGGTGTTGGCCAGCCAGTGCCCGCCCTCTTGGCGCGCGGCAGGCTCGGTCGCGATGCGCTTGGCGTCGTCGGGCGTGATCCCGTAGCGGCCCAGCTCGCGCAGATCGGCCTCGGTGCCGAAGCCGCCCGCAACGCGGTGGATGCGGTCGAGCGTGTCGGTCACGCGCATCCCGGCGTCGATCTCCTTGACGCGCGCCGTCAGGCTGGCCAGCCCGTTCCACGCGAAGTAGCGGTTGGACAGCACGCGCGACCAGCGCTCCGGAGCGGTCAGGCCCGAGGCGTCCATGCCCGGATCGGAGAACTTCGACAGCGCCACGCCCTCGATCACGTCGAGGATCCCGCCCGCCTTGCGCATTTCCTCCCCGCCTGCCTTCACGACTTGGGCTAGCTCGTCATCGAGCTTGCCGAAAGCGTGCTGGAAGGTGCGGCCGAGACCGTGGCGCATGACCAGCGTGCCGAGATCCTGCACCGCCGGCAGGGCCGACTGGCCCATGAAGGCGAGGTTGGCATAGTTGCGCAGGAACGTGGCCGCGCGGTTGTCCCAGCGGTCGGGGTTACGGATCACCCGGTTCTGCACCCGGTCGCGCAGGTGCAGGATGTCGCGCTCCATCGGCGCCCAATGCGTGTTGAAGCGCGCCTCCGTGCGCAGCGCCGTGCCCAAGGGCCTGAACGCCTTGAGCGCTTGCAGGGCCATCCCGGCATCGCCCGAACCCAGCAGCGTGGAGAAGGCAGGCTTCACGCCCGCGGCTTCCTCCATCAGCGAGATTGCCCGCTGATCCCCGCCCAGGGCGGCCCACATCGGGAAGAGGTTGGCGACGGCTTCCTCGTCTGCGTCCGCGCTGGTGTAGCGAGACAGGTCGAACAGCGGCGAGAGGCGGCGGCCAAGATCCACCATGGCGTTCCACTCGCCGGTGCTGAACTTGCCTGCCGCTTTCAGCGCGTGGATGAACTCGTGGTTGAAGGTCTCGATGGGGGTCGCGCCGAAGGGATCGACCCCGATCACGCTGACCGGATCAGCCGCATTGCCTGCGCGGAAAGAGCCCGCCTGCGCGGGATCCGTGTAGAGCATGTGCGCAAAGTCGGTCCAGTCCAGCCCCGCATCCCTGATCGCCTGCTTGGCCTCCTTCTGCATCCGGCCCATGGCCGTGTGAAGCTGCACCCATGCCGGGCGCTGCCCGCGCAGGTACTCGATCAGGTCCATGGCCTCGGTGCGCGACAGCGGCGCATCGCCCTTCTCGGCGCGCAGGAAGGCGCGGAACTCGTCGCGCTGCGCCCGGCTGAGCGCCGCGTGGAAGCCCTCGGCCGCGCTGATCCCCTCGTTGGGGGCGCCGTAGCGGCGGGCCATCTCAATGGCCGGTCCCATGCGGTCGGCATAGGCCTTGGCGACGTGCATGTAATCGGTCTCGATGAAGTCAGCGATCCCGTTATGCTCTTTCAGCAGATGCGCGTTGGGCATGTTCAACTGGCGCATCCGGCCGAAGCTGGGCCGGGCTTCCTCGGTCAGCGCGCCCAGGTGGGCAAGGTCATTGTCGGTATCGCCCAGCAGCGTCTCGACGATTTCCTCGGCCCGCGCCCGAACCGCGCCTTCCTCCTGCGAATAGGTGAACTTCTGCCAGCCGCCCTCGTCGGGGGCCTGTTTGATCCGGTCGTGCATCGCGTCGATCTGCGCTTGCGTCGGGTTGCGCGCCATCAGCGCGTTCAGCTCGCGGTGCAGGTGATCCTTGGAGGGCACCCACGTCCAGCTCTCGGGGTTCTTCTCAAGGTGCGGGATCAGCACGTATTTCAGGAACGCCTCGCGGTTGTCGCGGATCGCGGCGGGACGCCAGACGCGGGTGAAGTAATCCTCCGGCACGTCCTCGGCCTCGCGGCGGGCATCGAACTGGCGCAGCCGGTTGCGAAACACGGCGCGGTCCTGGCGCTGCTTCTCGGAAAGCTCCTTGCCCTCGGCCTCCTTCTTGTCCAGCCGCTCGATGCGGTCGCGGATCTTGTCCATGCGGGCCTGGATCGAGGCGCGGGTGGACAGCACGCCAGCATCGACGCCATCGCGCTCGTAGCGTTTCCAGCTATCGCGCAGGTGCCCGGCCATTTCGTTCACCTCGGGGATCTCGTCTTGCTGCCCGGTGATGAGCGCGCGGGAGGCGCGGCGGCGGAAATCCTCGATCGACAGCGCTTCCTCGCCGCTGGCGCGCTTGCGCCGGAAGCTCTTGTTGAGATGGATGCCGGCCACCTCGGGGTTCTTCTCGAAGCCTAGGTAGCGCTCGAAGATTTCGGTCTCGCGCCGGTAGATCCCATCCACCTCGCCGTGCCAGACCCGCGAGCGCATCCAGACAGACGGCCCGTTGGGTGTGCCGTCGGCGCGCGCCATGCCGCCGTCATTGGCCAGATCGTCGGCCATGCCTTTCACCGCGCGGGTCATGGAGGTCATGTTGAGCCGCTTGAAGGGCCCATCCACCATGCGCGCCAGCATCCGGCCGCGCCGGGTCAGCATGGCCTGCCCGTCCTCGGGCTTGTCGGTGGAGAAGTTGGCCTCGGAGCGGTGCATTTCGCGCCGGGTCTCGCCGATCCGGTCATAGGCGGCTGCGCCCTCGGCATCCTGCGGCGCGCTCAGGCGGGCCTGCGCAGGGCCGGGCAGGGCGGGCGCATCCTCGACATCCAGCCCCAGCCGTTCGGCCTGCGGATGGGAACCGGCATAGTCGCGCCATTCCAGATTTACCTGCCGGGCGGTCGCGCGTCGGCCGTTGCGGTTGAGATAGCCGCCGATCCCGGCGCTGATGGCCATGGACAGCCCGACATTGAGCTGGCTTTCCAGCCGCGAGGACAGCGGGTCATTCTCGGCCCGCACCGCCTCCATGGGCGCATCCAGGGCGAAGGAGGATGCGGCGGCCACGCCAGCCCCGCGCAGCGCCGCGCCCCCGCCGCGCAGGGCCAGCCCGCCGGGCACCAGCATGGCGGGGATGTTGTCGGGGTTGAAGATCCCGCCTGCCAGCGGGACCATCCAGCCGTCATACTGATCGGCGCGGCGCGTGCGGATTTCCTCGCGCCGGATCTGCTTCTTCAGCGCCTCGTAATGCTCGGCGTTCTGCGCCTTGGAGAGATACCGCGCGAAGCCCGCCATGCCGTCGCTGCCGATGGCGGCGGCAACGTCGAAGTCGGGATCGAACTCATGCTGACGGGCCAGCCATTGCATCTGCGCGGAACGAACGATCGCGCTATCCGTGGCGCTCTCGACGAAGACCTGCCCGGCGCTCAGCGGCGCGACCGGCCCGCCGCCCTTGCCGGTGCGGGTGCTGTAATCCACGTCCGGAAGCTCCTGCGGGGGCAGGAGCTCGCCCGGCGGGGTCAGGTCCACGTCGGGCTTGTCCCAGACATCGACCGGCGCCGCGTCCGGCCGCTCGGTGCGATAGGCCGCTTCGAATGCCTCGCCCCAGCTTTGCGAAGGCGGGGGCGGGTCCTGCACGCCCGGCGTGCGCCCCGGCACGGCAGGCGCATCCGGCCCGCCGGAGGTCGATTTGCGCGCCCTGGGCCGCCCCGACAGCAGCGCCTCGAAGTCCTCCACACCCACCAGCGCCCGGCTATGGTTCGCCCCCACGCCGCCGTAATAGGCTTGCCCGCGCTCGATGCGCCGGTTCCCCCGGAAGGTCGGGGCCAGCACCGGCAGGGAGGCCCATTCCTTGGCCAGCGAGTTGCCGAACTCTTCGGTGGACATGCGCCCGCCCTGCCACTTGTCGAGGCCCCGGCGGCGCATCAGGGCCACGGCATAGCGGTCCTGCGTCTCGGGCGAGAAGGTGTCATCCAGCTTGGCGGTGCCGTCGCGCAGCAGAGAGCGCAGCGTGGCGGGCATCAGTTGCAGCGCGCCCGCGGCCTCGGAGTTGTAATGCGGGTTCACCTTCTCCTGCCAGGCCAGCAGCTCGCGCACGCTCATGCCGGTGATCGGCTTGGGCGGGCGATGCTCCGCGCGGATCCCGCCATAAACCACGTCGTAATTCACCCGCCCGCCATTCTCGGCGCGGTAGATGAAGTTCAGTAGATCGCGATATTCTTCCATCAGCCCCTCGGCCCCTGCGTGCCACGCATTTTCTCGAAGTGTTCGCGCAGGATCTCCTGCGGCGGGCGCGGGCTTTCCCCGGCCTCAGCGGCGCGCACGATCTCGTCGCCGATGATCTTCCATTCCCGTTCGCCCAGGTTCCCGGCCTTCATCAGCGCGGCAAGGGACTGGTCGGCCTGTTGCAGCGCGGCCATGTCCTCGCGCACGTCGAGCGTGCCGACGGGGTAGGGCCTGCCGGTCTCGTCGTTCATCATCACGGTGTAGACTGGCGGCGTGCCCCGCCCGGTATCGGCCACGAGATAGTAATCCTCGCCCGGGCGCAGGAAGTCGGCATCGTCGATCAGCGCCCGGTCGCCGCTTGCCCCGCTCTCGAACGCCTCGCGCCCGAGGCTGTCTTCCAGCCCGCCGATCATTTCGCGGATGCGCTGGTCGGCCACGGCCTCGAAGGGAGAGGCGGCGATATTGGCGCCCGCGCGCGGGAAGCCCAGCCCGCCGACGACCCAGCCCGCGGCCTCGCCGCCAAGCTGCGCCAGCATGTCGCCGATCCCCTGATAAGGCACCTCGTAGAACTTCTCCGGCGAATAGGCGGAGCGGACCCCGCCCATGTAGTCGCTGGTGACATAGCGCCCCTCCATGCTCTGCCGGGTCATGTCGAGGGCATCGTCGTAGTTGCGGCCCAGGCGCATGTAGGTGGTGAAGACGGAGGCGGCCTGCCGTTCTTCCTCCGGCGTGGGCTGGATGTCCTCGCCCTCGTAGAGCGTGCTGCGCAGATCGCGCGCCAGGATCTCGGGGGCGGTATCGGCATCGACCTGCCCGCGCCCTTCCCACCGGCGGTTCTGCGCGTTCATCAGCCGGGCAAGCTGGGTTTCATCCCAAGGCTCGTCGCGCAGCGCCCAGACCTTGGCCACGGCCCGCTCGACGCCCTCCTGCGAGAAGCTGCCATCGCCGTGCAGGTCGGAGACCAGCCCGTAGACCGCGGCCAGATCGTCGGGAAGCTGGTCGCCCAGGTTCGTGGTGCGCCCCGCGCTGTTGGGCCCCTCGATCACGTCGCGGATCAGCTCGAAGCCCGCGGCAAGCTCGGCCGGGTCGGGATTGGTGTTCATGCGGTCGAAAAGCTGGCGCATGCTGTCGGGCAGGAAGCCCGCATCCTTGACCAGCGCGACGGCGTTCTTGCGGTCCTCGCCCTCCATGGTCAGCCAGTCGGCCATGTCGATCCCGCGCCGCAGCCCGTCCTCGGTGCGCAGTTCCAGCGCGTTTGCCAGATCCTCGTCGAGCAGGCCCCGGTTCTTAGGGTTGGAGGTCGCGCCGCCCCGGCGCAGGATCGAGAGGTCATAAGCCTTCTGCGCGGCCGCCTCTACCGCCGCCTGCCGCCGGTTGGCGTTGCCGATGAATTGCGTGACCACGCCGGAGGCGGTGCGCATGGCATCGCGGTCAACCGTGCCGTCGTCGAGCGTGAAGTATTCGTTCAGTTCCTCGTCGCCGCCCGAGAGCAGGCGCGCTTGCAGATCCATCAGCGCGCCGGGGGAAAGCTCTTCCACGCCCAGGTCGCGGGTCATGCGGGCCATCCCGGCCGCGACCCGGATGCGCTGCTTCAGCTCTGCCTTGTCGCCATCGGTCATGATCGCGGGGGAAAGCTCGTCGATCCATTGCGTGTTTGCGGCCATGGCGGCGGCGCGCGCGTCGTCTCCGGCCATGACGGCATCGCGCACCGACCGGATCTGGTCATCGACCATGACCGGGGCGCGGGAGGCGGCATTGCGGATTTCAAGCTGGCCCTGCCGCTGGCCGATGCTGGCTCCGGTGGAGACCATGGCCCCGGCGATGGTATCCTCGAAAAAGCCCTCGAAGCCCTCGGGGATGTCGCCGCGCATGTCGGCGATGGCGGAGGCCGCTTCTTCCTGAAACGCATCGAGGTCGTAGGGATGCAGGTTCTCGATGGCCGAGATCCTGCCGCGGATCGAGGTCGCCATGGCGTGCCCCATGCGCTCCTGCATGGCGCCGTCATAGGTCTGCCGCGCGATCGCGCTCATGCGCTGCGCGGAGGCATCGGGCATCTGCGGCATCCCGCTCTCGGAGGTGGAGAAGGTCGCAGCGCGCGCGAGCGCCTGGCCTTCCTCCTGCGATGCGGCGGCCATGGCCTGCCCGTACTGCGCGGCGCGCTGCGCCATGCGACCGGCCTCGCGGGTCATGAGGTCGCCCGCCGCCGAGCGGGACATGGCCAGCGGGCGCACGTTGGCGCCGCTGTTGATTTCGATGGGCTTCCTAAGCACCGGCATGGAAAAAGCTCCTGATCCGATTGCGGTTCTGCTGGCCGCGCGCGCCCGCGCCGCCGGTGTTGTAGGTCCAGAGGTCCGACCCCAGCCCGCCGCCCGCGCCGGAGGATCCCATGCCTGCGGCGGCGAAGTTCTGCGCCGCCTGCACGCCGGTCTGGATCGCGTCCATGCGGCCCGACCAGAGGGCGAGGGAGGCATCGCGGCGCGCCTGCGCCTGGGCGATGCGGGCCTGCGCGTCATTGCTGGCGGTCTCGGTCGCCAGATCGCTGTCGATCTGGCCCATGGCGCGGGCGAGGTCTTCGCGGTTGCCCGCCTCCACGCCGGCAAAGCTTTCGGTGGCCAGCCCGGAGACGGCCATTGCCGCGCGGTTCTGGCCTGCCTGCCGGTCGAAGTCGCGGCGCAGCTGGCCGCGCTGGCGGATTGCCTGCGTCCCGGCCAGCACCGTGGCGGTCTGGGCGTTCATCGCTTGCAGGTCGCCTTGCAGGCGGGCGTCGGCGGCATTGAGCTGCCCGCCGACAAGGGATTGGCCCATGCTCAGGAAGGATTGCACATCGCACATCAGAAATAGACCTTCAGCACCATCGCCTTGACTGACACGTCCCCCACGGCGCTGCCCTCGATCACCAGACGGGGCGCGGTGCCCCATTCGCCGACCATGTATTTGCGCCATTCTCTAATCGGCGTCGGCACTTCCAGCGCCGGGAAGTCAAGCGCGGAAAGGGCTTCCTGCCCGGCAACGGTTCCCGTCCAGGTGCCGTCCCAGAGGATGTCGGCCGAGACCAGCCGGACCATGTTGCCAAGCTGGGGGCCTTGCCCGGAGGCGGCGATGGGCGCGTGTGCCTCGATCCGCCACGGCATCGCGCTGCCGATCCAGAGTTCGTCGAGCATGTCGGCGGTGCGGAAGGCGCCGGTCTCGTCGAGCGTCACGTCGCTCAGGCGCAGATAGCCCGAATGCGCGGAGAGGGTCTGATCCGCGTGCATGGTGGCCTGCCATTCCTCGTCGCCGGAGCCGGTCAGCCGCTCGGCCAGATCGAGCGAGGTGCGCCGCGCGGTGTCGAAGCGCACGAGAGCGTGGCGCCCGTCATCCATGGAGACGGAGGCATAAAGCTCGCGCGAGAGGCCCGCGAAGCTGACGAAACGCCCGTCCTCGATGTCCCATCGCATGAAGCCCATGGCCTGATCGGCGCGGTTGGAGTGCATCACCACCGCGCCGCCATCGTCGCTGTTGGACCAGATCAGGTAGGGTGTGACCACATCCGCGGCCCCGTCATAGCGCGCTGCGTGGCGCGGCTCGTTGATCCAGTCCGAGACGACGGTGGAGATCGGGGCGATGTAATACTGGCTGTCATCGCCCTGGATGGACATTTCCCGCACGCTGGCACCGTTGGCATCGACATAGAGGAACGCGGTGTCGAACAGGAACGGCTTGGTATAGGCCGCCCCGCCGTCGGCCGCCTTGGGCGCGCGCACGGTCTCCTGCGTGATGGCGCGCTCGGTCGAGCCGGGCACGTAATAGGCGCCCCGGTCGGTGAGGATCGCAAGGTCGAAGCTGCTGATGAAGTGGCGCACGCGGGACTGGTCGCCGATCCCGTACATGGTCACGGCATCATCGGCCTCGCCGGTGCCCGGGTCGAAGTCGAACGTCGCGCCGGGGGCGGAGGCGAAGGCGGCATCGGGCAGCTGCGCGGAGCCGCCCAGCCAGAGCCGGGTTTCGTGGAAGCCCGCCGCCTGCGGCCAGCCGCGCGCCGCCGAATAGACCGGCTCCTTGAGTCCTTGCAGATCCCAGAAGCGCATCATCTTGACGCTGTTGCCGCCCACCAGATTGGTGCTTCCTGCCGCGCTTTCGCCTTCGACCTGGAAGATATTCTCGTCGATGATCCGCTTGACGGCATAGGCGGTGGGATCGCCTTCGGATCGCGCGGTGGTGGTGCTGTATTCCAGCCAGAGCGCGCCGCGCAGCACGTTGGTGCCCGCGCCCTTCTGCACGTTGGAGAACACGACCTGATCGCCCACCTTCAGCCCGTGGCCCTCGCAGGTGACTTCGACGATCTTGCTGTCATCGGTGAGCCAGAACGGGTTTTCGTCCAGCGTCACGGCGATGTCGCGGATGACGGAGATTTGCGCGGTGCGGGCATCGGTGACGGCATCGACCACGAACTCGCCATCGGCGATGCGCATCCGCAGCCCGACATGGGTATCGGTGAACACGTCGGCATCGGTGGTGATCTGCCCGGTGCCCGAGGCCACGTCGAACTCGGTTTCCTCCACACCCAGGATGGTGGAGAGCGCGGCCGAGATTGCGGGATCCACGCCGGGCGCGGTCAGGGTGGTGAAGCTGCATTTCACCTTCTTGTCGAAGGCGAAGAACGGGGCGAGATAGTGCCGCTCGTCGAGGCTCATGTCGAAGTCGAAGGGATCGAGCGCGAAGTCGCCGGTCGCGGTGTCGAAGCGCAGGATCCGCGTGCGGAAGCTGGCATCGGCGATGACGGCGGTATAGCGCTCGGCCGCGATCGTCATGAACCAGACGGTGCTGTCGGTCCAAGGCATGTCCTCGAACAGCGCGCGCCGGGTCAGCGTGCCGTCGAGGATTTCCAGTCGGCCCGGCGAGAAGGCGAGCAGGAAGCGCATTTCCTCGCTTTCGGCCACGACCCACGTTTCCAGCCGCTCGGGCGCATCGCGCCATTGCGCAAGCTCGGTCCCCCAGCGCCGCGCCAGCTTGTTGTCGGACGTGACCATGATGTTTCGGGCATCGTAGACCGACATCTGGTAGGCCCCGGCATCGGGGCGCGCGGCCAGGGCCTCGCCGGTGCGACCGGCGGCGAAGTTCGAGCGGAAGTCTCTCAGGCTGGGCATCAGCGGCCTCCCCGGCGGGCGCGCACGAAGGCGCCGGTGTCGATGCGGCGCGGGCTGCGCGATTGCGCGTCTCGGCTCTTGGCCAGGGCGAAGCGTTGCTCGGCAAGCTGGAACAGCCCGACGGCGCGGCTTTCGTCCTGCGTGATGGGCATGGCCAGCTCGGCGGCCAGCAGCGGGATGAAGTAGCGGCGGAAGTGGCCGGGCCAGCCCTCGGGCGCCTTCACGGCGCTGGCCTCCACCGTGACGGCCGGGGTGGTCTGGCTGGGCCATTCGATAATCACGTCTTCGCCCAGCACATCCCAGCGCACGCGGCGCCCGTTGGCATAGGCGACATGCACGGCGACGGCCTCGCGCGGGATGCGCCATGCGGAATGGAAGTCCGGCGGAAGCTGCACGTCGCCGGATTGCTGAAGCGTGAACACCTCCTGCGCGAAGCGCCAGCGATAGGCGCTGATGGCGCCTTCGAGCGTGTCGAGGAACTTCGCGTTGCCGGTGCGCGCGCTGATCGAGTTTTCGGTGAAGCTCGAAATCGGCGGCACGCCAAGCTCGGCGAGCGCGGCGTTCATCACCTTGATCGTGCTGTTGGAGACGGAAAGGATAGCCATGGTGCCCTCAATGAAAAGGGCCGGGCGCCTTGGGACGCCCGGCCAGTCAGCCCGCTGTCAGCCCGTCAGCGGGCGATCTGTCCCGGCGGGGCTCAGCCCGCGGAGGGATCCGGGGGCGGGGAGAGGGACTGGACCGAGTAGCAGCCCTTGTCCTCGATCACGGCGCCGCCGAAGCTCATGTCGGAGACGCACGAGTAATGGCTGTAGTCGTTGTGCCATTGCCAGTTGGTCTGGGGCTCCTGGTTCACGCCATGACCCACCACGGAGCGGTGCCATGCATAGTTGGTGGCCACGTTGGTCTCGTCGTCGAACGGGGTGTTCGGCAGCGGCATCCAAAGCACGCCCATCCACATCTTGGCCGACATGCCGCCCTTGAAGGGCAGGTTGTCGGCGCCGACCCAATCGGCATTGGCGAACTGCGGCACCTTCAGGAACTGCGCCCAGGAGTTGGGGTGCAGCGCGCAGAAGCGGTTGCCGTCGTCGGGCACATACGAGTTGTTGAACCCGGTGACGATGGACATGGCGTGGTTGTAGCCGAAGCCATAGGCCGCATCGCCTGCCTCTTTCTCCTTGCCCGCGCTCATGATGGCGAAGAGCGCATCATCGGTCTTGATGCCCAGGGCGGAGGTGTGCGCGGCAGCGTGGGCCTGACGCTCGGAAATGTTCTGCTTCAGCAGGTCGAGCTTGCGGACGTAGGTCGGCACCACGAAATCCTCCATGGTGGCCGACACGCGGTCGTGGCCGGGCTCCTGGAAGGTATGGCGTTCGCCACGGGCCGGCATGGCCTGCGCGACGACGGTGCCGAAGATTTGCCAGTGGACGGTCGAGCCCTGCACCGTGCCCTTGCGGGTGGTGTTCATCAGGCGCGACCCCATCTGGCGGAACTTGAGGTGCACGTCAGCCTGATACTGCTCGATGAAGCTGACGGGAATATCGTTGGGCATCTTAGCCTCCACGCAAACAGTTGATCGGGGGTCCGGGTATTCCGCCGATCACCGGGGCGCGGGTGTTCTGCTAGGCGCAGGCCGCTGTGGCGTCATTGGGGCCGACATCGCAACGGGCCTGCATCCAGAAGACTTCAAGCTCGTCGGGGAGGTGTTGTACTTCGGCCACAGGGAAGTCAAACCCCAAATGTTGCAGCCAGACGTGCCGGAACCGCAAGTCCTTGGGGATCACGTTGCCGAAGCCGCGCGGCCAGCGCGCAGCCTCAAGCTCGGCATCCAGCCAGCGGCGCAGGGCGCGGTCCATGGGCAGGCTGTGCAGGTCGGCCAGATCGGTGCCCAGGAAGAAGATCGCCCCGCCGCCGGGCATCCCCGGCATGGGCAGGACGCCGACGACGCCGACCAGCCCCTCGGGGCAATGCAGCGCGGTCAGCGGCGCGGCGCGGTAGGTCGACATCAGGTCGCCCAGGATGGAGATATGGCCCCGGCCCGTGACGCGGGCGACGTGGCGCAACTCCCAGCGGTCGATGGCCCTCATATTGAGGGCCAGCTCTTCCATGTCTTCGGGGGTGGCGGGCGCGGTTCTCACCGCTGCCGCTCCTGCTGCGCGCCCCATTTATCCCACGCCGCGGTCACTTCGGCCGTGTACTTGTCATCGACGCCGTAGCGCGGATCGAACTGCATTTCGCGCAGGCTTTCGCGGGTGATCGGCTTGGCGCCGGCATCGCCGCCCTTGGGCGCGAAGCCCGCCGCCGCCCCGCGCCCGGCGAGGCTTTCGATGAAGGCCACGCCCGCAGCGGAGGTCATGATGCCCTGCACGACGGGGAAGTGATCCTTCTCGACGTTCTTGTGCACCCACTGGTTCACATCGGCGATGCGCTCCTGCGCGTTGTCGCCCAGCACCTTCAGCTCGGTGTCGGGATCGGGCATGGTCTTGGCCCAGACATCGTTGATGAGCGACTGGAAGGCCTCGCCCTTGATGCCGTTCTCGTGCGCCCAGGCGCGCAGCGCGCCGTCCACGTCCTCGCCGGGGGCTTCCCAACCCTCGGGATAGGCATAGCCGTCCAGCGCCTCCGGCACGCCTTCCGCGCGCTCTGCGGCGATCTCGGCGCGCAGATCCTCGGTCTTCTTGGAGAAGCGTCCGTAGAGGTCGCGATAGGCTTTGGCCTGATCCTCGACGCTGTTGTATTTCTGCAACAGCCACTCGGGGCGCTCAGGGGCGCTCCCGTCGCCGCTGGGAGGGGTCCCGTCGTCGCCGGTGCCTTCACCCTCGGGCGCGCCCCCATCGCCCTGCGGGGGCGTGCCATCGTCGCCTGCGCCCGCGCCCGCATCATCGGCGGGCGGGGTGAAGAAGCTGCCGCCGCCCGCATCATCGGCGGGAGCGAAGACAATGGCGCGCATGATGGCGCCGAACAGGGTTTCTTTGAGCATGGGCTGCTACTCCTTGGGGGTGGTCTTGCGCCGGTAGTCGAGGATCCCGTGAAGGCGGCGCATGCCTTCCAGGTCGCGAAGCTCCGCATCCGAGGCGGAGGGAGGCATCACCACGCTCGCGGTGATCGAGCGCAGGTAATCCATGAGCCGTTCGCCGGCCGGGGTGTTCAGCGCGGCGCGGCAGGTGTCGTTGATCTGCTCATCCTGCGCGGGGCTGCGTGGAATGCCGTCGATGTTGACGGGCTTCTGGGGGCGCTCCCTCATTTGCCGGTCGCCCCCATCTGCTGCATCTGGGCCTGCATCTGCATCATCTGCTGCTGCATCTCCTGCATCGAGCGCGCCATGTCGGCGGGCGTCTTGAAGATCCGCTCATCCAGCCCGTTGCGGGCTTGGAGCCAGGTTTCCAGTTCCTCGGTCTCGTAGGACATGGCCGCCGCCTGCGGGCCGTAGATCTGCGCGCGCAGCGAGAAGTCCTGAATGAGCGCCTGAAGGTCGCGGCCGGACTGCGCTCGCGCCAGCGGGGAGGTGGGCCGGAAGTTCAGCGCCCGCCCGTTCTGGGTGGGAAGCTGGATGTCGCCGCGCTTTTCGAGCAGGTAGAGCGCCCGCCAGATGTAGGGCTGGACGAACTCGTAGAAGATGCGCGAGAAGCCCGCCGCGGTGCGGTGGGCCAGATCGGCCATGCGCTCGGAGACCTCGTAGGCGGTCGCCGGGGTCCGGTTGGGATCCGACAGCATATCGTTGTACATCGCGCGCTTGATGTTCGTGCGCTGATCGCCAAGCACCACATCCTGCATCTGGAAGCTGCCCGTCGCGGCCGCGATCGGCTCAAGCCCGCGCGTCCCGATCTCGCGCGACAGGATCGTGCCCGGCAACAGGCTGATATTGTCGGCGTTGACCGTGCCGTCATTATCGGTCTGGTAGATCCCGGTGATGGCCATGGCCGCGTTTTCCAGCACCAGCTCCACCATCAGGTTCGTGGTGCGCACCGCGCCGAGGCTGCGCATCAGCGGGCCGCGCCCCCAGGTGCCGCCTTCGATCTTGCCCATGCGGAAACTGAGGAACGGATTGGAGCCGCGCCCGGTCAACTCGCGCTTGCAGACGATCTCCTTCGTCTCCTTGACCAGCACGATATGCCAGCTGCGCTCGGTGTCGCGGCTGGTGAAGTCGCGATAGGTGTGCGTCACCAGCGTGACCTTGCGATCCACGTTCTGGCGGATGTCTGCCGCCAGCACCGGGGCCGCGCTGTCGTCGTAATGCTGGCCCAGGATGGCGGGCACGTCCGTCACCGGCACGTCGCGCTGTTCACGGAACTGCCCGCCGATCTGGCCCGCGGGGCCGGTCTCAAGCAGAAGCTCCGTCAGCGGGATCGACTGGTGGTGCAGCCGGTTGCCGCCGAAGCCTTCCTCCACGCAGAGCGTGCCGGTCGACAGCGCAAGGTCCGTCAGGCTTTCGGCCGCCTCGGTGGCGAAGTTGGAGACCCAGATTTCCTCGAACAGATACTGGCAGATTTCCTCAAGGTCACGGTTCACCGCCGCCCGGTCCTTCGGGGCGATCAGGCTCGACGCCTCAAGCTGGATGAACCGCGAGAAGCTGGGGAAGAATCCGGCCTGCATCCGGCTGGCAAATTCCTCCACCGCGTTGGCGCCGGTCTCGTCGTAGATGTCGGCCCAGGCCGGGTCCCAATCGGTCATGTTGAAGCCGCGCCGCCCCGGCATGGTCAGCCGGATAGCATCGTCGAACATGGGTTCGAGGCGCGAGCGCTCGGCCTGCGCCTTGTCCATGCGCTTCAGGATATCGCCTGCATCCCTCACTGGAAGAAGCTCCGCGATCCCATGCCGCCCGAATAGGCGCTGTAGGAGGTGCGCGAGCCGGAGCGGGCATTCGTGCCCATCGTCCGGCGGCGCTCGGCATAGGCGGCCGAGGCCTCCTGCGTGCGCTGCTCCTTGGCCTGCCGGGCCTGAGCCTGCGCCGCTTGCTTGGCCTCCTTGGCCGCTTTCTTCTGCGCCCGGCGCGCGCTGGCCCCGGTCACGGTGTCAACGGCGCCCTTGACCGCCTTCGATACGCTCTTGATTGCTCCGCCGCACATGTCGAGCCTCCTTTTCTGCCGGCTGTTCTTCGGGGTCGGTGCTTGTCAACGGCCAATGCTGAGGATGCGGGAGGTGCGCCGGGCGCGGGCGCCCTGCCTGTGGCGATGGACATTCCCGCCGGTCCCGGCCTGCACCGAGACAGCGCGCTGGCCGCCCTCGGAGCGGATCAGCTTGCGCCCGTAGCCCATGCGCAGGAACATGTATTGCTCGGCATCCGAGACGTGGCTGTAGATCGAGTTCTTGTCGATCGCGTGCCCGTCCTTGAGGTAGCAGTACCCGCCCTTCTTGGCGTTCATCAGGTACGTGCACTTGCGGCTCAGGATATAGCCGGGCCGGCCCTCGACCATCGTGTTGAGCTGGGTCTGCACCGCGCCGGTTCGGATCACCGGATCGTTCGACCAGGCGGGCTCGATGTCGATCCCGTGCTTCTTGAGGATCTTGAAGGCGGTATAGGCCGCGTCCTGCTGGTTGGGCTGGCGGTCATCGCCGCGCGGGTCGCCCGTGAAGCGGAAGCGGTAGCCCGGATACTTCTCGCGGATGTGCCGTGCGAGCAGGATTGCGAATTGCTCCGTCTGGGTGTCGCGCGTCACCACCTCGTCGAAGACGCGCACCTGTCCGCGCACGTCCTGCCCGAAGGCCGCGGCCGGGGTCAGGCCGAAGTCGGCGCCCACGTCGATCACGTATTCCGGATCCGGCTCGATGTCGTCGACCAGATGCGTCAGCTCGTTGAAGCCCGAATAGACCGGGCGCCCGGCGAAGATCCGGCCGACCTTGTTCTGAAGCATGTTCATGATCCAGTCGCGGGTCTGCCCCTGGATCAGCCCCATGTAATAGGTCTTGTCGGTGAACCGGCCGTTCTCGCGGTGGGGGTTCAGCTCGTAGCCATCCAGCTTGCCGTTCTTCCAGACATCGAGAACCGCAGGCGGCTGGGCGAAGAACTCCCAATCGTCGGGCTTGAGCAGCGTCAGGCGATCCTCTTCGGACAGCCAGTCCGGCGCATCGACCTGGCCCGACATGATGGCCCACCAGTGTTCCTCGTCGGGCGCGTTGGTGTCCATGATGATGCAGGCGCGGGTGCAGCCGCCGTCGATCAGGCGCGGGAAGCGCTTCACGCGGGAGATTGCCGCGGTGATGATCTCGCGGGGAAGCTCGCGCGCCTCGTTGAGCCAGATGAAGGTGAACTCGAAGGAGAGCAGCTTCTTCACGTCCTCGGGCCGATCCAGGGCGAGGAACCAGACCTCGGCTTCCACGTCGAAGCCGTCAGGCATGGTGATGTGGATGTCCTGCCGGTACGGCGCGCGCCAGCGCACCCGGCCATACAGATGCTCGGGAAGCCATTCGAGCCACGTCTTCATGGTCGTGGTCTCAAGCTGCGGGGTAGTGTTGCGGATGATCCCGATGCGGCAGCGGCGCTTGCCGGTGCGCTGGCCGTCGAAGACGCCGCGCTCGACCTCCCGCACCGTGGCAGGGTCGAAGCAAGGCTCCTGCGACAGCATGAGGCGCAGGCACTCCATCACGCAGGCGACGGACTTGCCTGAGCCGATGGGGCCTTGCAGCCCGCGCACGAAGGCAGGCGAGCGGAAGAAGTCGCCCATCACCCGGCCGTCGGCGGTGTAGTTGATTGTCATTCGCGTACCCTCCGAAAATCAGAGGGACGCTGTACTTCTCGCTATGACAGAGCAATCCTGTTCAGTCAGGATGAGGAACCAACTTAGGTCGCTTAATTTTACAGCAATCCACGTGCCGCCGGACATCCGGAGAAACGAATGGGCAGCCCGCTAGCCAAGACGCTTGAACTGAAAGGCCGATAGTATCTTGGAGAAAATAGAAGTTCTCAGTTCATCGCTGCCGTCATGGTATTCGTCATCTTGCCACTCTGGCTCATCGGATGGTTCCCGGTACTGCACCACATCGTCATGATACTCGTCGTCGAACATGTCCGGAGATTCCATGTGTTCGAGATGCTCAGGGCGCTTCATCATGATTTGAGTGTAACCGCTCTTCGCGGATTCGCCAATTGAAAGATAATTACTTTAGTAGTTAACTTATTGCGAATGTTAAATATTACTGTTGACAGATATGGATCAATCTGGAGGATTCATCGTGAAGAGTTTTCATCGCCCCGTCGTAGCGATTGCTCGCAGGTGCTTGGATGACATCCCTCGCTCAAAGTTGCCTGCGAGGCTGAGTAACGATTAAGCTCTTCCTGGCGTCGCCATCGCTCTCGTGGCGGCGCCTGTCTAATATTGTTCGCTCAAGTGCTTTCAGTATTGAATGTCAAGACGGACCGACCGTCTCAACTACTTGGATTTACCTTATTCTGAAGAGGATGTTCCAAGTACCTGACTTATCGCGTTCTTAGCCTTTTCTATTCTACTTACAGGTTCGTAATACCCCGGATGTATAAACTTCTTAATTTCTCTAAGCTTTTGTCTGGTTAACTTTCTGTTAAGAAAGTGTGAAGTATCTCGAATTACATCATTTGGTTTTGATATTAACTTCTCATAACTTACCAGCAGTGTGGGGAGTTCCTGTTTGAAAATGAAATCGAAATTGTTTCTTTCGTTTCTTATGTGGATTCTGAGGCTTTCTTCTACGTCACGATTTTCCCGCTCAAGCATACCTGAGGCGTGTGCTGTAGTGTCGCGTGTTACCAAGATAAAACGCGGATTTCGTAGCTGGGGTGTGATTTTGGAGAGATATGCGTGGGGAACAGGATGCTTCCAACCCCAGATGCCACGATCCTTGTTTCGTTGCTCGATGGATCGAAGGATCGCTTGTTTGCCGCGCGAATGGCGGAAGTCTAGATCTTCGAGGTTGATTCCCAGGTCGTCCCCTAAGAAAAGGCCGAGGCGTTGGCACACACCTGCGATAGCAGTAGTCCCTCCGCGGCGCCCGCCAAAAATAACATATGTCTGCTCGGCGCTGTTTCGGGATTCTGCGTTGTCGTAAAGTGATAGCGTAGGAGATGGTGAATCCATAAGAGGCAGCGTTGATCTTATAAGGAACAGAAAAGTTGGCTGTCAGTGGCAGCAAGCACACTACAGTTTAGGGCCTATCGCACCAATACACACTAACGCAAGCCGTTTCTCCGTGCGTTTAGTCTCACACGAGCCAGCTCGTGCCGTTGCATCGGAGTTAGTTTTCTCATTAATTTCTTCGTTGCGCCACGTCGAACCTCTACTCGCCCATTTCGTTCAACGCACCAAAACCCGTGCAAGTCGAACCATCCTGTTCCGATTTTGAATAGGGCGCCGTTGGGTTCAACTCTTAGTATGTATTGGTTTGAAAGGCCGAACTCCCGCGCGGATATTTCTCTTGGTGGCGGAGAAGCCGTAGAGGGTGGAGCTACTCTGTCACCACGAAGGTTGGAGTTGATCGGATTTCCTGAAGTGTGATTTCTTTCACCTTCCAGATATTTTAACGCAGGCTTTTGGAAGAAGGTCATGAGATTGCTCCGATCTGAATTTCTTCATATGGTGCGCTAACCTTCTTCTGGACACTCATGCAATCGGTGTGGGTTATCTACTTAATTTTTCGAATGTGAATGAGGTCTTCAGGTCCGGGAACTTTCGTTTTGCTAGTTCAATGTTCTCGGACTGATAGTAAGCTTGACACGCTTGGGCTACTTCACCGTTGTCAGGCCTCGACGTGCGGTCGCCGATTGCATAAGTGAAATTATTAATCCGTTCGATTACGCCGGTTCGTTTAGACTTTTGCGCAACGTCTTTAGTTGGCAGCCTATTTATTATTCTTGCAATCTCCTCCGAAACCTCAGTGAGTGACGGGTTCTTAATCGGATCAGTGGGTTCGGTATGGTTCTGGGTTGAAATGTTCAACGACGAAAGGGATCTTTCATAGTATGCCCTGAAATTAGTAGTTTGAATCATCTCAAAGGGAACGACGGATACATTCTCTTCTCCAAAGGCCGATTCTAGCTTGTCTACAACTCGAAGCCATGAGAGTTTTCTGAAGTCGACTTTGGCTCTCGTCCAGCCAGAGAATGCAGCCGTCTCTCCTGATCTTTGAAGGCGATGCGCATAACTCGAAGCTAAGAACTTATCTTGCCTCCTGACAGTCAACAAAATTTTCTTGTTTGGAGTCTCCAGTGCCTCAATGAACTTTATCAACCTATCAATCGAGTCAAACCCGTTCCGGTTTCTCTTGGGGCCGGGAATGAATGTGTTCGTCAGCGATTCTTCGCTCACAAGTAGGTTTCTCGTCGAAACGGATTCGAACAACCTGGAGAAGCCCGAGGTATCAATATCCTGTTCTTTTCCATTTATATATTCCATCGCGGATGCGATGTAGCTTTTGCCGCGAATGTCGGATGGGATTCGCAGATCCACGCCGTCTCTGCGCAAGGTCCAGCGGTTTTCCCCTAGCCAGTCTTGAAATGTGGAAGTGGCCGTTTTGGGGCTGCCAATATGAAGAATGAGTGTGTCGAGTTTTCCTGTCGGTCCACCCAAGGGGGTTCTGCGAAGAAGATAGGATCTTACTTGCCGCGCTCTCGATTTTCCAGTTTCGCTCCAAGCGGTGAATGATTTCATGGTGGCCTTAGGTTTTCTTTAGAGGGCGGAATGTCTTCAGTTGAAGATGTTTTTCCGCGATCCTAGTTCTGACGGTGGGTTCTGGGCGCTTGCTTAAAAATTATCAAGAGGTTGGTTCTCTAGGTTCGGCCCATTCACACTCCCAAGGCTAAGGTGCCTTGTTGACCTTGGATGAGAGGTTCGGGTGGCGTCAAGCAGGTCGGCCATTCGACGCTTCCAGTGCTTCGCAGATGGCGATGCAGCGTACGAGGCTTACAGGATTTCGATGTGAGCTAGGATGAACCTCGAAGCTGGATAGAGCAATGTCTGTCAGATGCTCTGGGAGGTCCACCGACATTAGTCTGAAGCGTTGTGCTGTGCCTGCTCGCATCAGCTGGCCACCCAAGCCATCGTCATCCAGGCTGATGATATCCGAATTTATCAGGCGCAAGCTCTCCCCGAAGTTTCCTGTGATGATGATGTGTAGGTCCGGCATGCAAACGATCCTATGTTTCCCGCATTTTATACGCCGGACTGGGGTCACTAGGCGAGCCTAACTTCGTTTTTGCCCCGCCCCCCCCTGCCTGTGTTCTCAAGCAATTCTGCTCTGCTGTACTAGTTGCCTGCCTCGTCTGGCGTGACATCCAGCGTGACCGGCTGTTCAGGCTGACCGATGTTGATCGTGATGCTGGGCGCTGCGTGCCCGGCTCCGCCTGCTGGCTGCTCCGGCTGGTCCAGCTTGAGGCCCGCACGGTCCATCAAGTCTGCTGCTGCTGCCTGCCTTACCGTGTCCGACTTGCTCGTCTGGGCAAGCGCGATCATCGTCTGCAAGCCGATGCGTCCTGCGTCGGTGAGGTGCAGTGTGATTGCTGCTTGAACCCCCATCCTGCCCCTATCCGAGCGAAGGAAGTGCGAGCACGCGGCTCTGCCGGAGTATCCTGCTTGTTCTGCGATCTGCTCGATGTTGAGCGCGGTTGTTGCGCGCAGCGTACATGCGAGGCTTTGTCGAGCATCGAGCGTTTCGCCCTTTGCGGTGGTGATCGGCGTGATTTCATCGAGCGTCGGGAGCGATGCCTGGTCGATGACGGCGGGGGATTTGTGCTGCTGTTTCATGGCTTGCGCGTGATCTTTGCCGCGCATGTGCGTCAAGCATGAGGAATGGCCGGGACCGGAGATATGGCTTTGGTCAGTCGGGCGATCCTTGCTTCGGACTTGCTCTGCTCAGTCCTGCGCCTGCGGATGCCCGCGATGGTGTGGCATTGCCATGCCCCCGGCCCCCCGGAGTAGTAGGGAACACTCCCAGAATTGGGCTCTTGCAATATGGCAATTGTGCAACAGCCTCATCTGCTTCCATCCTGTTGCTCTCTTGCAACGATCTGGCTGATTTGGGCAGATCGGGCCGAGATCATCGTGCCTTGATCCCGGCCCGACCGGGCTCTCGTGCAAGCATGGAGCCCCTTGCGGGTCTCCACCCATTCGGGCTTCGATCCCTTCTGCATCTGCGTCTCGCGCTGATCGACAGGCTCGCCCAGGATCAACCCCGGCTTGCCCACACCTTGCCCACAGGCTCCGCCACCTGAACAGCTCCGCCTATGGACAAGGCATGGACAAGCCTTCTCAGCCTCTTGATGCGCCAGCCCATCGAGCCATGAGATTGCCCGCCTTGCAGGCCGGGAAAGATGCGCTATCGCGCATGATTTCATGGCCATGCAGGGCATGGCGGGAATAATAAAAAAATGAAAAAACAAAACCTGACGGTATTTCATGAGGAATGGAAACCAAGCTCAGGAGATATAGCCATCAATGGATCAAGGCTTTTCATATCACTCGCATAGGCTTTGCGAAGCACGTCATTTCTATGTCGTGAAAAGAATGCATCGCCGTGCAGATGGAAATGAAACGCCATCTGCTAAGAAAACGCGCGTCAGAATGCGCACTATAAGAAACCGGAAACGAGGGATATAAAGGACGGGCAAGGCAGGGGCTGCAACCCCACGCCTCGCCCTAAACCAAACGCTTAGAAGGAACCTAAGCCCATGGCCTTTGATGCCCGTATCAGCGCCCCCGCGCTGGATCAACCCCTGTGCATGGACCTGTCCTGCGAAGACTTTTTGCCGATCGAGGAAAGCTTGATCGACTACGACGACCGGCTTGCCGTCTCGTATCTGGTCAAGAACAGCCAGCCGCCCCACCTCGCCGAAGAGTGGAGCTTCTAAGATGGTCCGCCGCAAGATCACCCGCCAGAAGCGCAACGAGCGCCGCGCCGTGGCTGCAATCCTTGTCCTGGGCATTCCCTTTGCCATCCTCTGCGCAGCCATCGGGACATGGCTCGGGACAAAGGGAATCCTTGGCCTGATCGGCGCGGGCCTCCTGATCGGCGCCATGATCGGCGCGGCGTGGGAAGCCGAGAAGGCGAGCCGCCGGAACTGAACAAAGGGAGCGGCCACCAAGGCCGCCCCGCCCCCACCTGATACCCGAGACACAAGGAACCGAGCCCATGGCATACGATCACATCAACCCCGAAGACATCGCCCACGGCTTCACCGAGACCGGCGGGCACCGCGACGAGCAGGACCGGGCCGACCGGCTGGAGGAATACCGCCAGCGCCGCGCCGAGAGCTACGACGCGACCACCCGCAAGCGCAGCCGTTACATGGCCATCGCCGCCGATGCGTACCAAGACGCCAAGGA
Organism: Mangrovicoccus algicola; assembly: GCF_014903745.1. GTDB lineage: Bacteria > Pseudomonadota > Alphaproteobacteria > Rhodobacterales > Rhodobacteraceae > Mangrovicoccus > Mangrovicoccus algicola. Next base: position 14,305 of record NZ_JACVXA010000008.1, on the reverse strand, counting down.
CCGCAACGCCGGCAACGATGAAGCCGTGCAGGCTATCGCCGTGCTGGCCGCGTGCCTCTACGACCCGAACACCGACTACATCGCCCCGAACGCGAGCGAGGCGAACGCCCTTGCGTTCCAGCAGAAGGGCGCGCTTGGCAACATCGCCAACAATGCCAAATGGATGCTTGAGAGCGCGCAGCAGCGCCGGGACGAGCTGTGGCAGAAATTCGATCAGGTCGAAGCCACGATGGACGGCAGCGAAATCGCCTTGCGCAATCTGGAACGCGTGGTCTCGCAGATCGAACAGACCGAGCAGACCCAGATTCCCGCGTGCGAGGAATACCTCGAAATCGCCAAATCCGCCTATGAAGGCGTAATCGGCGAGAAATGGACGCCCTACGCCAAGAACGCGAAGGACGCCAAGGACCAGAGCCGCGAGGCGATCCTTGCCCGCGTGCAAGCCCTGCGCGGCAAGCCCGCCGCGTGAGGCCCCGCCAGATCGGCCAGCCCCAGCGGCTGGCCCCCGCCCATTGCCCCGCCTGGCACAATCAGGCGGGGCACTTTTCGTCCTGGCGCCGCGCGAAAAAATCGCGCTCGGCCGGGCTGCGCCCGGCCTCGCGGCCTCGGAAAAAGCGCTCCACACGCACAGCAGAACAGCGCTCCACAGCGCAGAAGGTGAATGCAGATGAAGACCGACATCGTTGCGATCAAGGCACCGATGCCGCCGGTATCGCGGCTGCGGATCATGGCTGCGAGCGCATTGCTCTCGCTGGTGATCCTGGGGCTGCGGGCCATCAACCGGATCCTGCGAAGCTGAGCCCACCCCCGGGCCGGTTTTCCACGGAAAAAGCGCTCCACACGCGGAGATTTGAGCATGAAATTATTGAGCGGGGCAGGCATCCCGAACAACTGCCGCATTGGTTGCGCCCCCACCGAAGCGGGACGGATCAACGCCAGCCGGATCGAACGGGCTGGGGCGGCTATAGCCACGCGGGCGGGTGCCTGAACCCCGTCCCTCCTGATTACAGGCTGCGTCAGCCTGCCGCATGATTGCGGAATTGACGATTCACCCCGGCAAAGAACAGCGCGGAATCGAGGGCGGCGACAGACCAGCCCCGAAAGGATGCCTAATGACCAAGACCCGCGATGTGTTGCGCGACCTTCGGGAAGCGCACGCCTCGGCACCTCTCAGCGTGCCGTGCCCTGTGTGCAAATCGGACACCTCGGAGCCGTGCCGGGGGGACCACGGGCGCGAACTCGCTCAGGTTCACCCGGAGCGATGCGCCTTGTGGAAGTCCGCTCCGGACGCCCCCGCGCTGCGCGTCACGCTCCCCACGCCGCCCTGGGCGGCCTGAGCGCCCCACACCACGATCACAGAAGGAAAGCCGCGTTGAACCAGCACGTTGCAATCCGTCGCCTTCCCAGCGACATCATCGACGAGTACGAGGCCAAGCGCGTCAAGCTGGCCTCCGTGCACGCCGGGTTCGAGCAGGCCATCAAAGACCTGAGCATGGCCGTAACCATCGGCGGGCATTATGGCGAGCTTCGCGCTCCGAGCGCGCCGGGCCCGCGCGAAATGGAGAAATCGCTGTTGCTGTCGGCTTGGGCCCAGATGCGCCAAGCCGTGAACTTCGACACCGTGGCCGGGTCCAATGACCGCAAGCGGGCAGACCGGATCATCGCGGAAGCCCCGGCGCTGACGCTGGAAAAGGTCCGCGAGCTATTCGGCGATGCCGTGTCCGATCCCCGCGGCACCGTGCTGAAGGGGCTGGCCGAGGTGTTCTGCAACCTGGATCCGGCCTTCAAATCGCATGACAAGATGAAGGTCGGCGTCAAGGGCCTGCCCAAGCGCGTGATCCTCTCGGGCTTCGGAACGTGGTCCGGCTACGGCCGGGAGAAGGTCCAGGACATCCTGCGCGCCATGGCTGCGCTCGATGCCAAGCCGGAGCCGAGCTTCGAGGATCTGCGCGCGCTGGCCGAGGGCAAGCACGCGACGGCCGAGGATGCCATCCACGGGATCTGGTGCAAGAAATACCAGAACGGCAACGCGCATGTCTATTTCGCGCCCGAGACCCTGCTGACCGTCAACCGCGCTCTGGCCGAGTATTACGGCGAGGTGCTGGCGGACAGTCCCGAGGCAGCGGCCGAGAAGGCCAAGGCAACCGGCACGGCCGTCTCGAAGGACCTGCAATTCTACCCGACCCCGCAGCCTGTGATCGACACCCTCATGCGCGAATATGGCGACATGACCGGCCGTCGGGTGCTGGAACCGTCCTGCGGCACCGGCAACATCATGGACGCCATGCGGGCCACGGGCGCCATGGTTCTCGGGATCGAGGTCCATGCAGGCCGCGCGGCCGAGGCGCGGGCCAAGGGCCATCGCGTGCATGTGGCCAACTTCCTTCAGGTGCCTGCGCCCGACAAGGACAGCGATCGCTATGACGCGGTGGTCATGAACCCGCCCTTCGCGGGCAAGCACTATGCCAAGCACGTGCTTCACGCGATCAAGTTCCTCAAGCCCGGCGGCGTGCTGCGAGCAATCCTGCCTTACACGGCGCGCGAGCATGGCCTTCTGCCCGCGCCGAAGAGCAACCGCTACGGCTGGAATGATGCCTGGAAGGATCTGCCCATTGGCAGTTTCCGGGCCTCCGGAACCGGCGTGAACACCGTGATCTACACCTACACCGCTCCGAGCGGCTGAACCCCTCCGAGGAAACCTGATGCCCTATGACCGCAACGGGATCGGCCACGCGCCGACCGATACCAGCGCCGCGACCGCCGCGATGCTGGGAAAGCAGCGCCCCACACACCTGCGCGACCGGGTGATGGCGGCCCTGAGCAGAGCCGAGGGCCCGCTGACCGCCGACGAGATCGCCGAGCGCATCGGCGTGGACTTCATGTCCATCCGCCCGCGCCTGACCGAGCTGAAGGCCAAGAAGCGCGTGCGCGACAGCGGCGAGCGCGGCCCCAGCCGCAGCGGCCGACCCAGCATCAAATGGCAGATCGCCAAGGACAACGCCAGAGAACGGAAGCTTCCCAAGTGAACCTGCAAGACATCATCACCGCCTGCAACGAGATCGCGGCCAAGATCGAGGCCAAGGGCTGGACCCGCGCCGAGTGCCGTCTGACGAGCGGCAAGTGGGACCATGCCACCCTGACCCTTCATGCCGCCGCGCATGACACGGATCGCATGATCTTCCCCGTGCACAGCAATCACGTGTTCGGCGAGGATCCGCACGAGGTTCTCGCCGAAATGTCCGCCTGGGCCGATGCGCTGCCCGAAATGCCTACCCCCGAGGCGAAAGCGGCTGCGAAGTTCGCCCGTGCCGTGGCCGATGCCCGCGCCGCCGGGATCGACCCGAACAGCATGATGATGTCCGCGGCCGAGTGAACGTCGCGCTGATCCATGTCCTGCCGCTTGCCGCCTGCCTCGTGCTGGCGGCGATCCTTCAATCCTGAGAGAGAGCCATGAAGCACGAAGCTTTCGACATCACCCACTTCCCCATCGCCCGGCTGCACGTCGCGCCCGAGAACCCGCGCAGCGACGACACGGTAGATCCCGTGCTGGTCGACCAGTTGGCCGACAGCATCGCCGAGAACGGCGTGCTGGTGCCGCTGATCGCCTATGAGCATGAGGGGCAGGCCCTGGCCGTCTCCGGCGGGCGGCGCGCCCGGGCGCTCCACAAGCTGGTGGACACTGGCGTCTTCGACGGCGGACACATGGTCCCGGTGCGGCTGGTCCCGCAGGATCAGGCCCGCGACATGGGCGCCACCGAGCAGATCACCCAGCAGCGCCTGTCGGATCGCGATGAACTGATGGTCTACAACAGCCCGGCGTTCCGCTCGATGTCGGATGGCGAGATCGCGCGCAGGCTGGGCAAGTCCGTGACGGCGGTGAAGCAGCGCCGCGCGGTGCACCAGCTGCCCGAGGACGTGCTTACGCTGGTCCTGGATGGATCGCTGAGCATCGATCAAGGCTATGGCCTGACCTATTTCCACGAAGACGAAGACGCCATGCGCGAAATGGTGTCCGTCTGCATGTCCCGGCCCGGCATGGACCTGAACGACATCCGCGATGCCTTCAAGCGCTCGCGGGCGGACTGGTCGAAGTCGGCCAAGGCCGCGCTGACGACGAAGGAAGCCTATCTCGCGGCGGGCGGGCGCCTTCAGGAAGACCTGTTCGCCGATACGAGCTTCATCCTGACCCCCTCGGTTCTGGACAGCTTGGCCCACATTGCTGGCGAGGAACGCATCGAGGCGGACTATCCCGATGCCGCCTTCATCCGCTATTGCGACGATCTGTATGGGTCGGCATCCCCGCAAATGCACCCGGGCGTTGATCGGCTGACCGATGACGAGCGGGCCGAGTGGGCGGAGATCCGCTGGGATCGCTACCGGCACGACGAAGAGGCTGAACCCGAGTGGTTTGCCCGATATTCGGAACTGTCCGAGCGTGCAGAGAAGTTCCACCCGCCGGAGCTTGTGGAGCTTCTGGGAGTGTGCTGGACCTTCGGCTTCTCGGCTGACAAGCCTCTGAATGTGCGGGAAAACTGCCTTCCTGACGACCTGGAGCCGCTTTATCAAGGCGGGTGGTTGATGCGCCCGGAACCTGTGAGCGATATGTTGCAGGAAGGCAACGAAGCGGAAAATGTGAAACTTCCCGCAAAAGTTGCGCAACAAATCGGCGAAATACGCGTTCATTGTCTCCGCATGTTGCTGGCCAAGAAGCCCGACCGGGTGCTGGCGATGTTTGCAGAACAGCTCGCAAACCCGTCTTTCTCGTATTCGCAGACCCTTTTCCATCGGGACGACCGCGATATCGTCTCTGCTGATGGGGTGCAGGAGTATGTAAGGCAGTCCCCCGACTGGGTAAAAATTGCTTCAATCGACGCAACCAAAGAGAGTGTTGACTCAACGACACCTTCCAACCACCGGAAAATACTCGCGAAACAGCTCCTTGACCGACTTTCCCTTGCGTCTGTAAACCGCCTTCCAGAAGCGCAGGAGGCGCTTCTGAGCTTTGCCCAGTTTACGGAGGATTTCTTCGAGGGCTACAAAAAGCCCCATCTGATCGAGATGATCCAGGCGCATGTTCCGGCCGACAAGCTGGCCGATGTCTCCTTGGACAAGTTGCCGAAGAAGCAACTGGCCATCCGCGCGTGCGAAGCGTGCGAAAACGGCAAGGTATTCTTGCCGTTGGGATTCTGACACTTGCGCCTGCTCTAAGATGACCCTAGGTGTTGCCAATGATCGTGGAATGTTCACGGTTATTAGGCAACTCAAAGGGGGAGACTTCGGTCGCCCCCCTTTTTTTCTGGGGTCTCCCCCTTTGACGTTGCCAAGGAACTATCCATGAAATCCACCATAGCCAAGGTCGTGACAGAAGCGATCATGAATGCCCAGGTGCAGCACGTGAACACGGTCGAGATCCGCGATTGCTCCGTGGTCTTCCATATGCGTGACGGGACCGCTATCGCGAAACCTTCCGCAGCGGAGGCTGACATCAACACATGGCTGAAGAAGTATGACACGTCCAGCGAAGGGCATTCACCGCGTAAGCAAGCGGCTCGCTGACGGGTCGAGCGTGGTCTACCACTACGCATGGAGAGGGGGGCCGCGCTTCTGGTCCTCCGCCGATGATCTGGCCCTTAACGGGCCGGATTACTGGAAGGCGTACCGGGAGGCGTGCGAGACCCGCAGCGCGTCCCGCGGCCGGTTCCGCGAGGTGATCCGGGCCTTCCTTGCCAGCCGCGAATATGCGGCCCTGGCCCCACGCACCAAGAAGGATTACTCGGTCAGCATTTACCACGAGCGCGGGATTGACGCCGAGTTCGGGGATGCGGTGATCGAGATGTTCGACCTGCCGCAGATCCGGCGCGTGGTCTACGGCTGGCGCGATCGCTTCGAGAGCGCCAAGGTTGCCGACACCCGCGCGGGCCATCTGGTGGCCATCGTCAATTGGGCGGTGGACAAGAGCTGGATCAAGGCGAACCACCTGTCGGGCATGTCCAAGCTGTACTCTGCCGACCGGTCCGACATTATCTGGACGCCTGCCGAGCTGGACCTGTTCCTGCACGGCGACGCCAAGCGCTCCATAGGCCCTGCGCCGCGCTGGCTGGCCCGCCTGATGATTACGGCAACGGAGACGGGCCTTCGCCCCGGCGATTTGCACACGCTCTCCCTGAGCCATTTTCAGGCCACGGGGAAGGGGCAGCGCATCGTGATCCGCACGGCCAAGCGCAAGCGCATCGTGTCGATCCCGGTCACGCCCCGGATGCAGGCCATCCTGGACGAGACCCCCGGCGACACGCCCGAAGGCAGGATCCTGCTCAACGGGCGGGGCCAGCCCTACAAATCCCAGAACGACATGGGGCAGGCGGTCAGCCGCCGCCGGGATGAATGCAAGATCCGCGAAACCGAGGATGTTGCAAAAAGGCCACGGCTCTACGATGCGCGCGGCACGGCGGCCACCCGGCTGTTCGAGGCCGATGCGAGCCTGCGCGAGATCGCCACGCACATGGGTTGGTCGATTCAGCACGCTGCGAAGATGATCGAGACCTATGTGGCCCTGTCGCCTGACGCGGCGGATGGGCTTTTGGACAAGCTGGCAAGGAGCCTGTGACGCGCGATATTCCGGCCGAGGTGTAAACCGGATTGGTAAACCGGGCTGTAAACCGGCGATCCAGAGAAGTTCTCCACAGAAAATTTCCGAAGGTTTTTCGCTTTTTTTTCAGCGCCTTGGAAGTGGCAGGGGCAGCAGGGTTCGAACCCGCGACCTACGGTTTTGGAGACCGTCGCTCTACCAGCTGAGCTATACCCCTGTGCGCGGCCGGGAGATCCTGTCTCCGGTCCGCATCCGGGCGATGGCCGGGGCCATCTCCTACGGTGGCCCTATCTGGTGCAGAGGGCGGGTGAGTGCAAGCGGATTCTGCCGGGATTTCCGAAAAAATCCGCCCGCACGGGGGGTGCCGCCGGGCAGGGCGCGCCGGCGGCACCGGGTCAGCGCCGGTCCAGCTGGGTGACGTCGCGGACGGCGCCCTTCGCGGCGGAGGTGGTCAGCGCGGCATAGGCCTTCAGCGCGGCCGAGACCTTGCGCGTGCGCTTTTCCTCGGGCGTCCAGCCCTTCTCGTCGCGGGCCAGGCGGCGGGCGGCCAGGGTCGCGTCATCCACGGCCAGCTGGATCCGCCGGTTGGGGATGTCGATCTCGATCCGGTCGCCCTCCTCGACAAGCCCGATCGTGCCGCCCTCGGCCGCCTCGGGCGAGACATGGCCGATGGACAGCCCTGAGGATCCGCCCGAGAAGCGGCCGTCCGTGACCAGCGCGCAGGCCTTCCCCAGCCCCTTCGATTTCAGGTAGGAGGTCGGGTACAGCATTTCCTGCATCCCCGGCCCGCCGCGCGGACCCTCGTAGCGGATCAGCACCACGTCGCCTTCCTTCACCTTGTTGGTCAGGATCGCCGAGACGGCGCTGTCCTGCGATTCGAAGATGCGCGCGGGGCCGTTGAAGACCAGGATCGACTCGTCGACGCCGGCCGTCTTCACGATGCAGCCATCCTCGGCGAGGTTGCCGTAGAGCACCGCCAGCCCGCCATCCTTGGAAAACGCGTGTTCGGCATCGCGGATCACGCCGCCCTGGCGGTCCATGTCCAGCGTGTCATAGCGGCGGTTCTGCGAGAAGGCGACCTGTGTCGGGACCCCGCCCGGCGCGGCACGGTAGAAGTCGTGCACCGTCTCGGAATTGGTCCGCGTCACGTCCCAGCGGTCCAGCGCATGGGCAAGCGATTCCGCGTGGACGGAGCCGACGGAGGTGTCCAGCAGTCCGGCGCGGTCCAGCTCGCCCAGGATCGACATGATCCCGCCGGCGCGATGGACATCTTCCATGTGCACATCGGCCTTGGCGGGCGCCACCTTGCACAGGACCGGCACGTTGCGGCTGAGCTGGTCGATGGTGGACATGTCGAAATCGACCTCGCCCTCGACCGCGGCGGCCAGCAGGTGCAGCACGGTGTTGGTGGATCCGCCCATGGCGATGTCCAGCGTCATGGCGTTCTTGAACGCGGGCAGGCTGGCGATGGAGCGCGGCAGCACCGAGGCGTCATTCTGCTCGTAATAGCGCCGGGCCAGGTCGACGATCAGGTGGCCCGCCTCGACGAACAGCCTCTGGCGGTCCGCATGGGTGGCCAGGGTCGAGCCGTTGCCGGGCAGCGAAAGTCCCAGCGCCTCGGTCAGGCAGTTCATCGAGTTCGCCGTGAACATGCCCGAGCAGGACCCGCAGGTCGGGCAGGCAGAGCGCTCGATCGTCTGCACCTGCTCGTCGGTATAGCTGTCATCGGCGGCGGCAACCATCGCGTCCACGAGGTCCAGCGCCTGTTCGCGGCCGTCTTCCCAGGTGACCTTGCCGGCCTCCATCGGCCCGCCCGACACGAAGACCACGGGGATGTTCAGCCGCATCGCGGCCATCAGCATGCCGGGGGTGATCTTGTCGCAATTGGAGATGCAGACCATCGCGTCGGCGCAATGGGCGTTGACCATGTATTCCGTGCTGTCGGCGATGATCTCGCGCGAGGGCAGCGAATACAGCATCCCGTCATGACCCATGGCGATGCCGTCATCGACCGCGATCGTGTTGAATTCCTTGGCCACGCCCCCGGCCTTCTCGACCTCGCGGGCGACCATCTGGCCAAGGTCCTTCAGGTGGACATGGCCCGGCACGAACTGGGTGAAGCTGTTGACGATGGCGATGATCGGCTTGCCGAAATCGTCATCCGTCATGCCCGTGGCGCGCCAGAGGCCGCGGGCCCCTGCCATGTTGCGGCCATGGGTACTGGTTCTCGAACGATACAGGGGCATCGAACCCTCCCTTGGAAATGGTCGGGCGACCGTATCAGCCTGTGAAAGCGGAGTGAAATATATTATTGTGCGCCTATTGGGTCGATAAGGATATGACTGATGGATCTGCGGCCGCTCCGCCATTTCGCCGCCGTCGCCGAGGAGCTGCATTTCGGCCGGGCCGCCGACCGTCTCGGCATGACGCAGCCGCCCCTGAGCCAGTCGATCCAGGCGCTGGAGCGGCGGCTGGGCGCACCGCTTTTCGCGCGGACCCGGCGGAGCGTCGCGCTGACGCCCTTCGGGGCGGCATGGCTGCCGCAGGTGCAGGCGGCGCTGGCGGCGGTGGAGGCGCTGGAACCGGCGGCGGAGCGGATCCTCGGCGGGCAGTCCGGGCGGCTGGAGCTCTCTTTCGTCTCCACCGCCGACTACTCCATCCTGCCGCGGCTGGTGCACCGGTTCCGCGATCTCTACCCGGAGGTGGAGCTGGCGCTGAGCGAGGCGACCACCGACCGGCAGGTGGCGGCGCTGGCCGAGGGCAGGGGGCAGGCGGGGATCGTCATCCTGCAGGGGGGCGGCCTGCTCCCGGAGGGGTTCAGCTATCTGCGGCTGCTGCGCGAGCCGCTGATCGCGGCGGTCCCCGAGACATGGATCACGCAGGGGCGGCTGGTGCCCGCGGCGGGGCGGCTTGCCCCTGCCGCCGTGACCGCGGCGCCGCTGATCCTGTTCCCGCGCCGGGCCGCGCCGTATTTCCACGATCTGGTGACCGGCTATTACGAGGATCGCGGCGCCCGCCCGCGGGTGGTCCAGCACGCGATCCAGATGCAGACCATCATCAGCCTGGTCTCGGCGGGGATGGGCATCGCGCTGGTGCCCGGGTCGCTGCGGTCGCTGGCGCGGGCCGGCGTGCGCTATCTGGACCTGGGCGAGGATCCGCCGCATCTGGAAACCGGCCTGATCTGGCGGCGCGACGATCCGGCGCCGGTGCTGCGGAATTTCCTGCGCGTGGTGGCCGACGAGGCGGATGCGCCGCGCTGAGCCCGGCGAAATGCCGGGCGGCCCATTGCCGGGCGCGGGCAGATGTGCTTCACGGGCCCTACCCGACGCCCCGCGCCGCCGTGAAAGTTCCAGACAGATGACGAGTTCCTCCGAGAATATCCGCGGTGCGGTGCTGATGGCCGCCTGCATGGGCGCCTTCGCCACCAATGACGCGCTGATGCGCTCCGTCGCCGGAGAGCTTCCGGTGTCCCAGGCGATCTTCCTGCGCGGCGCGGTGGCCTGCATCCTGCTGCTGGTCATCCTCCTTGTGACGCGCCGGTCGCTGCCCCTGCCCGGCAGGGACGCGCGCCGCACGATCCTGGTGCGCTCGGCCGCGGAGGCCGGGACCGGCACCGCGGTGGTGGTCGCGCTCAATCACATGCCGCTGGCGGTGTTCTCGGCGGTGGGGCAGGCGGCGCCGCTGAGCGTGACCCTGGCCGGGGCGCTGTTCCTGCGCGAGCCGATCGGCTGGCGCAGGCTGACGGCGATCTTCGCGGGCTTCCTGGGGGTGCTGGTCATCATCCGCCCCGGCACGGACGGGTTCTCGGCCTGGAGCCTGGTGGCGCTGCTGGCCGTGGCCTTCCTGACCCTGCGCGACCTGGCCTCGCGGCAGATCCCCGCCGCCATCCCGCCGACCATCCCGGCCTTCTGCGGCGCGCTGGCCACCACCGCGATGGCCGTCCTCTGGGGCTGCTTCGTCGACTGGCAGCCGGTGCCGCCGCGGGTTCTGGCGGTTCTGGCCGTGGCGGGGGTCAGCCTTGTCCTGGCCTACCTGCTGGCGATCCAGTCGATGCGCGCGGGCGAGCTGAGCTTCGTGGCACCCTTCCGGTATACGGGGCTGCTCTGGGCAATCTCGATCGGCGTGATCTTCCTGGGGGAGGGGCTCGACATCTATACAGTCACCGGCTCGGCCATCGTGGTCGCCGCGGGGGGGTATTCGCTGTGGCGCGAGATCCGGCTGCGGCGTCTGCAGGCAAGACCCGTGATTCCGCGCCCCTGAATCGGGCGCATCCGGCGGCCGGCGGCAAGGGCCGGGCAGGGCGGCGGGCTGCTGTTGACAACCCCTGCGACTCTGCATATACGCCGCCCAATCGCGACGGGATAACTGTATCCTGACGCATCTCAAGATCTTAAGTGGTCAAGATCCGGGCCCTGAAAAGCCCCGATCCTCTGAGGACCCACCACGGCGTACCCCATGCTGGGACGGCGTGGTTTTTGCGCTTTGTCCGGGTCCCGGGCTCGGCGTCTCAGGGGCCTACGCACGGCAGGTGCGCGAGAGACGAAGAAAATGTGCAAAGCGGAGAGATACCCGGCATGCCAACGATCCAACAGCTGATCCGCAAACCGCGGCAGCCCAAAGTGAAACGCTCCAAGTCGCAGCACCTGGAGTCGTGCCCCCAGAAGCGCGGCGTCTGCACGCGCGTCTACACCACCACGCCGAAGAAGCCGAACTCGGCAATGCGGAAGGTGGCCAAGGTGCGTCTCACCAACGGCTACGAGGTGATCAGCTACATCCCGGGTGAAAGCCACAACCTGCAGGAACACTCCGTGGTCCTGATCCGTGGCGGCCGGGTGAAGGACCTTCCCGGCGTCCGGTACCACATCCTTCGCGGCGTCCTGGATACCCAGGGTGTCAAGGACCGTCGGCAGCGCCGTTCGAAATATGGCGCGAAGCGCCCGAAATAAGGAGAGACGCAAATGTCCCGTCGTCACGCTGCTGAAAAACGTGAAGTCCTGCCTGACGCCAAGTATGGCGACAAGGTTCTGACCAAGTTCATGAACAACCTCATGGTGGATGGCAAGAAATCCACCGCCGAGCGTATCGTCTACAACGCCTTCGACCGCGTCGAGGCGAAGACGAAGAAGTCGCCGGTCGAGGTCTTCCACGAGGCCATGGACAACATCAAGCCCTCCGTCGAGGTCCGGTCCCGCCGGGTCGGCGGTGCGACCTACCAGGTTCCGGTCGAGGTCCGTCCCGAGCGCCGCGAGGCGCTGGCCATCCGCTGGCTGATCGCCGCCGCCCGCAACCGCAACGAGAACACCATGGAAGAGCGTCTGGCAGGGGAACTTGTTGACGCACTGAATTCCCGTGGCACTGCGGTTAAGAAGCGCGAAGACACGCACAAGATGGCCGACGCCAACAAGGCGTTCAGCCACTATCGCTGGTAACCTATAGACTCCGCCTGAAGGACATCCCCCATGGCACGCGACTACCCTCTTCAGCGGTACCGGAACTTCGGTATCATGGCCCATATCGACGCGGGCAAGACCACGACGTCGGAACGGATCCTGTTCTACACCGGCAAGTCCCACAATATCGGTGAAGTGCACGACGGTGCCGCGACCATGGACTGGATGGAGCAGGAGCAGGAACGGGGGATCACGATCACCTCGGCTGCGACGACCACCTTCTGGCAGCGTCAGGAAGAACCCACCGCAGAAGGGACTTCGGACACGAAGTACCGCTTCAACATCATCGACACCCCCGGCCACGTCGACTTCACCATCGAAGTCGAGCGTTCGCTGGCGGTGCTCGACGGTGCTGTCTGCGTGCTCGATGCCAACGCAGGCGTCGAGCCCCAGACCGAGACCGTCTGGCGCCAGGCTGACCGCTACAAGGTTCCGCGGATCGTGTTCGTCAACAAGATGGACAAGATCGGCGCCGACTTCTTCAACTGCCACCGGATGATCGAGGACCGCACCGGCGCGCGCGCCGTTCCCGTCGGCATCCCGATCGGCGCCGAGAACGAGCTCGAAGGCCTGCTCGACCTGGTGCTGATGAAGGAGTGGCTCTGGAAGGGCGACGACCTCGGCGCATCCTGGACCCTCGAGGACATCCGTCCCGAGCTGCAGGACCAGGCCGACGAGTGGCGCGGCAAGATGATCGAAGCCGCCGTCGAAATGGACGACGAGTGGATGGAGAAGTATCTCGAGGGCGAAGAGCCCGACGTGGATACCCTCCGCAAGCTGCTCCGCAAGGGCTGCCTCGAAATGGCATTCGTCCCGATGCTGGGCGGTTCCGCGTTCAAGAACAAGGGTGTGCAGCCGCTGCTGAACGCCGTGATCGACTTCCTGCCGAGCCCGCTCGACGTGGTCGACTACATGGGCTTCAAGCCCGGTGACGAAGAGGAAGTCCGCAACATCGCGCGCCGCGCCGATGACGACATGCCTTTCGCCGGCCTGGCCTTCAAGATCATGAACGACCCCTTCGTCGGCTCGCTGACCTTCACCCGGATCTATTCCGGCGTGATGAAGAAGGGCGACCAGATCCTCAATGCGACCAAGGGCAAGCGCGAGCGCGTCGGCCGCATGATGATGATGCACTCGAACAACCGCGAGGAGATCGAGGAAGCCTTCGCCGGCGACATCATCGCGCTGGCGGGCCTGAAGGACACCACCACCGGCGACACGCTCTGCGACGCCAAGGAACCGGTCGTCCTGGAAACCATGACCTTCCCCGAGCCGGTGATCGAGATCGCCGTCGAGCCGAAGACCAAGGCCGACCAGGAGAAGATGTCCCAGGGCCTCGCGCGGCTGGCCGCCGAAGACCCGTCCTTCCGCGTCGAAACCGACCTGGAGTCGGGCCAGACCATCATGAAGGGCATGGGCGAACTTCACCTCGACATCCTCGTCGACCGCCTCAAGCGGGAGTTCAAGGTCGAGGCGAATATCGGTGCGCCGCAGGTGGCCTATCGCGAAACCATCAGCCACGAAGCCGAAGTGGACTACACCCACAAGAAGCAGTCGGGCGGTTCGGGCCAGTTCGCGCGCGTCAAGATGGTCATCACCCCGACCGAGGCCGGCGAAGGGTTCTCCTTCGAATCCAAGATCGTCGGTGGCTCGGTGCCGAAGGAATACATCCCCGGCGTCGAGAAGGGCATCAAGTCGGTCATGGACTCCGGTCCGCTGGCGGGCTTCCCGGTGATCGACTTCAAGGTCTCGCTGATCGACGGTGCGTTCCATGACGTCGACTCCTCGGTCCTGGCCTTCGAAATCGCCGCCCGTGCCGCGATGCGCGAAGGTCTGCGCAAGGCCGGCGCGAAGCTGCTGGAGCCGATGATGAAGGTCGAGGTGATCACGCCGGAGGAATATACCGGTTCGATCATCGGCGACCTGACCTCGCGGCGCGGACAGGTCTCCGGCCAGGAGAACCGCGGCAACGCCATCGCGATCGACGCCTTCGTGCCGCTGGCGAACATGTTCGGCTACATCAACACGCTGCGTTCCATGTCCTCGGGCCGCGCGCAGTTCACGATGCAGTTCGACCATTACGACCCGGTGCCGTCGAACATCTCCGACGAAATCCAGGCGAAATACGCCTGATCTGGCGGCGGGCCCTGCGGCCCGCCCTGCCACCCATCCGTAGGGTGAGCCGCGCGCTCACCGCCAGGAAAGAAAACAGGAGGCCATTATGGCAAAGGCAAAGTTTGAGCGTAACAAGCCGCACGTGAACATCGGC
>NZ_JACVXA010000079.1 GCF_014903745.1 Mangrovicoccus algicola | reverse complement strand
CGGCAGGCTCCGCGCGGTGCGCGACCCGCGAGACGGGTGTCTTGCCGGGCCCGCGGAACCGCCGGGGATGCGCCGGGACAGGATCGCGCGGCGCCCGGCCGTCACGGATTGCGCGGCGCGCCTGCTGTCCCGGCCGGCCGGTCCGCGCGCGGAGGCGAAGAACGGGCCGTTGCCGCGACAGGGATGACGCTCCGGCCAGGGGTCAGAGCCCCAGTTCGGACTTGACCGCCGCCATGGCGTCGCCGCCGTCGAGCGTGGTCACGCCCTCGAGCCAGCGGGCGATGATGTCCGGGTTGGCGGAGAGCCAGTCGGAGGCGGCCTCCTCGGGATCGGCGCCGTCATCGAGGATGGCGGCCATGATCTCGTTCTCCATCTGCAGCGTGAAGGACAGGTTGCCCAGCAGCCGCCCGACATTGGGGCATTCCGCGACATAGCCCTGGCGCACGTTGGTATGGACCGTGGCACCGCCGAAATCCGGGCCGAACCAGTCGTCGCCGCCGGTGAGATAGCTCATCTCGAAATTGGCGTTCATCGGGTGCGGCTCCCAGCCGAGGAACACCACCGGCTCGTCCCGGCGATCGGCCCGCGCGACCTGCGCCAGCATTCCCTGTTCCGAACTTTCGACCACCTCGAATTCGTCCAGTCCGAAGGCATTGCCGTCGATCATCTCCTGGATCAGGCGGTTGCCGTCATTGCCCGGCTCGATCCCGTAGATCTTGCCGTCCAGTTCATCCTGGAAATTGGCGATCTCGGCGAAATCCGCGATGCCCAGGTCATGGGCCGCCTTGTTGACCGCCAGCGTGTATTTCGCGCCCTCCAGGTTGGCGCGGACCGTCTCGACGGTGCCGGCCTCGCGATAGGGGGCGATATCGGCCTCCATCGTCGGCATCCAGTTGCCCAGGAACACGTCGACATCGCCATTGGCCAGCGAGGTATAGGTCACCGGGACCGACAGGATCTTGGTGTCGGTGTCATAGCCCAGGGCCTGCAGAACGACCGTCGTCGCGGCGGTGGTGGCCGTGATGTCCGTCCATCCCACATCCGAGAAGACGACCGTGTCGCAATCCGCATGGGCCGCGGTGGCGCAGGTCAGGGCGAGGAGAGAAGCTGAAAGTTTCATCGGGATCCCCGTCTTCGTTTTGTTGATTGACGAGTCAATTAAAAACACCCTATCCTGAATATGCAACCAAAAAGAGCCGAAACATGCCGAAACTCGGAATGGAGCCCATAAGGCGCGCAGCGCTTGTGCAGGCCGCGATCAAGGAGATCGGCGCCGCCGGGACGCTGGATGTGCCCGTCTCGCGCATCGCCCGGCGCGCGGGCATGTCGCCCGCGCTGGCGCATCACTATTTCGGATCCAAGGAAGACATGTTCCTTGCCGCGATGCGCCATATCCTGGGCCAGTACGGGGCCGAGGTGCGCCGGGCGCTGGCCGTGGCCCGGGGCCATCGGGCGCGGCTGGAGGCGATCATATCGGCCGGCTTCACCCCGGCGAATTTCGCCCGCGAGACGGTTTCGGCCTGGCTCAGCTTCTACGTGCTGGCCCAGACCTCGCCCGAGGCCAACCGGCTGCTGCGGGTCTATCACCGGCGCCTGCATTCCAACCTGATCCATGACCTGCGCCCGCTGGCGGGCGGGGCGGCCGAGGGCATCGCCGAACGCCTGGCCGGGCTGGTGGACGGGCTTTACCTTCACGCGGCGCTGAACCCGCTGACCACAGCCGCGATCGCCACGGGACACGCGCTGAAGGCGCTGGACAACGAATTGAGGACCGCATGACCGATCTGCAACCGCAGGGCAGCCATTTCATCGGCGGCCGGTATGTCGAGGACCGGGCCGGCGCGGAGATCGAGGTGATCTATCCCGCCACCGGCGCGGTGATCGCCCGGCTCCATGCCGCCACGCCCGCCATCATCGGGCAGGCCGTCGCCGCCGCCGCCGCCGCGCAGGCGGACTGGGCGGCGATGACCGGCACGGAACGCGGCCGGGTGCTGCGCCGCGCGGCCGATCTGATCCGCGCGCGCAACCGCGACCTGTCGGTGCTGGAGACCCATGACACCGGCAAGCCGCTGCAGGAAACGCTGGTGGCGGATGCGGCCTCGGGGGCAGATGCGCTGGAGTATTTCGGCGGGCTGGCCGGCAGCCTGACCGGCGAGCACATCCCGGTGGGCGGCGGCGATTTCGTCTATACCACGCGCGAACCGCTGGGGGTCTGCCTGGGGATCGGCGCCTGGAACTACCCCACGCAGATCGCCTGCTGGAAGGCCGCGCCGGCCCTGGCCTGCGGCAATGCGATGATCTTCAAGCCCTCCGAGACGACGCCGCTCTGCGCGCTGAAACTGGCCGAGATCCTGATCGAGGCCGGGGCGCCCGCGGGGCTGTTCAACGTGGTGCAGGGATACGGCGAAACCGGCGCGGCGCTGACCGCGCATCCGGGCATCGCCAAGGTGTCGCTGACAGGATCGGTGCCGACGGGGCGCAAGGTGGCGGCGCAGGCGGCGGGGCTGATGAAGCATGTCACGATGGAGCTGGGCGGCAAGTCGCCGCTGATCGTCTTCGAGGATGCCGACCTGGAGTCCGCCATCTCCGCCGCGATCAACGGCAATTTCTATTCCTCGGGGCAGATCTGTTCCAATGGCACGCGGGTCTTCGTCCATCGCGCGATCCGCGAGGCGTTCCTGTCGCGGCTGACCGAGCGGCTGGGCCATGCGGTGATCGGCGATCCGCTGGACGAGGCCACGAATTTCGGGCCGATGACCTCGGCGGCGCAGCTGGAGATCGCGCTGGGATATGTCGCGGCGGGCCTGGCCGAAGGCGCGCGGCTGGTCACCGGCGGCACGCGCATCGACCGCCCCGGCTTCTGGATGACGCCCGCGGTCTTCGCCGACGTGACCGATGACATGCGCATCGCGCGCGAGGAGATCTTCGGCCCGGTGATGTCGGTCCTCGATTTCGAGGAAGAGGAGGATGTGATCACACGCGCCAACGACACCGAATTCGGGCTGGCCGGCGGGGTCTTCACCCGCGACCTGGCCCGCGCGCATCGGGTGATCGGGCGGATCCGGGCCGGCTCGTGCTACATCAACACCTATAATCTGACGCCGGTGGAGGCGCCGTTCGGCGGGGTGAAGGCCTCGGGTTTCGGGCGGGAGAATTCCAGGGAGGCGATCAACCACTATTCTGAGGTGAAGTCGGTCTATGTCTGCCTCGGCAAGACGGAGGCGGCCTTCTGATGGAAGCGGATTACGTCATCGTGGGCGCCGGCAGCGCCGGCTGCGCCATTGCCTACAGGCTGACCGAGGCCGGCAAATCCGTGCTGGTCATCGAACATGGCGGCACCGATGCCGGGCCGCTGATCCAGATGCCCGCCGCGCTGAGCTATCCGATGAACATGGCCCGCTATGACTGGGGCTATGCCTCCGAGCCCGAGCCCCATCTGGGCGGGCGGTCGCTGGTGACGCCGCGGGGCAAGGTGATCGGCGGCTCCTCCTCGATCAACGGCATGGTCTATGTGCGCGGCCATGCGCGGGACTATGACCACTGGGCCGAGGCGGGCGCGGATGGCTGGTCCTATGCGGATGTGCTGCCCTATTTCCGGCGGATGGAAAGCTGGCATGATTGCGGTCAGGGCGGCGATCCGGCCTGGCGCGGTCAGGGCGGCCCGCTGCACGTGACGCGCGGCCCGCGCGACAACCCGCTCCATGCCGCCTTCGTCGAGGCCGCGCGGCAGGCCGGCTATCCGCTGACCGACGACTATAACGGGCAGCAGCAGGAGGGCTTCGGCCCGATGGAGCAGACGGTCTGGAAGGGACAGCGCTGGTCGGCGGCCAATGCCTATCTGAAACCCGCGCTGCGCCGCGACGGCTGCGCCATCCTGCGCGCCCTCGCGCGGCGCGTGGTGATCGAGGAGGGACGCGCCACCGGCGTCGAGGTGGAACGCCGCGACGGCCGCATCGAGGTGATCCGCGCCCGCGCGGAGGTGATCCTGGCCGCCAGTTCCCTGAATTCGCCCAAGATCCTGATGCTGTCGGGCATCGGGCCGGCGGCGCATCTGGCGGAGCACGGCATCCCGCTGGTCGCCGACCGGCCCGGCGTCGGGCAGAACCTGCAGGATCACCTGGAGGTCTACATGCAGATGGCGGCGAGCCGGCCGGTCACGCTGTTCAGCCACTGGAACCTCCGCGGCAAGGCGCGCATCGGGGCCGAATGGCTGTTCACCCGCAAGGGGCTGGGCGCGTCGAACCAGTTCGAGAGCGCCGGCTTCATCCGCTCGCGCGCGGGGGTCGAGTATCCCGACATCCAGTATCACTTCCTGCCGCTGGCCGTGCGCTATGACGGGCAGGCGGCGGCCGAGGGGCACGGATTCCAGGTCCATGTCGGGCCGATGCGCTCGGACTCGCGCGGGGCGGTGACGCTGCGCTCGGCCGATCCCCGGGCGAAACCCGTGATCCGGTTCAATTACATGAGCCAGCCGCAGGACTGGGAGGATTTCCGGGCCTGCATCCGCCTGACCCGGGAGATCTTCGCGCAGGAGGCGATCACGCCCTTCATCCGCCACGAGATCCAGCCGGGCGCCGCGCTGCAATCGGATGCCGAGATCGACGGTTTCATCCGCGACCATGCCGAAAGCGCCTATCATCCCTGCGGCACCTGCCGCATGGGGCGGCGGGACGATCCGCTGGCGGTGGTCGATCCCGAGACGCGGGTGATCGGGGTGGCGGGGCTGCGCCTGGCCGACAGCTCCGTCTTTCCGCGCATCCCCAACGGCAATCTCAACGGGCCCTCGATCATGACCGGCGAGAAGGCGGCGGATCACATCCTGGGCCGCGCGCCCCTGGCGCCGGCCAATGACCGGCCCTGGATCCATCCCGACTGGCAGCACGCGCAACGCTGACCCGGCCCCGGCAGCGGCCTCCGGAGGCTTGACCTTGCCCCTGCGCAAGCGCATGGCAGGGGCAGGGATCCGGAGGCATATATGCCGAAAAATATATATGAATCTGCTGCCTACGAGGCATCGTCGCTGGATGGCTGCTATTGGCCGGGCACTTGCGAGATGCCCGCCACCCCTGCGCTTGCCGGGGAGGCACAGGTCGATGCGGCGGTGATCGGGGCGGGTTTCACCGGGCTTTCGGCGGCGCTGCACCTGGCGCGGGCGGGGATGTCGGTCGCGGTGCTGGACCGGCACGGGCCGGGTTGGGGGGCCTCGGGGCGCAATGGCGGCTTTGCCTGCATCGGCGGATCGAAACTGGACCGCGCGGCGATGATCCGGGCCCATGGCCGCGGCGCCCGCGCCGCCTGGTGCCATGCCGAACGTGCGGCGATCGACACGGTGGCGCGGCTGCAGGCGGAGCTGGACATCGACCTCGACCGCCATTCGGAGGGCGAGGTGATGCTGGCGCATTCGCCGCGGGCGATGGCCGCGCTGCGCGCGGAGGCCGAGGCGACCGGGGCCGAATACGGGGTCCGCGCCGAGATCCTGCCCCCGGGCGCGCTGGCCGAACGGGGGATGCGCGCCGAGGGGGTTCATGGCGGGATGCACCTGCCGCTGGGTTTCGCGCTGAACCCGCGCAAATACGCGGCCGGGCTGACGCGCGGGGCGCAGGCGGCGGGGGCGGCGGTGCATGGGGGCTCGCCCGTGACGCGGATCCGCCGCGAGGGGGCGGGTTACCGGCTGGAGACCCCCGGCGGCAGCCTCCGGGCGGGCCGGCTTCTGCTGGCGACCAACGGCTATGCCTCCGACGACCTGCCGGGCTGGATGCGCGCGCGCTACCTGCCGGTGCAGTCCTCGGTGATGGTCACGCGGGTTCTCGATGCCGCCGAGCTTGCCGCCCAGGGCTGGACCAGCGACCTGATGGCCTATGACAGCCGCCACCTGCTGCATTATTTCCGCCTCCTGCCCGGGGGGCGGTTCCTGTTCGGGATGCGCGGGGGGATCCGCTGGACGCCGGAGGCGCATGAGGCGGTGCGCAGGCGCATGCGCGCGGATTTCGCCGCGATGTTCCCGGCCTGGGCGGAGGTCGAGACGCCGTTCTTCTGGTCGGGACTGGCCAACCTGACCCGCAACCTGGTGCCCTATATCGGCCCGCTGGGCGACTGGCCCGGGGCGGTCGCCGCCTTCGGCTATCATGGCAACGGCGTCGCGATGGCCAGCTGGTCGGGGCAGCAGGCCGCCGAGCTGCTGCTGGGCCGGCGCCCCGTCCTGCCGGAATTCGTCGCCCGCCCGCCGGCGCGGTTCGAGCTGGGCCCGCTCCGGCGGCTGGCCCTGGGCGGGGCCTATCTCTGGTACGGGCTGCAGGACCGGCGCTGAGCCGGCTCCGATCACGTTCGCAGGAGATGCCGGGATTCCGGCCGCGCCGGCACATGCCCTGTTTCCTGCGGGCGGGGAACTGGTTAGCGTCGCCTCATGAAAACCGCATATCTCGCCCATTCCGACGGCTTGGCCCATGTCACGCCGCCGGGGCATCCCGAACAGGTCGCCCGGCTGCAGGTGATCGCCACCGCCCTGTCCGGGGCGCGGCAGGAGGGGCTGCTTCGTGAGGAGGCGCCCGAAGCCCCGGATGCCGAAATCCGCCGCTGCCACCCCCAGGCCTATCTGGACCGCATCGCCGCCGCGATCCCGCAGGCGGGCTGGGCGGCGCTGGACGGGGACACGCACCTGTCGCCGGGTTCGCTCGAGGCGGCACGGCGCGGCGTCGGCGGCTGCCTGAGGGCGGTGGACATGGTGCTTTCGGGGGAGGCGGCGAATGCCTTCGTCGCCATGCGCCCGCCCGGCCATCACGCCGAGGCCGAAACGCCCATGGGGTTCTGCCTGTTCGGCAATGCCGCCATCGCGGCGAAATACGCGCTGGATCATCACGGCCTGTCGCGGGTCGCGGTGGTGGATTTCGACGTGCATCACGGCAATGGCACCCAGGCGCTGCTTTGGGATGATCCGCGGGCCCTGTTCGTCTCCACCCATCAGATGCCGCTTTTCCCGGGGACGGGGGCCAGGGCCGAATGCGGGGCGCATGGCCAGGTCCTGAACCTGCCCCTGCCGCAGGGATCGGATGGCATGGCCATGCGGCAGGCGGTGGAGGACGCGATCCTGCCCGCGCTGGAGGCGCATCAGCCGGAGCTGCTGATCCTCTCGGCGGGGTTCGATGCGCATCGGGCCGATCCGCTGGCCGGGCTGGACTGGGAAACCGAGGATTTCGCCTGGATCACCGACCGGCTCTGCGCGGCGGCGGGGACGCTTTGCGGGGGCCGCGTGGTCTCGACACTGGAGGGCGGGTATGATTTGGCTGCGCTCGCCGCGTCTGTCGCGGCCCATGTGGATGTTCTGATGCAGCGGAGCGCGCGATGACCGAGAAAGCCGTGGGCGAAATGAGCTTCGAGGAGGCCATGGCGGCCCTGGAAACCGTCGTGAGCCAGCTGGAGCGCGGCGAGGTGGGGCTGGAGGATTCCATCCGCCTCTACGAGCGCGGCGCCGAGCTGAAGGCCCATTGCGAGACCAAGCTGAAACAGGCCGAGGAAAAGGTCGCCGCGATCACGCTGGACCGCGACGGCGAACCGGCCGGGCTGAAGCCGCTCGACGGGGTCTGATCCGTGGGACCGGAGCGGCTGGGCATCACCGGCGATGCGGTCCGCGCGCGCCTGCTGGGGGCAATCGCCGCCGAGCCGGCCTCCCGGATCCGCGACGGCATGGCCTATGCCTGCCAGGGCGGCAAGGGGCTGCGCGGCGTCCTCGTGGTCGAATCCGCCCGGCTGTTCGACATAGACGGGGCGGAACAGGCGGCGGCGGCGGTCGAGGCGCTGCATGCCTATTCGCTGGTGCATGACGACCTGCCCGCGATGGATGACGACGCCCTGCGCCGGGGGCGGCCCACCGTCCACGTGGCATGGGACGAGGCGACCGCGATCCTCGTCGGCGATGCGCTGCAGGCGCTGGCCTTCCGGCTGCTGGCCGATCCCGGCTGTTCGCCCGATCCGGCCGTGCGTGCCGATCTGGTCCTGTCGCTGGCGACGGCCTCGGGCGCGGCGGGCATGGTGCTGGGCCAGGCGCAGGACATCGCCGCCGAGACCGCGGCGCAGCCGCTGAGCCTGGCCGAGGTGATGGATCTGCAGCGCAACAAGACCGGCGCCCTGATCCGCTGGTCGGCGGAGGCCGGCGCGCGGCTGGCCCGGGCCGATACCGCGCCGCTCTCGGCCTATGCCGGGGCGCTGGGGCTGGCCTTCCAGATCGCCGACGACATCCTGGACGTGACCGGCGACCAGGAGAAGGCCGGCAAGCGGCTGGGCAAGGACGAGGGCGCGGGCAAGGCGACATTCGTCGGGCTGCTGGGACTGGACGGGGCCGCCGCGCGCGCCAGATCGCTGGTGGAGGACGCCTGCGACGCGCTTGCCCCCTATGGCGACAGGGCGGAAACCTTGCGGGAGCTGGCCGGCTTCGTTATTTCGCGGGAACGCTAGACGCCACGGAGGGCCCCATGGCCGACCAGCCCAAGACCCCCTTGCTCGACAAGGTGCACGAGCCTGCCGACATGAAGGGCCTGTCGGCCCGCGACCTGCGGCAGCTGGCCGACGAATTGCGCGCCGAGACGATCAGCGCGGTCTCGGTCACCGGCGGCCATCTGGGCGCCGGGCTCGGCGTGGTGGAACTGACCGTCGCGATCCACGCGGTCTTCGACACGCCGCGCGACAAGCTGATCTGGGATGTCGGGCATCAATGCTATCCGCACAAGATCCTGACCGGCCGGCGCGGCCGCATCCGCACCCTGCGCCAGAAGGACGGGCTGTCGGGATTCACCAAGCGGTCCGAGTCGCCCTATGATCCCTTCGGCGCGGCGCACAGCTCCACCTCGATCTCGGCGGCGCTGGGGCTGGCGGTGGCCCGCGACCTGGGCGGCCGGCCCGAACACGGGATCGGCGACTGCATCGCGGTGATCGGCGACGGGTCGATCTCGGCGGGCATGGCCTATGAGGCGATGAACAATGCGGGCCATCTGAAGAACCGCATGATCGTCATCCTCAACGACAACGAGATGTCGATCGCCCCGCCGGTCGGGGCGATGTCCTCCTACCTGTCGCGGCTCTATGCCGGCTCGCCCTTCCATGAATTCAAGCAGGTGGCCAAGGATGCGGTGAGGTTCCTGCCGCCGCCGCTGCAGGAGGGCGCCAAGCGCGCCAAGGAGATCCTGAAACAGTCGGTGATGGGCGGCACGCTGTTCGAACAGCTGGGGTTTTCCTATCTGGGCCCGGTGGACGGGCATGACCTGGACACGCTGGTGCCGCTGCTGCGCGCGGTGAAGACCCATGCCGAGGGGCCGGTGCTGATCCATGCCATCACGAAGAAGGGCAAGGGCTACGGCCCCGCCGAGACATCGCAGGATCGCGGCCATGCCCGCGCCAAGTTCGACGTCGTCACCGGCGAACAGGCCAAGGCGGTGTCGAACGCGCCGGCCTATACCAAGGTCTTCGCCAATGCGCTGATCGACGAGGCGGGGCGCGACGACCGGATCGTGGCGGTCACCGCCGCCATGCCCGACGGCACCGGCCTGAACCTGTTCGCCGAGCGGTTCCCCGACCGGGTCTTCGACGTGGCCATCGCCGAACAGCATGGCGTGACCTTCTGCGCCGGGCTGGCCGCGGGCGGGATGAAGCCCTTCTGCACGATGTATTCGACCTTCCTGCAGCGCGGCTATGACCAGGTGGTGCATGACGTGGCGATCCAGCGGCTGCCGGTGCGCTTTGCCATCGACCGGGCCGGGCTGGTCGGGGCGGATGGCGCCACCCATGCGGGCAGTTTCGACATCGCCTACCTGGCCAACCTGCCGGGCTTCACCGTCATGGCCGCCGCCGACGAGGCGGAGCTGGTCCATATGGTGGCCACCGCCGCGGCGCATGAGGACGGGCCCATCGCCTTCCGCTTCCCGCGCGGCGAAGGGGTCGGCGTGGACATGCCGGAACGCGGCATGCCGCTGGAGATCGGCCGCGGCCGCATGATCCGCGAGGGCACGGCAGCGGCGATCCTCAGCTTCGGCACGCGGCTCTCCGAGGTGGAGGCGGCGGCGGAGCGGCTGGCGGCGCGCGGCATCGCGGTCACCGTGGCCGATGCCCGCTTTGCCAAGCCGCTGGACCGCGAGCTGATCCTGCGGCTGGCGCGCGAGCATCCGGCGCTGATCACCATCGAGGAAGGCGCGATCGGCGGTTTCGGCAGCCATGTGGCGCAGCTTCTGGCGGAGGAAGGCGTCTTCGACCGCGGGCTGAAATACCGCTCCATGGTGCTGCCCGATGTCTTCATCGACCAGGCCAGCCCGCGCGACATGTATGCCGTGGCCGGGATGAATGCCGCGGATATCGAGGCGAAGGTCCTGTCGGTGCTGGGCGTGGAGACGCTGGCGCGGCGCGGCTAGCGTGCCCGGCCAGGGCCGGAAGGGCCCCCGCGCCGCGCAGGGCGCAGGGGCGGGCGGAGATCACTCCGCCGGGGTATCGGCTGCCGCCTTGGCCTTGCGCGCGGCCGCCTTGTAGGGCGCCCAGAGCCGCTTGTTGGTCAGGTACAGCAGCACGGACAGCATCACGAGGAAGATCACCGCGGTGAACCCGGCCTCCTTGCGGGCCATCATCTTGGGTTCGGCGGTCCACATCAGGAAGGCCGTGACATCCTCGGCCAGGTGATGCGCATCCGCGTCATGCCCGTCGGCATATTCGACCAGGTCGTCCGACAGCGGCGGCGGCATGGCGATCCAGCCGCCGGGAAAGGCGGTATTGCCGTAGAACAGCGTGCCGGCCTGCTCCTTCTCCTCGCCGGTATAGGAGGTCAGGATGTTGACCATGTATTCCGGCCCGCCGATGCCGTTGAACAGCTGGTTCAGCCCGGTCCCCAGCGGCCCGTGAAACCCGGCCCTGGCCTTCGTCATCAGGCTGAGATCGGGGGCGTTCTCCATCGACGATTCCGGGAAATGGTCGGTTTCCAGGCGCGGGCGGAAATCGTCCAGTTCCTCGTCGAAGATCTCGAACTGCCCGGCATAGGCACGGACCTGGTCCTCGGGCAGCTCGGGCCCGCCGGGATCGGCAAGGGTCCTGAGCGGCACGAATTTCAGCCCGTGGCAGGCGGCGCAGACCTCGGTATAGACCTGCAGCCCGCGCTGAAGCTGCATCTTGTCATAGGTGCCGAAGGGCCCCTCGAAGGAGAAGTCCACGTCATGGATATGGGCGGTGCCTTCGGCGGCATGGCCGGGCAGGGCGGCGGCCCCGGCGAGAAGCGCGGCGAGCGTCAGCTTGCGAAGCATGATCTGTCCTTTCTCATTCGGCCGGGGTCGGGACAGGTTTGGGCCCCGTCTTGGACGCCTTCGCCTTGCCGTAATGGTCGTTGAAGTCCTCCTCCACCGTGGCAACCTGCGGCAGCGGGGTCTCGAAGATGCCCAGAAGCGGCAGGATCACCAGGAAATAGGCGAACCAGTAGGTCGACCCGATCAGCGCGATGATCGGATAGATGCCCTCGGCCGGCATGGCGCCCGCCCAGGTCAGCACGACGAAATCGAGGCAGAAGACGTAGAAGAACCCCTTGAACATCGGCCGGTAGCGGCCCGAACGCACCGATGAGGTGTCGAGCCAGGGCACCAGCGCCATCACGATGATCGCGCCGAACATGGCCAGCACGCCGAAGAACTTGGCATCGATGATCCCGAAGGAGATCCAGCTGGCGAATTGCACCACCCAGACATCGGCGGTGAAGCAGCGCAGGATCGCGTAGAAGGGCAGGAAGTACCATTCCGGCACGATATGCGCGGGCGTGGCCAGCGGGTTGGCCTCGATGTAGTTGTCGGGATGGCCCAGGTAATTGGGCATGAAGCCGACGATGGCGAAGAACACGACCAGCACCACGGCCAGCGCGAAGAGGTCCTTGATCACGAAATAGGGCCAGAAGGGCAGGGTGTCCTTCTTGACCACCTCTTTGTCGGTGGTGCGCACCGGCACGCCCGAGGGGTTGTTGTTGCCGGTCGAATGGAAGGCCCAGATATGCACGATCACCAGCCCCGCGATCACGAAGGGCAGCAGGTAGTGCAGCGAGAAGAACCGGTTGAGCGTCGCATTGCCCACGGCCGGCCCGCCCAGCAGCCAGGTCTGGAGATCGGGACCGATCCAGGGGATGGCGCCGAACAGCCCGGTGATGACGGTCGCGCCCCAGAAGGACATCTGCCCCCATGGCAGGACGTACCCCATGAAGGCCGTGCCCATCATGCACAGGTAGATCAGCATGCCGATGATCCAGGTGATTTCGCGCGGCGCCTTGTAGGAGCCGTAGAACAGCCCGCGGAAGATGTGCAGATAGACCGCGACGAAGAACAGCGAGGCGCCGTTGGCGTGCAGGTAGCGCAGCATGTGCCCGCCATTGACGTCGCGCATGATATGCTCGACCGAGGCGAAGGCCAGGTCGACATGCGGCGTGTAATGCATCACCAGCACGATGCCGGTGACGATCTGCAGGCCCAGGCAGAAGGCCAGCACGATCCCCCAGATCCACATCCAGTTCAGGTTGCGGGGCGTGGGGATCATGATCGTGCCGTAGATCAGCCCGATGATCGGCAGGCGGGATTCGACCCATTTCTCGATGCCGGTCTTGGGCTCGTAATGGTCGTGAGGAATTCCAGACATCCCGGCTCTCTCCCTTACCCGAGCTTGATCGTGGTTTCGTCTTCGAAGGCGGCGACCGGAACCGGCAGGTTCTCGGGCGCCGGGCCGCGGCGGATGCGCCCGGCGGCGTCGTAATGGGACCCGTGGCAGGGGCAGAACCAGCCATGGTAATCCCCGGCATTGGCCAGCGGCACGCAGCCCAGATGCGTGCAGACCCCCATCATCACCAGCCATTCCTCGTTGCCGGGCATGGCGCGGTTGTCGTCGGTGGCCTCGGCGCCGGCATCGAGATTGGCGTTGCGGGCATTGCCGTCGGGCAGATCCGACAGGTCCACCTCGCGGGCGGATTCGATGTCTTCGGGCGTGCGCCGGCGGATGAAGACCGGCTTGCCCAGCCACTGGACGGTCAGCTGCGTGCCGCTTTCCACGCCGCCGACATCGACGCGGATCGAGGACAGCGCCTGCACGTCCGCGCTGGGATTCATCTGGTTCACGAGCGGCCAGACCGCGGCGCCCGTGGCCACGACCCCTGCGCCCGCGGTCGCATAATACAGGAAGTCGCGGCGGGTGCCTTCGTGATGGTCTGCGTGGGACACGACTGATCTCCGAGTTGTTGAGACGCACCACCACATTCGGATTTCTGAGTCCCGATAGGGCGGTGGTGCATGAGTATGCATCGCTCGCCAGCCCATCCAGCGGATAAACTGGCGCCTTGGGTCGAATGGACGCAGGGGTCTTGAGACCCTGCCTGAGGCCACAGAAGCACGGTCGCGGGCTAATTTGCAACATTCGGTAAATTGTGGACCGGATTCTGCGCCGCGGCTTTCGGGCGGGGCAAAAACGTCATAGTTTGTCAATACTTTCGACCTCATGCTCTGCATGACCCAGAAAACCGGATCCCGATCATGATGCTGCGCCCGCTCACCGCTTCCCTCGTCGCAATCTCCGCCCTTCTGGCGGCAGGTGCAGCGCATGCGGAATTCGAGCTGAGCATCTATTCCGGCTGGCAGACCTCGCCGCATTCGACCGTCGAGGGCGACGATCCCACCGGCGTCGGCGATTTCGATTTCACGGCCGGCTGGGAAGGCAAGTCGGGGGCCATGCCGCCCTATTGGGGCGTCCGCGGCACCTGGTGGCAGTCCGACATCCTGGGCTACGGCGTCGATTTCAGCCACAACAAGGTCTATGCCGACAGCGACACGCTGGATGACAACAATTTCGAGACCTTGGAATTCACCGACGGGCTGAACATCCTCACCGCCAACGTGTTCCGCCGCTTCCCGGGCGTGACCCGCGACTGGACCCCCTATGTCGGCGCGGGCATCGGCATCGCGGTGCCGCATGTCGAGGTGGAAACGACCGGCGACAAGACCTTCGAATACCAGCTGACCGGCCCGGCCGTGCAATGGGTCGCGGGCGTCAGCTATCCGATCTCCGAGAACTGGAAGGTCTTCGGCGAATACAAGGGCACCTATTCGCAGAACAAGGCCGACCTGAAGGGCGGCGGCGAACTGGAAACCAATATCGTCACCAATGCCCTGAATGTCGGCGTCAGCTTCGATTTCTGATCCCGCGCCGGGCCGGCTCCTTTCCTTCGGCCACGGCTATTCGGCGCGCGCGCTGGCGCGTCGCCTGATCCCGGCGGGCTGGCAGGTCACGGGCACCACGCGCAGTGCCGACCGGGCCGAGGTCCTGGCCGCCGAGGGCGTGACGCCGCGCCTCTGGCCGGGCAGCGACCTTTCGGACGAGATCGCGCAGGCGACCCATTTCCTGGTCTCTGCCGGCCCCGACGAGGCGGGCGATCCCGTGCTGCGCGACTGGTCGGAGGCGATCGGCGCGCGCGGGGCGGATCTGGCCTGGCTGGGCTATCTCTCCACCACCGGGGTCTATGGCGATCACGACGGCGGCTGGGTCGACGAGGACACGCCGCTGCATCCCACGACCCGGCGCGGGCGCTGGCGGGCGGGGGCGGAGGCCGGCTGGCAGGCGCTGGCGGCTGCGCGGGGCCTGCCCCTGCATATCTTCCGCCTCGCCGGCATCTACGGTCCCGGCCGCGGCCCGTTCGAGAAGGTCCGCCAGGGCAGCGCCCGGCGCATCGTCAAGCCGGGCCAGGTCTTCAGCCGCATCCATGTCGAGGATATCGCCCAGGTGCTGGCCGCCTCCATCGCGCGGCCGGATCCGGGGGCGGTCTACAACCTGTGCGACGACGATCCCGCCCCGCCCGAGGACGTGATCGCCCATGCCGCGGAACTGCTGGGCCTGCCGGTACCCCCGGCCATCCCCTTCGACGAGGCGGAGATGTCGCCGATGGCGCGCAGCTTCTATGCCGAGAGCAAGAGGGTGCGCAACGACCGGATCAAGCGCGATCTGGGCGTGCGGCTGCGCTATCCCGATTACCGCGCCGGGCTGGCCGCGCTCTTGGCCGACGCCAGGTAGCGGCGGAGCCGGCCGATCCCCCAGAAGACCGGAATCAGCACCACGCCCCCGGCAAAGGTCGCCCCGTAGAACCCCGCCCGCCGGCCCGGCGCCATGTCGTTCAGGAACGGGTAGGGCAGGCCGGTGGTGACGGTGCCGACAGGCTCGGCATTGCGCGGCCCGACCAGCAGTTCCGCCCAGCCGGCATAGATCAGCACCATCGCCGCCAGCCCGGCCAGAACCGGCAGCATCCGCCGGAACCCCCGGCGCAGCCAGAAGAGGTCCACCCACATCAGCACCGGCCCGACCAGGTGCAGGTAATATTCGCGGTACGGCTTGGGCGCGGTCTCGCCATTGACCAGGGCCGGGTCGATGAGGAACAGCCGCCAGTAGGAAATGACCACCAGCGCGTTGGTGATCGCCAGAAGCGACAGCGCCGTGTCGCCGCGCGCGCCGGGCCGGCCCCATCCGGGCACCATCATCGCGGCGGCGGCGATCAGGTTGCCGGTCAGCGCCCAGATCGTCAGATAGCGGAACTGCGCCCCGAAGGCGGTGTAATCCGCGTTGCGCGCCACCTCCCATGTATAGAAGAGCGCGAGGATCAGGGTGGCAAGGCGGAACAGGCGCGGCGCGGTCATGGACGGAGCCTAGCGGGTTTCGGCGCCGGGCAGAAGGCCCTGCCGATCCAGCCAGGCCGCCGCGCCCAGCCCCGCCTGACGCCCCGTGGCCAGGCAGGCGGTCAGAAGGTATCCCCCCGTGGGCGCGTCCCAGGACAGCATCTCGCCCGCGGCGAAGGTTCCGGGCCGCGCCTGCAGCATCAGCGCGTCATCCAGCGCGTCCAGCCGGATGCCGCCGGCGGTGGAGATCGCCTCGGCCACGGGGCGGGGGCCGTCATGGGGCACGCGCAGCGCCTTGAGCCGCGCGGCCAGATCCGGCGCGGCGGAGGGGGGAGGGCCGCCGAATTCGCGCAAAAGCGCGATCTTCGCCGGCGACAGGGCCAGCCGCTTGCGCAGCCGGTTGGACAGGCTCTCGCGGGCGGGCCCGGCAGAGAGCCTGCGGGCGACCTCCGCCTCCTCCAGATCGGGCGCCAGGTCGAGCAGCAGCGGCGCGCCTTCGCGGATGGCCGGGATCACGGCATATATGCCGGCCCCTTCCAGTCCTCGCGCCGAGAGGACGAATTCGCCGCGGCTGCGCAACCGGCCCGCGCCGAGGGCGACGTTTTTCACCGGCGCGCCCAGGTGCCGCGCCATATGCGCCGACCAGCCGAGGGCCAGTCCGACATTCGAGGGCAGGATGGGGTCGAGCGGCACGCCCGCCGCCGCCAGGATCTCCTGCCAGGTGCCATCCGATCCCAGCCGCGGCCAGCTGGCCCCGCCAAGCGCGAGGACCGTTGCCCCGGCCGTGACCTGCCGCGGGCCCTCCGGCGTGTCGAACCGGGCCGCCGCGCCGTCCCAGCCGGTCCAGCGCCACCGCGTCCGCAGCTCCACGCCCGCCCCGGCGAGCCGGCCCAGCCAGGCGCGCAGCAGCGGCGAGGCCTTCATCGCCACGGGAAACACCCGGCCGGTCGATCCGGTGAAGGCCTCCTGTCCCAGCGCCTCCATCCAGGCGCGGATCCCGGCCGGGCCGAAGGCGTCGATCATCGGGGCAAGCCTGCCGGCCTGGGCGCCATAGGCGGCCAGGAAGGCGGCGGCGTCCTGTTCGCGGGTGATGTTCAGCCCGGATTTCCCGGCCATCAGGAACTTGCGCGCCGGCGTCGGCATGGCCTCGGCGACCAGAACGCCCTGACCGGCGGCCGAGAGCAGCTCCGCCGCCATCAGCCCCGCGGGGCCCGCCCCGATGACCAGTGCCTGTGCCATGCCGCCTCCTAGATCCGCCGCGCCGTCCTAAAGGCTTTTGCCCGGCGCGCAAACAGCAAAGCCCGCCCGGTGATCCGGGCGGGCCTGGCCGGGCGCGGGAGGCCGTCAGCGCCACTCGAAGGTCAGCGGAACCTCGAAGAGCTGGGAATTGCCGGTGACCCCGCGGGGCGCCGCGGGCAGGCGGGCATTGCGCACCGCAGCCAGCGCCGCCTTGTCCAGGCGCGGATCGCCGGAGCTGCGTTTCACCCGGACGCTCAGGAGCTGGCCGCCGGTGCTGATCGTGAATTCCACGATGGCCATGCCGGAGACATCGCGCGCGTCGCGCGGCATGCGCTGCGCGCGGGCGATCCTCTGCTGCAACTGGGCCCCCCAGCGGCGGATCTGGTCGATTTCGGCGCGGCTGGGACCGGAGACCCGTTCCGCGGACCGCCCCTTCCCGGCCTGGCTGCTGCCGCCCGAGCCGGCGGCGCGCTGCGCGTTCTGGCCCTGGCTGGTCCTGTTGGACTGGCCGCGATCGGATTGCTCGCTGCGCGCGGTCTGCGGCGGCGGCTCGCGGCGGGGCTCGCGGCGCGGCGGCAGTTCGGGGATGTCGTCGGGCCGGCGCCGGGGCACGGCGCTTTGCGGGACCGAGACATCGGCGAGTTCCGGCGGCGGCTCCTCCGGCTCCGGCTCGGGCACGGGTTCGGGGATCGCCTCGGCCTGCTCGGGCTCTTCCTCCGGCGGTTCGGGCGGCGGTTCGGGCGCGGAGGGCAGGGCGACCAGCCCGGGAGCCGCCGGTGCGGGGGGCGGCGCGACCGGGGCGGCG
>NZ_JACVXA010000078.1 GCF_014903745.1 Mangrovicoccus algicola | reverse complement strand
GCCGCATAGTGAATATCGGCCCAGTCCGGGATCCGGGGGCAAGGTCAAAAGTGCTGTGGCCTGCGTTGATCATCGGCTGATCCACGACCCAGCTGTAATGCTTCCGAAGCTGCGCAGAATAATCCCTGGCATCTTTGGTAAATTTCTCTGGCGGGAGGATCACCAGCATGCAGCCGTGCTTGGGGCAGCTTCTGATCGACGAGAGTTTCCACTGCAGGCGGCACGGAACACGCCACGATTCAGCTGCAGACGGCGCCTCCGCCCTTACACACTCGGGACGGACACGGACACGCAAGCGTTGAAAGCTCTGGAGGGAAGCAAATTCGTCTCGCAGTCGGAAATGCCCTTTTCCGAGGCGGCGGACTGACACCCGCTCCAGCGCAGCCACGTCACACCCCGCAAGCTGCGCCAATTGTTCAATCGCGATCCCCTCCCCGCGGAACAGGGGATCGATCGGAAAGGCAGTGTCGCTGCAGAATCGCTGCATGGAGCTTGCGCCGCCCCTCGCCGCGAGTCGGGACACAAGGACGATGCCGACTCGAACGCGGCATGCGGCACGGTCAGCGGCAACTGAGGAAAGGTATTTCCGGGGATGGCAGGGAGGCTCTTGGCCAAACGAGACTTCCGGGATCAGGCATAGGCAGGAATGACCTTACCTTCCGATCGCAAGCTCAGCTGGGCAACGCCACTCCGCATTCCGGAAGTTCCGTCTGCGGGGTCATGCATCTGACATGAAAGTCAGTTTTGCCTGAGACCCCGCAGATGGGAAGTGGCGCGCTGGGGAGGATTCGAACCCCCGACCCCTTGATTCGTAGTCAAGTACTCTATCCAACTGAGCTACCAGCGCATCGTGTGGGGCGTCCTAAAGCCTGTTGCCGGGGGCCGCAAGCGGAAAAATCACGGCCGGCCCGAATTTTCCGAGATTTCCGTTTTCGGCAGCCGGATGGTGAAGACCGTGCCCCTGTCGTCGCTGCGGGTCAGGTCCAGCCGTCCGCCATGGCCGCGCACCAGTTCCGAGGCGATCGCAAGACCCAGTCCGGCGCCGCCCTTGCGCGCGCCGCCCTGGAAGGGCGTGAAGAGATTGTCGCGCGCCTTGGCGGGCAGGCCGGGGCCGGTATCCTCGACCGACAGGAACCAGGCCTCCTCGGTTTCGGCGGCGCGCACGGTGACGGCGCCGGCGGCGCCGGTGGCGATGATCGCCTGGCGGGCATTGCGCACGAGATTGCCGATGACGCGATACATCTGTTCGGGATCGCAGCGCAGCATCAGGCCGGGCGGCACCTCCGCCCTGAGGTCGCACAGATGCCCCTCCGCCGCCAGGCGCTCGCCCTCCAGCACGTCCTCGACCAGGCCCGAGACCGTCACGCGGGTCAGGCTGGGCGGGGGTTCCTCGGCGCGGCCGAAGGCCAGCGTCGCCTCGCAGAGATTGACCGCGCGGGAGATGGAGCCGACCAGCTTGGGGGCAATGCGCTGGATGCGCGGGTCGTCGCTGCGTTCCATGCTGTCGGCGAAGAGCTGGGCGGAGGTCAGGATGTTGCGCAGGTCGTGGCTGACCTTGGCCACCGCGCCGCCCAGCTGGGCCAGGCGGTCCTTCTGCTTCAGGGCCGCGGTCAGGTGCTGCTGCATGGATTGAAGCGCCTCCTCGGCGGCCCGCAGCTCGGTCAGGCTGGCATTGGGCTCGATGATGCGGCGGACATCCTCGGGCGCGTCGGCATAGCTTTGCATGTGGCGGACCACCTTGCGGATGGGGGCCACCAGGATGCGACGCACGGCCAGGAACAGCAGCGCCGCCGTCACGGCCGAAATCATCGCCGACAGCACCAGGATGCGTTCGCCGAAATCCAGCATCGCGCGGCGCAGGGGCTGCGATTCCATCGTCACCTCGATCAGCAGCCCGGCATCCTGCGTGGGGGCGCCGATCACCCGGATGATCGTGTCCTCCTTTTCCAGGATGGACCGCAGCGCGTCTCCGATCAGGGCGAGCACCGAGGGATCGCGCAGGTCGTAGGTCGCGGCAACCGGGGCGGGGATCGGCGAGGAGAGCATCAGCTGGCGCATCTCGTCGCGGCGGAGCACCACGTTGAAGACCCCGGCATTGTTCAGAAGCTCCTTCTCCAGGTCGGCATCCAGCGCGTCATCGGCCAGAAGGGCAAGGGAGGCGATCTGCGCCCGCTCCAGCCGGGCCAGAAGGTAATCCTCGCGATAGCGCGCGACGGAAGGGACGAAGATCAGGATCTCGGCCAGCATCACGAAGATGACGGTCAGCACCAGGAAGCGGCCGGATAGGGAGTTGAGGAACGGCATCGGCGGGTCAGCGGTCACTTTCTGGAGCGGCGGTCATCAGGGGCGCTGTGCTGCGCCGGGCGGTCTGGGCATGAAATAGGCCGCGATGGCGGATTTGTTAAGTTCCCCTGCGTCGGGCCGGGCGGGACGCCGCCGGCGGCGGTCATGTCGCAAGGCAGCATCTGCATCGCCGGACGGTCTTAGACGGTCACCGGGGAATCGCGCAGCATCCTTGCACCGGGATCACGCCTGTTTGAGGGGGACGTGACCGGCGACTTTCGGCCCCGCGGCGGGAATCGGGCAGATTCCCCGTCGAGACGATTGACTCGCCGTCCCGGAGCGTTTAGGGGCGGCGTCTCATAAGAATTCGGCGCCGCCTGCTGCGGGGCCTTGCCGGAGTAGAACACATGAAACGCACTTTCCAGCCGTCCAACCTGGTGCGCAAGCGCCGTCACGGGTTCCGCGCGCGCATGGCCACCAAGGCCGGCCGCAAGATCCTGAATGCCCGCCGCCTGCGCGGCCGCAAGTCGCTCTGCGCCTGACGATCGCCGGGCGGTCCTTTGACTGCAGAGCCGCCCACCCGATCGTCCTTGCCGCGTCCGCAGATCCTGCGGAAGCGCGCTGATTTCCTGCGTGCAGCCCGTGCCGGGCGCGCCCATACGGATGCCTTCACCCTTCAGGCCCGCCGACGGAGCGATGACTCAGCGGCGGGCTTGGTGCGTGTGGGCTATACCTGTTCCAAGAAGGTGGGCAATGCCGTCGCGCGCAATCGCGCGAAACGGCGTCTGCGGGCCGTGGCCGCGCAGATCCTGCCCGACAAAGGACGCCCCGGCTGGGACTATGTCCTGATCGGACGCCCCGGCGTGACGGGCAGCCATCCCTTCGCGGCGATGCTGGCGGATCTGGAGCGGGCGCTGGAGAAGGTGCACCAGCCGCGGAAACCGCGGCCGTGACGCCGCTGGCGGCGATCCTGGCGCTGCCGGTGCGGGCCTATCGCCTGCTCTGGTCCCCCTGGGTGGGTCATGGCTGCCGGTTCCAGCCGACCTGTTCGGCCTATGCGCTGGAGGCGCTGCAGAGGCATGGCGGGATTCGCGGCGGCTGGCTGACCATCCGGCGTTTGCTGCGCTGCCATCCCTGGGGCGGCTCGGGCATCGACAACGTGCCGGATCCCTGATCCGGGCTTTCCCGGCAGGGGCAGGCGGCTTATCCTGCCGCCCGACCGGACCCAACAGACGAGGCCGTGCCATGCTTGACGACGCCGACGACATCCATCCGCTGTTCCACGGCGCCCCCTCCAGCACGGAGTTCAGGAAACTGCGCAAGCGGATCGTCCGCGATACCCGCGAGGCGATCGAGCAATATGGCATGGCCGAGCGCGGCACGCGCTGGCTGGTCTGCCTGTCGGGCGGCAAGGACAGCTACACGCTGCTGGCGGCGCTTCACGAACTGAAATGGCGCGGGTTGCTGCCGGTGGATCTGCTGGCGTGCAATCTCGATCAGGGCCAGCCGGGCTTTCCCGCGACGGTGCTGCCCGAATTCCTGGAGCGGATGGGCGTGCCGCACCGGATCGAGTACCAGGACACCTATTCCATCGTCATGGAGAAGTCGAAGGGCCGGACGCTCTGCGCGCTGTGCTCGCGGCTGCGGCGCGGCAATCTCTACCGGATCGCCCGCGAGGAAGGCTGTTCCGCGGTGGTGCTGGGACATCATCGCGACGACATCCTGGAAACCTTCTTCATGAACCTGTTCCATGGTGGCCGCCTGGCGACCATGCCGCCGAAGCTGGTGAACGAGGAGGGCGACCTGTTCCTGCTGCGCCCGCTGGCCCATGTGGCAGAGGCCGATTGCGAACGATTCGCCAGGGCGATGAACTACCCGATTATTCCCTGCGACCTCTGCGGCAGCCAGGACGGGCTGCAGCGCCAGCAGGTCAAGCAGATCCTCGACGGCTGGGAACGCAACAGCCCCGGCCGCCGCCAGGTGATGTTCCGCGCGCTGATGAATGCCCGGCCGTCGCATCTTCTGGATCCCAAGCTCTGGGATTTCGCCGGGCTGACGCTGAGCGGCGCCGGTCCCGCGGAGGCGGCGGACCAGCCGCCGCGCCTCGTCGATCGCGATCTCTGACCGGCGGGTCAGCCCGGCTTGCCCAGGCATTGCCGCAGCCGCTGGAAACTGTCGCCGATGGTTCCCGGTTCCGGCTCCGAGATGAAGGCGTCCAGCCGCGGAAACAACGTGATCGCCCGGTCGATCTGCGGGCTGGAGCCGGCCGTGTACAGGCCCGACTGGATCATGAGTTCAGCCCGGTCATAGACGCCCAGCATCTCGCGCGCTTCCTGCAGCACCGCGTTTTCCTCGGGGCTGGCGGCATCGGGCAGGCTGCGCGACACGGATTTCAGCAGGTTGATCGCCGGGAACCGCCCGCGTTCGGCGATGTCGCGCTCCAGCACCACATGCCCGTCCAGCACGCCGCGCAGGATATCGGCGACCGGGCCGTCCATGTCGGACCCTGCCACCAGCACGCTGAACACGGCGGTGATGTCGCCCTGGCCCTCCTCTCCGGGGCCGGCACGCTCCGCCAAGGTCATGATCGCATGCGCGAGCGAGGGGGGATAGCCGCCCAGGGTGGGCGGTTCCCCCAGCGCCAGGGCAACCTCGCGATGCGCCTCGGCAAAGCGGGTGACCGAATCGGCCAGCAGCAGGACATGCCGGCCGCGATTGCGAAAATGTTCGGCCACGGACATGGCTGTCCAGGCACAGCGCCGCCGCGTCAGGGGGGACTGGTCCGAGGTCGCGGCGACCACCACGGTGCGCGCCATGCCCTCGGGGCCCAGCACGTCCTGGACGAAATGGCGCAACTCGCGCCCGCGCTCGCCGATCAGGGCCAGCACGACCACATCGGCGGCGACGCCGCGCGCCATGCCGGATATCAGCGAGGACTTGCCCACGCCGGAGCCCGCGAATAATCCGACGCGCTGTCCGCGCACCAGGGGCAGCATGGTGTTGAAGGCGCAAAGCCCCGTTTCCAGACGCGGTCCCAGCGACTTGCGGCGGGCCGGGGCGGGCGGGGGCGATTCGACGCGCCGCGGTTCCGGGCCCCGCCGCAGAGGGCGGCCGTCCATCGGCCGCCCCATCGGGTCGATCACCCGGCCGAGCCAGCCGTCATCCGGGGCGATCCTGGCCTCCCCGAGCAGCCTGACCTCGTCGGCCAGTGCGATGCCGGTCAGCGGCCCGTCCGCCAGGACCGTGACCTCGCCCGCACCGATCCCCCGGATTTCCCCGGGCAGGACATGTCCCTTGCGGCAGGTGATCTCCACCCGGTCGCCAAGCGCGGCCACCCTTGCCAGGCCGGACACCGCGATGCCGCCCTGTCCCAGCGCGGATACCCGGCCCAGGTGATGCGCGATCGTCATTTCGTCGATCGCGGCGGTCAGATGTCTCAGGAACGGTCCGCTCATCTCTTCTCCACCTCTCTTCCGCAAACCGTTTCTAAACGAATCGCAGTTAAGCCAAGGTTGAAGAAATTCTGTGGAGAATCCGCATGTTCGCGTCGAATGACGTCTTCCGCATGGCCTCTGCGCTGGCGGCCCATGCCGCTGCGCGCCAGACGGCGATCAGCCAGAACATGGCGAATGCCGACACGCCCGGCTATCGCGCCATGGATGCAAGACCCTTTTCCGATACCATTCGCGAGGCCCCGGCCCTGGCGCTGCGCCGCACCCGGCCTGCCCATCTGGGGGAGCCCGCCGCTCTTCACCGCGTCAGGCTGGAGGAAACGGTCCGCCCCGGCGATGCCTCGCCCAACGGCAACTCGGTCTCGCTTGAACGCGAGATGCTCAACGCGGCGGAAACCAAGCATTCCCACGATCTTGCGCTGACCGTCTATCGCAGCGGCCTGACCCTGCTGCGCAGCAGCCTGGGGAGGGGGTGAGCATGGCAGAGCTGCTCGATGCGATGGCCGTCGCCGCCACAGGGGTCAAGGCGCAGGCGATGCGGCTGCGCTATGTCACGGAAAACGTGGCCAATGCCGATACGCCGGGGTTCCGGCGCAAGACCGTTCCCTTCGAGGTGAAGGATCTCGGGCGCGGGCTGCACGGGGTGGAGACGGGCCGGGTGGATCTCGACCCGGCCGATCTTGCCCGCATCTATGATCCGGGCCATCCGCTGGCCGATGCGACCGGCAGCTATGACGGCTCCAACGTCAAGCTGATCTTCGAGATCGCCGACGCGCGCGAGGCGCAGCGCAGCTACGAGGCCAACCTCCAGATGTTCGACCAGGCGCGGAAGATGGCGGGTGCATCGCTCGACCTTCTGCGCCGCTAACCGCCAGAAGCAGGAGATCCAGAATGGATATCAGCTCATCGCTCGCGGCAGGCGCCTATGGACGGGCCGTCGCGACCGCAGACCCCGCGGAAGCCGGGGAAAGCTCCATCGCGACCAGCGTCGAGGCCTTCGCCCGCGACTTTTCCGAAACCGTGCGCCGGGCCGAGACGGCCGCCCAGGACACCATGCTGGGCCGGGCGGATACGCAATCCATGGTCGAGGCCATGGCGCAGGCGCAGCTGGCGGTCGAGACCGCGGTGACGCTGCGCGACAAGGTGGTCGAGGCCTATCAGGAAATCATGCGGATGCAGATCTGAGATGGACCAGGAGATCATCTTCGACGTCGTGCGTGAATCGCTGTGGGTGGCGGTGGCCATCTCCACCCCGATCCTCGGCGTGGCGCTTCTGACCGGGATCGCCATCGGCCTGTTCCAGGCACTGACCTCGATCCAGGAAATGACGCTGACCTTCGTGCCGAAGATGATCGCCATGCTGCTGACCTTCTGGGTCAGCATGACCTTCATGACCAACAGTCTCGTGTCCTTCTTCCGGGACACGATCCTGCGCCTGATTGCGGAGAACTGACTTGGACAACGCGATATATGCCAATCTTTCGCGCATGGAGGGGCTCAAGGCAGAGCTTCAGGTCATCGCGAACAACCTCGCCAACATCTCCACCCCCGGGTTCAAGCGGGAGGGCATGATCTTCTCGGAGTTCCTCGTGCCGCTGGAGGAGCAGGATGTTTCCCTCTCCATGGCCCATGGCGAGGTCCGGCGGACGGATTTCAGCCAGGGGCCCATCCGGCAGACCGGCAATCCCTTCGATTTCGCCATAGACGGCCCGGGATTCTTCCTGGTGGAGCACGAGGGGGGGCAGGCCCTGACCCGCGCCGGGAATTTCGCGCAGAATGCCAATGGCGAACTGGTCACCATGGGCGGCAAGCGGGTGCTCGATGCCGGCGGCGCGCCGGTGCAGATCCCGCCCGGGGCCGGGGCGATCCGCCTGTCCGCGGATGGCACGCTCAGCGCCGATGGCCAGTTCCTCTCGGCGATCCTGCCGGTGGTCCCCGCGCAGGGCGAGGAGCCCGAGCGCGTGGCGGAGATGCTTTTCACCGTCGAGAGCGCGCCCGTGCCCGCCGAGAATTCCCGGGTCCTGCAGGGGTTCAAGGAAGACTCGAATGTCGAGGCGGTGCTGGAGATCGCCCGGATGATCGAGGTTCACCGCGCCTACGAGCAGGGCGCCAGTCTCAACAAGTCCGAAGACGAGCGGATCCGCAATGTCCTGCGGACCCTCGGAGCATGACAGGAGCCAGCCATGCGTAGCCTCAAGATCGCCGCGACCGGAATGGCCGCCCAGCAGATGCGGGTGGATACGATCGCCAACAACCTCTCGAACATGTCCACGACCGGCTACAAGGCGCGCCGGGCGGAATTCGCCGACCTTCACTACCAGCAGATCGCCCGCCCCGGCGCGATCAATGCCGCCGACGGCACGGTGCTGCCCACCGGCATCCAGCTGGGGCTGGGCGTGCGGCCCTCGGCGATTTCCCTCGATCTCAAGCAGGGATCGCTCGAGATGACGGGAAACGACCTCGACGTCGCCATCGAGGGGCGGGGCTATCTGGAGGTCACGCTGCCCTCGGGCGTGTCGGCCTATACCCGTGACGGGGCGCTCAAGCTCAATGCAGAGGGCACGGTCGTGACCTCCGACGGCTATCCGCTGGTGCCCGACATCGTCGTGCCGGAGGATGCGCGGGCCGTGTCGATCAATGCCGATGGCGAGATCTACGCCTATTTCAACAACGAGGTGCAGGCGCAGCTGCTGGGCCAGCTCAGCCTCGTGGGCTTTGCCAATCCCAAGGGGCTGGAGGCGATGGGCAGCAACCTGTTCCTCGAAAGCGAGGCCTCCGGCCAGCCCAACAACTCGGCGCCGGGGATCGACGGGCTGGGGACGCTGCGCCAGGGGTTCCTGGAGGATTCGTCGGTCGATGCCGTGGCCGAGATCACCGAGCTGATCGAGGCGCAGCGCGGCTACGAGCTGAACGCCAAGGTGCTGACCGCGGCCGACCAGATGCTGGCCGCCACGACGCAGATCCGCTGAGCCCGCCATGTGCGCCAGATTTGCCCCCGTTCCGGTTCTCGCCCTTCTCGCCGCGCTCGCGCCCGCCGGGGTGCCGCGGGCGGACAGCGTGGTGACCGCCCGCCCGGTACGGGTGGGGACGGTGCTGACTGCCGAGGATGTCGCGCTTCAGGAGGTCGAGATCCCGGGCGCCCTGGGCGACCTGCGCGAGGCCGTGGGGCTGCAGGCCAGCCGCAACCTCTTTCCCGGCCGCGCGATCATGCCCGCCGACCTGCAGGAGCCGCATGTCGTGAGCCGCAACCAGACCGTCCTGCTGCATTTCGAACGCGGCGCGCTGCGCATCTCCACCGAGGGGCGCGCGCTCGACGGGGGGGCGCCGGGGGACATGATCCGGGTGACCAATGAAACTTCGCGCATCACCGTCACGGGCAAGGTGATGCCCGACGGATCCATCACAGTCACGGGGGCCGACAGATGAAACATGCATTCCCGAAGGGCGCCGCCCTGGGCCTTGCCGCGGTCCTGGCCAGCGGCGCCTGCGCCCGGCTGGATCACCTGGGGCGGCCGCCCAGCTTCTCCGATGCCGATGCGGGGCGCGAGCACCTCGCCATGTCGGTGCCCGGCCTGCCGCAGCGGCTGGAAAAGGTCGAGCCGGTCGACCGCTCCTCGCTGTGGAGCGGGTCGCGCAATTCCCTTCTGGGCGACCGCAGGGCGGGCGATCCGGGCGACATCCTGACCGTCGTGATCGAGATCGACGAGAGCGCCGAGATCTCCAACACCACCGACCGCTCGCGCTCGGCAAGCGAGAGCCT
Organism: Mangrovicoccus algicola; assembly: GCF_014903745.1. Taxonomy (GTDB): domain Bacteria; phylum Pseudomonadota; class Alphaproteobacteria; order Rhodobacterales; family Rhodobacteraceae; genus Mangrovicoccus; species Mangrovicoccus algicola. The sequence goes on along the minus strand of NZ_JACVXA010000078.1, from coordinate 8,406 downwards.
GACGCTGGGGTCGTTCTTCGGCATTCCGCAAAACCTCGAACGGGTGCTGCCCTCCGGCGCGTCGCCCAATGACCTGGTCGCGGTGGACAGCAGTTCCAGCAGTTCCGGCGACGGTTCCGTCAAGCGCAACGAGAAGCTGGAGCTGCGCATCGCGGCCACCGTCACCGACATGCTGCCCAACGGCGTGCTGCGCATCCAGGGCTCGCAGGAAATCCGGGTGAATTTCGAGATCCGCGAATTGCTCGTGACCGGCTATGTCCGGCCCGAGGACATCTCGCGGCTCAACGAGGTGCCCTATGACAAGATCGCCTCGGCGCGCATCTCCTATGGCGGGCGCGGCCAGATCACCGATGTGCAGCAGCCGCGCTACGGCCAGCAGATCTCCGACATCCTGCTTCCCTACTAGGTGCCGCCGATGATGAGACTCCTGATCCCCCTTCTGATCGTGCTGCTGGGCATCGGCCTGGGCGGCGGCGCGGGGTTCCTGTTGGCCCCGCCGCCGCCGGAGCCCGCCGAATGCGACTGCGCCGCCGCCGATGCGGAGGGCCATGACGCGGAACCGGCCCCCGGCGACATCGCTCCCACCGAACTGTCGCCGGAGCATGAATACGTGGACATGCAGAACCAGTTCGTCGTGCCGGTGATCGAGAACGACCAGATGACGGGGCTCCTGCTGCTGTCGCTGAGTCTCGAGGTCGATCCCGGCGCCCGGGAGGCGGTCCTGTCCAAGCAGCCCAAGCTGCGCGACGAATTCCTGCGCGTGCTCTTCGCCTACGCCTCGCTGGGCGGTTTCGGCGGCTCCTATGTCGAATTCAGCGACCTCAACGTGATCCGAAACGACCTGGGCGCGGCGGCGCGGGCCGTGCTGGGACCGGTGGTGCACCAGGTGCTGATCGTCGACATGATCCGGCAGGACAACTGAGGAGACGGCCGTGGCGGAGACGATCGGAGCCGCGTTGCGCGGCGGGCTGGACGGGCGGTTCACGCCGGGCAGGGTGATGTCGCCGACGACCATCCTGGCGCTGGGGCTCATGGCGACGATCGTCATGATGCTCCTGCCGGTCCCGGCCTGGATCCTCGATGTCGGGCTGGTGACGAGCTTCGGGCTGGCCGCGCTGGTCTTCACCATCGTGCTGTTCATCGAGCGGCCGCTGGATTTCTCCTCCTTCCCGACGATCCTTCTGGCCTCGCTGATCCTTCGGCTGTCGCTGAACATCTCCTCGACCAAGCTGATCATCGGCGAGGGCCATACCGGCCCGGACGCGGCGGGAAACGTGATCGAGGGCGTCGCCATGTTCGTCATGGGCGGCGATCCGTTCCTGGGGGTGGTGATCTTCTTCATCCTGCTGATCGTCAATTTCGTCGTCATCACCAAGGGCGCGGCGCGGATGGCCGAGGTCGGCGCCCGCTTCGCCCTGGACGGGATGCCGGGCCGGCAGCTGGCCATCGATGCGGATGTCTCCTCGGGGGCGATCTCGCATTCGGAGGCCAAGGAACGGCGCGAGCGCGAGCAGGCCGAGGCGACCTTCTTCGGGTCGCTCGACGGGGTGTCGAAATTCGTCAAGGGCGATGCCGTCGCGGGGTTGCTGATCACCCTGCTGAACCTGGTCGTGGGGCTTTCGATCGGGGTCTTCGTCCACGGGATGGCGATCGGCGATGCGCTGACGACCTATGCGGTGCTGACGGTCGGAGACGGGCTGGTCACGCAGCTTCCGGCGGTCATCATCTCGGTGGCCTCGGCGCTCCTGCTGTCGCGCGGCGGCATCAGCAACACGACCGACACCGCCATCATCGAGCAGGTCGGCCGCCACCCGGCGGCAGTGGCCACGGTGGCCGGGCTGATGATGGTCTTCGCGGTGGTTCCGGGGTTTCCCTTCTTCCCCTTTCTCCTCGCGGGCAGCCTGCTGGGCCTTCTGGCCTTCCTGGCGGAGCGTCGCCTCCGGGCGAGCGCCGCCGCGCAGGCGGCCCCGGCGGAACCCGTGGCCGAGCCGCAGGCAGAGCGCTCGATCGGCGACCTGATCGATCTGGATGACATCCACATCGAATTCGCGCCCGACCTGGTGAACATGGTGCTCGATCCCGGCACCGGGCTGGAGACGCGGATCGACGGCATGCGCCGCCACGTGGCCTCGGGCTATGGCATGATCCTGCCCGAGGTGCGGCTGACCGACCAGCCGCAGCTGGCTCCGGGCCATTACCGCATCCTCATCCAGGGCGTGCCGGTCGCCGAGGAGAGGCTCCGCCCCAACAAGGTCATGGCGCTGGTGGGGGAGGCGGCCCCTGCCTCGCTGCCCGAGGGAGAGGATGTGCGCGAGCCGGTCTACGGCGCGCCTGCACGCTGGGTCGACCGGGCCGAACAGGATGCGCTGACCCTGGCGGGAACGACCGTGGTCAGCGCCGCCGAGGTCCTGGCAACGCATCTTCTGGAGGTGGTGCGCGCCAATCTCTCGCGGCTGCTGTCGCTGAAATCGCTGACCCGCCTCCTCGACGAGCTGACCCGGCTCAGCGACAAGAAGCGCGCCGAGGCGAACCGGCGCCTGCTGGACGACCTGATCCCCGACAAGGTTCCGATGGACCTGGTGCTGGTGGTGCTGCGCCTGCTGCTGGAGGAGCGCGTGTCGATCCGCAACCTGCCGCTGATCCTGGAAACCGTCGCCGAGGCCCGCGCCACGCTGGGACGGCCCGAGCATATCTGCGAATACGTGCGCCAGCGGCTGGGGTTCCAGATCGTTGCGGAGTTCCGGCGCGGCGACGGGCGCGTCCCGCTGGTGCAGCTTGCCCCGGAGTGGGAGAAGCGGTTCCTCCAGTACCAGGTGGGAACCGATGGCGGCACGGAGGTGGCGCTGCCGCCGGAGGAGTTCAACCGCCTGGCCGAGAAGATCGCCGTGACGCTGCGCGAGGCCATGTCCGGCGGCGGCGAGCCCGTGCTGGTCACCTCCGCGCGGCGGCGGCGGTTCCTCAAGACGGTGGTGGTCGCGAAGGGGCTGAGCACCCCGGTGCTGTCCTACGAGGAACTGGGCACGCAGGTGCAGCCGGCCATCCTGGGGGTTGTGCCGCCATGACCATGACCGCCGCCGCGCTGTCCCTGCTGGAGGGCCTCCCGGCCGCGGAGGCCTTTCTCGTGCTGATGCGCACCGGGACGGCCTTCTTCCTCCTGCCGGCGCTGGGCGCGCGCGCGGTGTCGCCGCGCATCCGGCTGGTTCTGGCGCTGGCGGTCACGCTGCTCGTCGCGCCGCTGGCCGCAGAGCTGGGCGACGCGCCGCCGCCCGGCGCCGCCTATCTGGCGGCCTGCGCGCGGGAGGCGGTGGCGGGGCTGGCGATCGGGTTTCTCTGCCGGGCCCTGTTCTGGGCGATAGAGATCGCCGGGGCGATGGCCTCGCAGGCGATCTCCCTGGCGCAGATCCTCGGCAACCAGGTCGAACAGCCCCAGCCGGCCATCGGGCAGTTCCTGTATTATGCCGCCATCGCGCTGGCCATGGCGCTGGATTACCACGCTCAGGTGGTGGTGGCGATGGTCGACTCCTACCAGGTGATGCCGCTGGGCATCGGCATCTCGCCCGCGGCGGCGCTGCGGCTGGGCAGCGAGACCTTCGTGCGGCTCTTCGAGATCGCCTTCGGCCTGTCGGGCCCCTTCCTGGTGGTGGCGGTGCTCTACAACCTGTGCCTGGGCGTGGTGAACAAGGCGATGCCGCAGCTGATGGTGGCCTTTGTCGGCGCGCCCGCGATTTCCTGGCTGGGCCTCGCGCTGCTGATGGTGGCGGCGCCGGTCATGCTGTCGGTCTGGCTGGAGATGCTGACCGGCACCCCGCTGATCGAGGGGCTGCGCTGATGGCCGAACAGCAGCAGGAAACCGAGGACAAGCCATATGAGCCGTCGCAGAAGAAACTGCAGGATGCCCGCGCCAAGGGCAATATCGCCCGCTCCTCCGATCTCAACACGACCGCCGCCTATGGCGGGCTGGTGCTGGTCCTGGCCATCTGGGGAGAGCCCATCCTGCACCGGACCGGGGCGCTGATGGCGCGGTTCTTCTCGGACCGGCTGTGGCGCGCCGCCGAGATGCCCGACCAGACGACCCATGCGCTCATGGCCGGTCCGTCCCTGGCGCTTCTGGGCGCGGTGCTGCCGCTGTTCCTGGTCCCGGCGGTTGCGGTGCTGCTGTCGCTGGCGCTGCAGCGCGCCTATGTCGCCCATGGCGGCAATATCGCGCCCAAGGCGTCGCGCATCTCCCCGCTGGAGAATTTCAAGAAACGCTTTGGCCGGCGCGGCTTCTTCGAGTTCTTCAAGAGCTTCGCCAAGCTGCTGCTCTATACCGGCGCGCTGGTCTGGTTCGTGGCGGACCGTCGCGACGAGATCCTGCACAGCCTGCTGATCGCCCCGCGGCAGGTGGTGGTGCTGATGCTGGACGTGGCGCTGCGGTTCTGTCTTGTCGCGCTTGCCATCGCCGCGGTGCTGGGCATCGTCGACTACCTGTTCCAGCGGGCCGAGCACCTGCGCACGATGCGGATGTCGCACAAGGAGATGCGCGACGAGCAGAAGGAGGCCGAGGGCGACCCGGTGGTCAAGCAGCGCCGCCGCCAGCGCGCGACGGATATCGCCCGGGCCCATATGCTGCATGACGTCAGGACCGCCGATGTCGTGATCGTCAATCCCGAGCATTACGCCGTTGCCCTGAAATGGAGCCGGGCGAAGGGCAGCGCGCCGGTCTGCGTCGCCAAGGGGGTGGACGAGATGGCGGCGACCATCCGGCGCCTGGCGGCGGAAAGCGCCGTGCCCGTCTATCCCGAGCCGCCGACGGCGCGCGCGCTCTATGCGGCGGTGGAGATCGGCGAGGAAATCCCCTCGGAGCTCTACCGCGCGGTCGCGGCGGCGATCCGCTTTGCCGAGCAGATGCGCGACAAGATGAGGAAGCGGCCCTATGGACCGGCCCCGGGCCCTGGCTAGGCTGCATGCGCTGGCGGCGATGCGCCGCGACGCGGATGTCGCGCGGCTGGAAAGGCTGCGCGCCGAGATCCGCGTTCTGGAAAGCCAGATCGACATGCTCGACGGCGCCTCGGTGGATCGCCTCGGCGCAGAGCCGACCCCTTCTGCCTATCAGATGGCGGGCCGGGACGGGCTGTGGGACATGTGGCGCACCGACCGGGTGAAGGAGATCCGCCAGCGCATCGCCAGCCTCTCCGCCGATCGCGAAAGGCAGGGGCAGGCCGCGCGGCTGTCGGTGGGACGCCACCAGGTGCTGGGCAAGCTTGCCGCGCGGCATGCGCCGGGTGCGAAGCCGGACGGATCGTGACGGTTCCGGCGGTGGCCGGGGCAGGCGGCGCGCCCCTGCGGACCGGCGTTCCGGCATCGGCCCCGCCCGCGGCCGGGCGCGCCGGCGGGAATGGCACACCGCCCCGGCCCGTCTCCCGCAGGATTGTGAAGCGGCGGGGGCCTCCATCCCGGCGCGCCGGCAGGCGGAACGTCCCGCGCGCCGGGTTGCCCGGAGCCCCGTCCGGTCCGGCGGGGCGGGCGCGGCGATGCGGCCCCTTGCCGGGACCGGGCCCGCGCGGGATGACCGGCGCAGTGCAGCACATCGGGGAGCGCCATGCAGACCGGACCGGACGCCTATCTTTCCAGCCTCTTTTCCCTGCAGGGACGCCGCGCCATGGTCACGGGGGCCAGCCGCGGCATCGGCCGGGCGCTGGCCCTGGCGCTGGCCCGCGCGGGGGCCGATCTGGTCCTGACCGCGCGCAGCGCCGGGAGCCCGGAGGCCACCGCCGCGCTGATCCGCGAGGCCGGGGGGCGGGCGGAGTGCCTCGCCTGCGATCAGCGCGACGTGGGGGCGATCCGCGCGGCGCTCGCTCCCGTCGCGCCGGTCGACATTCTCGTCAACAATGCCGGCACGGAAGAGGTCTGTCCCTCCACCGAAGTGACGGAGGCGCTGTGGGACAGGATCGTCGATACGAACCTCAAGGGCGCCTTCTTCATGGCACAGGCCGTCGCGCCGGCGATGCTGCAGAAAGGCGGGGGGGCCATCGTCAACCTTGCCTCGCTGACCTCCTTCGTCGGGGTGCCCACCGCCGCGCCCTACGGATCCTCCAAAAGCGGCGTCGCGGGGATGACCCGGGCCCTGGCGGCGGAATGGGCCGGTCAGGGCGTGCGGGTGAACGCCATCGCGCCGGGCTATTTCCGCACCGAGCTGACGGAGGTGTTCTATCGCGATCCCGACTGGTGCCGCGCGATGGAGCAGAAGATCCCGATGGGCCGCTTCGGCCGGCTGGAGGATCTGGAGGCGGCGGTGCTGTACCTGGCCTCGGATGCCTCGTGCTATGTCACCGGGCAGATTCTGGGCATCGACGGGGGGTACCTGGCGTCGATTTAGGCAGGCCGCGGGTCGGGACCCGCAGACCGTCCCGCGGCCGGGGTAAAGTATATACATATCTGGTCCGAGGCGGTAGCCCGACCCGTGACGAGGACAGGCCCGGCGCGGACCGGGGAGCCGGAGGCGATCCATGAGCGACGTGAATTTCAAGGTCCTGGCGGAACTGGATGCCGCAGAGCGCCAGGCGCTCTACCGGCGGTCCGAGGCCGATCTGAGCTTCTTCCTGGAGAAGGCAGGGCCGATCATCGAGGCGGTGAAATCCGAAGGCGATGCCGCGCTGGTGCGCTTCGGCACGCAATTCGACGGGGCCGAGGGGCTGAGCGCCGCCGGGCTGAAGGCGACGGAGGCCGAGTTCGACGCAGCCTTCGATGCGGTCGATCCCGAGGTGATCGGGGCGATCCGCGCGGGCATCGCCAATATCCGCAGCTTTCACGAGGAACAGGCCCCCGAGGCGATGTGGCTGAAGGAGATCCGCCCCGGCGCCTATGCCGGGGACCGGTTCCTGCCGATCGGATCGGTCGCGCTTTACGTGCCGCGCGGCAAGGGCGCCTTTCCCTCGGTGGTGATGATGACGGCGGTTCCGGCGGTCGTGGCGGGCGTGCCCGAGATCGCGATCTTCACCCCGCCCGCCCCGGGCGGCGGCGCGGATGCGGCGACGCTGGTTGCGGCGCGGCTGGCGGGGGTCGAGACCGTCTACAAGGTCGGCGGCGCGCAGGCCGTCGCGGCGGCGGCCCATGGCACCGAGACGGTGAAGCGCTGCCGCAAGATCGTCGGTCCCGGCAGCCCCTGGGTCGTCGCGGCCAAGCGGCTGCTGTCCGGGGTGATCGATCCGGGCCTGCCTGCGGGCCCGTCCGAGGCGCTGATCTTCGCCGACGAGACGGTCCATGGCGGGCTGGCCGCGCTGGATCTGCTGATCGAGGCCGAACACGGGCCGGACAGCTCCGCCTGGCTGGTGACGCATTCGCGCCGCGTCGCCGAGGAGGCGCTGGCCGCGCTGCCCGGGCATTGGGCGGCGATGGCGCCGCAGCGCGCGGAATTCTCGCGCCGGGTGCTGAGCGGACCCGCGGGCGGCATCGTGCTGACCGGGTCGCTGCAGGAAAGCTATGACTTCGTGAACGGCTATGCGCCGGAACACCTGGAGCTTCTCTCGACTCAGCCCTTCGAGCATCTGGGCGAAATCACCGAGGCGGCGGAGATCCTGATGGGGCCGCATACGCCGGTGGCGATCGGGAATTTCGCCCTGGGCCCGAACGCGGTGCTGCCGACTTCGGGCGGCGCGCGCAGCTGGGGGCCCTTGTCGGTGTCGGATTTCCTGCGCCGCTCCTCGGTGGGCTATGTCACGGCCAAGGGCTATCCCGAACTGGCCAGGACGGCGCGGATCCTGGCGGATTACGAGGGGTTTTCCTCCCATGCCAACGCGGTCGGGCCGATGCGCGACGGCTATCTGAAGGGCTGAGCGATGAAGGCGGTGCGGCTGCACGGGGTGCAGGACCTTCGGGTCGAGCAGATCGCCGACCCGGGCGCCCCCGGTCCGGGCGAGCTGCGGATCGCCGTGACCATGGCGGGGATCTGCGGGTCCGATCTGCACAATTTCCGCAACGGCGCCTGGATCAGCCGGGCGCCGTCGGTGGCGGGGCACGAATTCACCGGGACCGTGGCGCAGGTCGGCGCCGGGGTGGATCACGTTGCGCCGGGCGATGCGGTGATCGTCGACAGCCGCGTGACCTGCGGGAATTGCGGCAATTGCCGCGCCGGCCTGGCCCAGGTCTGCGAGACGATGGGATTCGTGGGCGAGGCGATCGATGGCGGGTTCGCCGAGCAGGTCATCCTTCCCGCGAGGAACGTGATCGCGGCGCCCGCAGGCCTGCCCGCCCGGCATCTCGCCATGGCCGAACCGCTGGCGGTGGCGCTGCACGCGCTGGAGCGGATCGCGGTGCCGCCGGGGGCGCCGCTGGTGGTGGCGGGATGCGGGCCGATCGGGGCGCTGGTCGCGCTGCTGGCCGCCGGCCGGGGCCACGCGGTCCATGTGATCGACCGCCAGGCGGCGC
>NZ_JACVXA010000077.1 GCF_014903745.1 Mangrovicoccus algicola | reverse complement strand
CGTGGCCCGCGCGCTGGCCGCCGATGCGCCGGTGCTGCTGGCGGATGAACCCACGGCCAGCCTCGACCGCGCCGCCGCGGACCGGCTGATCGGCGACCTGGCCGGGCTGGCGCGGGAAACCGGCAAGACGCTGATCGCGGTCAGCCACGATACCCGGCTGCTGGAGCGGATGGACCGGGTGCTGACCGTCACCGACGGACGGATCGCGGAGGATGTCCATGTCTGATCTCTGGGCGGGCCTGCCCGTTCTGGCGCAGGATGTGCTGGTGACGCTGGCGCTGCTGGCGCCGGTCGCGCTCTGCGCGCTGCTGCTGCTGCGCGGCTTTGCGCCCCTGCCGCTGATCCGCGCGGTCCTGTGGCGGTTCCGCTGGGCCAACCTGATGTTCGTGCTCTTGATCGCCGTCTCGGTCGGCATGGGCATCGGCGTGATCGCGCAGGAACGCGGACTGCGCCGCGGCATGGCCATGGCGGCCGACAAGTTCGACCTGGTCATCTCCGCGCCGGGCAGCGAGATGACGATGATGCTGGCCACCGTCTTCCTGCAGCCCTCGGATGTGCCGCTGCTGGACGGCGCCACCTATGACGAGATCGCGCGCCACGAGACTGTCGATATCGCCGCGCCCCTGGCCTTTGGCGACAGCTATGGCGACAGTCCGGTCGTCGGCACCACCGCCGAATTCGTCACCTATCTGGGCGATGGCGCGCTGGAGGGCCGCATGTGGCAGGCCCCGGGCGAGGCGATCGCCGGGGCGGCGGCGGCGGCGGATATCGGCGACAGCTTCACCCCCTCGCACGGGTCGGGGGCCTCGGCCGAGGCGCATGAGGGCGCAAGCTATACCGTCGTCGGCCGCCTGCCGCGCTCGGGCACGCCCTGGGACCGCGCGATCCTGGTCCCGGTGGAGGCCGTCTGGCAGATCCACGGCCTGGCCGACGGCCATGCGCCGGAACGCGCGGGCCAGCTGGGCCCGCCTTTCGATCCCGATTACTTCCCCGGCACGCCCGCGGTGCTGGTCCATGCCGATGCGCTCTGGGCCAATTACGCGCTGAAATCCGAATTCACGCGCGATGCCGAGACCATGGCCTTCTTTCCCGGCACGGTGCTGTCGCAGCTTTACCGGGTGATGGGCGATGTGCGCCAGGTCATGTCGCTGATGACCGTCGTCACGCAGATCCTCGTCGCCGCCTCGGTGCTTCTGGGGCTGTTCATCCTGACCCGGCTGTTCCGGCGCCAGACCGCGATGCTGCGCGCGCTCGGCGCGCCTGCACGTTTCGTCATGGCGGTGGTCTGGAGCTATGGCGCGGCGCTTCTGGCCGCGGGCACGGTGCTGGGGCTGGGCGCGGGGCTGGCCGCCGCCGCCATCCTGTCGCGGATCGTCACCCTGCGCACCGACGTGCTGGTCGAGGCCGCCATCGGCTGGTCCGAAATCCACCTGGCCGCGGGATTCCTCGCCGCGACCTGCCTTCTGTCGCTGCTGCCCGCCCTCGTCGTCCTGCGCCAGCCGGTCGCCGAGGGGCTGCGCGCCTGAGCCCATCCCATCCGGAGAGACATGACATGACCCGTTTCCTTCTTGCCGCCCTTCTGGCCCTGTCGGCGCCCGCCATGGCCGCCGCCGATCACGAGCATGAGCACGAGCACGAAGCCCATGAGCATGACGACGGGCATGACCACGCCGTCGACGAGGAGCATCACGCCTTCGCCATCGGCGATTTCGCCGTCGAACATGCCTGGACGCGGGCCACGGGCGCCGATACCGCCGATGTCTTCATGATGGTGCATAACATGGGCGAGGAACCGGTGATGATCTCGGGCGCGCGCGCGGAGATCGCCGAAAGCGCGGGGCTGGTCGGGTTCCGCATCGCCGGCGGCGAAGAAACCGCCGAGGCACTGCCGCCTCTGCCGGTTCCGGCCGGGCGCGAGATGGAGATGGCCCCGGGCGTCATGGCGGTGCGGCTGAGCGGCCTGAGCGAAGCGCTGGTCGAGGGGGGGCATCTGGATCTGACGCTTCTGACCGGGGCGGGCAGCCTGGCGATCGAGGCGGAGATCGGGGCGGCGAATGCCACGCATCACAGCCATGCCGGGCATTCGCATCTGCACGAGGATGACCACGACCACGACGATCATGAGCACGGGGAAGAGGATCACGGGCACGAAAGCCACTGATCCCCTGATCCGGGAAAGGGCGCGGGCCTCCCGCGCCTCGCCTGTCCCCGGTGACCGCACCGGGGGGTGGGCCGCTCTCGCCCGCCCCGAAGGAGGACCGGTCTCCCCGCCCGGCCGCAGCCCTCAGGCGGCGGACCCCGCGCGCCGGCCCAGATCGCCCAGCCAGTCGCGCCAGTCCCTTGCGAAATCCTCGGCCTCGGCCTTCAGGGCAAAGCGGATCTCGGCCAGGATCTCGCCGCTTTCCGCCAGATGCCGCACCAGGAAACCGCTGCCGTCGCGCATCACGTCAATCGTCATCTTCACACTCCAGCCTGTCAGCGGCCGCACCCTATACCGACTCCGTGCAACTGCTGTGACACTGCACGTTCCGCACAGATGGCGTGCCCGGCCCCGCCGACAAGCCCGCCAGGCGCGGAATCCGGATCAGGGCACGCGGAGGCGGGCCGGGCTCTGTCCCGGTCAGGCCGCGGTGGCGGGTCGGGGGCGGGCCGATCCGGCCATCCGCCGCAATGGCGGCACGATCCGCGGCGACCGGGGCGCGCGCGCTGCATCCCGCCGGTCCCGGGACCACCGGGACAGGCGCCATCCGCAGGCCGGGGTCGCGCCGCCGCCCGCTCCGCCCGGGGCCTTGGCTGCCGGTGCCGGAGCAGGGCCGAGGATGCGACCCGGGGGTCCCCCGCCCCGGCGGGCGGGGGCATGGATCGTCACACCGGCAGGACCAGCGCATTGGGCACCAGCAGCGTGTCATAGACCGCGATGCGCGAGGACAGGCGCAGGCTGCCATCGTCCTGCGGCACGAAGCGGTCGATCATCCGCCCCGCCTGGTGCAGCCGCCCCTCGGGCAGCTCGGCCAGCGTCTCGATCAGGATGTAATTCACCGTCGCCGCGATGGTGCCATCCTCCCCGATCTCGGTGATCCGGGTGTTGGTCAGGTAGTGGCGAAGGTAGCGCGGCCCGAACATCGAGGTCTTGGCGATCGCCAGCGCCCGGTCGCGCAGCATCCCGCGCCCCTCGCAATAGACCAGGCCGACGGGCCGCCCATGGTCGAAATTCTCGCGGCTGGTGATGTTGTAGAACGCGTCCTCGGTGAAGAAGTCCGGCCAGTCCATCAGGTCGCCGTCATCCAGCACCGCGCAGTAATCGGCGTTGAATTCCTCGACGGCCAGCCGCGCCTCGCGACGCGCCGCGCGGGTATCGGCCGCGCGTTCCCGGGTCATCATGCTCACAGTCCCATCTCCTGACGCCAGTGGCGGTACATGGCCCGGATCGCCGCCTCGGAGATCAGGGTGTTCGACGTGCCCGCGGGCACCTTGGGGTCCAGCGCCACCAGGTGTTCGCCCCCCGTCGAGTTCAGCATCCCGTCCTGCACGAACTTGATCGCCTCGTTATCCTCCAGCCCCAGGAAGCCCGCAGGCCCCATCAGGTTGCCCTGGCGCAGCCGGTGGCGGGTCATTTCCTCGTCATCGTCCTCGTAGCCGAACATCGTCCAGACCATGGTGAATTCGTTCGGCCCGTTGGGCACGATCTGGCGCACGCCCAGCGTGTTCATCTCGCGCTGGACGATCAGCCCGGGCCAGACCACCTGCATCGTCACCGACCAGGGGCTGTCGAATTCCTCGAAGAAGGTCATCAGCCGCGGGTCTTCCAGCACCATGCCGTCGCGATAGGCGCGCATCTCGGCCTTGTTCTCGTCCGAGACCGTGGCGCCGTCGCTTTTCGCCGAGGCCATGGTGGAATGGCGCCCGCGCGGATCGACGATCATCGCCGACTTGTTGCCCGCCACCAGCAGCCCGAACGTGACCAGGAACGTGTGCAGCAGCGTCGCGTGATAGGGATCCTTGAGGTTCTCGGGATAGAGTTTCCAGTTGCCCATCAGCGTGTGGCGGTAATGGCCCAGCACGCGCAGCTTGCGCCCCGAGAAGACCGTGTCGAAATCGGTCAGCATCTCCTCGCCCATGTAATCTTCGAAGCTCTCCACGTCATCGGAGAAGGAGGCGAAGACGGCGCCGTTCCTCTGGGTGACCTTCAGCTTGCGCACGCCGTGGTTCTCGGGACGGAAATCGGGGCCCATGCCGCCCTGCCCGTTCACCCCGCGCCGGAACGGCACGCCCGCCAGGTCGCCCTTCAGGTCATAGCTCCACTGGTGATAGGGGCAGACGAATTCCTCGGCATTGCCGCGCAATTCGCGGCAGAACTCGGCGGCGCGGTGCGAACAGCGGTTCTCGAAGACGTTGATGCCGCCCTCTTGGTCGCGCACCATCACCACCGGGGTGGGGCCGACATTGCTGCGGATGTAATCGCCCGCCTCGGGCACCTCGGCGGCCAGGCCCACGTAGTTCCAGGTGGGGCCGTGAAAGATCCGCTCGATCTCGCGGTCATAGATCTCGCGGCTGGTATAGACCCAGTCGGGCACGCGGTCGAGGCCGGAGGCCGGCCAGACATAGCGCTTCTCCACGGGCAGCATCTTCATCTCGTCATCCTCGATCAGGGAAAGGTCGGTCTCGGGATCGGCCAGCCGCGCCGGGTCGACCGGCTGTCCGGAGGCGATCAGGCGGCGTCCGAGGCGCAGAAGCTCCGGATCGCCGAAATCGATGCAGGCGGCGACCCGGTCCTGCGCGTCCAGGCAGAAGAAGGCCGGGGCCGCGCCGTCGCGGCGGATCGTGACCTGCCCGGGGGCGGGCGTACCCGCGATCTGCAGCGTGCCGCCGAAGAGGTCGGACCAGAACCAGAGCGTCTCGGGCGCCTCCTGCGCATGGCCCGTGACGGCGCGTGCCGCGCGCGCCGCCGAGAGGCGGGCATTCTGCCAGCTTTCGGAGCGCGCCTGCGCGCCGGTGACCTCGTCAAGCTGCACCGCCACGTCGCCGACCGCGTAGATTGCCGGATCGGCCGTGCGGTTCTGCGCATTCACCAGGATGCCCCCGGCCGTGCCCAGCGGCAGGCCGGCCTGCCGGGCCAGGGCGTCATTGGGCACCGCGCCGATCCCGGCAAGGATCAGGTCGGCCTCCACCAGCGTGCCGTCCGACAGCCGGACGCCGTCGGGCGCGATGGCGGCGACGCCCGCGCCCAGGTGAAGCGCGACGTCGTTCTGCTGGGCCACCCAGGCAAGGAAGGTGCCGGGCTCCTGCGGCAGCAGCCGCGTCAGCAGCCGGTCCTGCGCCTCGATCACCGCCGCCGCCTTGCCGAGCGCGCGCGCCGCCGAGGCGATTTCCAGCCCGATGAAGCCGCCGCCGATCACCGCCACGCGGGAGGCGGCGGCAAGCGCCGGGGCCAGGCGCGCCGCATCCGCGGCATCGCGCAGGTAATGGACCTGTCCCGCCGCCGCGCCGGGCAGCGCGATGCGCCGCGCGGCCGCCCCCGTGGCCAGCACCAGCAGGTCATAGTCCAGCACCCCGCCCTGCGCGAGATCCAGCCGCCGCGCGGCCGGGTCGAGCGCCGCGACACGCGTGTCCAGGCGCATCTCGATGCCCAGCCGCTCCGCCTCGCCGGGCTCGAAGACATGCGCATCCTCCAGCCGCCCGCGGCCCAGCAGCAGGTCTTTGGACAGCGGCGGGCGCTCATAGGGCGGATGGGCTTCCTCGCCGATCAGCGTGACCGGCCCGGCGAACCCCTCGGCGCGCAGGGCGCGGGCGGTTTCCGCCCCGGCCTGTCCGGCACCGATGATGACCAGACGCGGGCCGTCCCCGTGCCGTCCCGCCCCGGCGGAAGCCGGGGCCTCCGCGGCGGCGGGCGCCTTCGGCTCGGTATCGATCCAGACCATGCCGTCCTCGATGCGGGTGGCGTAGGTGGCCAGGTCCTTCGTGACCGGCGTGCCCTGCGCCCTGCCGGTGCGGATGTCGAACAGCCCCTGGTGCAGCGGACATTCGACACAGCCGTTTTCCACATGCCCCTCGGTCAGCAGCGCGAAGGCATGGGTGCAGATATTGCCGGTGGCGAAGATCTCGCCCTCCAGCGAGAACAGCGCCAGGCGCAGCCCGTCCGCCTCGACCGCGACGGCGCCGCGGTCATGGACCTCCGCCGCCGGTATGCCCGGATGCCAGCTCATGCCGCCTCCGCCAGGAGCGGCAGCCCCAGAAGCGCCGCGGCATTGTCATGGCAGACCATGGCGCGCGTTGCCGGGTCCAGCGGCGCGGTCTCGATGAATTCCGCCGCCGCTGCGGTGTCCTCGTAGGGATAGTCGACCGAGAACATCACGCCCCGGGCCCCCATCTCGCCGATCGCGCCCGTCAGCGCGGCATGCGAACAGACGCCGGTGGTGGTGATGACGATGTTGCGGGTGAAATACTCGGAGGGCGGCCGCTTCAGCTCCACCCCCATCGGATAGGCGGCGAAGCGCGAGTCGAAGCGCCAGCGCAGATAGGGCAGCGCCTCGCCCATATGGCCCAGCACCAGCTTCACCCCCGGAAAGCGGTCGAAGACGCCGGAGAACAAGAGGCGCAGCGCATGGCTGCCGGTATCGACGCCCCAGCCCCAGGTCGCGCCCTGCAGCACCGGCATGCCCGCCAGGACCGGCGGCACCGCCAGCGCGTTCGAGGGATGCAGGTAGAAGGGCACGCCGAGCGCCTCGATCTCGGCCCAGAAGACATCGTATCCGGGCGCGTCGAAATAGCCCCCATGCAGCGGACTGTTGGCCAGCGCGCCGCGGAATCCCAGATCCTCCACCGCGCGGCGCAGCTCGGCGGCGGCGGCTTCGGGGTCATGCATCGGCAGCGCGGCCAGGCCCGACAGCCGGTCGGGACGGCGGGCGACCTGCGCGGCCAGGAAGTCATTGGCGCGGCGTGCCGCATCGGCGGCGGTTTCGGGCGGCTCGCCCTGCACCCCCGGCCCGGTCAGCGACAGGACCGAGCGCGCGATGCCGTGGCGGTCCATGATCTCGATCCGCTCGCCGTCGAAATCCGCCAGCCGCCGGGTCAGCACCTGCGCCTCCGCCTCCGGGATCAGCCGCAGGAACCCCGCCGAATGCGACTCGAATCCCGGCGCCATGAAATGTTCCTCGAAGGTGATCTTGGGTGTCATCGGACCCTCCTCTGGGTATCGGCGTTCGGCCGTTTTTATACAGTACACGTCTTGTTTGGCCGGACCGCCGCGCGGACGCTCCGGCATGTCGGTTCACATCAGAAGCGATGGCGCCAGCGTCGCGATCCCCGGCACGTAGGTCACCAGCATCAGCACCAGCAGGTTGACCAGGATGAAGGGCCAGATCCCGGCGATGATCTCGGCCACCGGCGTCTGCAGCGTCGAAGAGGCGACGAACAGGTCCAGCCCGAAGGGCGGCGTCACCATGCCCAGCGTCACGTTGACCGCGACGATCATGCCGAAATGCACCGGGTCGATGCCCAGGCTCGCGGCCACCGGATAAAGCGCGGGCACCAGGATCAGCTGGATCGAATTCGGATCGACGAACATGCCCGCGATGATGAAGGCGATATTGGCGATCATCAGGAAGACAACCGGCCCGGCCCGGACCGCCTCCAGTCCGGCGATCAGCAGGCCGGGGATCTGGGCCAGGGTGATGAAGTAGGACAGCGCCGTTCCCAGCGCCAGCAAGAGGAAGATCACCGCATTCTGCACCGCCGATTTCTCGGCAATGGCGATCAGCCCCTTCAGGTCGAGGCTGCGATAGACGCGCATCTCCACCAGGATGGCATAGACGACGCTGACCACGGCGGCCTCGGTCGGGGTGAAGAGCCCGCTATAGATGCCGCCCAGGATGAGCACCGGCAGACCCAGGGCCCAGCCCGCGCGGCGCAGCGCAAGGCCGATCTCGGCCAGGCTGGCGCGGGGATCGCCGGCGACGCCGCTGCGGCGGGCCTCGATGGCGGTGAGGATGGCGAAGGCCAGCCCCAGAACCAGCCCCACGGACAGTCCCGCCGCGAACAGCGCGGTGATCGAGGTGCCGGTGATCCAGCCATAGACGATCAGCGTGATCGAGGGCGGGATCAACAGCGCCGTCTCGGCCGAGGAGACGATCAGCCCCAGCGAGAACCGGTCGCGGAACTTCGCGCGGCGCAGTTCGGGATAGAGGATATGGCCCATCGCCGCGACCGTCGCCGGGGCCGAGCCCGAGACCGCGCCGAAGCCCATCGCCGCGCCGATCGTGGTATAGCCGATCCCGCCGCGGGCATGGCCCACCAGCGCGCGCACCAGACCCGTCAGCCGTCCGGCGATCTGTCCCCGGCCCATCAGCTCGGCCGCGAAGAGGAAGAAGGGGATCGCCAGCAGCAACGACTGGTTGATCCCGCCGGTCATCCGCTGGACCAGGATCATGTCGGGCATGCGGTCGAAGAACCCCGCCTTGACGGCGAGCGCCGGGATGCCCAGCACCATCAGCATCTCGAACCCGGCCACCAGCATCAGCACGGCCATCAGCGCGATCGCGGTCCCCAGGATCATTCCGCGGCCTCCCCGCGCAGGGCAAAGCGGTCGATGCTGCCCGCCAGGCTGGCGCCGTAGCGCAGCGCCAGCAGGAGGAAGCCCGCGCAGGGCGCCACGTAGATCCAGCCGATGGCCAGATCCAGCGTCGCGCTGCGCTGCCCGGTGCCGAAGACGAAAGCCGCCATGTCCCGGGCCAGCCAGGCCATCCACAGCGAGAAGCACAGCCCGCAGAGGTCGATGATGCGGCGCAGCGGCAGGTGCAGCCGCGCCGCGATGCGGTCGCGCCAGCTGTCCACGGCCACCTGCTTGCCCCGCTCCAGCGCCAGCCCGGCAGCGAGGAAGACGAGGTAGAGGTTCATCAGCCGCACCACCTCGTCGATCCAGCCGAAGCCCGAGGCCGCCGCCCCGCCGAACAGCCGCATCGCGACATTGAAGGCAAACAGCGCCGTCATGCCCAGAAGCAGCCCGACCAGGCAGGCGCGTTCCAGCAGGCGGACGAGACGGAGACAGGCGGTCATGGCGGAACCTCGCAGGCCGGATCAGTTCAGGGCGGCGTCGCGGGCGGCCTGATAGGCCTCGAACAGCGCGGCGCCCTCGTCGCCCGAGCGCGCGAGGAAGGCATCGCGGGCGGCGGGGAACATGGTCTCGCGCAGCGCCGCGACCTCCTCGGGCGAAGGTTCGGTGACGGTCACGCCCGCCTCGCGGATCGCCGCCAGCGCGCGTTCCCCGGCCGCGGCCTTGTGCGCGATCATCTCGGGGATCACGTCATGCAGCGCGTCGGAAATCGCCTTGCGCCATTCGGGTTTCAGCCCTTCCCAGATGGCGGGGTTGAACAGCACGACATTCTCGATCGCGCCGTGATTGGACAGGGTCAGGTAGTCCTGAACCTCGTAGAATTTCATGTTGAAGATGGTGTCCAGCGGGTTCTCCTCGCCATCCACCACGCCGGTCTGCAACGCGGTGTAGAGTTCGCCGAAGGGGATCGGCACCGCCGTCACGTCGATGGCCTTCAGCGAATCCACCAGCACGGCGGAGTCCATCACGCGGAAGGTCTGGCCCGCGAAATCCGCCGCGGCGGCGATCGGGCGGCTGGAGGTGAACTGCTTGGTCCCGTTGGGATAGAGCGCCACGCAGGTCACGCCGCGGCTGTTGAAGCTGTCGCAGAACGCATCGCCGAAACCGCCGTCGCGGATCGCCTGGGCCGTCTCGGGATCGGACGGATAGAGGAACGGGATGTCCATGATCGAGGCCAGCGGGTTGAAGCCGCCCATGAAGGCCACGGGCCCCGCAGTGGCGTCGAGCGCGCCGAATTGCACGGCCTCGGTCATCTCGCGCTGCCCGCCCAGCTGGCTTTGCGGAAAGACCTGGATCTCCACGGCCCCGCCGGTCGCCGCGGCGACGCGCTCGGCGACGGTTTCCAGCAGGACATGGGTGGTGGAGGCGGGCGCCTCGACATGGCCGATGCGCAGCGACACCTCCTGCGCGGCGGCGGCAAGAGGCAGCGCGGCAAGGCCTATCGCGGCGAGAAGCGGACGGAACGGGATCGGAAGGGTCATGGCAATACCTGGGACTGAACGGGGGGAAAGGCCGCCCGCCGGGACGGGCGGCGCGGGGATCATTCGAATTCGGAAGCGGGCAGGAAGGCTTCGTCCGTCCAGGCGCCGTCCACGGCCTTCTTGATCATGTAGGCCCCGGCGGGCGTGCCGCTTTCATCCAGGCTCAGCGGGCCCGAGGCGCCCTCGTAATCGATGTCCTTGCCCTCGGCGAGCGCGGCCTTGGCCGCGGCGAAGGTGGCGACCTTCTCGCCGCCCTCGGTGACATCGCGGATCACCGCGTTGATGCCCTCGCCGGTGCAGGCCTCCGCCGCCTCCAGCGAAATCGCCGTCAGCATCGCCATGTCGTAGGAATTGGCCGCGAAGGGGCCGGGTGCCGCGCCGGTCTTTTCCTGGGTCAATTCCGCGAAGGCCTTGAATTCCGGCAGGGTGCCGTCGGCCTCGGCGATCTCGACATAGGCGCGGTCATTGAGGATGCGCGGATCGAGCGCCTCGAACACTTCGGGCACGGCCAGGTCGGCGGTCAGGAGCCATTCGCCGCCGAAGCCCCCGGCGGCGGCCTCCTTCAGCACGGTGACGCCGGATTCCTGCCCGCCCGCCAGGTAGATCGCATCCGGGTTGTGCGACAGCACAGAGATCAGCTCGGCCTGGTAGGAGGGCTGGCCGGGATTGTAGACGATCATGTCGGTCAGCTCGATCCCGGCCTCGGCGACGGCCTCGCGCGCCACCTGCGCCGGGGAGATGGTGGATTCCTCGTTCTGGATCAGGAAGGCCACGGATTTGTAGCCCTTGCGGGTCAGCCACAGCCCCGAGGCCGCGCCGTCGCCCAGATCCGAGGACACCGTGCGATAGACATAGTCGCCGCCGATCTCGTTGAGCGTGATCGTCCCGGCATAGGGTGACATCATCACCGTCTTCTTGCGCTTGGCCAGATCGACCAGCGCGACCATCTCGCCCGAGGCCGGGCCGAGGATCGCCACCGCGCCCTCGCTGTCGATCATCTTGTTCGCCTCGCGGATCGCCTGTTCGGCGGAGCCGCCGGTATCGGCCACCACGGTGCGCAGCGGCCCGCATTTGGTGCCCCCCGCCTCGTTGACCTGATCGACGCCCAGCTGCACGGCATCGGCGACGATCTTGCCGAATTCGCCCAGCTCCCCGGTCAGCGGCACCAGCACGCCCAGCGTGACGCCGTCGGTCTGGGCAAAGGCGGGCTGCATGGCGGTCAGGGCGGTGGTCAAGGCGGCCAGCGCGGCCGCGGATCTTGCAAGGGTCATGTCGGTCATCCTGTTGGGTTGCTGTCTTTTTTCTTTGGTCTTCCAATGGTCTTGCCCGCCCCCGCGGGGGCGGGGGCATTCAGTGCTCGGCCAGGAGCATCGCCTCCAGCCGGCCGGGCTCCAGCAGGTCGCGGCTGGGCAGGGTCTCGCGGTTGCGCCCGGCATCGAACATCCAGGTGGTGCGCGAGATCTTCAGGATCTTCTCGGGGTTCTGCTCCACCACCCAGATCACCCCCATGCCGCCGCGGGCCAGTTCGGTGATCCAGTCGATGATCTGGTCGACGAAGATCGGCGCCAGCCCGGCGGTCGGCTCGTCCAGGATCAGCAGGCGCGGCGCCGCCAGCAGGGCGTTGGCGATGGCCAGGGTCTGGCGTTCGCCCCCCGAGAGGGTGGAGGCCAGCTGATGCGACCGCTCCTTGAGGATCGGGAAGCGCCGATAGGTTTCCTCCACCCGCGCCCCGGCGCCCTCGAAGGCCAGGGACGAGGCCAGCAGATTGTCGCGCACGCTCATCTTGGCGAAGGTGTTCTGCTCCTGCGCGACATAGCCGATCCCGGCGCGCAGCGTCTCCAGCGCGCCCAGCGAGGCGACGGAGCCGCCTTCCCAGCGCATCTCGCCCCCCGTCACCGGCAGATGCCCGGCGATGGTCTTCATCAGCGTCGATTTCCCGGCCCCGTTCGGCCCCAGCACGCAGGTGATCTCGCCCGGCTCGGCCACCAGGTCGACCCCGTGCAGGATGGTCACCTTGCCATAGCCGGCGCTCAGCCCCTTGACCTCAAGCGTCATGATCCGCCCCCAGATAGGCCGCGATCACGGCGGGATCGCGGCGGATGTCGGCAGGCGCGCCCTCGGCAAGAAGCGCCCCGTTCTGAAGGACCACCACGCTGTCGGCCAGCGACATCAGGAAGCCCAGATTGTGTTCCACCACGACCAGCGTGGTGCCCGCCGCATGGAGCCCGGCCAGGATCTCCGACAGCTTGCCCTGCAGGGTCGGATCGACCCCGGCCGTGGGTTCGTCCAGCAGCAGCAGGCGCGGCGCGCGCACCAGCTGGCGGGCGACCTCCAGCATCCGCAATTCGCCCCCCGACAGGTTGGCGACGCTGTCATGGCGCCGCGCGATCAGGCCCACGCGTTCCAGCGCCGCCTCGGCGCGGCCGGTCAGCTCCGCCTCGGCCGGTTTCCAGCGCCCCAGAAGCGCCGCCAGCGGCCCCTCCGCGGGATGCGCCAGCCCGGCCATCACATTGTCCAGCACGCTGAGGCTGGCGAAGGCGCGCGGGGTCTGGAAGGTCCGCCCCAGCCCCAGCGCCGCGGTCTCGGCGGTGGAGAGCCGCGAGATGTCGGTGCCGTCGAAGGTCACGCGCCCGGCCGTCGGCGGCATCACCCCCGAGATCAGGTTGAAGGTGGTGGACTTGCCCGCCCCGTTCGGCCCGATCAGCCCGAGGAACCCGCCCCGGCGCAGCGAGAAGCTGAGCCCCTGCGGCCCGCCCACGGCGCGGAAACCCGCGAATTCCTTCACCACGCCGTCGAGTTCCAGGATCGTGTCGGTCATGCGCCCGCCCTCCGTGCCAGCCTTGCCCAGGGCTGCCAGCGCAGCACCAGGATGAAGAGGATGCCGGTGATCACCTCCTCGACCGAGGCCGCGACCTGGGCGCCGCGCACGGTCTCGAAGGGGATGATCCGCACCAGTTCCTGGAAGAAGACCAGCGCCATCGTGCCGAGGATCGCCCCCGTGATGGTGCGTTCGCCGCCAAGCGCCAGCGCGATCCAGACGAAGAAGGTGACCTCGGCGGTGAAAAGCGCGGGCGCCACCAGCGTGGTGATCATCGCATAGAGCGCCCCGGCAAAGCCGATCGGGATCGCCGAGATGACGAAGATCTGCAGCCGCACCCGCGCGGTGTCCTTGCCCACGGATTCCGCCGCCGTCTCGTCGTCGCGGGTGGCATCGACCAGCCGGCCGTAGGGCGAGGCCAGGAGCCGCCGGAACAGCCAGGCCGTCGCCAGCATCAGCAGGCAGGCCGCCGCGGCATAGGCCAGCGTGTCGTCCAGCCCCAGCGCCGCCGGATCGGGACGTTCGACATTGGCCATGCCGACGCTGCCATTGCCGATGCGCCTTTCGTTCAGCAGCACCGAATGCAGCACCTCGGCAAAGGCGAAGGTGGTCAGCGCCAGGTATTCGCCGCGCAGCCGCAGCGTCGGCCAGCCGGTCAGCAGCGCGAAGGCCATCGCCGCGACCCCCGCCGCCAGGAACCCCGCCCACCAGGGCAGGTCGAAGCCGAAGGCGTACTGGTCCAGCCCCGAGGGCGGCTCCTGCGTGAAGATGGCATAGGCATAGGCCCCGGCCGCGAAATAGGCCACGGTGCCGAAATTGATCATGCCGCCGCGGGCATATTGCAGGTTCAGCGACACGGTCAGCACCGAGAACATCGCGCCGAACATTAGCGTGGAAAGGATCAGGGACTGGATCATTTGCCGGACGCGCTCCCTGCGATGCCCTGCGGGCGGAACAGAAGGACGAGGATGACCACGGCGAAGGCCACGAGCGGCCGGTAGCCCGCCGGGATCCAGAAGACCGAGACATCCATCGCCACGCCGACGATCAGCCCCGAGAGGATCACCGCATAGAGCGAGCCCAGCCCGGCGAGGATCGCGACCGCCAGGATCTGCAGGATCTGGTGGAAGGCGATGTCGGTCGACAGCGTCGCGATCACGCCCAGCATCACCCCCGCCAGCCCGGCCAGACCCGAGGAGATCAGCCAGGTGGCGCGGCTGGTCTTCTGCACGTCGATCCCGCGCGAGGCGGCCAGTTCGGGATTGGCCGACATGGCGCGGATCGCCAGGCCGGTGCGGGTATGGTTGAGAAACAGCGCCAGCGACCCGGCGGCCAGGATGGCCAGCGCGACCACCATCATCTGGTAGTCCGTGATCCGGAGCCCCCAGAACCGGTAGCTGGTGGCCAGCGGGATATCGAGCGTGCGGATGCCGGTGCCGATCAGCGCGTCGATCGTGCCGCCGATGACATAGGCCACCCCGACCGAGGTGATCAGCATCACCGACGGGCCGTGCTTGCGGATCGGGTCATAGACGATGCGCCCGATGGCCAGCCCCGCGAAGGCCGTGACCAGGATGCCCACCGCCGCCGAGGGCAGGATGTGCCAGCCCAGGAGCTTGTTGCAGCCCCAGGTCGCGAAGGCCGAGACCCCCAGCAGTTCGGCATGGGCGATGTTCAGGAACCCCTCGACGCGGCGGGTGAAGGAAAAGCCGATCGTCGCAAGGATCAGGAAGCAGCCCGTGACCAGCCCGGTCAGGACGAATTGAAAAAATAGCGTCATCGCGCCTGCTCCGGCCGGCGGGATCCTGCCTTGCGGCAAGGCTCCGCCGGTCGGCCGCAGGGGCTGCGGCCGTCGTTACGTGGGTCGGTCATCGTGCCTCCGTGTCGTATTTTACGGAGTATGCTTCCCTTTTTTCGCCGCCCAAAGGGATATCTGCGATTCAGCTTCCCTCGGGCCCGGATTCCGGGGAGCCTGCCGAAAAAATATGCAGTAGGCTCCCTATTTTTCCGCACCGGGCAGATACGGGCGGTGCCGCGTTATTTCATCGGCGCGCGGGAATGTTCGTTATTGGCCTCGATCAGCTTGCGCAGAAGCTGCAGGAAGGCCTCCTGTTCACCGGCATCCAGCGGCGCGACCAGCCGATCCTGCGCCGCCTCCATCTTGGGGCGGACCCCGCGGACGAAGCGGCGCCCCTCGTCGGTGATGCGCACGACGCGGGCGCGGCGATCCTCCAGCGAGGCGTCGCGCGTCGCCAGCCCGCGGCGCACCAGGCGCTTGATCACGTCGGCCCCGCTGGTGCGGTCGATCCCCACCGCCTTGGACAGCGACAGCTGATCAAAGGCTTCCCCGACATAAAGCACTGAAAGAACGGCATATTGAACCGCCGTCAGGTCCAGCCCGTCGCAAGCCTCGGCAAACAGGCCCATATGGATCTGGTGCAGGCGGCGCACCAGATAGCCCGGCCGTCCCAGAAGATCGTCATAGCGCGCCTGGCCGAATCGGCCCTCATCCGGCTCCGCCGCCTGCGATCCCTGCGGCGCGCCGCGGTCCTGGGGCGGGGTGGTCTGCTCTGGCCTGTCCTGCGCCATGGGTCCTCCGTTCGTGATATGGCTGTCATCCGGCCGTCCGGCATGGCCCGGCCGCGATCTGCACCGCGGCACTTGCTCCGCCAATGTTAAGACGTATACTTCCCATTAAGCGGGAAAGTGCAGGCACAGGCAATGCCAGAACCCGCAGCTTCAAGTCAACAACAGGGAACGGGCCCATGACCTCAGCAATTGGCGCGCGTGCGCCGCGCAAGGAAGACGCCAGGCACCTGAGCGGCAAGGCCAGGTTCGTCGGGGATATCAAGGTCGCGGGCACCTGGGAGGCCGCCTTCGTGCGCAGCCCCCTGGCCCATGCGCGGCTGGGCGCGATCACCAAGCCCCCGGGGATGGAGGCGCAGGTCTTCACCGCCGAGGACATGCCCGACCTGGCGCCGATCCGCTGCGAATCGACCCTGCCCAGCTACAAGGTCTCGGACTACCCGGCGCTGGCGCGCGGCAAGGTGCGCTATGTCGGGGAATGCATCGCCATCTGCATCGCCCCGACCCGCGCCGAGGCGGAGGACCTGGCCGAGGCGGTGATCGTCGATCTCGACCCGCTGCCGGCGGTTGCCGATATCGACACGGCCCTGGCCGCCGATGCGCCGCGCCTGCACGAGGACTGGGAGGACAACCTGTTCCTGACCACGCGCCATGACGGCGACCTGTCCGAGGCGAAGGCCCGCGCCACGGTGGTGATCGAGCGCAGCTACGAGACCGCGCGCCAGGCGATGAACCCGATGGAGGGCAAGGGCGTGCTGGCCGAATGGGACCACCGCGCCGACCAGCTGGTGGTGCATACCTCGACCCAGGTGCCGCATCTGATCCGCACCGGCCTGTCGGAATGCCTGGGGCTGGACCAGGC
Organism: Mangrovicoccus algicola; assembly: GCF_014903745.1. Lineage (GTDB taxonomy): Bacteria > Pseudomonadota > Alphaproteobacteria > Rhodobacterales > Rhodobacteraceae > Mangrovicoccus > Mangrovicoccus algicola. Next base: position 3,087 of record NZ_JACVXA010000077.1, on the reverse strand, counting down.
GCAGGTGCGGGTGATCGCCCCCGATGTCGGCGGCGGCTTCGGCTATAAATGCGTGCTGCAGCCAGAGGAGCTGTCCGTGGCCTGGGTGGCGCGGAAGACGGGGCGGCCGGTCCGCTGGACCGAGGACCGTCGCGAACACCTGACCGCCGGGGTCAATACCCGCCAGCACCGCTACAGGATCACCGCCTATGCCGATGATGACGGCCGGCTCCTGGGGCTGGATGCGGATATCTGGGTCGATATCGGCGCCTATTCGGTCTGGCCCTTCACCGCCTGCCTGGAGGCGGCGCAGGCCGGGGGCAACCTGCCCGGCCCCTATGACCTGGGCGCCTATGCCTGCCGCACCTATTCGGTGGCGACGAACAAGCCCGGCTTCACCCCCTATCGCGGCGTCGCGCGGCCCGGGGTCTGTTTCGCGATGGAGCTGACGCTGGATGCCATCGCCCGGGCCGTGGGGCGCGATCCGCTGGAGGTGCGCTGCCTCAACCTCGTGCCCGGCGCGGCGATGCCCTATACCAATGTCACCGGCAAATTCTACGACTCGGGCGATTATCCCGCCGCCGCCCGCGCCGCCGCGCAGATGATCGATGCCGAGGGCTTTGCCGCGCGCAAGGCCGCCGCGGCGGCCGAGGGGCGGCTGATCGGGCTGGGCTATGCCTGTTTCACCGAGCAATCCGCCCATGGCACCAAGGTCTTCGCCGCCTGGGGTCTGCCGCTGGTGCCGGGCTATGAACAGGCCATGGTCAAGCTGACGCCCTCGGGCACGGTGGAGGTCCGTTCGGGCAACCATTCCTTCGGCCAGGGGCTGGAAACCACCCTGGCGCAGGTCGCCTGCGAATGGCTGCATCTGGACCTGGCGCAGGTGCGGGTGACGATGGGCGATACCGGGCTGACCCCCTATTCCACCGGCGCCTATGCCTCGCGCGGGATGGTCATGGCCGGGGGCGCGGTGTCGAAGGCCTCCGAGGAACTGGCGCGGCGGCTGCGCATCCATGGCGCGCATCTGCTGCAATGCGACCCCGCCGAGACCGAGATCCGCGAAGGCGCCGTCTGGAAGGGGCAGGCCTCGGTCGGCTTCGCCGCGATCGCCGATGCCTGGTACCTGCATCCCGACCGGCTGCCCGAGGATGTCGACACCGCCGGGCTGGAGGTCACCGAGGGCTACAAGCCCGATATCGATACCGGGCTGTTCACCTATGCCACCCATGCCGCCATGGTCGAGGTCGATCCCGAAAGCGGCCGCACCGAGATCCTCGATTACGTGATCTTCGAGGATTGCGGCCGCCGGGTGAACCCGATGATCCTCGACGGGCAATCCTATGGCGGCGCGGCGCAGGGCATCGGCTCCGCCCTGTTCGAGGAGGCGCTCTACGACGCGGCGGGCCAGCCGCTGACCTCCACCCTGGCCGATTACATCCTGCCCGGCCCGGCCGAGCTGCCGGCCTTCCGGCTGGGCCATTCCGAGACGCTCTCCCCCTATTCGCGCCACGGGATCAAGGGGGTGGGCGAAGGCGCCGCGATCGCGCCCGCCGGGGCCATCGTCAACGCGATCAATGACGCGCTGGCGCCGATGGGCGCCGAGCTGACCCGCATCCCCGCCACCCCCCATCGCGTGCTTGCCGCGATCCTCGATGCCCGCGCCGCAAGGGAGGCCGCCCAGTGAAACCCGCCGCATTCGACCATCAGCGCCCCGAAACCGCCGAGGCGCTGGCCGCGCTTCTCGCCGCCGGGGCCAAGCCGCTGGCCGGGGGGCAGTCGCTGGGCCCGATGCTGAACCTGCGCCTGGCGCGCCCGGACCGGCTGGCCGGGCTGGCGGCGATCCCCGCCCTGGCTGGGATCCGCGAGGAGGCGGGCATCATCCGCATCGGCGCCGCCGTCACCCATGCGCGGATCGAGGATGGCGACAGCCCCGTGGCCCTGCCCCCGGCCCTGCGCCAGGTCGCCCGCGGCATCGCCTATCGCGCGGTCCGCAACCGCGGCACGATCGGCGGGTCGCTGGCCCATGCCGATCCGGCCGCCGACTGGATCACGACCCTGACCGCGCTCGGCGCGCAGGTGGTGATCCGCGACGCGACAGGCGGCGAAAGGCGCGCGGCCCTGCCCGGTTTCATGCCGGGGGCCTATCGCACGGCGCTGGGTCCCGCCGAGATCATCGCCGCCGTCGAGATCCCCGCCGCGCTGCGCGAGGCGTATTGGGGCTATCACAAGATCTGCCGCAAGGTCGGCGAATTCGCCGATGCCATCGGGGCGGTCGCGCTGCATCCGGCGACGGGCCATGTGCGCATCGTGGCCGGGGCGACGGGCGGCGCGCCGCTGCTGCTTGAGGGCATCGGCGCCGATCTGGCCCGCACCGCCCGCCATCCCGGCACCGGCGCGCTGCGCCTTGCGCTGGAGACCGCCCTGCCCGGCGCCGACCGCGTCCGGATCCAGCTTCTCGTCACCGCGCTCGATCGCGCCATCGCCAAGGTTGTGCCCGCATGAACGCCCCGCGTCTTCCCCGCGATACCGCCCCCGCCGCCGCCGCTGCCCCCGTCTCCCGGCCCGCGCAGATCCCCGTGCGGCTGACCGTCAACGGTCGCCCCGAGGAGGTCCTGGTGCCGCCGCGCAGCCAGCTGGCCGAGATCCTGCGCGACCGGCTGGACCTGACCGCCACCCACCTGGCCTGCGAACAGGGGGTCTGCGGCGCCTGCACGGTGATGATGGACGGCCGTCCGGTGCGGTCCTGCCTGACCTTCGCCGCCGATTGCGACGGCGCCGAGGTGGAGACGCTGGAAGGCTGGCAGGGCGATGCGCTGATGGAGCGGCTGCGCGCCGCCTTCGCGCGCAACCACGCGCTGCAATGCGGGTTCTGCACGCCCGGCATGCTGGCCACCGCCCGCGACCTCGTCGCCCGGCTCGACAGCGATGACGAGGCGCGGATCCGCAACGAGCTGTCGGGAAACCTGTGCCGCTGCACCGGCTATGTCGGCATCGTCGCCGCGATCCGCGAGGTGATCGCCGAACGCGACGCCGCCGGGATCGCCCCGGCCGGCGCCCCCCCGCCGCCCGAGGCCCCGGCGCCCGGCTTCGCGCCCTTCGAACCCGCCG
>NZ_JACVXA010000076.1 GCF_014903745.1 Mangrovicoccus algicola | reverse complement strand
GGGCCCGGCGCCGCGCACGCCCGTCCAGCGCGATCAGCTCCGCCGGGGCCGCGGCCAGCGGGCCCAGACCCGGCAGGCCGCTTTTCACCAGCTGCCGGTTCGACCCGCCCGCATCATGCCGCAGGAAGCAGGAGATCATCGCCAGCCGCCCCAAGGGCCCGCCGGGCCCCTCCAGCAGGTGCAGCGACCCGGTCCGTCCCGGCGCGACCTCGCCCAGCACCGAGGAAATCCGCAGATCGGCCCCCAGAAGCGGGCCCGCGGGCGGCGACAGCCGCAGGGCGGTGGCGCAGAAGGCGGCATAGACCGGGTGGCCCTGCGCGTCGCGGAAGGCGGTGCCGGTCTGGCCGGCCCCCTCCGCGATCAGCCCCCAGTGCCGGTCGCCGCAGGCGCGCAGCAGCCATTGCTCCGACAGGCCGAAGGGCGAAAGCTGGGCCATGCCCAGCCGCATGCGGTCGCGGGCCTGCGGCGCGGCGGTCCCGGCATTCAGGCGCAGCGCGGCGGTCATGCGCCGACCCTCGCATCGGCCATCTGTGCCGCGATCTGCCCCGCGAGGTGGCGGCTGTCCTCCTCGATGCCCAGGAACCGGCCCGAGCCCCAGGTGTTCAGCCAGCCCAGCCCGATGAAATGCAGCCCCCGATGCGCCGTCACCCCGCGCTCGAAGACCGGCTTGCCGCGGGCATCGAAGACATCCGCCTCGATCCAGGAATAATCCGGCCGGAAGCCGATCGCCCAGAGGACCGAGGTGATCCCCGCCGCGGCCAGATCCAGCGCCACCGGCTCTTCCTCCGGCTCCCAGACCCTGGCAAAGGGCGGCTCCGCCGGCGCGTCGATGCCCCCGCGCGCGATATGGGCGTCGATCATCTCGCGGATGCCGCAATAGCTGCGGTCGGCATCGTCCAGATTCCTGGCCAGATCCGGCAGGAACCGCAGCTGCGTCCCGTCCATCCCCGCCAGCGATCCGTGCAGCTCGACCCCGTGATCGACATGCCAGCGGCGCAGGTCGATCTCCTTGCCGCCATCGCGGCCGGACATGTAGTGGTTGGTCTGGGTCAGCGCCTTCACCGGATCGGGATGCTCGGCGATGGTGATCGCGTAATGGCCCATCTCGTAGAGCCAGTCGGTGGCATCGCGGCCGCGATACCGGCGCGGGGAACGCGGCGCGGGACCGACGGCGAGATGCACCTTGCGCCCGGCGCGGATGAAATCCTCCATCAGCTGCACCCCCGATTGCCCGGTCCCGACGATCAGCACGCCGCCTTCGGGGAACTGTTCGGGATTGCGGTACTCGACGGAATGCATCTGGAAGATCCCCGGATCCAGATCCCCGGCGTAATCCGGCTCGATCGGCGTGTCATAGCCGCCGGTCGCGATCACCACCTGATCGGCGGCCCAGGCGCCGGCCGAGGTCTCGACGACGAAGCCGCCGCCCGGCTGCGGCGCGACCCGCCGCACCTCCACCCCCTCGCGCAGGTCGGGGGCGGTCCGGGCGGCGAAGGCGTCCAGATAGGCGGTGATCTCGTCCTTGACCATGAACCCGTCGGGATCGGTGCCGCCATACTCCCGGTCATAATGGAAATCGGGCAGCCGGCATTGCCAGTTGGGCGTCACCAGGCAGAAGCTGTCCCAGCGGTTCTCCCGCCAGGAATGGAACCGGCCATGGCGTTCGAAGACGAGGCTTTCGATCCCGTGCTTCCTGAGTTCCCAGGCGACCGACAGCCCGGCCTGGCCGCCGCCGACGATGATCACCGGGACATGCGGGGGGGCGAGATCCTTCATGGGGTCTTCCTTCATTGGCTGATGGCAAGGCAGGCGATCCGCGCGCCCGGCGCCTCGTCCATGGCGGCGATGCGCGCCTCGATGGCGTCGAGCTGGGCCATGGCGGAGCTGCAGGCGAAACCGTATCTGCGCGCCACCCGGTCCGAGGCGCGTTCCATCGCGATGCGGGCGCGGGCCAGGAAATCGGCGACCGGATAGGTTTCGCCGGGGGTGAAGATCTCGGCCACGACGGAGGAGGGCGAATAGAGCCGCTCCTCGGCGCCGTCGGGCCAGCGGACGGTCCAGTAGGTCTCAGGCATGGGGGACTCCGAGGTCGAGATAGGGCGTGGCGGCGTGGTCCCAGAACAGGGCGCGGTCCTCGCCATCGGTCAGGGTGACGGCCGATCCGGGCAGGACGCGGCCGATGGCGGCGGCGTCGATGCCGCGGGCGGCGAAACGGGCGCAGACGGCATTGGCCGCCTCCGGCGCGACCGAGAGAAGGAAGCCGAAGCTGGGGAAGCTGCGCAGCCAGCGCTCGGGCGCGATGCCCCGCGGCGGGGTCAGCGCGGCGAGGTCGATCTCGATGCCGACGCCCGAGCATTCCGCCAGCATCAGCGCCGTGCCGATGATGCCGCCCTGGCTGATATCCTTGCCCGCCCGCACCAGCCCCGCCGCCGCCAGGTCCGGCAGGATCGCCAGATCGCCCCGCAGCCGTTCCGGCGGCGCCTCCAGCGCGGCGCAGAAATTGTCGAAATTCACATAAGCCCCGCGCGGGTCGATGGCCGCGATCAGCAGGTCGCCGGGCCGGGCGTCGAAACTGGTGATCAGCCGCTCCGCCTTGCCCAGGACCGACACGGCCAGCCCCAGCGCGGGCGCGCCGAAATTCGTGTGCCCGCCCACCAGCGGCACGCCATAGGCGGCGGCCGCATCGCGCAGCCCGTCCATCAGCGGCCGCGCGGCCGCGGCCGAAGGCGCCCAGATCTGGTCGAGGATGGCCGTCGCCCGCCCGCCCATGGCGGCGATGTCCGAGAGGTTGACCATCACCCCGCACCAGCCCGCGAACCAGGGGTTTTCTTCGACGAAACCGGGGATGAACCCTTCGCCCGCCAGCAGGTCCCAGCCCGCGCCATTGGCCAGCGCGGCGGCATCGTCGCCGGGCCGCCCCGGCGCGCCGGCCGACAGGCCGAGCCCCGCCACCGCCTGCCCGATGCCCAGCTTGGAGCGGATCGAGGGATGGGCGCGCAGCCGCTCCGCAAGGCCGGCCAGATCGGTGGAGGCACCGGCCATCATGCCGCGACCCGCCGCGGCCGGTGATACCAGCCCGCCACCGGGTCGGCGCAGGGCGGATAGTGGTCCAGCCGCGCCTCCATCAGCGCATGGGGATGGCCATGGATCTCCACCTGGTCCGTCACGTCCCAGCGCAGCCGCCGGAACAGCACCACGTTCCGGGCCTGCACATGGGCGCGGAACGTGTGGCAGCCGCGGGCATTCGCGGTGCAGACGGCCAGCCGGATCAGCTCGGCCCCCAGCCGCCCGACATGGCGGAATTCGCGGTCCACGGCCAGGCGCGACCCCCACCACAGACCCGGATGCTCCTCGTGGAGGCGCACCGTGCCCACCACCTGGTCCGCCTCATGCGCATAGGTGGACAGCGCCACCAGATGCGTGGCGACAAGGTCGGTCGCGTCGCGGTCGTGATCGGCAAAGATCCCCTGTTCCTGCACGAAGACCCGGTGGCGCAGCGCGGCGGCGCCTTCGGCCTCCCAGCGGGTGGAGGCGGCGCGGATGTAGTATCCGGGGGCGTGGAACTCCCGCGGCTCGGGGAAGATCATGCCGGCACCTTCAGCTTTTCATAGGTGGACAGCGCCGAGCAGGCCCCGCATTTGCCGCAGCCCGCCTTGATCTCGGAGGACCGCATGCCGGAGGCAGTGACCATCGCCCCCAGCGGCCGCAGGATGGAGGCCATGAAGTCCGACCTGGGCGCCGGGTGGCTTTCCAGCGGCGTCCCCGAGATCGGCACGAAGGGCACGACGAAGGGATAGACCCCCATCGCGCAGAGCTTTTCGCTCATCGCGAGGATCGCCTCGGCGGTGTCGCCGAGCCCGGCGAGGATATAGGTGGAGACCTGGCCGCGGCCGAAGACCTTCACCGCCGCCTCGAAGCTGGCGAAGTACTTCTCCAGCGGCACGGAGGCCTTGCCCGGCATGATCCGCGCCCGGATCTCCGGCGTGACCGCCTCCAGATGCATCCCCAGCGCGTCGACCCCCGCATCGCGCATCCGGCGGTGCCAGATGTCGTCCTCGGGCGGCTCGCATTGCGCTTGGATCGGCAGGTCGACGGCGGCCTTGATGGCGCGCGCGCTGTCGCAGAGCACCGCGGCCCCGCGATCCGCACCCCTGGGCGTGCCGGTGGTCAGCACCATATGCGTCACCCCGTCCAGGACGACCGCCGCCTTCGCGACCTCGGCCAGCTGCTGCGGCGTCTTGTGCGCGACGGTGCGTCCGGCCGCCAGCGACTGGCCGATCGAGCAGAACTGGCAGGTCTTCTTGCGGCTCTCATAGCGGATGCAGGTCTGCAGCACCGTCGTGGCCAGCACGTCCCTGGAATGCAGCACCGCGATCTTGTTCATCGCCACGCCGTCCGAGGTGGTCAGGTCGTAGAAATGCGGCCGCGCAGGGAAGCTGATCCGCGCGACCTCCGCCCCGTCGCGGGTGACGCGGGCGCGGCCATCGGGGCCCGGCGCCTCCACCAGATAGGGACTGTCGAAGGCGGGGGCGGTATGCACCGGCACCATGACGGTGACGTCGCCGAGGCTGACCGCCTTGTGGTCCGAGGGGCCCGCGCCGCCGCGGCGGCTTTCATGGCCAGCGCGCGGATCGACCAGCCGCATGCCGCGGGTCTGCAGGTCGTTGATCAGGTCGGAACGGTCCATATCAGGCATGTTCGGCGGTCTCCTCGGGTTCGGGCAGGACCTCGTGGCGGGTCAGGGCGGGGCGGGCATCGTGCAGCAGGCTGAGAAGCTCGGGGCGGGCGTAATGGCCGACCGCATCCATCATCCGCTTGCGCTTGGCGATCAGCCGCATGTCCAGATCGGCGATCACCATGCCCTCGCCCTCGGTCAGCGGAGGGGCCAGATGACGGCCTTCGGGCGAGATGATGCAGGTCATGCAGCCCGAGCGCATCGCCTTCTGCAAGCTTGGATTGGGATGGATCTGCGCGATCTGCGCCTCGCTCAGCCAGCCGGTGGAATTGACCACGAAACAGCCCGCTTCCAGCGCATGGTGGCGCATCGTCACCTCGATCTGGTCGCGGAAGATGTCGCCGACCAGCGACCCCGGATAGTGCCCGGCATGGATTTCCTCGTGCTGGGTCATCAGCGCATAGCGCGCCAGCGGGTTGTAATGCTCCCAGCAGGCCAGCGCGCCGACCCGGCCGACGGCGGTGTCCGCGACCTTCAGCCCGGCGCCGTCGCCCTGACCCCAGACCATGCGTTCGTGATAGGTGGGGGTGATCTTGCGCCGCTTCAGCGCAAGCGTGCCATCGGCGTCGAAGACCAGCTGCGTGTTGTAGAGCGATCCGTGGTCGCGCTCGTTCACGCCCAGAACCACCACGGCCCCGTGTTTCCGCGCCGCCTCCGCCACCGCCGCCATCTCGGGGGAGGGGATGGTGACGGCCTCCTTCATCAGCTCCAGATGCGGCGCGCCCTGCTGCACGGGCGGCAGCACGAAGGAGAAATACGGGTAATAGGGCACGAAGGTCTCGGGAAAGACGAGAAACTGCGCGCCCTTTCCGGCGGCTTCGGCGATGGCGTTCAGCACGCGCTCCACCGTCCCGGCGCGCCCCGAGAGGTCGGGGGCGATCTGGATCGCGGCGGCGCGGATCGTGTCGGTTCTCATGGGCTCTGCCTCTTGCGGCACGGGGAAAGGGGGCGCGGACAGCGGGGGATGCCGCCGCCCGCGCCGGGCAGGGTCACACGGTCCAGGTGTCCAGGATGACGGCATCTGCCTTCTTGTGCAGCAGGATGCAGTCCAGCACGTCCTGCGGCGCGATGGGGGTGATCCCGGGCAGAAGCGACGGCTCGCCATGGCCATAGAGCGCCTGCAGCGCGAAGCGGCAGGCATAGACCTTGCCGCCCTCGCCCATGAACTTCTTGAGGTTGACCGCGAAATTCTGGTGACCCGGAAAGGCCTCGTCGCCCAGCGTCGGGAAACCGCGCTGGATGCCCAGCGTCACGCCCGGCCCGTAGAGCAGGATCGAGGTTTCATAGCCCTTGCGGTTGAGGCGGATGGCGTTCAGGATGTTGACTAGACCGATCGATCCCTCGAAGGCGACCGTGTGGAAGGTCACCAGCGCCTTCTCGCCCGGCTCGGCCTTGACGTCCTCGAAGACCTTTTCCTCGTAATCGACGAAGACATCCCCGTCCTTATGCGCTTCCTTGGTAACGGCTGGCATCGCGATCTCCTTGGCTGATGTCCTGCCTCCGTCATGACCCCGCCAAAGCATGCAATCAAAATGCAATTCAATATGCATACAATCTCACAGCCGATTCTCCCGGTATGCGCCAATTTTGCGCTTTCTTCGGGGCCATCTGCACATATCCACGTCAGGATTCGGCTGGGCCCTCCCTGTTTGGGCGGCAATTGAGTCGGAATTGAACCGACTCAATCGTGCATACATACAATCCGCTTCAATCCCGGCGATACCTGCGCTAGGAGGAGGCATGACCGACTGGAGCCCCGCCCCCGCCCCGCCGGGCCGTCCGCGCTATCTCGCGATCGCCGACGCCCTGGAGACCGATATCCGCGACGGCCGCCTGCGCCCGGGCGACCGCCTGCCGCCGCAGCGGCAGCTGGCGGCGCGGCTGGGGATCGATTTCACCACCGTCAGCCGCGCCTATGCCGAGGCCCAGGCCCGCGGCCTGACCGAGGCGCGGGTCGGGCGGGGCACCTTCGTCAGCGCGCCGGCCGCCCCCGAAGCGCGGCCCGATGCGGCGCGCGCCGCCGAGACCGACCTGAGCATGAACATGCCGCCGGAACCTGCCGATCCCGAGCTTCTGGGCCGGATGCAGGCGGGGCTGGGCTATGTCGCGGCCAATCTCGTGCCGCTCCTGCGCTACCAGTCGCCGGTGGGATCAGAGAAGGACCGCGTCGCGGCCTCCAGCTGGCTGAGCCTGCGCGGCATGGTTCCGCGGCTGGACCGCATCGCGGTGACGCCCGGCGCCCATGCCACGATCACCGCCATCCTGACGCTGCTGGCGCGGCCGGGCGACCGCATCCTGTGCGAGGCCGTCACCTATCCGGGGCTGCGCAACATCGCCGGGCGGCTGGGGATCGGGCTGGTCGGGCTGGAGATGGATGGCGACGGCGTGCTGCCCGACGCGCTGGACCGGGCGATCCGGCAGGAGGGGCCGCGCGCGCTCTATCTCAACCCGACGCTGCAGAATCCGACCACGATCACCGTGCCGGTGACGCGGCGGCTGGAACTGGGCGAGGTGCTCAACCGCCACGGCCTGCCGCTGATCGAGGATGACGCCTATGGCTTCATCCCGCCCAAGGCGCCCGCGCCGCTGGCGGTGACGGCTCCGGACCTGACCTGGCATATCGGCGGGCTGGCCAAATGCATCGGGGCGGGGCTGCGCCTGGCCTATACGGTCGCCCCCTCGGGGCGCGAGGCCCATGCCCTGGCGCAGGCGCTGCGCGCCACGGCGGTCATGCCGCCGCCCCTGAGCATGGCGCTGGCCACGCAATGGATCGAGGACGGCACCGCCGACGGCATCCGCCGGTTCATCCGCGCCGAAAGCGCCGCGCGCCAGAGGCTTGCCGCGGAGATGCTGGAAGGCCAGGACTTTGCCGGGGCCGAACACGCCTTCAACCTGTGGCTGAGCCTGCCCGAGGGCATCACCCGCGCCGATATCGTCGCGCGCATGGCCGGGCGGCCGCTGGGGCTGATGCCCGCCGATGCCTTCACCGTCGCGGGGCCGGTGCCGGAGCGGCTGCGGGTCTGCCTGGGCGGCGCCGTGACGCGCGATGCGCTGCGCGAACAGCTGTTCTTCCTGGCCAACGTGATGTCGCCCAACGCCTTCATGGGCTGAGGCTGGGTTTTCTTTGAACCGCGGCGCCGCGCGGCGCGACCCTGCTGCAGAACCATCGCAACAGGAGACAGACGATGTTCCGCACCCTGCCCCTGGCGGCCCTGATCCTTGCCGCCCCGATTGCCGTCCTTGCCGCCGGATCGGACATGACGACGCCGCCGGTTTCGACCGAAACCACCCGGACCTGCACCGACGGGATGGTCTGGAGCGACCGCAAGGGCGCCTGCATCGCCCCGCAAAGCGGCGCGCTGGACGATGACGTGCTGTACGGGGCGGTGCGCGAATTCGCCTATGCCGGGCAATATGGCGATGCCGCCGCGGCGCTGGATGCCATGTCCGACCAGCACGATGACCGCGTGCTGACCTATCGCGGCTTCATCGCGCGCAAGTCGGGCGACGTGGCGGGCGGGATGCAGTGGTACCGCGCCGCGCTGAGCGCCAATCCCGACAACCTGCTGGTGCGGTCCTATATGGGGCAGGGCCTGGTCGAGAGCGGCGATCCCGCGGGCGCGCGCGACCAGCTGGCCGAGATCCGCCTGCGCGGCGGGGCGGGAAGCTGGGCGGAACTGGCGCTGGCCCGCGCCATCCGCACCGGGCACGGGTTCAGCTACTGACCGCAGCGCCTCCGCCCCGCGAGGAGCGGGGCGCACAGCCACGGACCGGGCGCGCGGCCCCCGTCCCCCTTCCCGGGTCGCCGCCTGCGCGGCCGGGCCGGCCTCTGGCCGCGCCCGGCCGATCGCGCCGGGATCAGGCCGCTGCCAGCCGCGCCCCCGTGCTTCCGTCGAAGTAATGCAGGTCGGCCGTGTCATAGCCCAGCCCGATCGGCTGGTCGCGGCTCAGCGCGATATCCGGCGGCAGGCGCGCGGTCAGTTCCTGCCCGCCGAAGCGGCAGATGGCCAGCGTGTCCGATCCCAGCGGCTCGCAGACATCCACCACCGGGGCGAACCGCGCCGCGCCCGGGGCGGCAGGCACCAGATGCTCGGGCCGGATGCCGATGTCCAGGGGGGCGCCATCGGGCAGGGGCACCTCGCCCAGGTCCAGCGCCTCGTTGCCGACGCGCAGCCGCGGCGCCGCGCCCGAGCGGTCGAGATGCCCCGAGAAGACGTTCATCTGCGGCGAGCCTATGAATTCCCCGACAAAGCGGCAATTGGGCCGGGAATACAGCTGCATCGGCGGGCCTTCCTGCACCAACCTGCCGCCGCGCAGCACCACGACCCGGTCGGCCAGGGTCATCGCCTCGGTCTGGTCATGGGTGACATAGACGGTCGTCGTGCCCAGCATCGCATGCAGCCGCTTGATCTGGGTGCGCATCTCCACCCGCAGCTTGGCGTCGAGATTGCTCAGCGGTTCGTCGAAAAGGAAGACCGACGGTTCGCGCACGATGGCGCGCCCCATGGCCACGCGCTGGCGCTGGCCGCCGGAAAGCTGGCCGGGCTTGCGGTCGAGATAGTCGCCGATCTGCAGGATATCCGCCGCCTGCGCGACGCGCGCCGCGATGTCGGCGGGTTTCCAGCCGCGCATCTTCAGCCCGAAGCCGATATTGTCGCGGATCGTCATATGCGGGTAGAGCGCGTAATCCTGGAACACCATCGCCACGTCGCGATCCTTGGGCTCCATCTCGTTGACCACGCGCCCGCCGATGGCGAGCCGGCCGCCCGAGATCTCCTCCAGACCCGCGAGCATGCGCAGCATCGTCGACTTGCCGCAGCCCGAGGGCCCCACGAAGGCCACGAATTCGCCATCGGCGATCTCCAGGTCGATGCCGTGGATCGCCTGCACCGCCCCGTAGCGTTTCACGATCCCGTCCAGACGGATATCGGCCATGTCTCCTCCTCCCTGCCGCCCGGTGAAATCAGGGCTTGCATTATCGATAATAAAGACGTTATCGATATTGATAATGGAAGGCAAGCCCGTCGAGGGCCAGGAAAGGACAGTCCGGCAGATGGCCGTGGAAAGCTTCAGCCCCTCTTCGATCGCCGATATGGTGCCGCGCAGGTCCAGCCGCCGCAGCCACGCGGTCTTCGTTGCGCTGCAGCGCGAGATCGTTCTGGGCACGCAGGCGCCGGGCCTGACCCTGACCGAACTGGATCTGGCCCAGCGTTTCGGCTGCAGCCAGGGCACGGTGCGCGAGGCGCTGATGCGGCTCAGCGAGGAAGGCCTGGTGATGCGCCAGCCCCATCGCGGCACTCAGGTCGCCCCCTGCGACGCCGCCGATGCGCGCGCCCTGCTGCAGCTGCGCCGCGAGATCGAGTGCCGCCACCTGGACCGGGTCGCCGCGCGGGTCGATGCGCCACTGCTGGAAGATCTGCGCGCCTGTCTCGACGCGATGCGCAACGCCGCGCGCGACGGGGACGAATACCGCCTGTCGGTGCAGGACCGGGCCTTTCACGCGCGGCTCTTCGCGGCGGCGGAGCTGCCGCTGGTGGCGCCGATCCTGACCCGCTGCCTGATCCATGCGCATCGCTACAAGATCCTGAATTCCCGGCCCAACCGCGCGCTTGAGGAAACCGCCGAACGGCATGTGCCGATCCTGGCGGCGCTGGAGGCGCGCGACGTGGCGGCGCTTGGCGGGCTTCTGGGCCATCACATCGCCACGATCGTGGATTTCGGCCCCGACCTGACCGATGCGGAGGAGATCGCATGAACGGACCCTCGGCGACGATGCAGGCCGTGCTGGACCGGCTGGCGGCGGAGGATGCCGGGCTGGGCGATCCGACGCTGCTGCCGCCGCAGACCGGGCGGGCGCTGGCGGCGCTGACGAACCTGCGCTGGTCCGCCGATCTGCCCGCGGTGGCAGAGGCGCGCAGCGTGATGGCGGCGGGACTGCCCGCGCGGCTGGTCGTGCCGGAAAACGACGATGGCACGCGGGCGATCCTGCATGTCCATGGCGGCGGCTGGGCCTTCTGCTCGGCGGCGACCCATGAGGGTGCGGCGCGGCGGCTGGCCAATGCCTGCGGCTGTCCGGTGCTGACGGTGGAATACCGCCTGGCGCCCGAGCATCCCTATCCCGCCGGGCTGGAGGATGTGCTGGCCGCCTGGGCGGCGCGCGATCCGGCGCGGCGCTGGAGCATCGCGGGCGACAGCGCGGGGGCGAACCTGGCGCTGGCGGCGATGCTGCGGCTGATCGGGCAGGGGGCGGAGCTGCCCGGGACGGGACTGCTGTTCTACGGCGTCTATGGCGCCGATTTCGACACGCCGAGCTATCGCGCCCATGAATTCGGCCCCGGCCTGACCCGCGCCAAGATGCAGCGCTACTGGGACTGGTACGCGCCCGAAGCGGAACGCGGCCATCCCGAGCTGGCGCCGCTGCTGGCCGCGGATGACGCGCTGGCCGCGCTGCCGCCGCTCTATCTCAACGCCGCCGGGCTGGATCCGCTGCGCTCCGAGACCGAGGCGCTGGCCGCGCGGCTGGCCGGGCTGGGACGGTCCGACCGTTTCGACCTCGTGGAGGGGGTCGTGCACGGCTTCATGCAGATGGGGCCGCTCCTGCCGGAGGCGCGCGATGCCTTCGCGCGGGCAGGGGAGGCCTTTCAACGCAAACCCGCTTGAGGAGGCGGGACAATCAGGGAGGAGGAAACATGACTTTCGCAAGGATCGGGGCGGCCTCTGTGCTGGCCCTCGCCGCGGGGCTGGCCCATGCCGACAGCACGGTGCGCTTCTGGTATCATTTCGACAATGCCGACAACCCGATGGACGCGCTGGTCGCGGAATTCGAGGCGGCCAATCCGGGCATCACGGTCGAGGCCGAGAACGTCCCCTGGAACAGCTATTACGACCAGCTTTACACCGCGATCATCGGCGGCAGCGCCCCGGATGCGGCGATGGTCAAGATGTTCGCCCAGCCGCGGCTGGTGGAGATGGGCGCGCTGGAACCCATCGGCGACAAGCTGGCGGAATGGGACGGGGCGGCGGGGCTGCAGGACAACCTGCTGGACCTGACCCGCGCCGCCGACGGCAACCAGTATTACCTGCCGGTGCAATACGTGGTGCTGTATCTCTATTACCGCGCCGACATGTTCGAGGAGCTGGGGCTGGAGGTGCCGCAGACCTGCGAGGATTTCCGCGCGGCGGCACAGGCGCTGACCCGCGACACCGATGGCGACGGGCAGACGGATGTCTGGGGCTTCGGCTTCCGCGGGGCCAAGGGCGGGCATGACCACTGGGCCAGCCTCACGCTGGGCCGCGAGGGCGTCGGCCTGCAGGACGGGCTGACCAGCGCGGCGGGCGTGGCTGGGACGCAATTCGTCGCCGACCTGTTCCGGACCGACAAGGTGTTTCCGCCCTCCGCGCCCAATGACGGGTTCCAGGAAATCATCGGCGCCTTCAAGGCCGGCAAGACCGCGATGACGATCCACCATATCGGATCGGCCAATGGCATGGTCGAGGCGCTCGGCGACAAGGTGGCGGCCGCGCCGGTGCCCGAATGCGGCGGCGGGCGCTGGACCTCCTTCGGCGACGAGAGCACGGCCGTTCTCTCCTCGGCAGAGGACAAGGACGCCGCCTGGAAATGGATCGCCTTCCTGTCCTCCGAGGGCAATAACGCGCGGTTCAACGAGGCGACCGGCCAGCTGCCCGTCGTGAAGGCCGACAGCGCCGGCTGGACGTTGCATCCCCAGCGCTTCGTCGAGGCCACCGTCGACAGCCTGCCCTTCGCGCATCTGCTGCCCGACAGCGCCGCGACGGCCGATTTCGTCAATACCGTCTGGCCGACCGCGATGCAGCGCGTGCTGACCGGCGCGATCACGGCCGAGGAGATGAATGCCGAGATCGCGGCGCTGTTCGACGACTGAGCCCCGCGGCCGGGGCGCGACCCGCCCCGGCCTTCCTGACGTTCCGCAAGCGAGCCGGATCATGACCGACCTTTCCCTGTCCCGCCCCGCCCCGGCGGAGGCGCCGGTGCCGCGCGCGCTGGCCCGCCGGGTGCTGCCCTATGCGATGCTGTCCCCGGCCGTGCTGGTGACGCTGGCCATCGTCTTCCTGCCGATGGTCCAGACCGCCTGGATGAGCCTGCATGACTACGTGCTGTTCCGCCCCAACGATTTCACCTGGGTGGGGCTGAAGAATTTCCGCGCCGCCCTGGCCGACGAGGTGTTCTGGATCTCGCTGGGCCATACCGCGATCTGGATGGCGGTCACGATCCCCGCGCAGCTGCTTCTGGGGCTGGTGACGGCGATGCTGCTGAACCAGCCCTTTCCCTGGCGCGGGCTGGCGCGGGCGCTGATCATCATTCCCTGGGCGCTGCCCTCGGTGGTGATCGCGCTGATGTGGGTATGGATCTATGACAGCAATTACGGCATCGCCAACGAGTTCCTGCTGCGCTTCGGGCTGATCCGGCAGGCGATCCCCTGGCTGGCCGATCCCTCCACCGCGCTCGGCGCGATCATCCTGACGCTGACCTGGCAGGGGTTTCCCTTCTTCGCGGTGATGATCCTCGCCGGGCTGCAATCGATCCCGAAAAGCTATTACGAGGCCGCCTCCATCGACGGGGCCTCGGCCTGGAACCAGTTCCGCCACATCACCCTGCCGGGGATCTCGGGGGTCATCATGACCGCGGTGCTGCTGCGGCTGATCTGGGTGGCCAACAGTTTCGACGTGATCTTCGTGATGACCGGGGGCGGGCCGGGCTATGCCACATACACGCTGCCGCTCTATGCCTTCGTGAAGGCGCGCACCAACCTGGATTTCGGCTATGGCTCGGCGATCGCGGTGCTGTTCACGCTGTGCCTGATGGGGGTCGTGGTCTTCTACCTGCGCCGCAGCCTGAAGGGAGCCGAGTGATGGCCCTGCGCCGAGTTTCCACCCCGCGGCGGATCCTGACCGTCGATCTGCCGATGCTGGCGATCCTGGCCTTCACGCTGGGCCCCTATCTGTGGATGTTCCTGACCTCGGTCAGCGAGGAAAGCACGCTCTTCACCCGCGGCCCGTCGCTGGAGGGGGCCAGTTTCGACAACTACCTGCGGCTGTTCCGCACCGTGGGCTTCGGATCGAACCTGATGGACAGCCTGATCGTGTCGCTGGGCACCGTGGCCGTCGGCCTGTCGCTGAGCGTCACCGCCGCCTATGCCTTCTCGCGGTTCAACTTCCGCGGCAAGCGGATCCTGATGCTGCAATTCCTGCTGATCAACATGTTCCCCCTGGTGCTGCTGATCCTGCCGCTTTTCGTGCTGTTCCGGGTGCTGGGGCTGCTGGACACGCATGCGGCGCTGATCATCGCCAATTCGACCGTGGCCATCCCGTTCTCGATCTGGATGATGGTCAGCTACATGAACGGCATCCCGCGCTCGCTGGACGAGGCGGCGATGACCGATGGCTGCACCCGGATGCAGGCGCTGCGCCGCGTCGTGCTGCCCTTGTGCCTGCCGGGGATCATCGCCACCGGCATCTACATCTTCATCACCTCCTGGAACGAGTACCTCTATGCGCTGACCCTGGGCGGCCGCAACGTGCGCACGATCACCGTCGCCGTGCAGACCCTGATCGGCGAATACGAGGTGCAATGGGGGCTTCTGACCGCGGGCGGCATCACCGGCGCGCTCCCGGCCACCATCCTGTTCCTGCTGGTGCAGAAACGCCTGATCTCCGGCCTGACCCAGGGCGCGGTGAAGGGCTGAGGAAAGGACAGAACCTTGGACAATCCCATCGGCATCATCTCCATGCAGTTCACGCGGCCCTTCCGCGGCACGGACCTGCATTATTTCGCCAAAGCGGCGGAGCTGGGCTTCGACTTCGTGGAACTCCTGGTTCCCGAACCCGAGGACGAGCTGCCGCTTGCCGCCGCGCGCAGGGCGGCGGAGGAGGCGGGCCTCTTCCTGGTGCTCGCCGCGCGGGTGAACCCGCAGCGGTCGATCGCCTCGGACGACCCGGCGGCGCGGGAGGGCGGGCTGGCCTATCTGCGCCACTGCGCCGAGGTCGCGGCAGAACTGGGCTGCGACATCGTCGGCGGGCCGCTTTACGGCGAACCCATGGTCTTTGCCGGGCGCCCGCCCGCGCCGCGCACCGACGAGCAGATCGCCACGCGCGCGGCGCGCACCATCGAGGGGCTGGCCGCGGTCGCCCCCCATGCCCGCGCGCAGGGCGTGACCCTTGCGGTCGAGGCGCTGAACCGGTTCGAGACCGACATCCTGTCCACGACGCGCCAGGCGGTGGAACTGGTCGATGCGGTGAACGATGCGGGCGTGCAGCTGATGCTGGACACGTTCCACATGAACATGGAGGACCGCTCGATCCCCGACGCGATCCGCCTGGCAGGCCCCCGCATCGCGCATTTCCAGGCCAATGAAAACCATCGCGGCCATCCCGGCACCGGCCATCTGGACTGGACGGCGATCATGCGCGCGCTGCATCAGGTCGATTACCGCGGGCCGGTCTCGCTGGAGCCGTTCCGCCGCGCCGATGACCGCATCGCGCTGCCCATCGCGCATTGGCGCGCGCCGCGCGAGGATGAAAGCGCCAAGCTGCGCGCCGGGCTCGGCGTGATCCGCAATGCCCTGACCCTGGCGGAGGTGGACCAGTGATCAATATCGGTTGGATCGGCTGCGGGCGCCATGCCCGCCAGATGCTGCTGCCGCAGATGGGGCGCAACGGCATCCGCATCGCCGCGCTGTGCGACCGCGACCCGGCGATGCTGTCGCAGACCGCCGCCGAATACGGGGTGACGGCGCTGCATGACGATTTCCGCGACCTGATCGCCACGCCGGGGCTGGACGCGATCGGCATGGCGGTGGGGCCGGATCTGCACCGCGCCGCCGCCATCGCGGCGCTGGAGCGGGGCCTGCCGGTCTTCATGGAGAAGCCCCCCGCCGCCACCGCGGCGGGCGCGCGCGAGGTGGCCGCCGCCGCGCAGCAGGCGGGCAAGCCGGTCATCGTGGGCTTCATGAAGCGATATTCCACCGGCAACCGCATCGCGAGAAACCTGCTGGACGGCCCGGATTTCGGCCGCGTCCTGGGCCTCACCGGCGCCTACATGACCGCGCCGGGCTATTTCGAGGGGGAGCCGGACTATACCGGTTTCTACCTGCATCACTGCATCCATTACATGGACCTGATCCCCTGGTTCGCGGGCGGGGATTTCGGCGACATGACGGTGCGCCGGGTTTCGCCCGCGCCGGGCAAGCTACTGGTGCATCTGAATTTCACCACCCAGGCGGGGGTGATCGGCAATGTCGTGATGGGCACGGTGCAGTCGCGCGGCACGCCGATGGAGGAGATCCGCATCATGGGCGACCATGCGCGCATCCATGTCGACAACATCATCGACGTGGCGCTGTATCGCGATCCGCCCTTCAAGGCCGAGGACCCCGCCGCGACGCTGGATCCGGCCTGCGACACGCTGAGCTGGCGGCCGAATTTCACCGCCGCCGCCAATGAGGACCACAAGGGCTATGCCGCGCTTCTGGCCGATGCGGCCGCCGTGCTGCGCGGCGAGGACCGCCCGGTCCCGGTCATCGGCGACGGGGTCCGGGCGATGGAGCGGCTGGAACGGATGATCGCGCAGATCGGGCTCTGACCGTTCCGGCAGGTCAGGCGGCGGGCACGACCGCCTCGCCCGCCAGCCGCCGATAGGCGCCGCCCAGGGCCAGCAGCTCCGCATGGGTGCCGGTCTCGACGATGCGCCCGGCCTCCATCACCGCGATCAGGTCGGCATGGGCGATGGTGCTCAGCCGGTGGGCGATCACCAGCACGGTGCGGCCTTCGGACAGCCGCGCCAGCGCCGCCTGGATCTCGCGCTCGGTCTCGGTATCCAGCGCCGAGGTCGCCTCGTCGAGGAGAAGCACGGGCGGATCCTTCAGGAACACCCGCGCGATCGCCACGCGCTGGCGCTGCCCGCCGGAGAGGCGCACGCCGCGTTCGCCGACCACGGTATCCAGCCCCTCGGGCAGGGTGGCGACCAGGTCCTCCAGCCGCGCCAGCGCCACGGCGGCGCGGATCTCCTCCTCCGTGGCGCCCAGCCGGCCATAGGCGATGTTCTCGCGCAGCGTGCCGCCGAACAGGAACACATCCTGCGAGACCAGCCCGATCTGGCGGCGCAGACTTTCCAGCGTCAGGTCTGCGAGCGGCACGCCATCGATGCGGATCTGCCCGCCCGAGGGATCGTAGAAGCGCGGCACCAGCGCCATCATGCTGGACTTGCCCGCCCCCGAGGGCCCGACCAGCGCCACGGTCTGCCCCGGCGCCACCCGCAGCGAGATGTCATGCAGCACCGGCAGCGGATCGTCATAGGAGAAATCCACCCGGTCGAAGACGATCTCGCCCTTCAGCGCGGGCGCCTCGCGCGCCTCCGGCGCATCGGCGATGTCGGGCTCGACCGACAGAAGCTCCTGATAGCGGCGGAACCCGGCAATGCCCTTGGGATAGGTCTCGACCACGGCGGCGATCTTTTCCAGCGGGCGGAAGAACACGCCGACCAGCAGCAGGAAGCCGACGAAGCCGCCGGTCGAGAGCGACCCCGACAGGACATAGCCCGCCCCCGCCACCATCACCACGACCTGCACCAGCCGCAGCCCCATGTAATGGATCGCGGTAGAGACGGCCATGATGCGGTAGGCGTCCAGCTTGGTCTTGCGATAGCCCGCGTTATCGGCGGCGAACAGCGTCTCCTCGTGGCGCTCATTGGCGAAGGCCTGCACCACGCGGATGCCGCCCAGGGCCTCCTCCAGCCGCACGTTGAAGGCGCCGACCCGGCCGTAGATCTCGTGCCAGGCGCGGGTCATGCGGGCGCCGTAGACGGTGACCAGCCAGACCATCAGCGGCACGATGACGGCGGTGATCAGCGCCAGTTCGACATGCAGCGCCATCATCAGCGCGAAGGCCCCGGCAAAGGTCATGACCGCGACCACCAGGTCCTCTGGGCCATGATGGGCGACCTCGCCGATCTCCTCCAGGTCGCGGGTGACGCGGGCGACCAGCTTGCCGGTCTTGGCGCGGTCGTACCAGCGCCAGCTGAGCCGCGTCAGATGGGCGAAGGCGCGCTTGCGCATGTCGGTCTCGATATTGATGCCCAGCTTGTGGCCCCAGTAGATGACCACCCCCATCAGCCCGGTATTGACCGCATAGACGCAGATCAGCGCGATGGCGGCCAAAACCGTCAGACCCCAGTCGCCCAGGGGCAGCAGCCGGTCGATGAAGCCGGTGATCGCCAGCGGAAAGGCCAGCTCCAGCAGGCCCGAGGCGACGGCGCAGCCGAAATCGAGCCAGAACAGCCCCGCATAGGGGCGATAGTAAGACATGAACTGGCGCAGCATGGCGGGTCCTTTATTGCGGAAGCGCGACCGGCGATCCGTCGGCGCGCGACAGGATCTCCATCTCGACGCCGTAGATTCGGCCAAGCACGGCGGGCGCCATCATCTCGGCCGGGGCGCCCCGGAAGGCAAGGGCGCCGCCCTTCATCGCGACGATATGATCGCAGAACCGCGCGGCCATGTTCAGGTCGTGCAGCACGACGACGACCGCGCGGCCTTCCTGCGTCGACATCCGCCGCACCAGCGACAGAACCTCGACCTGATGGGCGATGTCCAGGGCCGAGATCGGTTCGTCCAGCAGCAGGCAGCCCGCCTCCTGCGCCACCAGCATGGCGATCCAGGCGCGCTGCGCCTCGCCGCCGGACAGCGTGTCGACCTGCCGCTCCGCCAGCGGGCCCAGCCCGCAAAGATCCAGCGCCCGGGCGATGGCGGCGCGGTCGGCGGGCCCGGCGCGGCCGAGCGCCCCGTGCCAGGGATAGCGCCCCAGCGCCACCAGTTCGCGCACCAGCATCCCCTCGGCGGCGGGCAGGTGCTGGGGCAGGTAGGCCAGGTCGCGGGCCAGCGCGCGCGCGGACCACCCGGCCAGCGCCCGGCCGCGATAGCGCAGGCTGCCGGAAAACGCGGTCTGGCGCGCCAGGCATTTCAGCAGGGTCGACTTGCCCGATCCGTTATGGCCCAGAAGCCCCGTCACCCGCCCCGCGGGCAGGCGGAGGTCCAGCCCGTCGATCAGGCGGCGGCCGGGCACCTCGACGCGGAGGCCCGCGATCTCGAACAGCGCGGCAGGTTGGGTCATCGCGGTCTCCGCAGCATCAGCCAGATCAGCCAGGGCGTGCCCAGGAGCGACGCGAAGAGGCCAAGCGGCAGGTCATAGGGAAAGCTGGCCATGCGCGCGCCGAAATCGGCCGCCAGCATCAGCAGCGCGCCGGTCAGCACGGCCCCGGCCAGATGCGCGCGCATGGTGGCAAAGCCGAGGCCGCGCGCCAGATGCGGCGCCATCAGCCCGACGAAGCTGACCGGGCCCGACAGCACCGTCGCCGCGCCCGTGGCCAGCCCGGCCAGCAGGATGACCCCGATCCAGGCGGCGCGCAGCGGCAGGCCGAGGCCGCGGGCGACCGACGCCCCCAGCGGCAGGATCTCCAGCCAGCGCGCCATGGCCAGCGCGGCGGCGGTCAGCACGGCCAGGAGCGCGCAGAGCGCGACCGCCCCGGGGGCGGTCAGCCCGGCCGCCGATCCCGACATCCAGGCCAGCACCGCGAAGGCCTGCGGCGTGCCCGAGGACATCAGCACCGACAGGACCGACAGCGCGAAGGCCGAGACCGCGATCCCCGCCAGCAGCACGCGCCCCTGGCCCATCAGCCCGGCCATGGCGACCGCGGCCAGCACCGACAGCGCCAGCGCGCCCCCGGCCGTGGCCCCCAGGGCCAGCCCGATCGCGGTGGGCGCGCCCGCGAGGAACAGCACCCCGGCATAGCCCAGGGTCGCCCCGCCCGAGACGCCCAGCACCTCGGGCGAGGCCAGCGGATTGGCGGTCAGCCGCTGCAGCAGCGTGCCCGCCAGCGCCAGGAGCCCGCCTGCCGCGGCGGCGCCTGCCAACCGCGGCAGGCGACCGGGCAGGAAGGTGGCGGCGCTTTGCGCATCGAGCAGCGTCCAGCCCTGCGGCCCGCGGCCGATCACCGCCAGCGCCACCAGCCCGAGGACCAGCAGGGCGCCGAGACTGGCCAGCGCGCGTCCCGGCCGGGCCAGCCGCGGCACC
>NZ_JACVXA010000075.1 GCF_014903745.1 Mangrovicoccus algicola | reverse complement strand
GCCTTGCGCTATCGCGGCGCGGCTGCCGGGCCGTCCTGCCGCGCGACCAGGCCGCGGGGCGGCGGGGCGGCGACCCTGCCGAACCGCTCCAGGCGGAAGGGGGCGGGATCGACGCAGGGCGCCCCGCCCGTGACCAGGTCCGCCGCCAGCCGCCCCGCCCCCGGCCCGATGCCGAATCCATGGCCGGAATATCCGGTGGACAGGACCAGGCCCGGGATCGACGTGGCCGAGATCACCGGCACCGCGTCGGGGGTCACGTCCATCATCCCCGCCCAGGTTTCGACGGTCTCGAAAGCTCCCGCCGCCGGAAAGCGCGCCGCCCATTCCCGCCTGGCCCGGGCCAGGAGGCGGGGATCGGGGCGCGGGTTCCAGATGCGCCACGGCTCGGCCTCCATCGGCGCGGGACCGGCAGGGTCCCAGCTGCGCGCCATGCGGGCCTCCTCCAGGAAGGTCCGGCCGAGCGAGAGCCGCAGCTCGTCGCGACCGGCGATCAGGGCCGGCAGGAAGCGGCGGAACAGCCGGAAGCTGTCGGGCGTGATCTGGGCGGGGGAGCCGCCGCGATAGGCCAGGGTCAGCCCGCCATCCAGCCGTTTGCGCACCCCTATCCCGGCATCGCCGAGCGCGATGTCCGGTGCCCCGGGCATCGGGGCGCTGCGCATGACAGAGCCCTTGATCTTCAGCACCGGCAGCCCGATGCCCAGATTGCCCGCGAACAGCCGCGACCAGGCCCCGCCGGCCAGCACCGCCGCGCGGCAGCGGATGACCCCGCGTTCGGTGATCACGCCTGCCACCGCCCCCGCGGCGGTTTCCAGCCCGCGCGCGGCACAGCGGGTCAGGATCGCGACGCCGCGCTCCTGCGCGGCGCGGGCCATGGCCGGCACGGCGATGGACGGTTCCGCCCGCCCGTCCCCGGGGGTGTGAAGCGCGCCGAGGACCGGCGGTGCATGCTGCGGCATCAGCCGGGCGAAATCCGCCGGGGACAGCCAGCGCGCATCGATGCCGAAGTCGCGGGCATCGGCGAAAGCCGTCTCCAGCGCCCTCAGCTGGCGCCGGCTCCGCGCGGTATAGACCACGCCGCTGCGGCGGTATCCGGTCTCGCGGCCGATCCGCCCGGCCATGGCGTTCCACAGTTCCAGCGACAGGATCCCCAGCGGGTATTCCGCGCGGTCCCGCCCCGAGCAGCGCACCCAGCCCCAGTTGCGGCAGGACTGTTCGGCGGCGATCTCGCCCTTTTCCACCAGCGCCACGCGCTGGCCGCGTTCGGCCAGTTCCAGCGCGGCGGTGACCCCGGCAATGCCGCCGCCGATCACCACTGTATCCACCTCGCCCGGCATTTCGGGCGTGGGGACGACGATATCGAGCTGAGGATGCATCCAGGCCCCGGTTGGTTTCTTCAGATCGGCAGGCCCGCCGTCATGACGGCGCCGTCCGGCCGCTGATGACACGCGCCGCGGCGGTTGCAAGGGCCTTCGGCCGGGCACGCCCCGCCAGGGCCTCCCGGGATGCATATGCCGCAGCGGGCGCGCGCCGCTCAGAGCGGCAATGGCGGGGTCGGTCCGGCATGTTCCAGGTCCCAGGATGCGCTCCATCGCGCGCCCCGGCGCTCCAGCAGCAGCCAGTTGCGTTCCGCCGCATAGCGGTGGCGCTGTCCGGGCAGCGGGCGGATGCGGATCGGATGGCCCGGCAGGGGCGCCTCGCCCAGGCTGGCCAGCGTGCCCAGCGTCCGGGCCCAGGCGGCCGGCGGCGGGCGATGGGCGATCCCCGAGGCGACCAGCTGGTTCAGCACCCGCCCGCCGCCCAGCTCCATCTCGGTGCGGGTGGCCAGGTGGATCTCGCCCGAGACGGCGGTGATGTCCTGCCCGTCCGCGGCGGCCATGCTGCGCACCAGCTCCAGCATCCGACGCCATTCGCCGCGATGGGCCCGGCTCTGCCACTGGTCGCGCAGGTCGTCCTCGTATTTCTGCATCTGCGGCACGGCCATCATCAGGTATTCGAGGATCGACAGGCGCGGCCCCAGCAGCGGCACGCTGGACAGAAGGAAGGTATGGCCCGAAGAGGCGCGGGCCGCCTCCGCCTCGGCCATCGCCCAGCCTCCCGGTCCCATCACCTGCCGCCGCCCGCGTTCGGAGCGCAGGTCGGGCGCATAGAGCCGGAGCCCGGCGCCATGCACCGCCCAGCCCAGATGCCCGCCCGCCGGATCGGCGAAGCGCGGCGGCAGGTCCCCCTCGGCGGCTGCCGCCTGGAAGGTCAGGTAGGCCTCGCGCGCCGCGGCGAAGACCGCCTGCCCCATCGCCGAGGCCGTGGCCGCGCGCGACAGCGATCCCCAGCCGTCGCAGATGTCGTGATCGTCCCATTGCATCAGCGAGGGGATCCGCGCCGCCAGCGCCGCCAGGTCGGGCGCGGCATAGATCGCGGCGTAGCGCGCAAGGAACCTCTCGCGCAGATGCTCGCGCAGCCCCTCCATCGCCGCCGGATCGGGATCCTCGGGCCAGCTGTCCGGCCAGTCCTCGCTCAGCGGATGGCCATGGGTCACCTCGTCGGCATAGACCTGGTCGCCGCCATGCAGGAGCAGCGCGAAGGGCTGTGCCTCATGCGACGCGCGCAGCCGCGCCCACATGGCGTTGCGTTCCGATCCCTCGCGCTCCATGTCGCCGGTCTCCTCGCCGTTGCAGGAGACATAGGCCAGCCGCAGCGCGTCCGCACCGAGCCCCGCCACCGGATGTGCCGCGCCCTCCCAGCGATAGCTGCCTCCGGCCAGCGGCAGGGCGAAGCGCGCGCGGTGGATGTCGCAGCGGCGATAGCGGGCGATGACCGTGGCCGGAACCTCCTGCCCCTGCGCCGTCACCGGGCCGGGCGCCTGGCCATGCGGGACGATGAACAGCGCCGCCAGATGCATCGCCTCCGCGGTCAGGTCGTCGAGGAAGAGAACCGGGCCGATGATCCGCTCCGTCGCGGGCGCATCGGTCCCCGTCCCTGCCGCATCCGTGCTGCTCATCCTGTCGTCCTTCCTGCGCCGCGCCGCGGCATGTCGGTCTGCCGTCAGGGGCATCTAGGGGCGCCCCGGCCCCAAAGGAAGGGAGGGCGGTGACGCGGGCGGAGACGTGCTTGACGAAATTTCCGAATCCGGGAAATATCCCGGATATGGATCACGCACATATGTCACAGGCCGCCGCGCTGGCCCGTCACCTGCGCGCGCTGCGCGAGGCGCGCGGGCTCACCCTTGCCGCGCTGGCCGAGCTCAGCGGCATCAGCCGCGCCACCCTGTCGCGCATCGAGACCGCCGAGACCAGCCCAACCGCCGGGACGCTGGGGCGCATGGCGACCGCCTTCGCGCTGCCGGTCTCGCAATTGCTGGCACCGATGGAGGACGGGTTCCAGGCGCTGATGCGCCGGGACGCGCAGCCGGTCTGGCAGGATCCGGATCACGGGTTCACCCGCCGCAGCCTGTCGCCGCCCTCGGGACGGCTGCGGGTGGAGATGATCGAAGGCCGCATCGCGCCGCACCGGCGCATCGCCTATGACGCCCCGGCCCGGCCGGGCCACGAGCATCACCTGTGCCTGCTGGAGGGGGCGCTCTCGGTCACGGTGGAGGAGCTGCGCCACGACCTGCTCCCGGGCGACTGCCTGCGCTACCTGCTTTTCGGCGCCACGGTCTTCGAGACCGGCCCGCAGGCGGCCCGCTACGTGATCGCGCTGGCATGAACGGGATCGAGATTGTCCGTGCGGATGCCGCCGCGCTTGACCGCGCCTGCGGCGATCTCTGCGGGGTGCTTGCCGATTGCGTCGCCGCCGGGGCGGCGGTGGGGTTTCTCGCGCCGCTCTCCGCCGGGGCGGCCCGGGGGTTCTGGCAGGATACCGTGCGCCCGGCCCTGGCAGCGGGCGAGCGTCGGCTGTTCCTGGCACGGGATGCGGGACGCGTCGTCGGAACGGTGCAGCTTCTGATCGCGATGCCGCCGAACCAGCCGCATCGCTGCGAGATCGCCAAGATGATGGTGCATCCCGGCTGGCGGCGGCGGGGCATCGGCCGCGCGCTGATGGGCGCCGCGCTGGCCGCGGCATCGGCCGCGGGGCGCCGCCTCGTGACGCTGGACACGAAGCAGGGCGACGCGGCGGAGCCGCTCTATCGCGGCCTGGGCTTCGAGACGGCAGGGGTGATCCCGGACTATGCGCGCGATCCCGAAGGCGGCGGACTTCACGCCACGGTGCTGATGTATCGCCGTCTCGACCCTGAATTTGAGCCATTTTCATACTCACGTTGAGGATTATGAGTTTGGCTTCGGGCGGCAAAACGTATAGCGCGGGCGCGTCCGTGCGAAAGGTGCCGCGAAATGCTGAAACTCTCTCCCGTCTTCGACGAAATCCGCAAGACCGCGGCCGAACGCATCCTGATCCTCGACGGGGCGATGGGAACGCAGATCCAGCTTCTGGGCCTGTCCGAAGGCGATTTCCAGGGCTGCGGCGGCGGCGCGTGTTCGTGTCACCTGCCGCATGACTCGGACAGGCCGCAGCAGGGCAATAACGACCTGCTGAACCTGACGCGCCCCGATGTCGTCGAGGACATCCATTACCGCTATGCCATGGCGGGGGCGGATATCGTCGAGACCAACACCTTTTCCTCGACCACCATCGCCCAGGCCGATTACGCGATGGAAGGGGCCGTGCGCGACCTCAATGTCGAGGGCGCGCGGCTGGCGCGCAAGGCGATGGACCGCGCCGAGGCCGAGGACGGCCGCCGCCGCTACGTCGCCGGCGCGCTGGGGCCGACGAACCGCACCGCCTCGATCAGCCCGGACGTGAACAACCCGGGCTACCGCGCCGTGACCTTCGACCAGCTGCGCATCGCCTATGCCGAGCAGGCCCGCGCCCTGATCGAGGGCGGCGCCGACATCCTGCTGATCGAGACGATCTTCGACACGCTCAACGCCAAGGCCGCGATCTTCGCCTGCGAGGAGGTGTTCGAGGAAATCGGGATGCGCCTGCCGGTGATGATCTCGGGGACGATCACCGACCTGTCGGGCCGCACGCTCTCGGGGCAGACGCCCACCGCCTTCTGGCATTCGGTGCGCCATGCCGCGCCGCTGACCATCGGGCTGAACTGCGCGCTGGGGGCTGCCGCGATGCGCGCCCATGTCGACGAGCTTTCGACCGTTGCCGATACGCTGATCTGCGCCTATCCCAATGCCGGGCTGCCCAACGAGATGGGCGAATATGACGAGACGCCGGAGCAGATGGCGGCGCAGGTGGCCGAATTCGCCCGCGACGGTCTGGTCAACATCGTCGGCGGCTGCTGCGGCTCGACCTATGACCATATCCGCGCCATCGCCGAGGCGGTGAGGGACTGCGCGCCGCGCGCCGTGCCCGAACAGGCGCCGCTGATGCGGCTCTCGGGGCTGGAGCCCTTCGTGCTGACCCCCGAGATCCCCTTCGTCAATGTCGGCGAGCGCACGAATGTCACCGGCTCCGCGAAGTTCCGCAAGCTGATCACCAATGGCGACTATGCCGAGGCGCTGGACGTCGCGCGCCAGCAGGTCGAGAACGGCGCCCAGATCATCGACGTCAACATGGACGAGGGGCTGATCGACTCGAAACAGGCGATGATCGAGTTCCTCAACCTGATCGCCGCCGAACCCGACATCGCCCGCGTGCCGGTGATGATCGACAGCTCCAAATGGGAGGTGATCGAGGCCGGGCTGAAATGCGTGCAGGGCAAGGCGGTGGTCAACTCCATCTCGATGAAGGAGGGCGAGGCGCAGTTCCTGGAACAGGCGCGGCTGTGCCGCCGCTACGGCGCTGCCGTCATCGTCATGGCCTTCGACGAGACCGGGCAGGCCGATACCGAGGACCGCAAGGTCGAGATCTGCACCCGCGCCTATCGCCTGCTGACCGAAGAGGTCGGCTTCCCGCCCGAGGACATCATCTTCGATCCCAACGTCTTCGCCGTCGCCACCGGCATCGAGGAGCATGACAATTACGGCGTCGACTTCATCGAGGCGACGCGGCGGATCACCACCGACTGCCCGCATGTGCATATCTCGGGCGGCGTGTCGAACCTGTCCTTCTCCTTCCGCGGCAACGAGCCGGTGCGCGAGGCGATGCACGCGGTGTTCCTGTATCACGCGATCCAGAACGGCATGGACATGGGCATCGTCAATGCCGGGCAGCTGGCGGTCTATGACCAGATCGATGCCGATCTGCGCGAGGCCTGCGAGGATGTCGTCCTGAACCGCAAACCCGCCAATGGCGGCACGGCGACGGAGAACATGCTGGAGATCGCCGAGCGCTATCGCGGCCAGGGCGGCGCCAAGGGCCGCGAGAAGGACATGTCCTGGCGCGAATTCTCCGTCGAGAAGCGGCTGGAACACGCGCTGGTCAACGGCATCACCGAATTCATCGACGCCGATACCGAGGAGGCGCGGCAGGCCGCCGAGCGTCCGCTGCATGTCATCGAGGGCCCGCTGATGGCCGGCATGAACGTCGTCGGCGACCTTTTCGGCGCCGGCAAGATGTTCCTGCCGCAGGTGGTGAAATCCGCCCGCGTGATGAAACAGGCGGTCGCCGTGCTGCTGCCCTACATGGAAGAGGAGAAGCGCCTGGCCGGCGGGGCGGGCCGCGACAGCGCGGGCAAGGTGCTGATGGCCACCGTGAAGGGCGATGTCCACGATATCGGCAAGAACATCGTCGGCGTCGTGCTGGCCTGCAACAATTACGAGATCATCGACCTGGGCGTCATGGTGCCGGCGGAAAAGATCCTGCAGGTGGCCCGCGACGAGAAGGTCGACGTGATCGGCCTGTCGGGCCTCATCACGCCCTCGCTCGACGAGATGGTCCATGTCGCCGCCGAGATGGAGCGCCAGGGCTATGACATTCCCCTGCTGATCGGCGGGGCGACGACCTCGAAGGTCCATACGGCGGTGAAGATCCATCCCCGCTATGCCAAGGGCCAGGCCGTCTATGTCACCGATGCCAGCCGGGCGGTCGGCGTCGTGTCCTCGCTGCTTTCGCCGTCGCAGGTGGCGGGCTATGTCGAAGGCGTGAAGGCCGAATACGCCGATGTGGCCGAACGCCATGCCCGCGCCGAGCTGGCGAAGAAGCGGATCAGCCTGGCCGATGCGCGCGCCAATGCGCTGGCGCTGGAGCATTCCGGCACGGCCGCCCCCTCCTTCCTGGGCACGAAGGTCTGGGACGGCTGGGACCTGGCCGAACTGGCGCGCTATATCGACTGGACGCCGTTCTTCCAGACCTGGGAACTGAAGGGCGTCTATCCGCGCATCCTGGAGGACGAGAAGCAGGGCGAGGCGGCGCGCGCGCTCTTCGCCGATGCCAAGGCCATGCTGGCGCAGATCGTCGCCGAGAAATGGTTCACGCCCAGGGCGGTGGTCGGGTTCTGGCCGGCCAACCGCGATGGCGACGACATCCGGCTGTTCACCGGCGAGGACCGCGCCGAGACCCGCGCCATGCTGCATACCCTGCGCCAGCAGAGCGCCAAGCGGAGCGGCCGCCCGAATGTGGCGCTGGCCGATTTCGTCGCGCCCGAGGGCACGGCGGATTACGTCGGCGGCTTCGTCGTCACGGCAGGCCCCGAGGAGGCGCAGATCGCCGCCCGGTTCGAGGCGGCCAATGACGACTATTCGGCGATCATGGTCAAGGCGCTGGCCGACCGCATCGCCGAGGCCTTCGCCGAGCGGATGCATGAACTGGTGCGTACCGAGCTCTGGGGCTATGCGGCCGAGGATTACACGCCCGAGGAGCTGATCAAGGAACCCTATGGCGGGATCCGCCCCGCCCCCGGCTATCCGGCCCAGCCCGACCATACCGAGAAGACGACGCTGTTCGAGCTTCTGGATGCCACGGCCGCCACGGGGGTCGAGCTGACCGAGAGCTTTGCCATGTGGCCCGGCTCCTCGGTCTCCGGGCTCTACCTCGCGCATCCCGACAGCTATTATTTCGGGGTGGCCAAGGTCGAGCGCGACCAGGTCGAGGATTACGCCGCCCGCAAGGGCATGGCCGTGGAAGAGGCCGAGCGCTGGCTGGCGCCGATCCTGAACTACACGCCCGGCGGCGGGGCCGCCGGCGTGGCGGCCGAATAACCCGCAGCCCGGGAAAAGCAAAAGCCCCGCCGGAGCGATCCGGCGGGGCTTTCTTCAGGCGGCGCGGTGGCGGCTGCCGCGTCTCTGCCAGAGCCATCGCAGCAGCGGCAGGAACAGCGTCAACAGCGCCAGCGCCAGGAGCGCCACGGTGATCGGCCGCGTCCACAGGAAATCCAGGCTGCCATTGGACAGCGACAGCGCGCGGCGGAAATTCGCCTCGGCCATCGGCCCCATGATCAGCGCCAACACCACCGGCGAGGCCGGGAAGCCGTATTTCTGCATGAAATACCCCGCTATCCCCGCAACCAGCATGACGCCCACGTCGAACATCGAATTGTTCAGCGCGTAGGTCCCCACCATGCACAGCACCAGGATCGTCGGCGTCAGCAGCGCAGGCGGCACCTTCAGGACATTGCCCATGACCCGCATCAGCCCCAGGCCCAGCACCAGCATCGCGACATAGCAGAAGATCATGCCGGCAAAGAGCGTGAAGACCAGGTCGGCATGCTGCTGGAACAGCAGCGGCCCCGGCTGCAGCCCCTGCAGCGTCAGCGCCCCCAGCATGATCGCCGTGACCGCATCGCCGGGAATGCCCAGCGTCAGCATGGTCAGCAGCGCGCCGCCGGTGCAGGCATTCGCCCCGGATTCGCAGGCCGCCACGCCCGACAGCTCGCCCTTGCCGAAATTCTCGGGATTGCGCGAGAACCGCTTGGCCTCGTTATAGGACACG
This sequence comes from Mangrovicoccus algicola, assembly GCF_014903745.1. Lineage (GTDB taxonomy): Bacteria > Pseudomonadota > Alphaproteobacteria > Rhodobacterales > Rhodobacteraceae > Mangrovicoccus > Mangrovicoccus algicola. The sequence continues at coordinate 11,157 of NZ_JACVXA010000075.1, read as the reverse complement.
AAGGCCGCGACATCCGCGCCCGCCCCGGGGATCATGCCCATCAGCACGCCCAGCCCGGTGGAGCGCCCGATGGTCGGCAGGACGCTGCGCAGCTTGTCCCAGGGCGGCAGCAGCCGTCCCAGCCGCGCCGCCTGACCCAGCCGGCGGGCAGGATCCTCCATCGTCTTGAAGGCCTCCGCCGCGGCGAAGAGACCGATCATGACGGGAATGAAGGGCACCTCGTAGAGGTCGGGAAAGCCGAAGGTGAAGCGCGGGAAGCCGCCCATCGGGTCCAGCCCGATCGTCGCCACCAGAAGCCCCAGCATCCCCGCGATCAGCCCCTTGACCGGCGAGGCGCCGGAGATCGAGGAGATGATGGACAGGCCGAACACCGCCAGCGCGAAGCTTTCGGGCGCCGAGAAGTTCAGCGCGAAGCCTGCCAAGACCGGCGCCAGGAAGATCAGCACCAGAACCGAGCCCGTGCCGCCGATGAAGGAGGAAACCGTCGCCGTGCCGAGGGCAAGCGAGGCCTGCCCCTTCTCGGTCAGCGCATAGCCGTCCATCGCCGTGGCCGCGGCGGCAGGCGTGCCGGGGATCTTCAGCAGGATCGCCGTGACGGAGCCGCCATAGACCCCGCCGAAGAACACCCCCGAGATCAGCAACAGCCCCGGAAGCGGGTCCATCCCGAAGGTGAAGGGCAGCAGGATCGCCACCCCCATCGTCGCGGTCAGTCCCGGCATGGCGCCGATGAAAATGCCGATCACCACCCCGATTGCGGCCATGACCAGCGCCAGCGGGCTGGATGCCAGCGTGGCGACCCCCTGGAAGAGCATAGAGAAATCAAACATCTTTACCTACATCCTTCGTCCGGCTCAGCCCGCGCCCAGTTCGAGAACCGGCAGCGGCACGTTCAGGCCCCAGGAAAACAGCAGCCAGATCGCGGCAGAGGCCGCGACCGCATAGACCGCGTTTCCCAGGATCTGGCGCCGTCCCATCAGCCAGATCACGGCATAGAGAAAGAGCGCCGCAGTGACGGGAAAGCCCAGATGGGGCATCGCCGCGATGGCCACGGCCACCGCCGCCACGGCCAGGGCGACGCGGATCCGCGCGCCCGGCGGCGGCGGCAGGGCGGCTGCATGGGGGGCGCGCACCGTCTCGACGGCGCAGATCGCGCAGAGCACGATCAGCACCACGGCATGAAGCACGGGAAAGCGCGCGGGGCCGACATCCGTGGGCAGCGTGTTGGGCGGGAAGTCGCGGGTCAGCACGATCGCCGCCACCGCCACCACGGTCACCACCGCAAGCAGCACCAGCGCGCCCGCACGGTCGCCGGGCGTCAGCGCCCGGTCCGGTCCGGTATCGTTCATGGAAAGGATCCTCCTGAAATCCGGGCGGCGGCCACCGCCGCCCGGCGGTCCCGGATCAGCGGGCCATGCCCAGTTCGGTCATCAGCTCGCCGAAGAACTCGTCCTGCGCGGCGATCTTCGCCTGGAAGGCATCGGCGTCCATATAGGCGTGGTTGAGGTTCATCTTGGCCAGCTGCGCCTTGAATTCCTCGGACTGCCCGGCCGTCGCGGCCACCTCGCGCAGAACGCTCAGCGCCTCCTCGGGCAGGCCGTTGGGCACCAGCACGCCGCGCCAGGTGCCGACCGACAGATCGACGCCCTGCTCCTTGAAGGTCGCCACGTCGGGGAAGGCGGCGACACGTTCATCGGCCATCACGCCCAGCATCCGCAGCTCGCCCGCGGCGACGAAGTTCGACACCTCGGCCGGGCTGACGCTGACGGCCTCGATATGCCCGCCCAGAAGCGCGGTGACCGCCGGGGCCGCCCCCTCGAAGGGGATATGGTTGAAGGTCGCGCCGACTTCCTTGCCCAGGGCCTCGGCCGCCAGGTGCCAGATCGCGCCGGTGCCGGAATTGCCGATGCGCACCGTGCCGGGGTTTTCCTTGGCATGGGCCAGGAATTCCTCGAGCGTCTGCCAGGGCGCGTCGGCCTTGACGGTGATGGCCGAAGGGTCGGCATTCAGCTGCGCGATGGCGGTGAAATCCGATGCGGTGAAGCTGGCCATGCCCATATGCGGCAGCATGGTGATCTCGGCCGTGCCCAGCCCGATGGTGAAGCCGTTCGGCCGCGCCCGCGCGATGCCGGTCAGCCCGACCGCGCCGCCGCCGCCGGTGCGGTTGACCACGCCGATCGCCTTGGCCAGCGACTGGTTGGCGATATCGGCGAAGGCGCGCGCCACCAGGTCGGTGCCGCCCCCGGCGGAATAGGGAACGATCATCTCGATCGTGCGCGACGGGTATCCCGCCGCCATTGCGCGCCCGCCCAGCGGGATCGCGGCCATGGCGCCAAGCGCCGAGAAGGTGAAACTACGTCTGTCCATCGTTATCCTCCACAGGAAAATGCGACCCGGAAAAGGGAAGAGGGGTCGCGGAACACGGTTAATGCATCAGGCGGGCACGCCCGCGGACGGGAAGGCCGCCACGAAGGCGCGGGCATTGGCCGCGACCGTCGCGGCGCTGTCGCCCGGCCGGTAGAGCGCGCTGCCCAGGCCGAAGCCCGCGACACCCGCCTCCAGGAAAGGCGCCATGGTCGCGGGCGCGATACCGCCCACCGGCAACAGCCGCGTGCCCTTGGGCAGCACCGCGCGCATCGCGCGGATCGCGGCCGGGCCGACCAGCTCGGCGGGGAAGATCTTCAGCGCATCGGCCCCGGCGGCCAGCGCGGCAAAGGCCTCGGTGGGCGTGGCGACACCGGGGATGCAGATCAGCCCGGCCGCCTTGGCGGCGCGGATCACCTGGGTGTCGGCATGGGGCATCACCGCCAGCTCGGCGCCGGTCCCGGCCAGCCGCGCGACGGCCTCCACGGTGGTGACGGTGCCCGCACCCACCAGCACCTCGGCGGGCATCTCGGCGCGCACGGCGGCGATGCTGTCGAAGGGATCGGGCGAGTTGAGCGGGATCTCCATCAGGCGGAACCCGGTTTCGGCAAGGGCGCGGCAAACCGGCAGGGCCTCGGCGGGGGTCAGCCCGCGCAGGATCGCTACGAGCGGCAGGTCGGCCATGGCGCGGTCGAGGCGCGCCTGCAGATCGGTATCAGACATGGCTGGTCTCCTTGGTCCGGGACACGAGCCCGGCATCTTGGGCAAAGCGGAACAACCCGGCCGGGGCGGGGTTGCCGGGAGGGGCGTCGGGACGGCGCCCCAGAAGGGTTTCCAGCGCCAGCGCATAGCGGCGGGTCAGCGCCCCCTCGCCCACCAGCAGGAGCGGCCGGTCGGCATCCAGCGCCGCGGCGGCATCCAGAACCTCGCGCCCGATCAGGAGCCCCGAAAGGTAATCGGGCAGATCCCCGGGCGGCAGCGCGCCGGTCAGGCCCAGCGTCCGCACGCTGAACAGCGCATGGGTCAGACCGCCCTCGCGCGCGCGCTCCAGCCCGCGCCGGAAGGCCGCGTCATCCGGGGTCGGGGCCGCCTCGGCGGGCATCAGCCGCCCCAGGATCGAATGGGCGCGCAGCACGGCGAAGATCTCGCCGGTCATGTAGGTGGCAAAGCGCACCACCTGCCCCGCCTGCATCTGCGCCCATTTGGAATGGGTGCCCGGCATCACCATCAGCGCATCTGCCGCCAGGCCGGGATGGGCCGCCAGCATGCCGGCGATCTGGATCTCCTCGCCGCGCATCACGTCCGGGTCCTGGCCCGCGCCATCGGCGATCAGCCCCGGCGCGATGGTCACGCAATGTCCGCCGCGGGTCCGCAACGTGACGGCCGCGGCCGCCAGCCCCTCGGTGCCTGCCGGGCAGGACAGGTAGGGCACTTCGCGCCAGCCCTGGGCACTGCCGACCATGCCGGAGGCCACGACGGGCACCGGGGTCGCGGCCAGCCAGTCGCCGCAGATGGCCTCGAAGGCGGCCTCGAACCCGTCCTCCCCCGGCACCGGCAGGTGCTGGATGCCGCAGCCATCGGCGCGGGTTTCCAGCACGGTACCGTCCGGTCCCATCCGGTAGGCGCGCAGGCTGGAGGTGCCCCAGTCAAGCGCGACCAGCGCGGTGTCAGGCGAGTTCATTCGGGGGATCCTCCGAGGATGCGGGAAATCTCGGCGGCATGGGCCGCCACGACGGGACCGAGTTCGGCAAGCCGGGACTCGGGCATGAAGGGGACCGCGCTGGCGACGCTGAGCCCGGCCACGACCTGCCCGGTGGCGTCGCGCACCGGGGCCCCGGCGCAGCGGATGCCGTATTCGTTCTCTTCCAGGTCGAAGCAATAGCCGCGCTGCCGGGCCTCCAGGAGGTCGGCGCGGAACTCCGGCCAGGGGCGCGGCGGGACGCGGCCGGGATGGGATTTCTGGATCTCGGCGGCGGCGCGCCACAGCGGTTCCCAGCGCGGCTCGGGCATGGCCAGCATCATCGCCTTGCCCAGCCCGGTCAGCGCCAGCGGCATCCGGTGCCCCGGGCGCGAGCGCATCTCCAGCCCGCGGGTTCCCTCGATCTTGTCCAGATACAGCACCTCCGCCCCGTCCGGCACGCCCAGATGGACGGTATCGCCGGTCAGATCGGCCAGCCGCCGCAGCACCGGTGCGGCCAGCGCCTGGACCGGGCGCTGCTGGCGGGCGCGCTCGCCCAGCGAGATCAGCTGCGGCCCCAGCAGGTAGCCGCCCTGCGGCAGGTGATGCAGATAGCCCGCGGCCACGAGGCTGGAGAGAAGCCGGTGCACGGTGCTGCGCGGCACGCCGAGCGCGCGGCCGATCCCCGCGGCATCCGACACGCCCTCCGACACCAGCCGGACCGCCTCCAGCCCGCGCATCAGCGTCTGGGTGCCCTTGGCCGGGCCTGCCGCCCTGCTGCCGTGATCTTCCTCCATCGACTCGCGTCCTCCTCGCGGCAGGGACTATGAATCATGTCCCGGAATGTGTCAAATAGTTAAACTATGTTCCACATAGTGGGAATAAGTGGCGAATCGGACCCGACCCGCGAGGCGGGGGCCGGGCCGGAACAGGAGGAAAAAGCATGTATGAGGATCTCAGGGGCCGCCGGGTGCTGGTCACCGGCTCCAGCCAGGGGATCGGCCTGGCAGTGGCACGGGCCTTTGCCGGGGCCGGGGCGCTGGTGGGGCTGAATGCCCGCCGCGCACCCGAGGGGCTGGACGATCTGCTGGAGGATCTGGGCGGGCCGGAACGCGCGGCCTTCTTCGCGGGCGACCTGTCGCAGACCGAGGCCTGCCGCAGTCTGGTGGAGGACTATGTCGCCCGTTTCGGCGGCATCGACATCCTGGTCAACAACGCAGGTGCCCTGGTCGGGCGCACGCCGCTGGAGGAGATCGACGATGATTTCTACGCGGCGGTGGGCGACGTGAACTGCCGCTCGGCGCTGATGTGCACGCGCTTTGCCCTGCCGCATTTGCGCAAGGCGGCGGCCGATGGCGGAGAAATGTCCTCGGTGATCCTGGTGGGCTCGATCGCGGGCAGCGCGGGCGGCGGGCCGGGCGCGGGACTGTACGGCGCGGCCAAGGCCTGGCTGCAGAACATCCAGAAGAACTGGGTGAGCTTCCATACCGGCGACGGCATCCGCTTCAACACGGTCTCGCCGGGAACGGTCGACACGGCCTTCCATGCCGACAAGACCGATGCCGCGCGGCAGGCGATCTCGTCGGGGATCCCGATGGGGCGGTTCGGCCGGCCCGAGGAAATGGCACCCGCCTTCCTGTTCCTCGCCTCCAACCGGAGCGCGGGCTACATCACCGGCCAGGTGCTGGAGGTCAATGGCGGGCAATACATGCCCTGACCCCCGGGGGAAAGGCAGGGGCGCCCGCAGGCGCCCCGCCAACCGCTTACCAGGAGGTCAGGACCGTGCCCTGGTACTTCTCGTCGATGAAGGCCTTCACCTCGTCGGAGTGATAGGCCTCGATCAGCGGCTTGACCCAGTCGGCCTGCTCGTCGCCCTGACGCACCACGATGATGTTCACATAGGGATTGTCGGCCTTCTCCATGGCGATGGAGTCGGTCTTGGGGTTCAGCCCCGAGGCGATGGCGTAATTGGTGTTGATCATCGCCGCGTCCAGATCGGCCAGCGAACGCGGCAGCTGCGCCGCGTCGAGTTCCTGGAACCGCAGGTTCCTGGGGTTCTCGGTGATGTCCAGAACGGTCGGCACCAGCCCGGTGCCCTCGGCCAGGGTGATCAGCCCCAGATCCTGCAGCACCAGAAGCGCGCGGCCGCCATTGGTCGGATCGTTCGGGATGCCGACCGTGGCGCGGTCCTCCAGCTCGTCAGGTCCCGCGATCTTGTCGGAATAAAGCCCCATCGGCGTGGTGATCGTCGTCGCCACCGGCGCCAGGGCGAAACCGCGATCCTTCATCTGGTTGTCCAGATAGGGGCCGTGCTGGAAGGAATTGGCCTCGATGTCGCCATCGGCCAGCGCCTGGTTCGGCACCACGTAATCGGAGAATTCGATCACGTCGATATTCAGCCCCATCGGCGCGGCGACCTTGGCCACCTCTTCCATGATCTCGGCATGCTCGCCCGGGGACACGCCTACGCGGATATCCTGGGCCGCGGCCATCCCGGCCGACAGGGCCAGCGCGGAAGCGAGGGTCATAAGCTTCTTCATCGGGAAACTCCGTCTTGTTGATCTTGTCAGGTCAGGCGCCGCGATTGCGCGGCGCACGCTTGTCCACCTTCCGCGCGATCCATTCGCCGATGCTCTGGGCGAGCTGGACCATCACGATCAGGATCACCACCACCATCGCCATCACGTCCGGCATGAAGCGCTGGTAGCCGTAGCGGATGCCCAGGTCCCCCAGGCCCTCGCCGCCGACCGCGCCGACCATGGCGGAATAGCCGATCAGGCTGACCACGGCCAGGGTCAGGCCCAGCGTGATGCCCGGCAGCGCCTCGGGGATCAGGACCTTGGCGATGATCTGCAGCGGCGTGGCCCCCATCGCGCGCGCCGCCTCGATCAGCCCGCTATCGACCTCGCGGATCGCGTTCTCGATCAGCCGCGCGATGAAGGGAATGGCCGCGATGGTCAGCGGCACGATGGCGGCGGTGGTGCCGATCGAGGTGCCCGCGACCATCCGGGTGAAGGGGATGATCGCCACCACGAGGATGATGAAGGGCACGGAGCGGGTGGCATTCACCACGATGCCCAGCACCTTGTTGACCAGCGGCGCGGACAGCAATTCGCCCTTGCGCGAACAGGCCAGGAAGGTGCCGACGGGCAGCCCGCAGAGCGCGCCGATGACGGTCGCCACGGCGACCATGTACAGGGTCTGCCAGGTGGCCTCGGCCAGCATGGCAATCAGGTTAGCCGACATAGCCCAGCACCTCCGTGCGCTGTCCGCGTGTGTCCAGGTAATGGCGCGCCTCGGGGCCGCGTTCGGCCGCGACCGAGATCAGCAGGTTGCCGAAGGGCTGGGCGCCGATCTCCTCGATCGCGCCGGCGAGGATGTTGACCTCCAGCCCCAGCGCGGCGCTCATCTCCGCCAGCAGCGGATCGGTCGCGTTCGCGCCGAGGAAGGTGATGCGGATCACCTCGCGCGACGGGCCCGCAGGCGGATCCAGCTGCATCCGCGCGGCGATGAATTGCGGCAGGGTCACGCCGGTCACCCCCGCCAGGAAGGACCGCGTCGTGGGATGCGCGGGCCGGGTGAAGATGTCGTAGGTCGCGCCCTCCTCGACGATGCGCCCGCCCTCGATCACCGCGACATGGCTGGCGATATCGCGCAGCACCGCCATTTCATGGGTGATCATCAGGATGGTCAGGCCGAGATCGCGGTTGATGTCGGCCAGGAGCCGCAGCACCGTCTGCGTGGTCTCGGGATCCAGCGCCGAGGTCGCCTCGTCCGACAGCAGCACCTTGGGCCCGGTCGCCAGGGCGCGGGCGATGCCGACGCGCTGCTTCTGCCCGCCGGACAGCTCTGCCGGATAGCGGTCGGCCAGGGTTTCCAGGCCGACCCGCTCCACCAGGTCCTTCGCCCGCCGGGCCGTCTCGGCGGCGGGAACCCCGGCGATCTCCAGCGGCAGCGCCACATTGCCCAGGACGGTGCGCGAGGAGAGCAGGTTGAAATGCTGGAAGATCATGCCGACATCGCGGCGGATCTCGCGCAGCGTGGCGCCGCGCGCCGTGCCGACATCGCGCCCGCCCACAGTGACCCGGCCCGCGCTGGGACGTTCCAACCCGTTGACCATCCGCAGGAGCGTCGACTTGCCCGCCCCGGACCGGCCGATGATGCCGGTGATCGCCCCCGGCGCGACCGCCAGGTCGACGCCTTCCAGCGCCGTGACCGTGCGGCCCTTTGAGGTGAAGCTCTTGCCGACGCCCTCGAAGGCGATCGCGGCGCCGGTCGTGCTGTCGCGTTGCATCTGTCGTCCCGTCAGGCCGTGGTTACGATTCGGCCGACCGTAGACCAGCGCCGGGCGGGCAAGGCAACCCCGAGCCGGCGCCGGAGCGGAAGAAACCGGCTCAGACCCCGTCCGCGGCGCGCGGCCGGCGCATCAGGAAGCTGGTGGCGATCATCGCCACAGCCACGATCCCGCCGGTGACGAACCCTGCCCGCACGCCCGCCGCCGTGGCTGCCTCCGGATCGGCGCCCCCGGCGGCGAGCCCGGCGCTGCGCAGCGACATGACCGACACGAAAAGCGCGATCCCCGCCGCCCCCGCGACCTGCTGCGCCGTGCCGAGGATCGCCGAGCCGTGGGAATAGAGCTCCTTGGGCAGGGATCCCAGCGCGGCGGTGAAGAGCGGCGTGAACAACAGCGCCAGCCCGATGCTCAGCAGCACATGCGCCCCCAGCACCTGCCAGACCGCCGATCCGGCCCCCAGCGCCGCCATCGACCACAGCCCCGCCGCGGCGAAGACCGATCCGGGAATGACCAGCCGCCGCGCGCCCGCGCGGTCATAGGCCCGCCCGACACCGGGCGCCAAGAGCCCCATGATCAGCCCGCCGGGCAGCAGGACCAGCCCCGCCGCGACCGGCTCCATCTTCAGCACGACCTGCATGTAGATCGGCAGCAGGATGATCATCCCGAACAGCGTCACCATGCAGAAGGCCATCATCGCCACCGCCACGCGGAACACCCGCACGCGGAAGGTGCGCAGATCCAGAAGCGCGCGGCCCAGAGGCCCCAGCCGCAGCTGGCGGCGCACGAAGGCCGCCAGCGCCAGCGCGCCGATCCCCAGCGAGGCCAGCGCCGGCAGGATGCCCCCCGCGCCATGGCCTTCGCCGATCGCGGAGAGCCCGTAGACCAGCCCGCCGAACCCCGCCGCCGACAGCGGCACGGAGACCAGGTCCAGGGGGGCGGGCCGCAGCTCGGCGACATTCTGCAGCCGCGCCTGCCCCAGCCCCAGCGCCCCCAGCCCGATCGGCAGCACCAGCCAGAACATCCAGCGCCAGTCCAGCAGGTTCAGGATGATCCCCGAAATTGTCGGCCCGATGGCCGGGGCGACCGAGATCACGATGGAGATCTGGCCCATGGTCCGGCCGCGGCTTTCCGGCGGGACCAGCGTCATCACCGTGGTCATCAGAAGCGGCATCATCACGGCCGTGCCGCAGGCCTGCACGATGCGCCCGAAGATCAGCATGCCCAGCCCCGGCGCCAGCGCGCAGAGCGCCGTGCCCAGGCTGAACAGCCCCATGGCCAGCGCGAAGACCGGCCGCGTCTGCATCCGCTGCAGCAGGAACCCGGTCACAGGGATCACCACCGCCATGGTCAGAAGGAAAGCGGTGGTCAGCCACTGGGCCGCCGCGGCCGTCACGCCCAGATCGCCCATCAGCCGCGGCAGTGCCACGCCCATGATCGTCTCGTTCAGGATCACCGTGAAGGCCGAGACCAGCAGCAGAAGGATCACCTGCCGGTCGCGGGCGGAAAGCGCCGCGACCTGGGACGCAGAGGCGGGGCCGGGGGCGGGATCGGTCTGCATGGACATGCCTCGGGATGGCTGGGCGGCAGGGACGCGGCCGGAAACCGCGCCGCCTCTGCCCCATAGGCCGCAGCCTGCCCCCGCGCAAGCCACGGCGGCATGCGCGGGCTCCGCTCTGGCCCCGCCCGGGCCGCGTCACGGCGCCCTGCCCGCCGGTCGCACGGGACCCGGTCCCGCGCAATGGCCGCGATGGCACGGGGATGGCATGTGATCCGCCCCGCGCGCGGGGGCGCCGGCTGCCTGCCCGCGACACGAACGCCATTGCGGCGGCGGACCCTGGCCGGAGCTGTTGCACGCGCCGCCCCGGCCATGTGCCATGGCAGAACCCGAACCCGCAGGTTCCCGGCGCCTCCTGTCCGGCCGGGACTGCCGGGCGCGGCCGATCAGTCGGTCAGCGCCGTGGCCAGGTCATAGCCGGTCAGCTCTTCCTCCGTCAGGATGTAGATGGCATCGGCCGGCGTCTCCAGCGCGGGGATGCGCAAGAGCGGATCGACCCCCATTTCCTGCAGGAACCGCATCGCCTCCGCCTCGCCCTCCTGGATCGAGGCGACGCCGACGAAAAGCGGCAGATAGGCGTTGCGGTCGTAATAGGACTGGTGCACCCCGACCCGCGCGTCGCGCGAGACGCTGCGCACCGTGCCGCCGGCCAGCATGTACGGACAGGCCGACAGGCAGGCCGCGCCCGCCACCATCCGGGTGGGCAGGTCGCGCGCGCGGATCTCGCGGCCGATCTCCAGCGCCTCGGCCACCACCCCGCCGGGGCTGTGCAGCAGGATCGCGTCGGGCGGCTCCATCGCCTCCAGCCGGTCGCGGAACCGCGCGGCCGCCCCCTGGTCGATCGTGCCGGTCAGGCTGAGCAGGGTTTCATCGCCGCGCGCCACCGTCTCGATGCGCAGGCTGGCAGGCAGGCCCGACAGGTCCGGCAGGGGCTGTCCCGGCGCGGGGTCGGGCCGCATCGTGCCGGGGGCGGCCGGGACATCGCGGGGGCGATAGCGGCGGGTCTGGTCATCGGGGCCGACCGGCTGGGACGGATCGAAGCCCGGCAGGGCCGGACCGCGCCAGCGCCCGGGATCGAGAAGCCCGCCGGCCTCGATCACCACTGCCGCGCCGATCAGCACCTGCGCCACGATGCAGGCGGTCATCACCCGGCGGATGCCGGGCCCGCGGGGGCGGGCCGCTGCGCCGCTCATTCGGCGCGCGGCACGGCAGGCACCGGCACGAAACGCGGCGGCGTCGGCGCGGCCTCGGCTTCCGGCTCCGGCGGGG
>NZ_JACVXA010000074.1 GCF_014903745.1 Mangrovicoccus algicola | reverse complement strand
GGCCCGGCCGCGGGGCGCGGCCCTTTGGCCGGGACGGGGCGCGCGGGGGGAAACTGCAGGACCATCGCGGCCCGGCCGGCGTCGTCCGCCAGGGCCGGGTCCGCGACATGGACCAGCGCCCCGGCCGCCTGCGCGGCCCTGACCAGCGCGGCATCCGTTTCGGGCATGCCCGTGGCGATCAGGGCCAGGGCGGCGCCCTCGAACGTGTCGGGCCGCAGCCGCGGCTGGTGCCGGACGCGCCCGTCCGCGACGGCATCTTCCAGCCCGGGCTCCGGCGCCGGGCCCAGGATCACGATCCGGGCGCCGCCGGGCAGGAGCTGGCGGGCCAGGCGCGCCGCCTCGGGGCCGGTGGCGCAGATCACCACGCGGCGGCCGTCCAGGCACAGCATCATCGGAAAGGGTGTCATCTCGCATCCTCGAAAAGCAAAGGGGGACCGCCTGGTGCCGCGGTTCGCGACAGCATGGGCAGCCTTGCCGTTGGCCCGGTCATTCGGGGGGAGTCGCGGCGCCGTTGCCGCATGGATCACTTTCCGCCTCTTCGGCCGTCCGGGCAAGGGCAGCATGCCGCGGCGCCGCGATATCGCCTCCGCGCGACGGCGGAACCTCCGGGGCTGCGTAAATTCCGGGCAGTTCTCGGCGGGGGCCGGCAAGGGGCTCCATGTCGCGGGGGACGGCGTTCGGGCCGCGTTGAATCCCGCCGGCAATCCATGTTTGATGACGCGGCAGCCCCCGGTTGCCCCCCAGGTTTGACTGCGTGACGATGAATGAGTGATACCCGACTGATCCGCTGGGTCGAAAAAACGATGTTCGACCGGCGGGTCGAGACTGTCCTGTCCTCGCTTCCCGGCCCGCTGGGGCGCGACGACAACAATGTCTTCTCGCTGCACGAACTCGAAGGATTCGCCGATGTCGATGTCGTCAGCTTCGATTTCTTCGATACCCTGTTCTTCCGCGAACACCTGTGCATGGACCAGGTCTTCGCCAAGACGGCCCAGCTGGGTGCGGCGCTGGTGGATGCGCCGCGCGAAGAGGTGTTCCGCGCGCTGAGCGCCTGCCGCGGCTACGGCTCCTTCCAGCTCAAGCGGCAGATGCAGGCGGCGGGCAAGGGCGACGAGCCCAGGCTGTGCGATATCTTCGCCCGCGCGCTGGCGCCCTTCGTCGCCGACCCGGCGGAGCGGGCGCGCCTGGCCCACCGGCTGGTCGAGCTGGAAACCGGGATCGAACTGTCCAATCTCGTGCCCAATGCCGAGGCGGCGCCGGTGCTGCGCAACCTCAAGCTGCTGGGCCGCCGGGTGATCGTGGTGTCGGACATGTACCTGCCCGCCGCCTCGCTGGCCAAGGTTCTCGCCGCGCACGGGCTGGACGGTCATGTCGACGACCTGATCGTGTCCTCGGAATTCGGACGGACCAAGAATTCCGGCGATCTCTTCGAGGTGGTGGCCGATCGCTGCGGCGTGCCCCGCGAGCGGGTCCTTCATGTCGGGGACAACTGGAACAACGACTGCGTGCGTCCGCGCGAACGCGGGTTCCGCTCGGTGCATTACTACAATCACGACCAGGAGAACGAGGTCCGCCGGGTCTCGGGACTGCATGCGCTGCCGCGTCCGGGATCCGTGCGCGCGCGCGAGCTGCGCCGCGATCACGGGCTGGCCGATCCGCGCAGCCTGTCCTCGCTGGACCGGGTCGTGTCGCAGGTCATTGCGCCCGCGGCCGCGCTTTTCGTGCATGACGTTCTGACCCGCGCGGTGCGGCGGCGGTCCTCGCACCTGTTCTTCCTGACCCGCGACGGCACGATTTTCCGCGAGATCGCCGAGGCGATGGTGGCCGCGGCGCCGTCGCTCTATCCGCTGGAGGCGGAGTTCCGCACCCTGGCCACCAGCCGCGCCACCGGCGCGCTGCTGGGCTTCACGCCCACGGATTCCGACTATCTCTACATCACCACCGAGTACCTGTCGGAGGTGAAGTTCAGCTTTGCCCGGTTCCGCCGCATCTTCGGTGTGTCTGACAGCGATTTCCACGCGCTGTCGGAGGCGACCCGCAGCCATGTCGACTGGCTGGGCGACGACATGGGCATCGACGGGTTCCGCGACCTCTACTGGGGCTGGGACGATTTCCGCCGCCTCGTGCAATCCTCGGTGCATCGCAAGACCGCGCTGGTCACCGGCTATCTGGAGCAGGAGGGCCTGTTCCGCGCGCATAACCCGCTGCTGGTGGATATCGGGTACTCGGGCACATGGGGAAAGCAGATCTCGCCCGCGCTGGAGAAGCGCGAGAGGATGGGCCTGCCGGTCCCCGACGAAATCGGCTTCGAGTTCTTCGCCACCAACCGGTTCTTCACCGGCAATGTGGGCCGGATGCATCCCTCGATCACCATGGGGCCCGGGCGGATCCTGGACCATCGCCGCACCGACCTGGCGCTGGCCTGCCTGAACTATGCCTGGCTGGAGCCCTTCTTCCTCGACCCGACCCTGGGCAAGCTCGACGGGTTCGAGGCGCAGGGCGGCCGCATCCGGCCGAGATTCCGCGACCCGGCCTTCACCGTCGCCGAACGGGCCCGCATCGAGGGGCTGCGCCACGCCCTGGTCGGGCGCTGCGCGCAATTCGCCGGCGATCTGCTGGCGCGAGAGGGCACGGTGGAGGAACTGCGCCGCCTCGTGCAGGACCGGATGGTGCGGCTGGTGGGCTATCCGCGCCGCGGCGAGGTGGGCGCGATCAACAGCCTCGCCCATGAACGCGGCATGGAGACGGTCAAGGCGCAGGAGATCGCGCCGCATTTCTGGCCGAACAACTTCCGGGCCAAGATCAACTACCTGATGATGAACGACCACTGGATCCAGGGCAGCCTGTCGCGCAGCCATATGGGCGTGCTGAACCATGCGCTTGCCTGGTATTTCGCCCGGACCAGGACGGATTTCGAGGACTGGAAGCCATGACCGCGCCGCGCCGCATCCTGCATTACAACTGGGCGCAGTTCGACGACCCGGAATTCCGCGGTGGCGGCGTCTCGGTCTATCTGCGCAACCTGCTGGACCGCCTGGCAGGGGATCCGGGCTACGAGTTCACCGTGCTCAGCGCCGGGCACCACTATACCTATACCAATCGCAAGCCGCGCTACGAGCCGACCCCGAACATCCTGTCGGATCGCGGGGTGAAGACCTTCCGCATCCTCAATTCGCCGGTCAAGGCGCCCGCCCATGACATGTTCTACGATATCGGGCTGTGGCGCTCGGACCCGGAGGTGGCGAAGGTTTTCGCCCAGGTGCTGACGGCGCAGGGGCCCTTCGACGACGTGGTGCTGCATTCGATGGAGGGGATTTCCTCGGAGGTGCTGGCGCTGCGCGAGAAATTCCCGCAGACCCGGTTCCACTACATGTGGCACAATTACATGCCGCTTTGCCCGCAGATCGAACTGCTGCATCAGAACCGGTTCGACTGCATGGATTACGAGGACGGGCGCAAATGCCAGGGCTGCCTCGCGGGCTTTCACAGCCGCGACCAGCTGATCGCGCCGCAGCGCTTCGGCACGTCGCTGGAATTCGCGCGGCTCTCGGGGCGGCCGCTGGGCAATTTCCTGTTCGGGCTGGGGATCGGCAGCTTCAAGATCGCGCAGGCGACGGGCTATTTCCTGAAGGATCTGCGCCGCTCGGTGCGCGGGGCATTCTCGCGCGATGACGGATCTGCACCGCGCGGGCGGGGATTCCAGTCGGTGGATCTCGCCGCCGAGGGGCCCGGCCCGGCGGGGCGGCCTCTGGCGCCGGTGGCGCGCAAGGCCGGCGAATACCGCGCCTGGCGCGAGCTGAACCTGGCCCTGCTGAACCGCTTCGACAGCCATATGTGCGTCTCGCAGCTGGTGGCCGACACCATCACCCGGCTTGGCATGCTGCCGCAGAAGGTGCAGGTGACGCCGCTGGGGATGGATCTGCATGCCACGCCCGCGCAGATGCGCGCCCGTGCCGCGGCGAAACCCCGGCGCGACCGGATGCGGATTTCCTTCATCGGCTACGGGATCCCGTCCAAGGGGCTGCCCTTCATCACCGAGGCGCTGATGAAGGCCGATCTGCCGGTGCTGAAGGAGAAGGCGGAACTGGTGATCTATGCCCGGCTGGGCGATCACGAGCTGTGCAAGCTGACGCCGCTGACCGAACGTTTCGCGGATGTGCGCGTCGTGCAGGGCTACGAGCGCAAGGACCTTGCCAGGATCGCCTCCGATATCGACCTGAACATCGTGCCCTCGATCTGGCGCGAGACCTACAACCAGGTGGCCTACGAGCTTCTGTGCCTCGGCACGCCGTCCCTGCTGTCCACGACGGTGGGGCTGGGCATGTTCTGGGACCGGCATCCGGAATTCGTTTTCCGGTCTGGAAGTCACGAGGATTTTGTTGCAAGGCTCGGGCGGATCGTGGCCGAGCCGCGCCTGCTGGAGGCGTTCTGGACAAATCCCCCGGAGCTTCCAACGATGGACCAACATATCGCTACGGCCCTTGCAGCGATGCAGGGCGGCAAGAGGAATGAAGCAGCATGAGCAGAACCTCGGCACTGATCGTCAAAGGCAATCCCCGTACCGAGGGGCCGCGGACCTATATCGTCTTCGGAGACATGCGCGGCGGAACGACGATGATCGGCGGAGTCATGCGCGCGCTCGGCATCTTCATGGGCGAGAACATCAACGAGGACAACCAGGAGAGCTTCCAGTTCAACGGTCCCTCGGTCCAGGACATGCGCGACGCGATCGACCAGAACAACCAGAACCACCAGGTCTGGGGCTGGAAATTCCCGCATGCCGCCGACTACATCGACCATCTGTGGGAAAAGATCCGCAATCCGCACCTGGTCTGCGTGTTCCGCGATCCCGTCTCCAACGGGCGCGGCTGGAACCGCTGGCATCCGATCGGCCAGATCCAGGCGGTGCAGCAATGCCTGCTGCGCCAGCAGAAGAACCTCAACCTCATCACGCTGCGCAACTGCCCCTCGATCCTGATCTCCTACGAGAAGGCGGAACGTCACAAGGCCGAGTTCCTGGCCGAGTTCGCCGAATCCCTGGGGATCGTCCCGGATCATGACCGGTTCGATTTCCGCGGCTTCATGGCCGCCGAAAGCTACAAGAAGCTGGCCGATTACGTGATCGATCCCGCCGTGGCGCGCCAGGAGTGACGGGGGCGCGGCGCCCGCAGACGGCGCCGCGCACCGGTCCGGTCAGGCCGGAGCGGCCGCCATCAGGCACAGGATCTCGAACATCAGCGAGGCGCCCAGCCAGGCGGTGATGCCGCCATTGTCGAAGGGCGGCGCGACCTCCACCAGATCCGCCGCCGCGATCCTCACCCCGTCCAGTTCGCGCAGCACCTGCTGGGCCTGGAAACTGGTCGGGCCGCCCACTTCGGGCGTGCCGGTGCCGGGGGCGAAGGCGGGATCGACGAAATCGATGTCATAGCTCAGATAGGCGGGGGCCTCGCCCAGGATCTCGCGCGCCTCCGCCATCACGTCGGGGATGCCGCGCGCGAAGACCTCCTCGATGCGGATGATGCGGATGCCCTCGGCGCGGGCGAAATCCAGGTCCTCGGTGTCGTAGGCGGTGCCGCGGATGCCGATCTGCACCATCCGCTTCGGATCGATCAGCCCTTCCTCGACGGCGCGCCGGAAGGGCGTGCCATGGGTGAATTTCTCGCCGCCGAAATAGCTGTCGAACAGGTCCGTATGGCTGTCGAACTGGATGAAGCCCAGAGGCGCGTCGCGGGCGACCGCGCGCAGGACCGGCAGCGACACCAGGTGATCGCCCCCCGCCGTCAGCGGCCGGATGCCCATGGCCACCAGCGGCGCATAGAAGGCGGTGATCCGCTCCAGGCTGTCGAGGACGCTGGCGGGGTTGGGGGGAACATCGCCCAGATCGGCGCAGGTCATCGCCTCGAAGGGGCGCAACCCGGTCACCGGATGCTGCGCGCGGATCATGGTGGAGGCATCGCGCAGCGCCCGCGGCCCGTGGCGGGCGCCGGGACGGTTGGTGGTGCCGCCATCCCAGGGCACGCCGATCAGGCCGATCGCCACCTCTGCCAGGCGCGGGTCATCCGCGCCCAGATGGGGCAGGCGCATGAAGCTGGGAACCCCGGCATAGCGCGGCAGCGCATTGGCCGAGGCGGGGATGAAATCGGTGGCGGACATCGGGAACCCTTTGCTGACAGGCCGCGCGGGCGGCCGGGCGAGACTGGGAAATTCCGCACCCGCTGGCAAGGGGGCGGGTCAGCCCAGGCTGTTGCGGAATTCCGGCGCCGCCCCGGGCAGAAGCCGCACGGCGCTGAGCCCGCCGCCCCGGAAGGCGCCGCTATCGACCGCGATGCGCGTGCCCCGGGCCCGGGCGGGACGGGTGATGACATGGCCATGCACGATCCAGGGCGGGTCGCGGCGCAGATGGCGGTAGAAGGCCGGATCGCCCCAGAGCAGCAGCGCGGGATCCTGCCGGTGATCGGGTCGGCGCACGGACCAGGCGGCATGGACCGCCACCACATCGCCCGAGATCAGCCAAAGCGGGCGCGCGGCCAGCCAGTCCAGCCTCTCGGCGCCGATGGCGGCCCGGGCCTCCGCCGCGATCCGCGCCGGATCTGCGCTGGCCTCGCGGGGGGGCGGGGCGATGCCGAAGCTTTCCAGCGTCGCCGCCCCGCCCGCGGCCAGCCAGCGCCCCTGCGGGTCGTGCCCGTCGAGGAAATCCAGCATCATCCGCTCATGGTTGCCCATCAGGACCTCGGCCGGGCCGGGATGCTCGGTGCAGAGCCGCATGGCCCGGTCGATCACGCCGCGGCTGTCGGGCCCGCGATCCACCAGGTCGCCCAGCAGCACCAGCTGCGGCCCCGCCTCGAGCCAGTCCCCGATGCGCGCTAGGAGCGCCTCGAGATCCCCGAGGCAGCCATGGATGTCGCCGATCGCCACGAGCGGCGCGGCGGGACAGGGCGGCGGGGCGCGGCGCAGGAGCCGCGCGGCAAGGTGTCGGATCATGCGGTCTCCGTTGCGCTGCGCCTGCAGCCTAGGCGGCCGGGCGGCCGGAGGTCATCCCCTTTTCGTGCCGGGCCGGGCGATGTTCCGCCGGTTTGGCCCCGCGCCGCGAGCCGGGCTTGCCAGGTCTCCGCCCGCCGGCAAGCTCCGGCACCAAAGCAAGAGCAGACAAACGGACGGATGCCCGACATGACCCGATTTCTTCCCGCGGCCCTTTGCGGCGCGGTGCTTTTCCTCGGTGGCTGCGCCTCGATGACCGAGATGGAGCGCACCCTGGTGGGCGGCGGCGCGGGGCTGCTGCTGTCGGGGCCGGTGGGGGTCCCGCCGCTGCTGGGCGCCTCCGTGGGCGCGCTTGGCGGGCTCGTGTCGGATGACGTGCTGGGATACTGAGCCGGGGCTCAGCCCGCGCCGGGCTGACGCGCCTCGCGAAGCTCCTGCTGGCGCAGGGGCAGCTTGTCGATGACCCGCGTCAGTTCGCGCACATCCCAGGGCGCGGGCTTGCGCAGTTCCACCCGGCCGTCCTTGCCGACCAGCACCACCGAGAAGCCCCGCGGGCGCAGCGCGCGGCGCAGCGGCCCGCGCGCCTCCGGATCGGTATCGGTCAGCACGATCACGTCGCGTTCGGCCAGCGGATCCGGCCGGGCCTGCAGCATCTCCATCTGCTGGACATAGCGCGGATCGTCCGGCGTGTCGGCGAAGACCACCACCGGGCGTTTCACCCAGAGATAGCCGTCCAGCTCCGCGGGGGCGCCGACGAATATGCCGTCAGCCGGGGCGGCGGTTGCGGAAAGCAGCAGGGCGAAGGCGGTGGCCAGAAGCCGGGAAGCGCGCGTCATGTCCCAGATATAGGAAGTTCCGCGGCTGAAACGAAGAACAAAGCCGCGTCAGATCGGCTGCGGATGCGCTTGGTCACATTGCAAGATGCGCCGGTTGCGGGCAAACCGGCTGCATGTCGATCTGGTCCCGCATCGCCCAAGCCCTCTCCGCCCTCGCCTCGGGCGAGCCGCTCGCGCGGCTGTTCGACCGTCTGCGCACGCCCCCCGAACGGTCGGTGGGCTTCACCATCGCGGTGATCGCGCTGGGGGCGAAGATGGCCAAGGCGGACGGGCAGGTCACCCGCGACGAGGTCCGCGCCTTCCGCGAGGTGTTCCTGATCCCGCCGGGGGAGGAGGCGAATGCCGCGCGGGTGTTCAACCTGGCGCGCCAGGACGTGGCGGGGTTCGAGGAATATGCCCGCCGCGTGCGCGGCATGTTCGGCGCGGGCGATCCGGTGCTGCGCGACCTGGTGGAGGGCCTGTTCCACATCGCCGTCGCCGATAGCAGCTTCCATCCCGAGGAGGAGGATTTCCTCGGCCGCGTGGCGGCGATCTTCGAGCTGGGCCCGCGCGAGTTCCGCGCGATACGCGCGCGCTTCGTCAAGGATGCCGAACCCGATCCCTATGATGTGCTGGATGTCGATCCGCAGGCTCCCATCCCCGAGATCCGCGCCGCCTGGCACCGGCTGGTGCGCGAGAACCATCCCGACCGGATGATCGCCCGCGGCGTGCCCGAGGAAGGCGTGAAGCTGGCCGAGAAGCGGCTGATCGCGATCAACCGCGCCTGGGAGGAAATCTCGGGGCGCGCCGCCTGAGCCGTCTCAGCCGCCGGGCGGCGGCTGCACCGCGGTCTCGGCCTCCAGCGCCTTGGCCAGGGCCTGGAACCGGGCCTGCGCGACCTCGCCGAAAAGCGGCAGCGTGTGATCCGACAGGTGCAGCACCAGCCGCCGTCCAGTCGGGTCCCAGTCGAGCCGCCCGATATCGGCATCGCCGCCCAGCGTCAGCATCGCCGCGAAGCGCAGCGCCCGGCCCAGGATCTCGGCCTCGCGCACATCCTCGTCGCGGATCAGCGGCCGCAGCGCGTCGAAGCGGCTGCCCGCGCGGCTGTTCTTGTAGCGGTGCAGCAGCGCCAGCCCCAGGAAGACCCGCTCGGAATGGCTCAGCCCGCCCATGTTGGCCCGCGCCGCGTAGTCGAAGCAGACCTCGGCGCGGTAGTCGGGATGGGTGCGCCAGCTGACGTCATGCAGAAGGCAGGCCGCCTTGATGAGGCGCAGCCTCTCGCGGTCGGCATCCGGAAACAGCCCGCGCACGTAATCGTAGAGCATGGGACCGAAACCCGGCACGCGCGCCGAGGTGGTTTCGGCATGGCGGCAGGATTCGATCAGCGGATCGGCGCTGCGCAGCGCCTCGGGCATCTCCTCGTAGAGCAAGCCCTCGCGCAGCCCGTAGGCCGAGACGAACAGCTCCTCGGGTTCCATCACCTTCAGCAGCCCGCGCAGCACCTGGCCCGCCATCGGCAGCAGCGCCATGCGGTCCCCCGAGATCCCGGCCTGCTTGCGCAGCAGCTGGGGATCGGCGCTGTCGATCAGGTCCAGCGTGGCGGGCAGGCTGTCGCGATCCAGGCGGTATTCATGCAGCACCTGGAGCGGGTAGTCGCGGCGCACCATGTCGATCTTGGCGATGGCCCGCCAGGATCCGCCGACGAGATACAGCCGCGACGGCTGCCCGGGCATGGCCTCGCGCAGCCGGGCCAGGTGCTCCTCGACGCGGTGGCGCACCGCCTTTTCCGAGCCGAGCCGCGCCAGCGCCAGCGGCCCCAGCGGGGAGGTGTCGCGCCAGCCGATCTCGCCATTGGCGACCTCGGCCAGTTCCATAGAGGAGCCGCCGATATCGCAGACATGGCCCGAGGCTTCGGGCCAGCCCAGCAGGACGCCCTGCGCCGCCAGCCGGGCCTCCTCGGCGCCGTCGATCACCCGCAGCCGCATGCCGGTCTTCTCCAGGACCTCCTGGCGGAATTCGGGTCCGTCCTCGGCCACGCGCATCGCCGCGGTGGCCACGGCCAGCATCGGGGTGATGCCCAGGCTGTCGCCGATGCGCTGGAACCGGTTGAGCGCCGCCAGGGCGCGGGTCCTGCCCTCGGGGTTCAGCCGTCCGGTCTCGGCCAGGTCGCGGCCCAGTCCGCACAGCACCTTCTCGTTGAAGAAATAGGCCGGGGACCGCGCGGCCCCGTCGAAGATGACCAGCCGCACGGAGTTGGAGCCGACATCGACAACCCCCACGCGGGAGAGGCGGTGAACATCTGCCGGATCGACCGGCGGCGGACCGAAGAAGCCTGGATCAGGTGACAAGTGCTGGTTCCGATGATGTCAAATCCGTTGCCTAACTAGGGGCAATCGGGGGGGCGGCGCAACCTCGCCGTCCCGCCTGCGACGCAGGGGCATCCCCCGCCGCGGGGGCGGGGGGGGGCCGGATCACTCGCGCAGAAGCGGCGCGCGGTCGGGGTCGTGACCGGGCCGGATGTCCTGCGGCAGGGTCAGCTGCGGCACGTCGCCGATCCCGGCGGAACCGCGCCCCGACAGCGAGGGGGTGCGCATGAAGAAGTCATGGCAGCTGAAGACGCCGGGCCCGCGCGCGGCCTCGGGGCGCCTGAACTGCCCGTCGGGCATCAGCACCCAGCTATGGGCCTCGTCGCGCAGGTTGGCGGCCATGATCTGCTCGACGATCTGGTCGCGCACCGTGTCGTTGTGGATCTCCACCAGCGTTTCCACCCGGCGGTTGAGGTTGCGCCCCATCCAGTCGGCGGAAGAGATGAAGACCCGCGCCGCGTCCGAGGGCAGCCCGCCGCCATTGCCGAAGCAGACGATGCGGCTGTGTTCCAGGAACCGGCCCACGATCGACTTGACGCGGATGTTCTCGCTGAGGCCCTTGATGCCGGGCCGCACGCCGCAGATGCCGCGCACCACCAGGCTGATCTTCACCCCCGCCTGGCTGGCCTTGTAGAGCGCGTCCACCACCTCCGGGTCGATCACCGCGTTCATCTTGGCCCAGACCTCGGCGGGCCGCCCCTGGGCGGCATGCAGCGCCTCGCGCTCCAGCGCCTCCAGCAGGAAGGGCTTCAGCGAATAGGGGCTGATCTTGAGATTCTCCAGCATGTCGGGCTTCGCGTAGCCCGAGAGGTAGTTGAAGATCCGCGTGGCGTCGCGCCCCAGCGCCTCGTCGCAGGTCAGGAGGCTGACATCGGTATAGATGCGCGCGGTGATCGGGTGGTAGTTGCCGGTGCCGTAATGCGAATAGGTCACCAGCCGCCCCGCCTCGCGGCGCACGACCGAGCTGATCTTGGCATGGGTCTTGTAGTTTGTGAAACCGTAGACGACATGCACGCCCGCGCGTTCCAGCATTCGGCTCTGGCGGATATTGGCGGCCTCGTCGAACCGCGCCTTCAGCTCCACCAGCGCCGTGACCGACTTGCCGTCCTCCGCCGCCTCGCACAGCGCCGCCACGATCGGGCTGTCGCGCGAGGTGCGGTAGAGCGTCTGCTTGATCGCCAGGACATCCGGGTCGCGCGCCGCCTGCTGCAGGAAGCGCACCACCATGTCGAAGCTTTCATAGGGATGGTGCAGCAGCATGTCCTTCTGGCGCACCGCGCCGAAGATGTCGCCGTCGAAATCCTGCACCCGTTCGGGCACGCGCGGCGTGTAGGAGGGCCACATCAGGTCCGGGCGGTTGTCCAGCACCAGTTCCTTTAGGTCGACGACGCCGATCATCCCCTTGATGTCGACGACCTCCTCGTCCTTCAGCCCGGTCTCGTGCACGATCATCCCGCGCAGTTCCCGGGGCGCCCCGGCCGAGATCTTCATGCGGATGACCTCGCCGCGGCGGCGGCGCTTCAGCGCCACCTCGAATTCGCGCACCAGGTCCTCGGCCTCCTCCTCGACCTCCAGGTCCGAGTTGCGCAGGATCCGGAAGGCGCAGTCGCCGATCAGGTCATATCCGGGGAACAGGTGTTCCACATGCATCAGCAGCAGGTCTTCCAGCGGCAGGAAGCGCTGGCGCTGGCTGCGGCCCGCGGGCAGGGGCAGGAAGCGCGGCACCTGGCCCGGCACCGGCAGCAGCGCGCGCAGGTTGCGCTTGTCGCTGCGCCGCTCCAGCATCAGCGCCAGCGCGAAGCCGCCATTCTGGATGAAGGGGAAGGGATGCGCGGGATCGACCGCCAGCGGGGTCAGCACGGGGAAGACCTGGGACAGGAAATGCTGTTCCATGACCGTGCGGTCGGCGGCGCTGAGCCCCTTGCGGTCGACCACCACGATGCCCTCGGCCTCCATCTCCCGGCGCAGCCCGTTCCAGCAGCGCTGCTGCTCCTGCATGAGCTTGCGCGCATCGGCATCGATCAGGGCCAGCTGTTCGGCAGGGGTGCGTCCGTCGGCGGCGGGGGTGGTGATTCCCGAATTGGCCAGCTCGCGCAGGCCCGCGACGCGCACGGTGTAGAATTCGTCCAGGTTGGCGGCCGAGATCGAGACGAAGCGCAGCCGCTCCAGAAGCGGCACGGACGGATTGCCGGCCTCTTCGAGCACGCGCCAGTTGAAGGCCAGCCAGCTGAGTTCCCGGTTGGAGAAGCGCTGCGGCCCCTCGGGGTCGAACCCGGCCAGCTCGGCGGGTTCCAGGAAATCACTGTTGAGAAAATCGGCCGAGTTCAGGGCAGACGGGTCTGCGGGCGGAAAGGCGATGGAAATTCTGGGCCTCCTCGGGGAGCGGGTCCCTCTTGTTCTTGTGTCAGGATTTCGCGGATCATGCTGCGGTCGATCCGCCGGTTCCGGAGCAGATTGGCCCGATCGAGCGCGGCGACCAGCGCCGAGGCTGCGGCGAAGGACCGTTCCATCCGATGCAGCGCATATTCCACCGTCCCGGGCGGAACTGCAAGCTGGCGGTCGGAAAAAAGCTTGACCAGCACCATGCGCAGCGTCTCGGTATCGGGATTGGTCACGCGGATCTGGGCGGCTGCGGTCAGCCGGCTGGACAGGTCGGGCAGGGCGATGCCCCAGTCGCGCACCGCGCCCCGGCCCGTCACCAGGAGCGGCTGGCGCAGGTCGCGGGCCTGGTTGAACAGGTGGAAGGCGATCTGCTCGCGGATGGCGTCGCCGCCCAGCCGGTGGGCATCCTCCAGCACCACCGCCGCGCGTTCGGCGGCGCGCGGCACGCTGTCGGCGGCCAGGCGGTCGGCGCGCAGCACCAGCGCGCCGGTCTCGTGCCGGAAGATCTGGGCCAGGTGGGTCTTGCCGACCCGCGCCGTGCCGGTCAGCACCCGCGCCCCCCCGTCCCAGAAATCCGATGTCAGGATCTCGGACAGCGCCTCGGTGTTGCACGGCCCCTCGAAGAAGCTGCCGCGCGTCATGGCGACGATGCCGGAATGCACGTCGAGGACAAGCTGGGCAGGGGCGGGATCGGTCATCTGGGGTCGGGCGGGGCCTGTCTGGTGGGCATGGAGGCGGGATCGGTCAGCGTGGCGGGCTGCCGGTCGGAGGCCTCGTAGCCGAGATAGAGTCGTCCGGTCTTGTAGCGGTCAACGAAGAACCGAACAAGAACGCCGATCATCGCCGCCAGCGGCACCGCCACCAGCAGCCCGACGAAGCCGAAGATCGCGCCGAAGACCGACAGCGCCAGCAGCAGCCAGACCGGGTGCAGCCCGACCGAGTCGCCCACCAGCTTGGGGGTGATGACATTGCCCTCGATGATCTGGCCGAGGAAGAACACCCCCGCAACCAGCGCGATCATCAGCGGCGCGTCCCAGAACTGCACCACCGCGACGCCAAGCGCCAGCACGCCCCCCGCGATCGCGCCCACGAAGGGGATGAAGGTGACGATCCCGGCCAGCGTGCCGATCAGCATTCCGAAATTCAGCCCCGTCAGCATCAGCCCCAGCGAGTAGTAGACGGCCATGATCAGGCAGACGGTGCCCTGTCCGCGGATGAATCCCGACAGCGTGGCGTCGATCTGCCCCGCCAGGTGGCGGATCACCGGCGCATGGTCGCGCGGCAGCAATTCGTCGATCCGCGCGATCATCCGGTCCCAGTCCACCAGAAGATAGACGGTCACGACCGGCACGATCAGGAACAGCGTGATGACATTGACGAGGCTCATCGCCGAGCTGAGCGCGGTGTTGAGCAGCTCGCCGCCGCGCGCCTTGAGCGTCTCGATCACCGAGGACAGGCTCTGCTGCAGCGCCGATCCCTCCTGCAGCTGCTCGGGGAAGCGCGCGGCCAGGAAGTCGCGGAAGGCCTGGACATAGCCCGGCAGCGCCTCGACGAAGGAGGTCAGCTGGTTGATCAGCGCGGGCACGATCAGCAGCAGGCACAGCGCGAAGACCAGCACCCCCGCCAGCGAGATCACCGTGACCGCCAGCGCGCGGCTGAGCCCCCAGGCCTCCAGCCGGTCGGCGACCGGGTCGAGGAAATAGGCGATGGCCGCGCCCATGACGAAGGGCAGAAGCTGCGGACCGAGGATCCACAGCACCAGCCCGGTGACGATGGCGGCGGTGCCCCAGAACTTTGCCTGGGTCTGGACGGGCAGGGCCATGATACCTCTCGAACGCTGACTGCTACCGGCGGGCCGCAAGGCCCCCGGGGAGACTATAGCGCCGGTTTCGCCGCGGCGCAGGGGATGTTTCCGCCGCAGCCCCGTCGCGCCGGCCGGGTCGGGTATTTCCCACCGCAGGGAAAGCCCGACCTGACAGCGCCGGGCGGGCGCGGCAGTCTGCGCCCGTTCCGTCCGGGAGGATCCTGACATGCGTTCGCTGCTTCTCGCCTGCATCCTGTCGCTGCCGCGCCCCGGCGCGCCTCCGGGGGGACGGCGCCCGCGGCCCTGATGCCGGCGGCCGTCCCTTGCCAAGCGCGGCGCAATCGCCGAAAACCCGCGCGACCCGTTGCCAAGAGGACCCCCCATGCGCCTGAGCCGCTATTTTCTGCCCGTCCTGAAGGAGACCCCCGCCGAGGCGCAGATCGTCAGCCACCGCCTGATGCTGCGTGCGGGCATGATCAAGCAGGCCTCCGCGGGCATCTATTCCTGGCTGCCGCTGGGCTTCCGCGTGCTGGAGCGGATCCAGCAGATCGTCCATGAGGAACAGGAGCGCGCGGGTCATGTGCCGCTGCTGATGCCGACTCTGCAATCGGCGGACCTGTGGCGCGAGTCGGGCCGCTATGACGCCTATGGCGAGGAAATGCTGCGCATCAAGGATCGCGGCGGGCGGGACCTGCTGTTCAGCCCCACCGCCGAGGAGCTGATCACCGACATCTTCCGCAGCTACGTGAAATCCTACAAGGACCTGCCGCTGACGCTCTACCAGATCCAGTGGAAGTTCCGCGACGAGATCCGCCCGCGTTTCGGCGTGATGCGCGGCCGCGAATTCCTGATGAAGGACGGCTACAATTTCGACCTGACGAAGGAGGCGGCGCTGCATGCCTATAACCGCCACCTGGTCAGCTATCTGCGCACCTATGAACGCATGGGGCTGAAGGCGATCCCGATGCGCGCCGATTCGGGTCCGATCGGCGGCGAGGACACGCATGAATTCCTGGTTCTGGCGGAAACCGGCGAATCCGAGGTGTTCTATGACAGCGCCGTGACCGACCTGACCTTCGGCGACCGGGTGATCGACTATGACAGCGTCGAGGAATGCGCGGGCGTGCTGGAGGAATTCACCTCGCGCTATGCCCGCACCGACGAGACCCATGATCCGGCGCTGTTCGATGCCATCCCCGAGGAACGCCGCCGCACCGCGCGCGGCATCGAGGTCGGGCAGATCTTCTATTTCGGCACCAAGTATTCCGAGCCGCTGGGCGCCACGGTGCAGGATGCCGAGGGCAACAAGGTGCCGGTCCACATGGGGTCGCACGGGATCGGCGTCAGCCGCCTTCTGGGCGCGCTGATCGAGGCCAATCACGACGACAAGGGCATCATCTGGCCCGAGGGCGTCACCCCGTTCCATTGCGGCATCGTCAACCTCAAGCAGGGCGACGCGGCGGCGGATGCGGCCTGCGAGAACCTCTATGACCAGCTCAGGACCGCCGGTCTGGAGCCGCTCTATGACGACCGCGACGAGCGGGCCGGGGCCAAGTTCGCGACGATGGACCTGATCGGCCTGCCCTGGCGGATCACCGTCGGTCCGCGCGGGCTGAAGAACGGGGTGGTCGAACTGACCTCGCGCCGCACCGGCGAAAGCGAGGAGATGGCACCCGAGGCGGCGGTGCAGCGCATCGTCGGGATCTATCGCGACCATCCGTGACGGCATCGCTTGCCGGGCGGGGGCCGCGCCGCGCCCGTCCGGCAGGAATGACGCATGCCTATTTTAATGTATGAATTTATCGTGATCTCCCGCTAGGCTCGGACCGTGGCGGCCAGAACGGCCGCGGATCGGGGGGATTTCAAGATGTTCAGTCGCGTTTTGGCGGAATTCGTGGGGACGTTCTGGCTGGTCTTTGCCGGCTGCGGCAGCGCCATCCTGGCGGCGGGGATCGCCGATGTCGGGATCGGCTGGCTGGGGGTGAGCCTGGCCTTTGGCCTGTCGGTGACCACCATGGCCTATGCGGTGGGCCATGTCTCGGGCGGGCATTTCAACCCGGCGGTGACGCTGGGGCTGACGCTGGCGGGGCGGTTCGACCCCAAGGACGTGGCGCCCTACTGGCTGGCGCAGGTGGCGGGGGCCATCGCGGCGGCGGCGCTGCTGTATTTCATCGTCGCGGGACAGGCGGATTTCGCGGGCACCGGCGGCTTTGCCACCAACGGCTTCGCCGAGGCCTCGCCGCAGAATTACGGCATGGTCGCGGCCATCGTCACCGAGATCGTGCTGACCGCGGTGTTCCTGGTCGTCATTCTCGGCGCCACCTCTGCGCGGGCGCCCGCGGGCTTCGCGCCGCTGGCCATCGGGCTGACCCTGACGCTGATCCACATGATCTCGATCCCGATCGACAACACCTCGGTCAACCCGGCGCGCTCCACCGGCGTGGCGCTCTTCGCGGAAGGCCCGGCGCTGCTGCAGCTGTGGGTGTTCTGGGTGGCGCCGCTGGTCGGCGCCGCGATCGGGGCGCTGGTCTGGCAGGGGCTGGAGGACGGCTACGGCGCGACCCACCCGGCCGAGTGACGCGCCCTGGCCCTTGAAGATCTCCCGGGCCGGTGGCATTCCCGCGGCCGGCCGCGGGGATGCGGCGGAAAGGGGCAGGGCGATGTCATCTGCGCAACGGGGCGCCCGCAGCCTCGGCGATCTGCAAGAGGCGGGGCTGGTCGGGCCCGAGGTCTCCGCCGAGCTGCGGCAGGTGGCGGACCGCTATGCCGTATCGGTCACGCCCGGCATCCTGCGCGCGCTGCGCGACGGGACGGCCGGGGAGGGCATCGCCCGCCAGTACATCCCGGCCGCCGAGGAACTGCGCGACAGCCCGGCAGAGCTGGACGACCCGATCGGCGACGGGGCCCATGCGCCCGTTGCGGGGGTCGTCCACCGCTATGACGACCGGGTGCTGCTGAACGTGCTGAAGACCTGCGCCGTTTATTGCCGCTTCTGCTTCCGCCGCGAGATGGTGGGGCCGGGGGCGCGGGGGCTGGATGCGGACGGCCTGGCGGCGGCGCTGGATTACATCCGCAGCGATCCGCGCATCTGGGAGGTGATCCTCTCGGGGGGCGATCCCCTGACCCTGTCGCCGCGGCGGATCCGGGCGATCCTGTCGGAACTGGCGGAGATCGGCCATGTCGGCGTCGTGCGCTTCCACACCCGCATCCCCTCCGTCGCGCCCGAGATGGTGACCGAGGACCTGCTGGAGGCGCTGCGCGCCTTCCCGGCGGTCTATGTCGTGCTGCATGCCAACCATCCCGAGGAACTGACCCCGGAGGTGCGCGGGGCGATCGCGCGGATCGTCGACCGCGGCATCCCGATGCTGTCGCAGACGGTGCTGCTGCGCGGGGTGAATGACGATGCGGCGGTGCTGGGCGATCTGTTCAAGGGGCTCGTGCGCAACCGGGTGAAGCCCTATTACCTGCATCATGCCGACATGGCGCGCGGCACCGGCCATTTCCGCACCACCATCGCCGAGGGCCAGGCCGTGGTCGAGGCGCTGCGCGCGGGCCATTCGGGCCTGTGCCAGCCGCATTACGTCCTGGACCTGCCCGGCGGCGCGGGCAAGGTGCCGATCCCGGCCGCGCGGATCGTCCCCCGCGAGGGCGGCGGATACGCGGTGCGCGATAGCCGCGGCGACTGGCACGGCTATGACGAGGACGTGCCGGAGCGCGGCGGATCCTAGCCGCGCCTAGCTGCAGATGCCTTTCGCCTCGACGCCATTCCAGGGCAGGGCGATCCGGCGGGCGCTTTCGTGATCTGCCATGCCGGGGAAATAGCGCGCCAGCAGCGCCCGCAGCCGGCCGGTGCGCGCGCCTTCGGGATCCAGCGCGCGGCAGCAGACATATTCCTCCACCAGGCTGGCCTGCTGTTCATAGCCGTAATCCAGGAAATCGCGGCCCGGCGCGATCTCGAACAGGTAGGGATCGTCGCTGACCCCGTGTTCGGCGGCGGCCTTCCAGGGGGCATAGCCGGTCGTGGCGCGATGCTGCCACTGCCAGACATGGGTGGCCTCATGGGCGAGGAACATAGCCTGCGG
The DNA here is from genome assembly GCF_014903745.1 of Mangrovicoccus algicola. GTDB lineage: Bacteria > Pseudomonadota > Alphaproteobacteria > Rhodobacterales > Rhodobacteraceae > Mangrovicoccus > Mangrovicoccus algicola. Next base: position 2,311 of record NZ_JACVXA010000074.1, on the reverse strand, counting down.
CAGGGGCAGGGTGTCGGGATAGTCCGGCAGGTAGTCGCCCGCATGGATCCGCCGCGCGATCAGGATCCGGTCGAAGACCGTCACCCCCGCCGCATGGCCCGTCACCTCGCCCTCCTCGGGCGGCCAGATCTTCTCGCGGCAGGTGACGGCGGGGCGCGCGGGCCGGGTGATCGGCCAGCGCCCGATGATCGCGCCCTTGGTGAGGGAGATCCGCGAGGCATCCAGCCCCGGCCCGTGGGTGGTGGCGAGGAACGCCGTCTCGGTCCCGGTCAGCGGGCGCGTCGCGCAGCCCGCCAGCGCCAGCGCCGCGATCAGCAGCAGGCTACGCAATGATCTCGAACTTCGTCACGTCGACCATGCCCCGGTCGGTGATCTTCAGCGCCGGGATCACCGGCAGGGCGAGGAAGGCAAGCTGCAGGAACGGCTCCTCCAGCGTGATCCCCAGCGAGGCGGCGGCGGCGCGCAGCTCGACCAGCCGGTCGCGCACCTCCTCGAAGGGCAGCAGGCTCATCAGCCCGGCGACCGGCAGCGCCAGCTCGGCCAGGATCTCGCCATCCCTGGCAACGACGAAGCCGCCCTCGATCTCGCTCAGCCGGTTCGCCGCCAGCGCCATGTCGGCGTAATCGGCGCCGACGACGGCGATGTTGTGATGGTCGTGGCAGACGGTGGAGGCCACGGCCCCTGCCGTCATCCCGAAGCCCCGGACGAAGCCGTTGGCGATGTTGCCGTTCTTGCCGTGACGTTCGATCACGGTGATGCGCATCAGGTCGCGTTTCGCGTCGGGGGCCTTGTCGCCATCGGCGATGGCGATGGTCTCCTGCAGGTGATCGGTCAGGATCTGCCCCTCGCGGATGCCGATCACGTCGGTCGCCTCGGCATTCCCGGCCAGGCGGAAGCTTTCGGGCGCGACCTCGGGGGCGCGCACCGACTGGCGGCCGATGGGCGCCACGGGCGTGCGCGTGGCAAAGGCGGTCTCGGTTACTTCCACCCCTGCGGCCAGCACCAGCTGCGCATGGCAGCCCTCCAGGCTGTCGATGGCGACGATGTCGGCGCGCTTGCCCGGCGCGATCTGGCCGCGATCCTTCAGCCCGAAAGCCTCCGCCGCGGACAGGGTCGCGGCGCGATAGGCGGCCAGGGGCGGGGTGCCCAGCTGGATCAGGCGGCGGATCATGTAATCCAGGTGCCCGTGCTCGTCGATATCCAGCGGATTGCGGTCATCGGTGCACAGGCACATATAGGGCGAGGTCCGTTCGCTCAGCAGCGGCTGCAGCGCCTCCAGATCCTTCGAGACCGACCCTTCGCGGATCAGGATGCGCATCCCCTTGCGGAGCTTCTCCAGCGCCTCGTCCGCATTGGTCGCCTCATGCTCGGTGCGGATGCCCGCGGCGACATAGGCGTTCAGATCCTTGCCCGACAGAAGCGGCGCATGCCCGTCGATATGGCCGCGCTGATAGAGGCGCAGCTTGGCCAGCGCTGCCGGGTCGCGATGGATGACGCCGGGATAATTCATGAACTCCGCCAGCCCGATCCCCGAGGGATGGCCCATCAGCGGCCGCAGGTCGGACGCCTCCAGCCGCGCGCCCGCGGTTTCCATATGGGTCGAGGGCACGCAGGAGCTGATCTGCACGCGCAGATCCATCAGCAGGTGGCGCGAACAGTCCTGGAACCAGCGGATGCCCTTGGCGCCCAGGACATTGGCGATCTCGTGCGGGTCGCAGATCGCGGTGGTGACGCCGCGCGGCGTGACGCAGCGGTCGAATTCCATCGGCGTGACCAGAGAGGATTCGACATGCAGATGCGTGTCGATGAAGCCGGGCACCAGGATCTGTCCGGTGACGTCGATGATCCGCTGGCCCTCGTAGCTGTCGCAGATGCCGACGATCGTGTCGCCGCAGATGGCGACATCGCCGTCGAGCAGCTCGCCGGTGACCAGGTCCAGAACCCTGCCGCCCCGGAGCACCAGATCGGCGGGCTGGTCGCCGCGGCCCTGGGCGATGCGTGCGTCGAGATCTGACATGCGGGATACTCCGTCACTGGTCGTTCGGGGGCGACCATGGCAGAGCGCGCGGCGCTTGGAAAGATGCCCCGACGGCGCGGCGGCGGCCCCGGTCATTGCGCAGCATCCGGGTCGCGGGCCGGGCGGATCCGTGGCGCAATGGCCCGGTCCGCAACAGGAGGGATGCATCATGGAGACGGCCGGGGAAATGGAAGGGCGCAGCGTCATCGTCACCGGCGCCAGCAGCGGGATCGGCGCGGCGGCGGCGCGGCTGCTGGTGCGGCGCGGGGCGCGGGTGGTGCTGGCCGCGCGGCG
>NZ_JACVXA010000073.1 GCF_014903745.1 Mangrovicoccus algicola | reverse complement strand
GATGCCGCCCTGTCGCTGCCGGGCCGGCCCGGGACCCTGCGCCGCCGCCGCCCCGCGCCCGGGACGCCCTGAGCCGGCTCAGCGTTTCGGATCGCGCGCGCCCTGGAAGGCGGGCCGCGCCGCAAGCCGCGCCAGGTAATCGTCGAAAAGCGGCAGGCGCGGCAGGATCTTGGCCGCCTTCGCCCATTCGGCGCAATGCGCGGCCAGGATGTCGGGCAGGGTCAGCGCGTCGCCGCAGAGGAAAGGCGATTTCTCCAGCCGCCGACACAGGTGGCGCACCGCCCGGTCGTATTCCCAGCCCAGCGTCGGTTTCAGGTCGGCGACGCGCTTTTCCTCGGGCAGAACGAAGCTGTGCTTGGCCGCCGACCACAGGATCGCGTCCATCTCGTCGATGATGTAGAGGCTCAGCGCATCCTGCCGGGCGCGGGCGACCGTGCCGGCCGGCGCGGTGAAGGCGCCGTGGCGGTCGGCCAGGAAGGTCATGATCGCCACCGAGTCGGTCAGCACGTCGCCATCGACCCTGAGCGCCGGCACCTTGCCCAGGGGATTGAGCGCGACGATCCCCGCGCTGCGCGGCGTCTCCTCGATGAAACGGTAGGGCTGGCCCAGTTCTTCCAGCAGCCACAGCACGCGGAAGGTCCGCGTCTTGACCGATCCGATCACCTCGTACATCAGCGCCTCCCCATCATCGCGAGCCTGATCAATGCCCGTTCCATGACGGCCATTGGGGGGGCGGCGGCCGAAGAACGCAAGGCAAGATCGGTGTCAATCAGAACGGTCAGCGCCTGTTCCAGCCGCCGCAGCCCCCAGCCCTGGGCCTGCCGCGCCATGCGGTCGCGACGCGGGCCGAAGACCGGCGGGCGGGCGCGCGACAGCCCCTGCTGCACCCCGCCGGGATCGGCGGCGGCGGCATGAAGCGTGCGGAAATGGCGCCCGGCGCCGATGGCGATGGCCACGGGCTGCACGCCCTGCACCTCCAGCCGCCGCAGCAGCGGGCCGATCTCGGGGGCGCGGGCCTCGGCCACGACATGCAGCAAGTCGTCCAGGTCGGCCTCCTGCGTCAGCGGCGCCAGATCGGCGATCTCCTGGGCGGTGACAGGGGCGGCATCGCCGGCCTTGTAGAGCCCGAGCCGTACGACGAGCTGGCCGAAATCGCCGGGATCGAGCGCCCGGCTGTAGCCCGTCAGCGCCTCCATCGCGTCGCGCGGCAGGTCGCGCAGTCCCTCGCGGGCCAGCTGCGCCTCGATCTCCGCGCGCCCGGGCGGGTCGTCATAGACGCCGAGCGCCTGGGCGCGGGGATGGGTCTCGAAGGCCTTGCGCAGCTTGGAGCGCGCGGTCAGCGACCCGGCCGTGACCACCAGATAGGCATCGCCCGGCGCATGGTCGGCCAGCGCCGCCAGGATCGGCGCGGCCAGCCCGTCCCCGGCCTCCTCCACCAGCACCACGCGCTGTCCGGCGGCGAACATCGAGCGTTCCTTGAGCGCGTCATTGGCCAGGCTGGGTTCGCGGCGAAGATCGGCGGCGGCGATCCGGGTCAGGCCCAGGTCATTGCCCTCGCCCAGCAGCGCGGCCACCAGGCTGCGCCGTTTCAGCGAGACCCGGGCCGCGTCGGTGCCATAGATCAGCATCCCGGCATGGGACGGATCGGGCCGCGCGAGATAGGCCGGGGCATCGCGCGAGGAGAGTTTCACGCCGCCGCCCCGGGCACGGCCAGGTAGAGCCGGTCGAGAATGCCGTCGGCCAGGATCACCATCAGCCGGCGATAGGCGTCGGTTTCCGCGGCGCGGGTGGCGACGGTGGTGCCGGTGGCGGAATAGCTGTTGAAGCTGTCATAGCTGCCCGAGGTCACGACCTGCCCGTCGAGATCGCGCAGCACGTATTGCGCGGTGCCGATGACATTGTAGCGGCGCGTGTCCTGGTTGCGGGTCAGCGCCACGCGCTTGGTCGAGGTCTCGGTCGTGACGGTCAGCCGGTAGCGCGGGGTGACCGGCGGACCCAGCCGGTCCTGCAGCTGCTGGCGCATGGTGAAGCCGTCGGAATCCCGCGGCGTCTCGAGGATCACCGCATTGGCGAGCGCCGCCCCCGAGCCCCCTGGCGCATGGACCGGGGTGAAGCCGCAGCCCGCAAGCGCGGCCAGCGCGGCCGCCGCCCCGCCCAGCAGGGCGCGGCGGGAGGCTGCGGCAGGCGCGGGGGAGCCGGGGCGGCGCGCCATCGCTCAGACCACCACGTTGACGATCCGGCCCGGCACGACGATCAGCTTCTTCGGGCTGCCGCCGCCGAGCGCCTTCTGCACCGCCGGATCGGCGAGCGCGATCTTCTCGATCTCGGCCTTGGGCATGTCGGGCGGCACCTGCAGCTCGGACCGCTTCTTGCCGTTGATCTGGATCGGCAGGGTGATCGTGTCCTCCACCAGCATGGCCGGATCGGCCTCGGGCCAGGGCGCCTGCGCCACCAGCCCGGTGCCGCCCAGCATGGTCCAGATCTCTTCGGCCAGATGCGGGGTCATCGGCGAGATCAGCTGCGCCATGACCCGCATCGCGGCGGCCTTCGCGGGCACGGAGGCCTGCGATTTGGCCACCGTCGTGGTGAAGGCATAGAGCCGCGCGACGGAGGTGTTGAAGGCGAAGCCCTCGATCCCGGCAGTCACCTCGGCGATGGCGCGGTGGGTGGCCTTCTCCAGGGCCCGGTCTTCGTCGGAGGGGCCTGCGGCCCCCGCCTCCTCGGCCCGCTGGCGGACGTCATCCGCCAGGCGCCAGACCCGCTGGAGGTGCCGGAAGGCAGCCTCGGCGCCGGAGGCGGTCCATTCGACATCGCGCTCGGGCGGGCTGTCGGAGAGGATGAACCAGCGCGCGGTATCGGCGCCGAAATCGCGGATGATGTTCAGCGGGTCGACGACGTTGTTCTTGGATTTCGACATCTTGGCGGAGGGGATGACCTCCACCTCGGCGCCGGTCTCGGTCAGCACCGTCCGTCCGTCCCGGCTCTCCACCTCCTCGGGATAGTGGTAGACCGGCCGGCCCTCGGCATTGCGCGTCAGGTAGATCGCGTGGGTCACCATGCCCTGGGTGAAGAGCGCGTCGAAGGGTTCGCGCGCGCTGTCGGGCAGGTGGCCGCAGATGTTCATCGCCCGCGCGAAGAAGCGCGAATACAGAAGATGCAGGATCGCGTGCTCGATGCCGCCGATATACTGGTCGACATTCATCCAGTAGGCGGCATCCTCGGCATCGGTGGGCGTCGTCGCGCGCGGCGCGGTGAAGCGCGCGTAATACCACGAGGAATCGACGAACGTGTCCATCGTGTCGGTTTCCCGCCGTGCCGGGGCGCCGCAGGACGGGCAGGCGCAGTCGCGCCAGGTGGGATGGCGGTCCAGCGGGTTGCCGGGCACGTCGAAGGAGACGTCATCGGGCAGGAGAACGGGAAGGTTTTCCTTGCGCTCGGGCACCACGCCGCAGCTATCGCAATGGACGACCGGGATCGGGCAGCCCCAGTAGCGCTGGCGCGACAGGCCCCAGTCGCGCAGGCGGTAATTCTCGACGCCGCGGCCCCAGCCTGCGGTTTCGGCGAAGCGGATCGTGGCCTCGACGGCGGCCTCGCCGGTGGTCTCGGCGATCCCGGCGAAATGATCGGCGAAGCGCACGGTCTCGGATTTCGCGGGCACCAGCGCCTCGGTGCCGACGGGGGTATCCTCGCCGGGCAGGAAGAACGCGTTCTTCACCGGCAGGTCGTATTTGCGGGCGAAATCCAGGTCGCGCTGGTCATGGGCGGGGCAGGCGAAGACCGCGCCGGTGCCGTAATCCATCAGGATGAAATTCGCGATCCAGACCGGCAGTTCCCAGGAGGGGTCCAGCGGATGGCGCACGCGCAGCCCGGTGTCGAAACCCTTCTTCTCGGCCTTCTCCATATCGGCCTCGGAGGTGCCCATCTGGCGGCATTCGGCACAGAAGGCGGCGACGTCCTCGCGCCCGGCCTCCAGCTGCCGCGCCAGCGGGTGATCGGCCGAGATGCCGACGAAGCTTGCCCCCATCAGCGTGTCGGGCCGCGTGGTATAGACCTCGATCGCGTCGATATCGCCCGCGGGCGCGGTCAGATCGAAGGAGAATTGCAGCCCGCGGCTCTTGCCGATCCAGTTGGCCTGCATGGTGCGGACCTTCTCGGGCCAGTTCTCCAGCCCGTCCAGCGCCGAGAGAAGCTCGTCGGAATACTCGGAGATGCGGAAGAACCACTGGGTCAGCTCGCGCCGCTCCACCGGCGCGCCGGAGCGCCAGCCGCAGCCGTCGATCACCTGTTCATTGGCCAGGACGGTCATGTCGACCGGGTCCCAGTTGACCACGGCATTCTTGCGGTAGACCAGGCCCTTTTCCAGGAAATCCAGGAACATCGCCTGCTGCTGGCCGTAATATTCGGGGTCGCAGGTGGCGAATTCGCGGGACCAGTCGATGGAGAGGCCCAGGGGCTTCATCTGGTCGCGCATCACCGCGATATTGTTGTAGGTCCAGGTCTTGGGATGGCCGCCGGTCGCCATGGCGGCATTCTCGGCGGGCATGCCGAACGCGTCCCAGCCCATAGGATGCAGCACCGAGAACCCGGCCGAGGACTTGTAGCGCGCGATCACGTCGCCCATCGTGTAGTTGCGCACATGGCCCATATGGATGCGCCCGGACGGGTAGGGGAACATCTCCAGCACGTAGTATTTCGGCCGTGCCGGGTCGCGGCGGGCGGTGAAGGCCCCGGCCTCGGCCCAGGCGGCCTGCCATTTCGGTTCGACCTGGGTGTGATCGTAGCGGGACATGGGGCGCGACCTCTGGCTGTGTGTCTATCGGAACTCGGCGCGGGTGATAGTGCGCCGGGGCGGTCCGGTCCAGCCCCCGCGGGGGCCGGGGGTCCGCCGGGGCGTCACATCCCCTGGTCGGCGATCCGCAGTTGCCGCGCGCGGGTCAGGATCGCGTCCTCCACCTTGCGCACGGTATCGGGCGCGGCCGGTCCCGCGCGGGTGGCCAGCGCCAGGTTCAGCGACCGCGCATCCAGCGCCGGGTCCTTCACATGCACGGTGGCGCGATAGGCGGTGCCGCCGCCGGGCGGGGTGCCGTAGCCGAAGACGAGAAGCCCCGAGAAGGGATCGGCCGAGGTCACCGGCAGGAAGGACAGCACCTCCAGCGAGGCGTCCCAGATATAGCGGTTCACTTCCAGCGTGACATTGGGGTCGTCGTAATTGCCGAAGATCGAGAAGATCGTCTCGCGGTCGGTGATCGGCTCGCCGGTGCGCATGTTGGTGTTCTGCGGGTTGGTCTCGTTGCTGCACCCGGCCAGCACGGCCGCCATGCCCAGCGTTGCCACGATACTCTTCACTGCCCAGCCCATGGGACCTCCTCGATCGAAAGGGAGACTTGCCGCCCGCCCGGTGCCGCGTGTCTACCGGATGACGCGGGGACGGACAAGCGCGGCGCGCCGCAGGGCACGGCATCCGCCTGCGGCAGCCCTGCCATGCAACTGTGGCATCGCTGCACCAATCGGTTTCGGGATTTTCAACCCCTGCTCCGCGATTGTTGTAATCCCCTCGCCGGAGCGTGAGATAGGGGGCAACTCAATCGGGTCCTCCCGCTTGAGGACCACCTGTAACCTACGAGGGATATCATGAAAAAGATCCTCCTTGCTTCGAGCGCTCTGGTCCTGGTCGGCGGTGCTGCGTTTGCAGAAGTGACCCTGGAAGGCAAAGCGTCGATGGGCTTCATCGGCGGCAACACCTCCACCTATGACGACGACGGCGTTTCGTTCGACGGCGACAGCTATGGCGACGACGATGCGCGCTATTCCTTCGTGTCCGACTTCGACATCGTCTTCAACCTGTCGGGCGAAACCGACGGCGGCGTGACCTTCGGCGCCAGCGCCGAGATCGACGACCTGATCGGCGCACCGGAATTCGCGGATGAAGAAGACCAGGGCGGTGAATCGGTCTTCATCTCGGGCGACTTCGGCACGATCACCATGGGCGACACCAACGGCGCCTATGACTTCGCGGTCAACGAGTACATCAACGGCCAGCCCGGCACCATCGGCGACATGGAAGAGACCGCACCCTACCGCGGTATCGCCCTGAGCGCCAACGGCGTTGCCCTTGGTCTGAGCGATGACGACGATGAAGACGCAACCTATGCCAGCGTTGATCCGCTGGATGACGGTCTGGACGGCTTCTATGACGGCCAGGTCGCTCGCTACGACTACACCTATGGCGGTTTCGCGATTGCTGTCTCGGCAGAACTCTCCGACGAAACAGAAGGCGACCCGGTCCTCGGCCTCGGCGCGACCTACAACCTGGAATTCACCGGCGGTGCCGTGAAATTCGGTGCAGCCTACCAGACCGTCAGCTTCGACGACTACGCCACCACCACCATCAGCACCGGTGACGTCCTGATCCGCGCAGATGGCGATATCTCCATCGCCGGTGTCTCCGCCGCAATGGAACTGGATGCTGGCCTGAGCCTCGACGTGGCAATCGCCAACACCATGTACGACTTCGACATCGAAGCAACCGACGGCGCCAATGTCGCTTCGGACAACTTCGATGACGACTTCATGTCCTACGGTGTCGGCATCGGCTACACCTTCGACGCGATCTCCGTCGGCGCCGGCTACGGCTTCCACGACGCAGACACCGAGATCGAAGGCTACTCGCTGACCGCAGCCTACGACCTGGGCGGCGGCATGGCCCTGCAGGCCGGCTATGGCCACTCGGAAATCGACGACGAAGCAGACCAGGACGTCTACTCCTTCGGCGTTTCCATGAACTTCTGATCCCTTTCAGGATCGAAGCTTCGAAGAGCGGACCCCCGGGTCCGCTCTTTTCTTTTGCGCGCCCGCGTGGTGAAACGCGGCACCAGACGGAGGGTTCGCCATGTCGCTCGCAGAGATCACCGCCCGCATCCGCAAGGCCGAGGCCGCCGCCGGCCGGCCCGAAGGCGCGACCCGCCTGATCGCCGTGTCCAAGGTCCAGCCCGCCGACCGCGTGGAGGCGGTGCTGCAGCAGGGCCATCGCCTGTTCGGCGAGAACCGCGTGCAGGAGGCGCAGGAGCGCTGGCCCGCCTTCCAGGAGCGGTTCGACGGGGTCGAGCTGCATCTTCTGGGGCCGCTCCAGACCAACAAGGTCAAGCCCGCCTTCGACATGTTCGACGCGATCCATTCGCTGGACCGCGAGAAGCTGGCGCGCAAGCTGGCGGAACTGGCCCAGGCCGAGGGGCGCTGTCCCGCCCTGTTCGTGCAGGTCAATACCGGCGAGGAGCCGCAGAAGGCCGGCGTGCTGCCCGAGGCGGTCGATGCCTTTGTCGGGCTGTGCCGGATGCTGGACCTGCCGCTGGCCGGGCTGATGTGCATTCCCCCCGTCGAGGAAGAGCCGATGCTGCATTTCGCGCTGTTGCGGAAGATGGCCGAGCGCAACGGGCTTTCGGGCCTGTCGATGGGCATGAGCGCCGATTTCGAGAAGGCCGTGGCGATGGGCGCGACCCATGTGCGCGTCGGGTCGGCGATCTTCGGCGCGCGCGATTACGGCGCCGCGGGCTGAGCCTCAGCCCCGCACGATCAGCCGCGTGCCCGGCGCCGCGCGCGCCAGCAGCCACAGGAAATCCGCGCGGGCGAAGGCCACGCAGCCCTCGGTCGGATAACGCGGCCGCCGCCACAGATGCAGGAAGATCGCCGAACCGCGCCCCGGCTCCGCCTCGGGCCAGTTCCAGTCGGTGACCAGGATCGCATCGTAAAGCGGATCGGCGCGGCGCAGGGATTCGTGGCTGAACGGGTAGGGCGCGCGGACGGCATGGTTGTAATCGGGCTGGCCGGGATCGTCGGACCACAGATCGCCGGGCAGGATCGGTTCCGCCCAGGGCGCGGGGCGGGCGAGGCGGTCGGGCCGGTAGAGCAGCCCCGCGATATGGTGGATCCCCGTGGGCGTGGCGCCGTCGCCCTCGCGCTTGGCCCCGGTGATGCCGCCGCGGCCGATGGCTGCGGGCAGGCGCCGTCCGAAGGCGCGCACGCCGTGGCGGGAGACGAGGATGTCGCCCGCGCTCACAGCAGATGCCCCGACTTGGCGGCCTTGGTGTCCAGATAGGCGGCGTTCAGCGGGTTGCGCCCGACCTTCAGCGCGACGCGCTCGGTCACCTCGATGCCATTGGCGGCCAGCATCTTCATCTTGTTGGGGTTGTTGGTCATCAGCCGCGCCTTCGAGAATCCCAGCGTGCGCAGCAGCTGCGCGCCCAGCCGGAAATCGCGTTCGTCATCCTCGAAGCCCAGCCGGTGATTGGCCTCCACCGTGTCGAAGCCCTGGTCCTGAAGCGAATAGGCGCGCATCTTGTTGGCAAGGCCGATGCCGCGCCCCTCCTGGTTGAGATACAGCAGCACGCCCTCGCCCTCGGCGCCCATCTGCGCCAGCGCCCCGCGCAGCTGCGGGCCGCAATCGCATTTCAGCGATCCCAGGAGGTCGCCGGTGAAACAGGCCGAATGCAGCCGTGCCAGCACCGGGCGGGCGCGGTCGGGCGTGCCGATCTCCACCGCGTAATGTTCCTCGCCGCCATCCTCGGGGCGGAAGACATGGACCCGCCCCGCCTCGGACACGGCCAGCGGCACCCGCGCCGAGATGACCGGCCCGAAGACCGGGGCGCGGGCGATGCGCGCCAGCGCGGCGGCGGCATCCAGCCGGGTCAGGGCGGCAGGCACATCGCCCGGGGCGATCTCGACCAGGAGGGCGGCGGGCAGGATGCGGGCGGCCTTGCACAGGTGGATCGCGGCACGATGCGGCAGGGCGCTGCCGCCGCGCTCGGACTTCAGCGGACCCTTCATCGGCTTGCGCAGGTCGTCGGCAGGGTCCGCCACGGCCTTCACCCAGTCCGGACCGGCGCCGGGCGGCAGCGGGATCCGCGCCAGGTCCGCGTCATAGGGCACGGCCTTCAGCGTCGCGGCGCGGCGGGCGGTCAGGGCGATGACGGGCCGGCCGAGCGCGCAGATCGCGGACAGGCGATCCGCCCCCAGCGTCTCGGCGGCCAGGGCGAGGAAATGCCGCCCGGCATCCGACAGGACGATCCCCACCCCCATGCGCAGATCGGCCCGGGCGCGGGCGATCTCTTCGTCGAGGGTCAGGATTAGGGACATGCGGGGCTCCGGCGGGACGTGCCGCCGCTCTTAGCGCCTCGGGCCCGGGAATGAAACAATGAGCTGCCGGCAGACACGGCTCCGTGAGAAGATTGCAGCAAAACTTGCATCGCCCGTGAGCGCACGCATGTGCCATGGAGGAAGACGGAGACATCGATATGGCCGCTTTGAAGAAAATCCTGCTGGTTGACGACGAGGACGACCTGCGCGAGGCGCTGTCCGAGCAGCTGGTGATGACCGAGGAATTCGACGTGTTCGAGGCCGCCACCGGCCAGGAGGGCCTGGCCCGGGTCCGCGAGGGGCTTTACGATCTCGTGATCCTCGATGTCGGCCTGCCCGATACCGACGGGCGCGAATTGTGCCGGGTGATGCGCAAGCAGGGGATCAAATGCCCGATCCTGATGCTGACCGGCCATGACACCGACAGCGACACGATCCTGGGCCTCGATGCCGGCGCCAATGACTACGTGACGAAACCCTTCAAGCTGCCGGTCCTTCTGGCGCGGATCCGCGCGCAGCTGCGCCAGCACGAACAGTCCGAGGACGCGGTGTTCCAGCTGGGCCCCTACACGTTCAAGCCGGCGATGAAGGTCCTCGTCGATGATGCCGACCGCAAGATCCGGCTGACCGAGAAGGAAACCAACATCCTGAAATTCCTGTATCGCGCCTCCGATGGCGTGGTGGCGCGGGACGTGCTGCTGCACGAGGTCTGGGGTTACAATGCCGGGGTCACGACCCACACGCTGGAAACCCATATCTACCGCCTGCGCCAGAAGATCGAGCCCGATCCGTCCAATGCCCGCCTGCTGGTCACCGAAAGCGGCGGATACCGGCTGGTCGCCTGAGGTCGGGAAGGCCTGAATGGACGCCCCCGGGGGAACCATGTCAGGCTTTCGGCGTTGACCCGCAGTTCCCGCGCACCGGGGTCATGGTGCACCTCCCTGTTGGACTGCCCGGGCCCCGGCCCGGGCTTTTTTCCGTCTGCGCCCCGTCCGCGCGTCCCCCGCCCCGGCGGCGGCAGGCCGCCGCTGGCGGCCGCGATTGCGTTAGACCTCCCTGCCCGGATGCGCTAAAGCGGGGAGCATGAAACGCCATGCCGCCCTCCGTCCCGTCTCCCTGCCGCTTGCCGTCGCGCTGCTGGCGCTCGGCGCCTGTTCGTCGTCGGACGAGGCGCCGCAGCTGATGCGCTTCCGCAACAATTCCTCGCAGCCCAACGAATTCGTCGTCGTGCCGGCCCGGCCGCTTCAGACGCCGCAGGATACCGCGGCGCTGCCCGTGCCGACCCCGGGATCGGGCAACCGCGCGGACCAGACGCCGGTGACAGATGCGATCGCCGCGCTTGGCGGTTCGGCATCCGCGGCGACGCGCAGCGGCGTGCCGGCCTCGGATTCCGCGCTAATCGCCTATGCCGGGCGCAATGGCAGCCAGGCGGACATCCGCGGCACGCTGGCCGAGGAAGATGTCGACTGGCGGCGCCGCAACGGCCTGAGCCCGGTGGGGCGCATCGTCGGGCAGAACGGCTATTACCAGGCCTATGACCGCATGCAGCTGGACCAGCAGGCCGAACAGGAGCGCATGCGGGCGCAGGGCGTGCAGGTGCCCGCCGCGCCGCCCGCCAGCCTCAAGCCCGAGTAGCGGGCCGTCACTTTTTCGCGGGCGGCCCCGCGGCGGCTTGATTGCCGTGGCCGGCCCCGTAGGTTGGCGGCATGACAAAAGCGTCTCTTTTCCGGGCCGTCTGGCCCCTGGCCTTCACCCTTGCCGCGGCCGCCCCGGCCGTCGCGCAGGAGGTGACGAGCTTCACCCTCGACAATGGATTGCAGGTCGTGGTGATCGAGGATCACCGCGCCCCCGCCGTCACCCACATGATGTGGTACAAGGTCGGGTCCGCGGATGAACCCCCCGGCAGGAACGGCATCGCCCATTACCTGGAACATCTGATGTTCAAGGGCACCGAGATCCTGGAGCCGGGCGAGTTCTCGCGCGTCGTGGCCCAGCATGGCGGCAATGACAACGCCTTCACCTCCTATGACCAGACGGCCTATTTCCAGCATGTCGCGGCCGACCAGCTGGGACTGATGATGAAGATGGAAGCCTCGCGGATGACCGGGCTGAAGCTGACCGAGGATGTGGTCACGCCGGAGCTGGGCGTCATCATCGAGGAGCGCAACCAGCGCACCGACAGCAGCCCCGGCGCGCTGTTCGGCGAACAGCGCCGCGCCGCGCAGTTCCTGCGCCATCCCTATGGCAACCCGATCATCGGCTGGCCCGGGGAGATGAGCACCCTGACGCTGGAGGATGCGGTCTCCTTCTATCACGATCATTACGCGCCCAATAACGCGGTGCTGGTGGTTGCGGGCGACGTGACGCCCGACGCGGTGCGCAGCCTGGCCGAAGAGAATTACGGCGGCCTTCCCGCCAATCCCGGCATCGCCGAGCGCGTCCGCCCGTCCGAGCCCCCGCAGCTGGCCGCGCGGCATCTGAGCTTCGAGGATCCGCGCGTGGCCCAGCCCTACCTGACCCGCAGCTACCTGGCGCCCGAACGCGATCCCGGCGCGCAGGAGACGGCCGCGGCGCTGGCGCTTCTGGCCGATCTTCTGGGCGAGGATCCGAACAGCTCGGTTCTGGGACGCAGCCTGCAATTCGACCGGCAGGTGGCGATCTATACCGGGGCGTATTACGATGCGACCTCGCTGGATGACACGACCTTCTCGCTGACCGTGGTGCCCGCGCCGGGCGTCACGCTGGAGGCGGCGGAGGCCGCGCTGGACGAGACGCTGGCGGGCTTTCTCGACAGCCCGATCGACGCGGCACGCCTGGACCGGCTGAAGCGGCAATACCGCGCCGCCCAGATCTATCGCCGCGACTCGGCGGATTCGGTGGCGCGCGACTATGGCCAGGCGCTGACCTCGGGATTGACCGTCGAGGACGTGGCCGCCTGGCCCGATATCGTCCAGTCGGTGACGGCCGATCAGATCCTCGCCGCCGCGCGGGAGGTGTTCGACCCGGCGAAATCGGTCACCGGCTATCTCTCTCCGCCTCCGGGCGCCGCGCCGGCCGCCGCCGGCGAGCCCCCCGTTACCGACAGTTCCGACGAGGTGAGCCGATGATCCGCGCCGTTGTGACCGCCGCCGTCCTTGTCCTGGCCGGCCCAGCCCTTGCGGAGGTAGACGTGAAACAGGTCGACAGTCCCGGCGGCATCCATGCCTGGCTGGTCGAGGAGCATTCGATCCCCTTCGTCGCGCTGGAAATCGGATTCCGCGGCGGCACCTCGCTGGACGCGCCGGACAAGCAGGGGGCGACCAACCTGATGACCGGCCTTCTGGAGGAGGGCGCGGGCGCCTGGGACGCGCAGGGTTTCGCCGAGGCCCGCGACGACCTCGCCATGTCGGTGGATTTCGACAGCTGGGATGACGGTGTCGGCATCTCGGCGCGGTTCCTGACCGAGACGCTGGACCCCGCGGGCGACCTTCTGCACACCGTGATCGCCGATCCCGCCTTCGAGGAGTCGGCGATCGAACGCGTGCGCGCGCAGGTCCTGGCCTCGATCCGCTCGGACAGCGAGGATCCCCAGGCCCTGGCCGGCGAGGCGCTGGCGGCGCAGGTCTATGGCGATCATCCCTATGGCCGGCCCGGCCAGGGCGACGCGCAGACCGTCGCGGGGCTGACCCGCGACGACATCGTCGCCGCCTGGAAGGGGGCGATGGCCAAGGACCGGCTCTATGTCTCGGCGGTGGGCGACATCACCCCCGAACAGCTGGAGACCCTGCTGGACAAGGTGCTGGGCGACCTGCCGGAGACCGGCGCGCCGCTGCCCGGCCCGGCCGAGGCGGCGCTGGACGGCCAGGTCCGGGTGGTCGAGTACCCGACGCCGCAGGCGGTCATCCGCTTCGTCCAGCCGGGCATCGACCGGGAGGATCCCGATTTCTTCCCGGCCTATGTGATGACCCAGGTGCTGGGCGCGGGCGGGTTCGAGTCGCGCCTGATGAACGAGATCCGCGAGAAGCGCGGCCTGACCTACGGGGTGGCGGCCTATCTGAGCTCGAAGGACGGGTCCGACCTTCTGGCCGGCGGGATGGCCACCGCCAATGCCAGCGTCGGCGAAAGCATCCGCCTGGTGCGCGAGGAATGGCGCAAGATGCGCGATGCGGGCGTCACCGAGGATGAACTGGCGCGGGCCAAGACCTATCTGACCGGCGCCTACCCGCTGCGCTTCGACGGCAATGGCCAGATCGCGTCCATCCTGCTGAGCATGCAGATGGACGGCATGGCGCCCGATTACATCGACACGCGCAATGACAGGGTGGAGGCGGTGACGCTTCAGGACGTGCAGCGGGTGGCCGCCCGTCTGCTCGATCCGGACCGGCTCAGCTTCGTCGTGGTCGGCCAGCCCGACGGACCGGCGGAATGACGCGGCATCGCGCAGGACGGGGCCCGGCGGCGCACTCCGCCGAGCCCCCGGTCGTTTTGGCGATGGACAGCGGCCGGGCAGGGGGATAGTCCGGCAGACGTTGGGGAAACCGAATACGTCTTGTCATGCCGAGCACGAAACAGCGCATCCTGGGCTGGTACGCCTTTGACTGGGCCAGCCAGCCCTATCATACGCTTATCCTGACCTTCATCTTCGGCCCCTATTTCGTCAAGGTCGTGGGCGACCCGGTCGCGGCGCAGACGCTCTGGGCGCAGGCGCTGACCGTGGCGGGCGTGGCGACCGCGCTTCTGGCGCCGGTGCTGGGCGCGCTCGGCGACCAGTCGGGCCACCTGGTGCGCTGGGTCGGCTGGCTGTCGGCCGTCTATGTCACCGCCTCGGCGGCCCTGTGGCTGGCCGTGCCGGGAACCGCGCATGTCCTGCCGGTGCTGATGGCCTTCGGCGCCGGGCTGGTGGCCACGGAACTGGCCATCGTCGTCACCAATGCCTTCCTGCCCGGCCTCGCCCCGCGCGAGGAAACCGGAAGGCTGTCGGGGACCGGCTATGCCATCGGCTATGCCGGGGGGCTGATCGCGCTGGTGCTGATGCTGCTGTTCTTCGCCGAGGGCGAGAACGGGCGCACGCTGCTGGGGCTGGCGCCGCCCTTCGGGCTGGACCCGGCCGCCTTCGAGGGCACCCGCGTCGTCGGCCCGTTCTGCGCGCTGTGGTTCGCCGTGTCGATGATCCCCTTCTTCGCCTGGGTGAAGGATCCCGTGCGCGACGCGCCCGACCTGGCCCTGGCCGAGGCCGCCCGCCGCGCCGCGCGCGACATCCGGCGCATGTGGGGGCGGGCGCTGGGACGGCGCAGCCTCGTGGCCTTCCTGCTATCCTCGATGTTCTACCGGGACGCGCTGGTCGGGCTCTACGGGTTCGGCGGGCTCTATGCCAAGGGCGTGCTGGGCTGGTCGGTGCGCGAGATCGGCGTTTTCGGCATCCTCGGCGTCGTCACCGCGATGCTGGCCTGCTGGGCCGGCGGCAAGCTGGAGACCGGGCGCGGCGGCCCGCGGCGGGTGATCGCCATCGCCATCGCCGCGCTGGTCGCGGTCAGTTCCGTCCTGGTCGGGCTGACCCGCGACAGCCTGTTCGGCATCGCCCTGCCGCCGGGATCGGCCCTGCCCGATGCGCTGTTCTTCGTCGCGGGCGGGGTGATCGGCGCCGCGGGGGGGATCCTGCAATCGGCCTCGCGCTCGATGATGGTGCGCCATGCCGATCCGGCCCATCCGGGCGAGGCTTTCGGGCTCTATGCGCTGACCGGCAAGGCCACGGCCTTCCTCGCGCCCTTCCTGATCGGCATGGCGACCCTCGCGACGGACGACCAGAGAATGGGGCTGTTCCCGCTTATATTCCTTTTTCTCATGGGGCTGTGTCTGCTAGTCTGGGTCAAAAGAGATGGCGACATCTGAGCAGGAGGCGCGCCTTGAAAAGCCCGACGAGGACCCGGTTCTGGCCGGTTGCACTATTCATGACCCTTGCGCTGGCGGCCTGCGGCGGCGGCGGCGGTTCGACCGGCGGGGACGCGGGCTCCGAGGAGGATGCCGGCGTCTCGGCCACGATGCTGAGCGCGGCGCAGCTCTCCGGTCCCAAGGCCTGGTCGCTGTTCAGCGCGAAATCCGCCCCCAGTTCGGGGCCGGCGCAGGCCTGGGGCAGCTATGCCAAGGGCTGCGCGGGCGGCCTGCAGGCCCTGCCCGAAAGCGGCCCGACCTGGCAGGCGATGCGCCTGTCGCGCAACCGCAACTGGGGCCATCCCGAGCTGATCTCCTTCGTCGAGGATCTTTCCGCGCAGGCGGCGCGGCAACCGGGCTGGTCCGGGCTCTATGTCGGCGATATCAGCCAGCCGCGCGGCGGGCCCATGAGCTCGGGCCATGCCAGCCACCAGATGGGGCTGGATGTCGATATCTGGATGCTGCCGCCCAAGCGGCTGAATCTCAGCCGGTCCGAGCGCGAGTCGCTCAGTTCCATTTCCGTGCGCAGCGCCGATCAGCGCAGCACCAACGGCAACTGGTCGCCCCAGCATGCCGCGATCCTGGAGGCCGCGGCGCGCGATCCGCGGGTCGACCGCGTCTTCGTGACCGCCCCGGCCAAGATCGCCATGTGCCGCACGGCGCAGCGTTCGGACACGGCATGGCTGCAGAAGATCCGGCCGATCTGGGGGCATAACTACCATTTCCACGTGCGGCTGAAATGCCCGGTCGGCTCGCCCGGCTGCATCACCCAGACCCCGACCGTGGATACCCTGTCCAAGGGCGGCAATGGCTGCGACGAGACGCTGAACTGGTGGGTCACGGATGCGCTGGCCCCGCCCAAGCCCTCGCCCGAGCCGGTGGAACCGGCGCCCCGCAAACGCGGCGCGCGCGACTACGTGCTGGAGGAATTGCCCGCCCAGTGCCGCGGAGTTCTTGCCTCTCGATGAATCGCAGGCTTTGCGCCGCCCTCGCGGCGGCCCTGATGCTCTCGGGGGGTCCCGGCCCGGCCGCGGACCCCGTCCGGCTTGTCTCCATGGGCGATTTCACCTGGAACCATCCCGAGGCGTTCGGCCTGTCGGCGATCGAGGTCTCAGCGGACGGGATGGATTTCATCACCGTCTCGGATCGCGGCCACCGCATCGACGGCCGGTTCCGCCGCGAGGCCGGGCGCATCGTGGCGGTTGAGATGGGCGCCTCCGTCCCGCTGAAGAAGACCGACGGCACCCCCGCCACCGGCAACGCGATGGATGCCGAGGGGCTGGCCTGCGCCGAGGTGGCGCCGGGCGCGGCCTGCGACGTCTCCTTCGAGATGATCCATCGCGTCGCGCATTTCACCAATCCGCAGGCCGCGGCCCGCAACCGGCCGCGCCCGGCCGAGTTCCGCAGCCTTCAGATGAATTCCGGGCTGGAGGCGCTGGCCATCGACGATCAGGGCCGGCTTGTCGCCATCCCCGAACGCTCGGGCGAGCTGGACCGGCCCTTCCCGGTCTACCGTCTGGAAGGCGGACGCTGGCGCGTGCCCTTCACCTTGCGCCGCGATCCGCCCTTCCTGCCGGTGGGCGCCGATTTCGGCCCCGATGGCAGGCTCTACGTGCTGGAGCGCCATTTCACCGGCTTCGCCTTCCAGAGCCGGGTGCGCCGCCTGACGCCGGAGGGCGACCGCGTCGCGGCGGAAGAGACGCTGCTGACCAGCCTGCCGTTCCAGCATGACAACCTGGAGGGCATCGCGGTCTGGCGCGACGAGACCGGGGCGATCCGGCTGACGATGATTTCCGACGACAACCAGAACGTCTTCCAGAAGACCGAGATCGTGGAATACAGGCTGGCCGAATGAGCCGGCGCAACCCTTGCGCGGCTTCGCGCGTTTCCCTTCGCGCCGCGATGGCCTAGGACGGAAGCGGGAAAGGGGCAGGGACCGCCGATGCTGCATGTCACCGACAAGATCGCCATCCAGGACTGGGAGATGACCGAGGTCTTCACCCGCTCCTCCGGTCCGGGCGGGCAGAATGTCAACAAGGTGTCCACGGCGGTGGAGCTGCGCTTCGAGGCGGCGCGCAGCCCGTCCCTGCCGCCGCCGGTGAAGGCGCGGCTGAAACGCCTGGCGGGCCGGCGCTGGACCACCGACGGGGCCATCGTGATCCGCGTGGAGGACACGCGCAGCCAGGCGCGCAACCGCGAAATCGCCAGGGAACGGCTGGCCGCGCTGGTCGAACAGGCCACCCATGTGCCCAAGCGGCGGATCCCGACCCGGCCCACCAAGGGCAGCCAGCGGCGGCGGATGGATGGCAAGACGGCCCGCGGCCAGGTGAAGGCGCTGCGCGGAAAGGTGGGCGAGGATGACTGAGACCCTGGCGGAACGGCGCGAACGCCTGATGGGGCCGAACGTGCCCACCTTCTACGACGACCCGGTCCATGTGGTGCGCGGCGAGGGCGTGTGGCTGTGGGATGCGGCGGGGCGGCGCTATCTCGACTGCTACAACAACGTGCCCCATGTCGGGCACGGCCATCCCCGCGTGGTGGCGGCGATCGCGGCGCAGGCGGCGCGGCTGAACACCCATACCCGGTATCACCACACCCTGATCCTGGATTATATCGAGCGGCTGACCGCCACGATGGGCCACGGGCTGAGCCAGATGATCCTGACCTGCACCGGGTCCGAGGCGAATGATGTGGCGCTGCGGATGGCGCAGGCGGCGACCGGCAAGCGCGGCGTCATCGCCACCGACAATACCTATCACGGCAACACGCTGGCGACCTCGCAGCTCTCCACGCGCCGCCCGCCGATCGGCGGCTATCCGGCGCATGTGCGGCTGGTGCCCGCGCCCTCCTCGACCGAGCCGCTGGGCGGGTCGCGGGCGGCGCAGCCCGCGGCCTTTGCCGAGGGCGTGGCTCGCGCCATCGCGGAACTCGAAGCCTCGGGCGAGGGGTTTTCGGGCATGATGCTGTGCCCCGCCTTCGCCAATGAGGGCCTGCCCGCGCTGGATCCGGGTTTCTTCGATCCGGCGGCAGAGGTGATCCGCAAGGCCGGCGGGCTGATCCTCGCGGACGAGGTGCAGCCCGGTTTCGGCCGGCTCGGCAGCCATTTCTGGGGGCATGAGCATATGGGGATCGCCCCCGACGTGGTCACGCTGGGCAAGCCCATGGGCAACGGCTTCCCGGTCGCGGGGGTCGTGGCGCGTCCCGAGGTGATGGCCGCCTTCCGCGGCGCCTTCGGCTATTTCAACACCTTCGGCGGCAATCCGGTCGCCTGCGCCGCGGCGATGGCGGTGCTCGACGTGATCGGGGAGGAGCGGCTGATGCAGAATGCCGCCGCCGCGGGCGCCCATGCCCTGGCGCGGCTGCAGGATCTGCGCCATCCCTTCATCGCCGAGGCCCGCGGCACGGGGCTGTTCCTGGGGCTGGAGCTGCGCGACGGGGAGGGCCGGCCCGCGACGGAATTCGCCGCCCGCGTGACCGAGGAGATGCGCCGCCGCGGCGTCCTGCTGAACCGGATCGGGCGGCAGATGAACATTCTCAAGATGCGCCCGCCGCTGGTCTTCACCGCGGAACATGCCGATATCGCCGCCAATGTCCTGGCCGAGGTGCTGGCGGAGCTGCCCCATGACGGATGAGCCGGGCCGGCTCGCCGCCGAGGCCGTCGCGGCCTGGGGCGGCGTGGTGGCGCCGCCGGTCCTGATCCAGGATCGCGAGAACGCGGTGTTCCGCGCGCGGCTGACCGCCGGACCGGAGGTGGCGCTGCGGCTTCACCGGGCCGGGTATAATGACGGGCCGGGGATCGCGGCGGAGCTGGGCCTGTGCGAGGCGCTGGCGGCCTCGGGGTTTTCCTGTCCGCGCCCGCTGCGGACCCGCGCGGGCGGGCTGGTCCATCGGCTTGGCTCGGGGCGGCTTGCCAGCATGGTCGGCTGGATCGCGGGGCGGCCGCTGTCGGACGTGCCCGCCGCGGAACTGCCCGCGCCCCTGCGCTGGCAGGCGGTGGGTCGGCTGCTGGCGGAATTCCATCGCGGGGCGGACCGGCTGCCGCCGCTGCCGCCGGGCCGGCCCGGCTGGGGTGCGGCGGCGCTGACCGGGGCGGGGATCTGGGGGGATCCGCTGGAGGACCCCGCGCTCGGGCCGCAGGATCGTGCGGTCCTGGCGGGGGCGCGCGCGGCGGCGGGGCCGCTGCTGGCGTCGCTGGAGGCGGGCGATCTCGGCCTGATCCATGGCGATCCGCTGCCCGACAACATGATGCTGGCCGCGCAGGGGCTGGTGCTGATCGATTTCGACGATTGCGGGCCGGGCGTCCGGGTCTATGACCTGGCGGTGGCGCTGGTCGGGCTGGCGGGACGGCCGGAATACGACCCGGCGGCGGCGGCGCTTTGCGACGGGTATCGCGCGGCGGGCGGGCCGGCCTCGGCGGCCGCGCTGGCGGCCCTGCCGGTCTTTGTCATGCTGCGCGCGCAGGCCTCCGCCGCCTGGTCGCGCAGCCGCTGCGCCCCCGGCGATCCGCGCCGCGCGGCCTATCGCGACCGCGCGCTGCGGCTCAGCCGTGCCCTGCTCAGTTCTCCTCTGCCCGGCGCACCACGCCCTTGATCTTGCGGCGTTCGCCGTTGCCGGTCAGCATGACCATGTCGCCCACGGTCCGCACGAAGGTATCGCAGCGGCTGTCGCCGCGGTCATAGGTGATGCAGACCATGCCATAGGGGCGGAAGATGTAGCGGCCGGGCAGTCCGGGATCGGTCTCGCTCTGCTGGTGCAGCACGCGCCCGTCCCGGCCGAAGCTGGTCTGGCTGCCATCCATGAACAGGACGCGGTTGCCGATCAGTTTCAGCGACAGGCCGTCCGCCGTGTAATAGGAATCCATCGACTGCTTGCCGGGGAACCACGGATCACCGGCCTCGGCAGTGCCGATGGCGGCGGTCGCGGCCAGCGCCGCGGCCAGTGCAAGTCTTGCGATCATCTTTCACCCCTTTCGGCCCCCGCGCCGCATATAGGGCGAAGCCCTTTCGCAATCGCTAACGCGGGCATCCGGGGCGGGGATCAGGCCACCATGGCGGCGGCGCGCTTGAGGTCGACCGAGACCAGCTGCGACACGCCCTGTTCCTGCATCGTGACGCCGAACAGCCGGTCCATCCGCGCCATGGTCACGGCATGGTGGGTGATGACCAGGAACCGGGTCTGGGTGCGGCGGGTCATTTCGTCCATCATGTCGCAGAACCGGGTGACATTGGCATCGTCGAGCGGCGCGTCCACCTCGTCCAGCACGCAGATCGGCGCCGGATTGGCCAGGAAGACCGCGAAGATCAGCGCCAGCGCGGTCAGCGTCTGCTCCCCCCCCGACAGCAGAGACAGGGTCGAGAGCTTCTTGCCCGGCGGCTGGCACATGATCTCCAGCCCGGCCTCCAGCGGATCGTCGCTTTCCACCAGCACCAGGTTGGCCTCGCCGCCGCGGAACAGGTGGGTGAAGAGCGTGCGGAAATTGGCATTCACCTCCTCGAAGGCGGTCAGCAGCCTCTCGCGCCCCTCGCGGTTTAGGCTCTGGATGCCGGCGCGCAGCTTGGAGATCGCGGCCTCCAGGTCCAGTTTCTCGCGCTTGAGCGTGTCATGTTCCTGCGCGACGGCGGCGGCATCCTCCTCGGCGCGCAGGTTGACCGCGCCGAGCGCATCGCGCGAGCGCCGCAGGCGCTGGACCGTGGCCTCCACCTGTTCGGCATCGGGCAGCGCGCCGGGATCGACCTGAAGCTCCTCCAGCAGGGCCTGCGGGCTCAGCTCCAGCGCCTCTTCGATGCGCTGCGCGGCCTCGGCCAGGGTCTCCTCGCCGGAGGCCACGACCGCCTCGGCCCGGGCCCGGGTCTCGCGGGCCTCGGAGGCGGTGCGCTCGGCGGCGCGTTCCGCCTCGGCAGCGTTGCGCAGGGCGGTCTCGGCCGTCGAGACGGCATCCGAGGCGCGGGCCTTGCGGCTTTCGGCCTCCTGCACGGCCTCCGCGATGCGGCTGCGGTCCTCTTCCAGCGCGGCGGGAACATCGCGCGCCAGTTCCAGTTTCTCCGCGGTCTCGGCCCGGCGGCGGGCCAGGTCGCCGCGCCGGGCGGCGGCGGAGGCCACCCGCGCCTGCCAGTCGGCCCGTTCGCGCGTGACCTGGGCGGCGCGCTT
>NZ_JACVXA010000072.1 GCF_014903745.1 Mangrovicoccus algicola | reverse complement strand
CCAAGTCCGGCCGCTCGGCCGTGCCGCCCCTACTGGCGAAGAGCGCAGTTTCCGGCCAGTCGCAGACAGGTGCTGCCAAGCCAAGGCGTGCGCCGCCGCTCCCCAGTCCGGACATTCAAAATCCAGCGCCGCCGCACTGCGGCTTCCCCTGGAGCAGCCGCTCAGCCCGGCTCGCAGCATTCTACGCCTGTTGGCCGACGGAGGAGCGCACAAAACGGCCACTCGCGAGGCCCCGGCCAACTGGCAGGCCCGGCCCAGAGCTGCCGTTCGCAAACATCCTCAATTCTGAGACGCGTCACGTTATGCTGCCCACTCCTCCCACCAAGGAACTGCAGTCGTAACGAGGTTTCGATAGTCAAACGCTGGTTTTGTCTCTGTGGATTGCTTGTCAACGGTCAAAGCGCCGGAGAAAGTCGAGTCCTGAAATTTGTCTTCGCCCCAAGCGCAAGCAGCTTCAACGATATCGCAATAGTCATGTTTGCGGAGCAAATTCTCGAAATCATAATAGCCAGCCATGGATACCGGGATGCGGTCAACGGTCGGAATCCCTAACTTATCTGCCTGCTGATGGGCCGCATAAAAAATCTGCTTCATGAACGCAGCGCCCAGTATTGTCCAAGGATCATACTGCAGCACAACACCTGCCATGTTCATGGGTGAATTTCCGTAAAATTCTCGGTACGTCCGCCATATCTGAACGACACCCTTGATTATATCGTCAAATGCATCAGCGCAGTCCTCGAATGGACTTGGTGAAATCAGTACCTTCTGAGGAATTCTTCTAATTTTACACTCAATAATAAGACCTTTCAAATTCTCACTATCCTCGACGAGAATATCTGCGCTCATGCCGTACGAAGTCTTTTGTTCAGGCTTAACGGATATGGTCTCCTTCGTATAATTCCGGATAATTTTCAGGCACAGAGTTTCAAATTGCTCACCGGATTTTTTCCTCGCTTTGGGGTCTGAGACGATGTCATAGTAAAGCCCATCTGTAATGCGAAGCATTAGGTTGGATCGCGAAGGAATACAATACGCCTGTCCTTTGGCGTCACTTACCTCAAAGATAGGATTTTCTTTAGTCGCACTACGAAGAAAGTCGCGCGGGATATCAGGGTTTTGGGTATTTCTCGCCCACTCGTAGTGCCCCGCCAGCGTATTGCCGATTATCTGTCGCACGCTGCGCAGCTGAGCTTGCTTTATCCCAAGTGGAGACAAATATCCGGCCCGTACTGCCGGGTTTTTCGAACTTCCCACGTATATTCCAAAGCCAATCTTCAGGAAATCCTCCATGTTAATTCCGTACTTCTCAAAAAATACGGCCTTACCTTCCTCTGTTGCATAGACATGCCAAGCACGCCCTAGACGAAACATATTCGATGTGCCGATCTGCCAATCATATTGTGGCCAGAACAGTCGCGACATCGCAAAGACGATATCACTCGGCGAGTAGTCAATAAGGCTCTCAGCATTGGACAAACCTGAATAGACATTGACCAGTTTTACCACACCCTTCCAAGACTTTAAGTTGAGGTGTCTTGCGGCTTTCTCTCTAGGTCCAAGCGAGAGTTTTTCCCGGATTATGGAATCGATTGACCAAGGCGGGATAAAAAATCTGCCGCCAATTTGGAAGTCACCTGGGTTGCCTGGCATTTCAAGATGACGACGTGCGGCAACCTCAAAGCCATCACGCATCGCTTCGATGGCCCAGCTCATAACCAGAAGCTCCTCAACTGGTATAGGCCGAAGAAGCTCGTGTAATCTTCGCTCCCAGTAAGATCGTTTTTCGTTTGAAAATTTTCCCAATTCACTTCCCTTGTCGTCTTGCTCTGCCCAGAAGCGATTCATCTGGTCGAAGTGCAAATTTGACCTCTGTTTAGTGTCGATGTTCTGAGTTGTTGGGAACGTCTGACGATCGCGAGATGGAGTCAACGTTGCCAAATGCAGCGAAAGTCGGCTTTTCGCCCTCTTCGAGCAATGCTGCAAGGCGCACGAACTGCAGAAGTGGGGCTCTCAACGGCCTTGCGGCAGCGCGGAAGCCTGGCCATGGCGCCGATGCTTCATCGGCTGTTATCATGCCCTGCCGAAGGGTGGAACGAGCCGGTCGAGCCTGACGCCTCGAGCGCCTCCCTGGCAACCCTTTCCGGCCGGTCGCGGGGCACCGTCCAAGGCGGTTCTGCACCGGCACGCGACGATCAAGGGATTTTACGCACCGCAGCGATGCCCAAGTGGTGAATCTGCGAAAGCAGCCAATCGCGTAGGTCAGCGGCTATGCGACTTCTGTGAAGCTCTTGCTGCCATCTGTGCTGCAGAAGATCTAAATGGCTTCGAAGCAACTTTTGAGCGCTTCTCACAAGCGCGAACGGGCCGTGAGCTGCAGAACTTCGCGGTACAAGGGGTCATTTAATTTTCTTCGTCTGTTCAGGGTTTGCAAGGTGCTTCTTTCGTGCTCTTTCAATGGTCTTGGGCCATAGATTTTCTGGACTGTCCCTTGTAGAAAACCAACCAAGCAACGCAATAACTTGCTCGGAAATTAATCCGGAGGCCCATTCTTTTCCTTCAAGGAAGTCGAATATGTAGAGGAGGTCTTTGGTTAATGTCAACCATTTTTCAATATCAAAGTTCAACTCTTTACCTTGATGCGTCAACTTATTCCTTGCTTTCGAAAACTCTTTCACTTGGTTGAAATGCGCGCTCAATACGCTCCAGTTCTCCACTTCGGGCCTTCCGGAATGAATTATTGGAATGTATGTTCTAATAATTTGATCTATTGGCGGTGAGGGTGCATTTGTTGCTAGCCATGCCGATTTTGGAACCACATTCGAGATATGTGACTTCACCCCAACCTCTAGCGCAGCATATGATATCATGAGCGCGCTTTTCTTACTGGACATTTTCACATCATGTGCGTCACGAAGCAATTGATGACTGAGCGGTTCGTCGACATCTGCCTGCCTCCAAATGATTTCCGCAGCGGAAATGGCGTCTCGATCGTAAGCAATGCCTGCGCGCATTTTGAGACTGATATTTGGCATTGGAGGAAGCGGGGCAAGATGGTAATGTTCTTGTGTCGTCTTCCAGTAAACTATTGGATCACCATCCGCATTTTCGCCAAATATCTTGGAAGACCCAGTCGCATTTGATGTCCAGCGTAATGATTTTATCAATTTTGTTGCGCTAACCATCATGTCAAAGCTGGCGCTGGATGTCAATTTTCGTACTTTTCGAGGGAGCAGATCTGAGCGAACTGGATACCCTTTTGATATCTCCCCGTTTTCAGAAATTTTGATCCGTCCATTCTCGTATTCTGGAAATATTTTTACCTCACTATGGGATCTAAGATAAATACCATTGATCAGATTTTCGATGAACTCCACCAAAGAATCCTTCGCATCTACAGTCATGTAGATCTTTACTTGAAGACCATCGTTAAGAACGAAGTGATCTGGTACTTCAGTGCGATCAGACGGTTCAGAAATTTCTATTCTAATTCCCTTGACTGAATCCTCGAATGATATTCCGTTAGGCTTCTGTGGATTAAATCCATAGCCAACGAGATAATCTTTAATCAAGTAATGCACTTTTGCCACTGCGTCACCTTTTTTTGCATGCGCAACGGAATTCGAGCCTATCTTTGGATTAAAGTCAATGAATGTAAAATTTTTAACAATGAAGCTCAAGTGAACTGGCGATCATGATCGGTAACCCTTTCCCTCTCGGTGCGATGCACGAATGTCGGCGCCGTGAAGTTTCAACGTGGCACTGGACTTGCTAGCGAAGGGCCGTTGAATACGCACCACTGTCGGCCAGCACGCCGAGAATGCTGCGGGCCGAGCGGCCGCTGCAGGGAAGGCTGCAGCGCGGGGGCGTAAGATGGTGAACGACCGCACTGAGGAGCGCCATCGAGCCGCTCGCCCGACTGGGTTGTTTTCCACCGGCCGGAAACTGCGCTCTTCGCCAGTAGGGGCGGCACGGACGAGCGGCCGGACTTCGGTGGCCTGGCCAGGTCGGCGCCGTTCGCACGAAAAACCCGGCGAGCGGTCGCTTCCGCCCGATCGCCGGCTGGTCTCCGCCGCGGCGCCGCAAGTCCGCTTCCTCTTGCCGGTCGCATCGGGCCTCTCGTGCCCGGCACTCTCGCGAGTGGCCGGAAAGGGCTGAGCGCGGGCGCTCAAGGCGCCAGGCGCGATCGGCTGGTTCCCCCTTCGGCCCGACATGGTGACAGCTGATGAACCATCGCCGCCATGGTCAGGCTTCCGCGCCGCCGCAAGGCTGTAGAGATGAAGGATTTCCGATGCGGCGGTGTGACTGTTATATTTGAAGCCACCGGAAGCGGTGGCTGGGACATTGGCAATACGTGTGGCAGACGTACGTCCTGACTTTTCATCCGACTGCCAGTACGCTTTCTTGTTCCGTACGTACTGGAAGAAGGGCTCTCACGTGCTGACCAATTTTGCTGGGTTTTATGAGTGCTATCCGTCCAACATTCTCGCCTTGAAACGGATACGCCGCGAGGCTCTTGCCCCCGAGCTTCTCGAAGAGCTTGATTTCCACGGCAAACGTCAGAGCGAGATATTGCACTCAGCTCAGGTCTACGTGCTCGACGAACCATCCCAGCTGATGCTCCAGGGCCTATCGGCTAAGATGAAGGAAGAAGGTCTGGATGACATGTTCAGCCAGGTTCGACTTCCCTTCCCTGCGATGCAACTGACAATTCCTGAGCCCCCAGAGGGTATGTGGCCGACTGGGCTGATTACGCAGCACGAAAATGCGCTCTATACGCAGATTTTACATGAAAATTGGGACGGGTTGCTACCGAACCTTCTCATTTTTAGGTCTCAAGGTGCGAAAATAGATCGATTTTATTCACCTACATTCAAACTTGCACAAGCCATTGGTGATACCACCACAGAGGACATGGTGATCGAGCAAGAACAGCCTCTGGCTCTCCTATTTCTGAGAATGGTCGTTGGTATGTCCATTCTTCTTCAGCATAAGGCTATGCTCGAAACCGAAGAGGTGCCCGCCTTTTCAAGGGCTGAACGTCGGAGGGCGCAAAAATCTGGTCGACCGCTTCCAGACATGCGGATCATAAAGGTCAGGCTTGGGGAGCTCGGAAAAGGTCAACTGCAAGCCATGCAGCCCAAGGACGACGGGAACCAGCCGGAAACTACACGGCGCAGGGCACATTGGGTACAAGGCCACTTCATGCGCAATCGCGCAGGAGGCATAAGTTGGAGGAATCCGCACCTGCGGGGCGCAGGGCCCGTCATCTTGCAAGAGCGCCATGTCTCCGTTGCCGAGGATGGGCCTGAAGGAACAGACATTTAACAGAATGATCCATTCCGTTAAGCGTATGATCTACATACAGCGATCTAAGCGGTGGCTTGACGATCTTCCGCTTTGTGCGCTCCCCGATCGGCCAGCGCGTCGCGAATGCTGCGGAGAGGGTCGAGCGGCAGTTCTGCGGCGCGCTGCACAGCGGCATCCGGAGGTCGCGAATGGCCGGTCTAGAGAAAGGTGCATCTATCTTGGGCGCGACAACCCATGTTCCTGGTCGGCCGCTTCCTGCGCTCTTCGCCAGTACGGGCGGCGAGGATGAACGGCAGGACTTGGTCGGTGCGTCCAAGGCGGCGCCCGCCAAGCTCCACCCGCCGTGACCGACCGCTTTTGCGGATCCACCGCTTGGGCTCCGCCGCGCCGCCGCAAGTCCGCTTCTCGTGGTCGACCTCACCAGGTACTCCGACCGCGGCGCCGTCGCGACAGGCCGGAAAGGGCTGGTTCGAGTCGTTCGGGGTGCCGAGGGCGAGCGGCAGGTTACACCCCTCGACCTGTCATAGTCTCATCCGGTGAACCATCGGCGCCGTGGCCAGGCTTCCGCGCCGCCGCAAGGCCGCTGCGAGCCCCGTTTCTGCCGTTCGTGCGCCCCGCAGCATTGGTCAAAGAGGCGGAGAGCAGACATTCGCTGCACCTGCAACGGACGTCTGCTTCACATCGATTGCGGTAGGGACTTTCCGGCCAGCGCAAGTTGCGCCTTATAGCCTTCCAGCCGCGCGTTGGCATTGGTATCGATCACCAGAATGACCGCCATCATGGCGAGGGTCGTGATCAGGCTCGCCCGCAAAAGGGGCGTTTCGAAGTAGAGGATCGCCAGCGCACAAGCGGCGATGATCAGCGGGATCACTCTGAACACCGCGATCCGGTATTCGTTCAACACCCTGTCGGCACGCGCGATCTCGTCTGCGACGAAACCAGCGGCGTCGGTAGCGTAGGCCGCAGGGAAGCTCGTCAGCCGGGCCAGGCTGGGGAAGAACAGGCCGACCCCGATGATCAGGATCAGCGTGCCCGCCACCAGCAAGGGAATTATATAAGCCTTCGCCATGTCGGTCCTACCCAGTTGCCAGAACCCTAGGCTCGCCAGGAGAAAGGATAGGCCAAAAAGGATGAAGAAAGCGGAGGAGAGCATTTCGGCTCTCGTCCAGTCGGTAGCTGTTTTTACGATGTCCATGTTCTCGGCCCTCGCCAGATGCAGTGTCAGGGATCGAAGAGGTGGGCATGGCCGCAGTTCCTGATGGGCGCGAAGGCCGAGGTCGACCCGGATTCCGTCATCGCCGACTGCGTTGACATGTTCCTGGCACATTACAGCCCGAAGGACTGACGGCGCTCGTGATCGATGCCATGAGGCACGGCGGCCTCATGGTCTGACGTCGCCCCGCCGTGCGGAGATGGCATGAGGAAGAGACATCAGCCCGCGATGACGATCCCGATCTTGCCCATATGGGACTTTTCGAGAAACGCCTCCTGCGCCGTGCGCAGCTCGCGGAGCCGGTAGGTTTCGGCCAGCACGGGCCGGATCTCGCCGCGCTCGATATAGCCCACCAGATCGGTGAAGACGCCCGGCACTTGCCGCGTGCTGCCAATCAGGGTCAGGTCCTTGAGGTAGAGCGTGCGCAGATCGAGCTCGACGATCGGACCGGCGATGGCCCCCGACGTGACGTAGCGACCACGCACCGCCAGCGCCTCGAGCAGCGCGGGCCAGCGCGGGCCGCCGACGAGGTCGAGCACGACGTCAAAAGCTTCCTCTGGCAGAACGTCCTCGCGCCCGAGAATGGCGTCAGCACCAAACGAGCGCAGGTCGTCCCCCTTGGCGGGGCTGGTCATCGCAGTGACATGCGCGCCGCGACGCTTGGCGAGCTGCACCGCTGCCGAACCGACACCGCCAGACGCCCCGGTGATAAGCACCCGCTCGGCGCCGAGCCCCGCCCGCTGGATCATCCCCTCAGCGGTCGAGAAGGCGCAGGGGAAGGAGGCGAGTTCCACGTTCGAAAGTCGGCTGTCGATGCGCAGCGCGTGTTCGCTCTCAATGGTGGTGAACTCTGCGAAGCCGCCGTCTCGCTCCGAGCCGAAGGTGACGAGTGCGTGCTCGTCGCCGTCCGCGGGCCGGTGCATCGGCCGCACCAGCACGCGCTCGCCGATGCGGGCCGCATCCACCCCGTGGCCGACCGCGACGATCTCGCCACAGCAATCAGCGCCCTGAATGCGCGGAAAGCTAAGCGCGCCGGACCATCCGCCATCGGCGTCCGAGGCGCCGTCATAGCCAGTGGCCGCCGCGGAGTTCGTATCGCCGCGCACCGCCTTGGAATACCAGCCGGTGCGAGTGTTCACGTCAGTGTTGTTCACCGCCGAGGCTCCGACGCGGATCAGCACTTCGCCAGGCTGCGCAGGCGGCACAGGCACATCCTCGCGCCATTCAAGCCGATCGAGGCCACCATGGCCGGTCAGCACCATCGCCTTCATCGTGTCAGGGAGAGTCATCGGGTCGCTCCGTCATGTAGAATGTTCGCTTTACTTGCGTAGGTAGAGGGATCACTCTACATCGTCAAGCATGACCGATACGATGACCAAGATCGCCGCCGGGCTGGAGCGGGCCTTCGCCAACCGCGGCTTCGCCGAACCCAGCGTCGAAGATCTCCGCGACGCCGCAGGCGTCAGCATGCGCACGCTCTACAAATACGCGCCCTCGCGCGCTGACATGGTGCTGGCGGCGCTGGAGCATCGCCATGGGCGCTACCTCTCCAGCCTCTTCGATGAGCTGCCGGATGCACCGGAAGCCGCACTCGACGCGCTGCTCGAGCGGGTCGGAGTGTGGATGGCGACTGAGACCTCGCATGGCTGCCTGTTCCACGGCGCAGTAGCGGCTGAGCCTGGTAGCGAACGGCTGCGCGAGGTGTTATCGCGGCACAAGGCCGAGGTGGCACGCCGCGCCGCCGACGCCACCGGCCTCGCCGGGCGCGAGACTGAGCTTCTGGTGATCATGGAGGGCCTGACACAGGCTTGGGCCCTGCATCGCGACGCTGCGGTAGAATGCGCCAAGAGGCTCGGGACGGGCTTGCGAAAGCTGGATGCATAGAGACTCTGCCGGCTCCGGCCCTGAACGACCGCTTTGAAATCGCTGCGTTCCAAAGGATCGAGGGCGCGGAATGACGGGTTTGGGCCGATCCTACCAGTGGGCGGCGGAACGGCGAGCGTCCGGAAGGTGCGCGAAGGGTGAAGTAAGCACCCGGTTCCTACCGCAGCGGTTGGTCCCGGTGGTTTTCAAGGTTGTTGTCCCCGATGTCTATTTTCAGGCTGCGCACTCTCCTGGCCCGGCCATGGGGCCGCTGCCGACTGCTTCCCCGGGGAGCGCGTCGGCGGCCCCACGGCCTCGCGGCATCTCGTCGGGCCGTTCCGGGTTGAGCCAGACCGATCCGATCGGCGTCCAGCAACGCGTGCTGCCTGACCAGCGCTCGGGCCGCGCCGCCCGGGCCAGTTCGTAGACCTGGCGGCGCTTTTGCAGGAGAGCACGTTCCTCGCCACGGTGACGCTGCTCGGGCGTGACGAGGGGCAGATCCTCTGCGAGCATGAGCGGCTGATCCAGCGCTCCCACCATCTGCCGAACCGGACCATCTACGACTGGCGGCACTACCTCGCCGTCATCCAGAGGAAGCCGGGCGCGCTCCGGAACGGGGCTCCCTTCGCAGAATTGCCCGACGCCTTCCGGACCCTCCAGCATCAGCTGCTGAAGCGGCCGGGCGGCGACCGGGAGATGGTCGATATCCTGGCCCTGGTGCTGCAGCACGACGAGGCTGCCGTGCTCCGCGCGGTGGAAGTGGCCCTGGAGGCCGACGTCCCTACCAAGACCCATGTCCTGAACCTCCTGCACCGGCTGACCGGTGCCGCGCCTAGCCTGCCCGAGGTCACGCCTCCGGAGGCGCTGGCGCTGTCGAGGGAGCCCAAGGCGGATGTCGGGCGCTATGACGGCCTGCGCGGCAGGAAGCAGGAGAGCCGCAATGCGTCATGATCCGGCCAGCGGCGCGATCGTCATCATGCTGCGCAGCCTGAAGATGTACGGCATGGCCCAGGCGGTGGACGATCTGATGAGCCAGGGCGCGCCAGCCTTCGAGGCGGCAACCCCGATCCTGTCGCAGCTGCTCAAGGCAGAGCTCGCGGAACGCGAGGTCCGCTCCATCGCCTACCACATGAAAGCCGCGCGCTTTCCGGCCTACAAGGACATGGCCGGGTTCCGCTTCGAAGCCAGCGAAATCGGCGAGGCGCTGGTGCGCCAGCTCCACCGCTGCGAGTTCCTTGATGGCGCCCACAATGTCGTCCTGATCGGCGGGCCCGGCACGGGAAAGACGCATGTGGCGACCGCACTGGGCCTCCAGGCGGTGGAGCACCACCGCAAGAAGGTCCGGTTCTTCTCGACAGTCGACCTCGTCAACACGCTCGCGCAGGAGAAGGCGCAGGGGAAGACGGGCAAGATCGCCGAGGCCCTCCTGCGCGCCGACTTGGTGATACTGGACGAGCTTGGATACCTGCCGTTCAGCGCCACCGGCGGCGCCCTGCTTTTCCATCTGCTCGAGCCAAGCTCTACGAGCGCACCAGCGTCATCATCACGACCAACCTCAGCTTCAGCGAATGGGCGGCGGTGTTCGGCGATGCCAAGATGACCACCGCGCTCCTCGACCGGCTCACCCACCGCTGCCACATTCTCGAGACCGGCAATGACAGCTACCGCTTCAAGGCCAGCTCCGAGGCGGCAGGAACCAGGAAGGAGAAATGACCGGCATTGACCGCCGCATGAACCGGGCACCATGGTCTGCAGACGGGTCAATTCTCGATGGAAAACCCGGGGCAGTTCTCAACGGAAATCAACAAACGAGATAGATGTCGGCTGTTGTAGCATCGATTTGAAATCGATCTCCAGGTCCCAATACTTATAGTCGCGAGGAACCTAGAAGTTCTCGCATATCCTTATCGTATACTCGCGGAGTACGTCTCTGGCGCTCAACAGAGAAGATGTTGTTGTCTATTTCGTACCAGTACTTAAACTGGCGCTCTGTCGGGCGCTCCGCCCGAAGAACCGCTTCTTGCCGTCCTGTATCCGCGTCTGTCACAAGGTCGGTAAAGTATTCCTTGATGCACCAGCGGCAGCAGTCGCCCCATGTCGCATTATTGTTTTTCGCATAGATACGTCGCACGGAGAGGCGAAACTTCTCACGGATATCTGGCGTTACGTTGATGCCATCAATTCCGTGAATGGGAGGACGGCCCCGTTTTCGTCCGCCAGAAGATCTTGTCTTTCCCTTCCCTCCACTGTTTTTGTAATCTGGGAGGAGAGCATTTGGTGTCATCCCGCGCTGCCAGTATCTTCGTAGCTGACGATATAGGGTGAAACGACTGACATCTTCCTGCACGGTGATTTGTGATATGATCTTGGCTCTGTGGGCGTCCAAAAAGGATTTAGGTTGCGCTTCCACTAGTGGCGAGATTAGTTTCCATGAAGAATCTCGATGTTTTCTCCATTTTTCCGGGAGGCTTGACTCATCCGCGATCGCACGTAGCCAAGGATCGTCAATTACCTTGCCAGCACCGCTTTCTAGTAGATCAGTTACTTCTTCGATCTTACGCACGACGGGTTTCGCCGAGTTCGAGTCGATATCAATGAGGAAAAGTACGCCATGCTCTTGATCAATCCAGAGAATTCGCTCGCGAGGCGATTCATCACCAATTTGGATCACATCACATGGACATGCCTGGATCATTCTTCAAGCCTGTTTTTTCTAGAACCTCGGTAGAAGGAGGAAATTGGCGTACGGTTTTCTATGAGAGAATGAATGTCGAATAGCCATACTTTTTTGCAAGGAAGTGATTTGAAATGCGTCGTCCGGTTCCTGAAGAAAGTCCATATTGCAGGTCGATCTGCTCACAGAATTCACCGAAAGTTAGTTGCGAACCTCGGTCCAAGTCTTGATCGATCTGTATGAGAATATCTCTAGGGATTTCTTCGTTCAATTCTCGATAGCCTAATAGCCACCTAAGGGTCTTCACTGGCTCGTTTGGTAGCTCCCGTTCTGTTATTATCCCAAAATCAACACCATTCTCAAACCAATAGCGTCGTTCAATCTCGAGCTTTTCTAGTGTTCGGGGTTCTTCCAGTGCTTGGGAATGCTTTACAGCTCGTGCTATCGTTTTTGCTGTTCCGTCTGTGGAAAAGTCGACAACAAGATCAGTCGACATGACGATATCCGTCTGCGTCTGTGTCTCCGCCGGATGTCTGACCCCTATAGCTTCCGCGATTCGGCGGGTGTCATCCCGATCGAGCGGATATTGTTCTCGGATGTCAACCACGTCGTCTAACCAGTCATAGATCAAAAAGCAATTGAATTCGATATCGGACAGAAGGTGGTGGGTGCGCCGGGTCACTCTGCCGGCCACTCTATGCACTCTGCCGGTGGAGGGTACGTCCTGGACAGTGAGCCAAGGCTTGTAATCCGAACCGTGCCCAGTTCGCGTCCTTCCTTCAGGAAACGGGCAATCTTCTTCTCGTCGAAAGCGTAGCGTTTTCGCGCCATGAGCACCCTCGCTGACGGGGGCTGTTTGGACGCCTCGCACGAAAGTACCACTCTACCTCGCGAACTCAAAGCGGCAAGGGTTTGCGTGCGGACTTTATTTGCAAGGTGCTTACTTTATTGTCTATGAGCAAACTTTATTAGCTAGGTGCAATCTTTATTGTATTTTGACAGCTGACGCCTCTGCGCGACGCCGCCCTATTCCACCGTCACCGACTTGGCCAAGTTGCGGGGCTGGTCGACGTCCGTGCCCTTGGCCACCGCCGTGTGATAGGCGATCAGCTGTGCGGGAATGGCGTAGAGCAGCGGCGCGAAGATCGGATCCGGAAGCGCAGGCATGCGCACCAGATGCCACACGCCCTCGCCGGCCTCGGCCGCGCCCTCGGCATCGGTGACCAGGATCACGCGGCCCTCGCGCGCCATCACCTCCTGCATGTTCGACACCGTCTTCTCGAACAGCGCGTCGCGCGGCGCCAGCACGATCACCGGAACCGTCCGGTCGATCAGCGCGATGGGCCCGTGCTTCAGCTCGCCCGAGGCATAGCCCTCGGCATGGATATAGCTGATCTCCTTGAGCTTCAGCGCGCCTTCAAGCGCCAGCGGATACATCGCGCCGCGGCCGAGGAACAGCACGTCGCGCGCCTCCGACAGGGCGTGGCTCATCTCGGTGATCCGCTCGCTGAGCTGCAGCGCCTGATGCGCGAGCCCGGGCATCGCCTCGAGCGCGGCCAGATGTCCCGCGATCTCGGCCGCGGAGAGCGTCCCGCGCGCCTCGGCCGCACGCAGCGCGAGAAGCGCCAGCACCATCAGCTGCCCGGTGAAGGCCTTGGTGGAGGCCACGCCGATCTCCGTCCCGGCCAGGGTGCGGATCACCGCATCGCTTTCGCGGGCGATGGTGCTGCCCTCGACATTGACGATGGCGCCGACGCCCACGCCCTCTTCCTTGACGTAGCGCAGCGCCGCCAGCGTGTCGGCGGTCTCGCCCGACTGGCTGACAACCAGCGCCATGGACCGCGCGGGCAGGGGCGGCTGGCGATACCGGAATTCCGAGGCGACGTCGATTTCCACCGGCAGCCGGGCCAGCGTCTCGAACCAGTATTTCGCGACATGGCAGGCGTAATGCGCGGTGCCGCAGGCCACCAGCGTCAGCCGGTCGAGATCGGCGAAGGGCAGGGCGGCATCTGCCGCCCCGGGCAGGGCGATGCGGCCCTCCTTCACATAGGCATCCAGCGTGTCCTTCAGGATGCCGGGCTGCTCGGCGATCTCCTTGGCCATGAAGTGCTTGTAGCCGCCCTTCTCCACCCGCGTCTGGTCCAGCGCCACGCGTTCCACCGCGCGGTTGGCGGACCGTCCCTGGGCATCGCGGATCTCGGCGCCCGCGCGGGTGATGACGGCGATGTCGCCTTCCTCCAGATAGGTGATCCGGTCGGTCATCGGTCCCAGCGCGATCGCGTCGGAGCCCACGAACATCTCGCCCTCGCCATGGCCGATGGCCAGGGGCGATCCCTTGCGCGCGGCGACCATCAGGTCCGGCTCGCCGTCGAAGAGGAAGGCCAGCGCGAAGGCCCCGCGCAGCCGCGCGACGGTGGCGGTGGCGGCCTCGACCGGCCCCATTCCCTGCCGCAGGAAGGACTGGCACAGAAGCGACACGACCTCTGTATCGGTCTGGGTCTGGGGGCTCAGCCCCTCGCGGACCAGCTCGCCGCGCAGATGCCGGAAATTCTCGATGATGCCGTTATGGACGACCGCGACGGGCCCGGATTGATGCGGGTGGGCATTGCCCTCGGTCGCGGCGCCATGGGTGGCCCAGCGGGTATGGCCGATGCCGGATTTTCCCGCCAGCGGTTCATGCACCAGCCGGTCGGAGAGGTTGACCAGCTTGCCGACCGCGCGGCGGCGGCCCAGCCGGCCCTCATGCACGGTGGCGATCCCGGCGCTGTCATAGCCGCGATATTCCAGCCGCTTCAGCGCCTCGACAAGGATGGGGGCAACCTCGTGATTGCCCAGAACACCGACGATCCCGCACATGGCTCAGCCCTTCTTCGCTGCCTTCAGCGCCTTCAGGCGCGCCATCATCTTCTCGGCCAGACCCGGTTTGGTCACCTGCCGCGACCGGGCCACGGCCAGCGCCCCGGCCTCGACATCCGACGTGATGACCGAGCCAGAGGCGGTCATCGCCTCGGCCCCCACCGTCACCGGCGCCACCAGCATGGTGTTCGACCCGATGAAGGCGCGCGGCCCGACTACGGTGCGGTGCTTGAACACGCCGTCATAATTGCAGGTGATCGTGCCGGCGCCGAGATTGGCGTCGCGGCCGATCTCGGCATCACCGACATAGCTGAGGTGGTTGACCTTGGCGCCCTCGGCGATCTGCGCGTTCTTGACCTCGACGAAATTGCCGACCTTCACATCCTCGGACAGCTCCGTG
Source organism: Mangrovicoccus algicola (assembly GCF_014903745.1). GTDB lineage: Bacteria > Pseudomonadota > Alphaproteobacteria > Rhodobacterales > Rhodobacteraceae > Mangrovicoccus > Mangrovicoccus algicola. The sequence goes on along the minus strand of NZ_JACVXA010000072.1, from coordinate 7,381 downwards.
CCGGGGCGCAGCCTTGCATAGGGGCCGACCACCGCGCCGCGCGAGACATGGCAGCCTTCGAGATGCGAAAAGGCGCGGATCACGGCGCCGGTCTCCACCGTCACGCCGGGGCCGAAGACGACATAGGGCTCCACAACCGCGTCGCGGCCGATATAGGTATCCTGGGCGAAATGCACCGTTTCGGGCGCGGTCAGCGTGACGCCATCCTCCAGAACCTCGGCGCGCTTGCGCAGCTGGAAGGCGGCCTCGGCGGCGGCCAGCTCGGCGCGGGTATTGACCCCCATCGTCTCCGCCTCGTCGCACAGCACCACCTCGGCGGTCAGCCCCTCGGCGCGGCCGAGCGCGACGATGTCGGTCAGGTAGTATTCGCCCGCCGCATTGGCATTGCCGAGCGCGCCGACCAGCCGCATCAACGTGCCGGCATCGGCCATGATGACGCCGGAATTGCACAGCCGGATCGCGCGTTCGCCCTGGGTGGCGTCCTTGTACTCGACGATCCGCAACAGCCGTTCCTCGACCGTCACCAGCCGCCCGTAGCGGCCCGGATCGGCGGCCATGAAGCCCAGCACGACGATATCGGCGCCGCGCGCGCGCGCCTCGGCCATCGCCTCCAGCGTCTCGGGGCGGATGAAGGGCGTGTCGCCGTAAAGCACCACCGCGTCGCCCTCTGCGCCCTCCAGCACCGGCGCCGCCTGGCGCACCGCATGGCCGGTTCCCAGCTGCTCGGCCTGGATCACCACCTGCGCCTCGGGGTCGATCTCGGCCACGGCGACGCGGACCTGCTCGGCCCCGTGACCGCAGACCACCGCCACCCGTTCGGGGGCCATCGCCGCGCCCGAGGCCATGGCATGGGTCAGCATCGGCACGCCGCCCAGCGGGTGCAGCACCTTCGGCAGGTCCGATTGCATCCGCGTGCCCTGGCCCGCCGCCAGGATGATCAAGCTCAGCCCCATGGTTTTCGCCTTCCTTTGCCTCACCCGCCGTTCTATCCAGCACGCGGCCCGCCGCAAGGGGTGGCGGCGTCACGGTTGGTGTCTGTTTGTGACAGGGGAAAGCATGGCAACGGTGGTCTTCGATCTCGACGGAACGCTGGCGGACACGTCGGGCGATCTGCTGGCGGCGGCGAATGCGGTGTTCCGCGACTGGGGCTACGGAAACGTGCTGGATCCGGCGGTTGCAGGGGATCGCGGCGCGGCGATGAAGGGCGGCCGGGCGATGCTGCGGCTGGGGCTGGGGCGGCTCTACGGCACAGCGGACGAGGCGCGGGTGGATGCGGGCTATGCGCCGCTTCTGGACGCCTATGCCCAGGCGCTGTCGGTGGAAACCCGCCTGTTTCCCGGCGCCGGGGCGGCGATCGAGCGGCTGCTGGCGGCGGGGCACCGCACGGCGATCTGCACCAACAAGCCCGAGGGGCTGGCCGAGGCGCTGATGCGCGATCTGGGGGTGCGGGGCCTCTTCGGCGCGCTGGTGGGCGCCGACACGCTGCCGGTGCGCAAGCCCGATCCGAAGCCGCTCTTCGAGGCGGTGGGGCGGGCCGGGGGCAATGCCGGGGCGGCGGTCCTTCTGGGGGATACCGTCACCGACCGCGATTGCGCGAGGAATGCATCCATCCCCTGCGCGCTGGTGACATTCGGACCCGACGGGCATGACGTGGCCGCGCTCCATCCCGAGGCGCTGATCCACCATTATGACGAGCTCGACGCCTGCCTGGCAGGGCTGGGCCTCGCCTGAAAGGGCAGGGGGCGGCGCGCCGCCCCCGCCTTGTGATCACACCTTGCCGCGGGCCGAGGCGAAGATGCACAGCAGCGTGATCACAGCCGCCGCGCAGAGATAGTAGCCGACATAGGCCAGCCCGTAATTCGCCTGCAGCCAGGTCGCGATATAGGGCGCCAGCGAGGCACCGACGATGCCCGCGAAGTTGAAGGTCAGCGACGAGCCGCTATAGCGCACCTGGGTCGGGAAGGGCGCGGCCAGCGCGTTGCCGATCAGCCCGTAGGTCATCCCCATCAGCGCCATGCCCAGCGTGACGAAGCCCAGGATCCGCGCCTCGTCGGCCACCATCAGCACCGGCACCAGGAAGGAGAAGGCGGCGATGCCCAGCGTCGTGGCGATCAGCACCTGGCGGCGGCCGAAGCGTTCCGCGATCAGCCCGGCCAGCGGGATGAAGGCGCCGAAGACCACCGAGCCCCAGATCTGGATGGCCAGCGCGTCGGTGAACGGAATCTGGATGACCTTGACGTTGTAGCTCAGCAGGTAGGCCGTCCCGATATAGAACAGCACGAAGGTCGCCAGCGCCACGAACGTGCCGAGAAACAGGCTGATCTTGTGGTTGCGGAACAGTTCGACCACCGGGACGGCGACGCGCTCGTGCTTGTCGATCGCCTTCTGGAAATCCGGCGTCTCGGTCAGCGACAGCCGCACCCAGAGCCCGATCACGATCAGCACCGAGGAGGCCAGGAACGGCACCCGCCAGCCCCAGGACAGCAGGTCCTCCTGCGGCATGAACTGCAGGAGCAGCCAGAACATGCCCGAGGACAGGAACAGCCCCACCGGCGCGCCCAGCTGCGGGAACATGCCGTACCAGTTCTTCTTGCCCTCCGGCGCGTTCTCGGTCGCGATCAGCACCGCGCCGCCCCATTCGCCGCCCAGCCCGAAGCCCTGGCCGAAGCGGCACAGCGCCAGAAGAAGCGGTGCGAAGACCCCGATCGAGGCATAGGTGGGCAAGAGCCCGATGATGACGGTCGAGATCCCCATGGTCAGCAGCGCCGCGACCAGCGTCGCCTTGCGCCCGATCCGGTCGCCGAAATGGCCGAAGACCACCGCGCCCAGCGGCCGGGCGAAGAAGGCGATGGAGAAGGTCGCGAAGGAGGCCAGAAGCGCCGTCATCGGGTCGGTGCCCGGGAAGAACAGCGCCGGGAAGACCAGCACCGCGGCCGTGGCATAAACGTAGAAGTCGAAGAATTCGATCGTCGTCCCGACGAGGCTGGCCCCCAGAACGCGGGCAGGAGAGTTCACTGGCGCCGCCCGCTGGGTCGCGGACGGGGCATAACTGGTATCGGTCATGGGCTTGAGTCCCGGATGAAGTCTGATTATCGGCGGTCCTTACTCCCATCCTCCGCCAAGCTGTACCGGGCCGCCGCCCCGCAAAGACGGATTTTATGTGCATATTCACACATGGGGGGCTGCGCAAATGGAGGGCATGCAAACAATTTTCGGTCGCAGGCCGGGCGCCGGCCGCGCTCCGGCGCGGCCTCGCGGCGGGTGCCGCGACGCAAAATTGCGCCCGCCCCGCTGCATCGGCAGGGACCCGCGGCTCAGATCCCCGCCGGGATGTTCAGCGGATCGCGGCGGATCGCCCGCGGCGCGCTCAGCGCCTTCCAGCGCGACAGGGCCTGCGCCGCCGAAGGGAAGGGCGGGCGGGACACGAACCGGCCGCGGCCGGGCTGCGGCCTGCTGTTCTGCCCCCAGGCCCAGACCACCTCGCCGCGGCTGAGCGTGAAGCGGGCCTGCGCCGTCACCTCGACCCCCTCGAAGACGTTGTAATCCAGCACGGAATGATGGCTGGCGGCACGGATCGTGCGGCTGATCTTCGGATCCCAGACAACGATATCGGCATCCGCGCCGACCGCGATCGCCCCCTTCCTGGGATAGATGTTGAGGATCCGCGCGATATTGGTGGAGGTGACGGCGACGAATTCCTCGGGCGTCAGCCGACCGGTCTCCACGCCTTCGGTCCACAGGACGGCCAGCCGTTCCTCCAGCCCGTTGGAACCGTTGGGGATCAGCCGGAAATCGTCGCGGCCCCGGCGCTTCTGCGCGGTGGTGAAGGCGCAGTGATCGGTGGCGACGACCTGCAGCGACCCCGCCTGCAGCCCGGCCCAGAGCGAGGCCTGATGCGCCTTGTCGCGAAAGGGCGGCGACATCACCCGGCGCGCGGCATGATCCCAGTCGGGATGGAAATACTCGGTCTCGTCCAGCGTCAGGAACTGGATCAGCGGCTCGCCATAGACCCGCATCCCCTTCTGCCGCGCCCGGCGGATCGCCTCATGCGCCTGCTCGCAGGAGACATGCACGATATAAAGAGGCGTTCCGGCCGCATCGGCGATGGTGATCGCGCGGTTGGCGGCCTCGCCCTCCAGCTCGGGCGGACGCGAATGGGCATGGCCTTCGGGGCCGGTCATGCCCGCGGCGAAATATTTCTCCTGCAGCGCCGCGACCAGATCGCCATTCTCGGCATGCACCATCGGCAGCGCGCCCAGCTCGCGGCAGCGCGAGAAGGAGGCGAACATCTCGTCATCCTCCACCATCAGCGCGCCCTTGTAGGCCATGAAATGCTTGAAGGAATTGACGCCCATCTCGACGGCGTCCTTCATCTCGTCGAAGATGCTCTCGTTCCAGCCGGTGATCGCCATGTGATAGCCGATATCGGTGCAGATCTGCGGGGCGGACTTGCGGTGCCAGTCATGGATGGCATTTCGGATCGAGCCGTCGGCGCCCGGCAAGCAGAAATCCACCAGCATCGTCGTGCCGCCCGCCGCCGCCGCGAAAGTGCCCGACTCGAAGCTTTCCGCCGCCGTCGTGCCCATGAAGGGCATCTCCAGATGGGTATGCGGATCGATGCCGCCGGGGATCACATAGGCGCCCTCGGCATCGATATAGCTGTCGCCCGCAAGATCCTCGCCGATGGCCGCGATGGTCTCGCCCTCGATCGCCACGTCGGCCTTCCACTGGCGGTCGGCGGTCACGACGGTGCCGCCCTTGATGACTGTGGTCATTCTTTCGGTCCCCTGTGCTTGCTGCTGTCCCGCCCCGGGCCTGACCCGGGGCCTCCCGGATCATGGAGGAATGCGGGACGTCAGGTCATGCCAGTCCGGATTGGCGGCGGTGATCAGCGCATCCTTCCAGGCCCGGCGCCAGCGGGCGATGCGGCGCGCCCTGAGCCGGGCCGCCCCGTAATCGGGATGCGGCTCGAACCAGACCAGCCGCGTGATCGCGTAGCGCGCCGTATGGGCCCCGCCCCGGCCGGCGCGATGCCGGGCGACGCTGGCGGCCAGATCGCCCGTCGCCGCGATATGCAGCACGCCCAGCGGATGGCTGGCCATGATATAGGCGTGAAACCCCATGGCCGAGCCTCGCGCCGGGGAGGCCCCGGGTCAAGCCCGGGGCGGGACGGCGCCCGGTGGCGCCCGTCATTCCACCACCTCCGCCGTCTCCAGAACCACATGCAGCAGCACATCGGTCCCCGCGGCCGCCCAGTCGCGGGTGATCGCCTCGGCCTCGTTATGGCTCAGCCCGTCCTTGCAGGGGCAGAAGATCATCGCCGTCGGCGCCACATCGTTGATCCAGCAGGCATCATGCCCGGCACCCGAGACGATGTCGCGATGCGAATAGCCCAGCTGCGCCGCCGCATCGCGGACCCGGCCGACCAGCAGTTCGTCGAAGGCCGGGGGCTCGAACTGGCCGACCACGGTGGTTGCGAGGCTGGTGCCGATCTCGGCGCACAGCCCCGGCGCGCGCTCGTTGAACTCCGCCTCCATCGCCGCCAGCACCTCGGGCAGGTGCGACCGGAAATCGATGGTGAAGACCGCCTTGCCGGGGATGATGTTGCGGCTGTTGGGATAGACCTCGACATGGCCGACCGCGCCCACGGCATGGGGCTGGTGCGTCATCGCGATCTCGTGGGCCAGCTCGATCAGCCGGGCCATGCCGCGCCCGGCATCGCGGCGCATCGGCATCGGCGTGGTGCCGGTATGGCTTTCGACGCCGCTCACCGTGCATTCGATCCAGCGCAGGCCCTGGCCATGGGTGACGACGCCGATATCCAGCCCCTCCGCCTCCAGGATCGGGCCCTGCTCGATATGCAGCTCGAACATCGCGTGCATGCGGCGCGCGCCGACCTCTTCCTCGCCCAGCCAGCCGATCCGCGCCAGTTCGTCGCCGAAACGCCTGCCCTCGGCATCCGTCCGGTCATGGGCCCAGTCCAGTCCATGCCGCCCGGCAAACACGCCCGAGGCCAGCATCGCGGGGGCGAAGCGCGCGCCTTCCTCGTTGGTCCAGTTGACCAGGACGATCGGGCGGCGGGTCCTGACCTCGGCCGCCTGCAGCAGCCGCAGCACCTCCAGCCCGCCCAGCACGCCCAGCACCCCGTCATATTTCCCGCCCGTGGGCTGGGTGTCGAGATGCGAGCCCATATAGACCGGCAGAGCCTCGGGATCGGTGCCGGGGCGGGTGGCGAACATGCTGCCCATGCGGTCGACCGTCACCGTGCAGCCCGCCGCCACGCACCAGTCGCGGAACAGCGCCCGGGCCGCGCCATCGGCATCGCTCAGCGCCTGGCGGTTGTTGCCGCCTGCCACGCCGGGGCCGATCCGCGCCATCTCCTCGAGGCTCTGCCACAGCCGGTCGGGATCGCTGCGAAGGTTCTGCCCGTACGTCATCGTGACCTCCTGTCGTCGCGGCGGGCGGGGCGGCCCGCGCCTCGAGGGCAGGCTGCGCATCCGCGCGGTCAGGTCAATGGCGGGGGCCGGAATTTCCGTCCGGGGGCGGGACCGGCGCCGCGCTCTGCCCGAATTCCGGGCCGTCATGGCCCAGCATCCGCATCAGGGCGGTTTCCAGGAAGCGCCCGGCCTCGTCGAACCGGCCGGGGCTGCGCGCCGCGCCCAGCACGGCGCAGACCTGGATGTCGAAATCGGCGTAATGCTGGCTCATCGCCCAGATCGAGAAGATCAGGTGATGCGGATCGACCGGGGCGATCCGGCCGGCCGCCGCCCATCCGGCAATCACCGCGGCCTTTTCATCCACCAGCGCGCGCAGCCCGCCCTGCAGTTCCTCGCGCAGCAGCGGCGCGCCGCGCAGGATCTCGGTGGCGAAAAGCCGGCTCTCGCGCGGCATGTCGCGCGACATCTCCAGCTTGCGCCGCATGTAGGTCAGGATCTCGGCGACGGGCTCGCCCTCGGGCGACAGCGCGCGCAGCGGCGCCAGCCACCGGTCCAGCAGGCTCTCCAGCAGCTCGCGATAGATCGCTTCCTTGCCGTCGAAATAGTAGATGACATTCTGCTTGGACAACCCGGCAGCGGCGGCGATCTGTTCCAGGGTGGCACCGCGCAGCCCGTGTTCGGAGAACGTGTCCAGCGCGGCCTCGAAGATCTCGCGCCGCTTGCGGATCTGGTTGCGGGTGGGCTTTCGCGTGGAGCTTGCGCGGGTCATCGTGTCATCGGGGCCTTGGCTGGGCGCCCGCGACGGGTCCGGCAGGCGCACCCGCCGTGTCTAGCAGCCCCGGCGCCGGATGTCCCCCGCGCCGGCCGCGGGATCATGACGCGGGGCCTGCGGCGGGGGGCCGGACCGGGCGCGCCGCCTGTCTCCGCCACGCGGCCGGGCCGGG